>CAZPLO010000004.1:0-82283 GCA_964587725.1 uncultured archaeon
CGAGCGTACGTGCTAGTCCTCAAAGACTAGCAATTACGCAACACAGCATTAAAATTATTTAAAATTTTTTAGAAACTATTTGGAAAACTCACCGGTACATGCTGGTTTCGGTGTGCATCTGCTTGTAGTCTTCCTGGCCCTTCTTCAGCTGCTCCATGGTGTCCCTGAACTTCTCCTCAATCTCCTTACCTGTGGCGGTCAAATCCTCCACGTCCACCTTCAAACCCAGTATCTTCTGGAGAATCTTCAGCAGGGACGCCGCGGCAAGTACATCGGGTATGTAGTTGGTCTCCACCATCAACGACGTCGCAGGTATGCCGTTGGAGCCGCACTTGATTATGAGGCTGCTGGACATCCCCGTCAACACCCCCTCGTCCATGGACTTAACATTCAAGCCCTTGATTTTCTCCTTAAGTTCTTCGTCGGTTGAAACAGCCAGTATCTCATGTTCCTTGTCGGTTTCCACACCGGGGACACTCGCCAAGAGTATCGCCCGCCTGGGCTTCAACTCCTTGAACCAGTCTTCCAAAGCGCATGTGAAGTCGTGTACGAGGTTCAGCGGTATCATGAGTTCTGAGAATATCAACACCACATCGTCTTTCCTGTACAACCTTATGGGGTGCATGGGCCGGCCGTCGTGGACCACAGCCACCACATCCAGCTTGTCCGACTCTATGTGCCCTACATACTGCATGTCCAGCTGCTTTATCATCTGGCTGGCTGCTAGGGTGCTGACGTAGCCTTTGCTGGGGAACGCCTCCACGATTACGGGTTTTTCAGGGAGTTCACCGGTTACCTTAATGTCAACGGCCATCGTAACATATTAATCCCGGCCGTTAAATAATAACATGACCATCGAAGGCGAAAAGAGAAGCCGGCTTCAGAAGATACGGGACAGGATAGCCAAAAGAGAGGCTGGTCTGACAGACGACATCGACGACGCCATGAGATCCATCGACCGCGGGAATCCCTCGGGCGGACTCGGAGCCGACAAGCCCAGACAGGATCTTTCCCCTGGAGAGGACGAGTCCGAACTAGCCGTCGACCGGGAAGTCAAGGCGTTTCTGAGGAAGAGAGAATATCGACGCATGTGATGCGTATTTTAGACAACACTGCCTTTTTTTAACTGTATGGCTCTCAGGGAGAAGGGGTCGGAGGAACCTTTGGAATCGGTGGAGGACTCCAGGGTTCTTTCAGGAGATAGACTGAGGAAGACCGCCGAATACGTGCTCTACGGCATGCGGGACCGTGATTGGAGGAACTTCAAGAAACTGGCGGCTGAACGTCTCAACCACCCGTCCCTCGGCGACGATTTGAAGATTGCCGAGCTGTTCTACCGAAGGGGGTACACCGTAAACGAGATAGACGCCGAGAAACATGGGTTCGGCATCTCCACAGCCAGCGAAACGAAAAACAGGAAGTACGAGTTCCTGAACTACCTGGTCGGCGACGGGGAGATGAGAAAATTCATTTTAGCCAGGGAATCCGAGCTGGCGATTGTGCCTGAGGTAACTCGAGAGAGGCTGCATTGGACGGCTGTGAGGATGACGGACGGTGAGAGGGGGGAACTAATAGGCCTTATACCCCGTAACATGATGCTTGAAAACCGTGTCAGGGACAGGCAGCTGGCTGAAGACTACTTCGGGGCTGAGATGACCGCGGACGAGCTCGCGCAGAAATACATGCTGGGTAAAAACGCGGTCAAGACTCTCATAGGGAAGTTTCTGGACGGCTGGAGGAGTAACCCAAGGGCTAGAGTGATGGTCCAGGATGCTGTGGAAAGGCTTGAGTCGGTGCCGCCGCTGACGGAGGAGCAGGTGAGGGAGGTGATGTTCGACCTGAACAAGGAGGAGGTGGCAGAGGTGTTCAGCAGACTGCACCGCTCCACGTGGAAGAAGCCGGAGGCCATGGACGACCACATATGGACTGCGGGAATTTTCCTGCTCGACAGAGAGGATCTGTACTCGAGAACTCAGAAGGCTACGGGATACAGAGCCAGTAGGGTGCAGAATGCCGTGGAGGGTGTGGTGAAAAGGATTAGCGAGGAGCCTGATGCCAGGGCTGTGCTGATAAGATACGTGGAAGACATCCACGAGCTCCGGGAGAAATACGGTGAACGGTTCAGGAAACACTGGGAGGCGACGGGGTACGGGACGTTCAAGCCGACGGGAGAGGTTATCGAAACACTGCAGCCGAAGGTGGTCGGAGAAGCGGGGCCGCCTGCTAAACGCCCCGACGACAGGCCCGGGGAACACCTGGCCGCCGCGGAAAAAACACCACCCATCAGGACAGGTCACGATGATGTGGTCAAACCTTCTGAAAGGAAGATGTTGGCGGAGGAAACAGACCCCACCATAGAGGAGCTCAAGCAGCTGGTCGCCAGGGAGAAGAGGAGGGCGGCTAGACAGAGGCTTGCCGAGTCCGCCAGAGGCAGAGGGCCGGGGGAGCCGATACACCTGCCCCCGCCTCAGGAGGAAATGGCTGCAGACCTCAGATTAAACATTGCCAGACTCACTAAAAGGGCTTCAAAGCTGATTGAGGTGGTAGTGGGTCGCCTGAGACCCGGGGCCGAACGCCCTAAAACAGTTGATGATGCAGTGGATGCGTTGGAGGCTAGGAAGGAGGAGGTGTGGGCAGCCAGATTCAGGGATGAGGGGGCGGAGGATGAGGTGGCGGGAGTCGAGGCGAGGAAGAGGATAGTCTGGGCGGAAAAACATGCGGATGACGCCGTTTCTCAGGGCATAGAAAAAGGCATGAGTGCAGCTGAGAGATTGAGGTTGATTAAGGAGAGGCATAGGCTTCAGAAGGAGAGGAGGGCACGGAAGGGACAGGAGTATACTCCCACGGATGATGACCTGAGAGACCTTGAGGAATGGGAGGAGGACGTCCCCGACGAAGTCGACCGTATTAAACGTGGTATGGAAGACGAGGACTAGCTTCTGAAGTGATCGAATCCGCCTGTGAGGGGTTTTTTACCGCCGTCTGAAAGCAGGGTCACTCCTTCCCCCGCATCCAGTATTTCACCGACGACGGTGACCGGGCAGCCGACATTTATTTTCTTCAGTTTTTTCTCAGGTAGGGTGAACACGAGTTCGAAGTCTTCGCCGCCGTAGAGGGCGTAGTCGACCGGGTTCTTCCTCATCTTGGCGGCGGACTCCCTGGTGAGGTCTGAAACAGGTATCCTGTCCTCGTGTATTACTGCGCCGGCGCCGCTCAACCGGCAGATGTGGTTGACTTCGCTGGACAGTCCGTCGGAGACGTCAATCAGCGCGTTGCAGTGTTTGGCTATCGCATGCGACTCCCGGAGCCTGCATTTGGGCCGCAGATATGCGGAGCAGTCGCCTTCCACGCCTGCCTTCAGCAGCTCCAGGCCTGCGGCGCTTTTGCCCAAGTCCCCGGTCACGCATATTAGGTCTCCCACGACGGCGTCGCTGCGGAGCGAAAGCAGGTTCTTCTTCACTTCCCCAAGCAGCGCCACGTTCACCACCATGGTGGAGCCGTGGGTGGTGTCACCTCCGACGACGTTGAAGCCGTATTCGTCCGCCACAGAGTACATGCCCGCATACAGCGAGTCCATGAACTCCACTGAAACGTCGTCGGGCAGTGAAATGGACACTGCGGCATATGCGGGTGTGCCGCCCATCGCTGCGATGTCTGATACGTTCGACTCCATCGCCTTCACCCCGATGTCCTCCGGAGAACTCCAGATGCGGCGGAAGTGGTCTCCGTCACAGAGCATGTCCGACGTGAAAAGGAGGAATCTATCGCCAGTGTAATCCAGCACGGCAGCGTCGTCTCCGACTCCAACGACCGCCCCGCCCTTCCGCGCCAAGCGTTCTATGAGGGCGAACTCACCCCCCAGTTCTCTGACTTTCATTTCACCATATCCAACATGAACATTCACTCCCACTCCATGGTGGCCGGCGGCTTGTTGGTTATGTCGTACACCACCCGGTTTACGTCCTTTATCTCGTTGGTTATGCGAGTGGACATTTTCTCCAGCAGCTCGTAGGGGACTTTGCTGAAATTGGCGGTCATCGCGTCCCTCGACTCTATGATGCGTATAACAACAGGGTACTTGTAGCTTCGGCTGTCCCCCTGTACGCCCACGCTCTTCACCGGCAGCAGCACCGCGAAACCCATCCAGTAGTCATTGTATAAGTTGGCATTCCGGAGCTCATCCTCTATTATGTACGACGCCCTGCGGGCTATCTCCGCCTTCTCGGGAGTCACCTCCCCGAGGACGCGGATGCCTATTCCAGGCCCTGGGAACACGTGCCTTGTGATAATCTCGCCCGGCATATTAAGCCGCCTGGCTATGCCGCGGACCTCGTCCTTGTATAGGTCGCGGAGGGGCTCGTATATTTCCAGCTTCATGTCCTCCTTAAGGCCGCCGACGTTGTGGTGCGACTTAATGTTGTCCGAGTGCTCCGTTATGCCGGATTCTATTCGGTCGCTGTATATGGTGCCCTGGACCAGCACCTCCGCGCCTAGTTCCTCGGCCTCCTCCTCGAATATGTCCACGAATAAATTGCCGATAATCCTCCTCTTCTCCTCAGGGTCCGTGACACCCTTCAACGCGCTGAAGAAACGGTCCGCCGCCCGGACTATCCTGAAGTCCATGTCCTTGCCTGAGAACGCGTCCTCCATGAACGCGGTCTCACGGTAACGCATCAATCCCGTGTCGACGTACACCGCCGTCAGGTTATCGCCTATGGCTTTGCTCACCAGCACCGCGGCGGTGCTGGAGTCTACGCCGCCCGACAACCCTATTATGGCTTTCCTGTCCCGTATCACCGTCCTCGCCTCCTCGACCGCGTTATCTATGAAGTCGCCCATGCTCCAGTCCCTCGACGCCCCGCAGACGTTGACGAAGTTCTCCAGTATCTTCATGCCATCGACGGTGTGCGTAACTTCAGGGTGGAACTGGACTCCGTAGACCCTTTTTTCGGGGTTGGCGTACGCCGCTACGGGAGAGTGCTCTGTGGAGGCGAGCTTAACGTAGCCTTTGGGGAGCTCTTCAACGACGTCACGGTGGTTCATCCACACGTCCGTCTCCGAACTTACGCCGTTTAGGACTCCATCCTGGCCCTCCACCTTCATGCATGTGAGTCCGTATTCCCCTGCAACCCCTCCTTCAACCTTACCGCCGTCCATGTGGGCGATGAGCTGGTGGCCGTAGCATATCCCCAGCACCGGAACTCCGACATCAAGTATGTCGGGGGACGGGGATGGAGAGTCCCTGTCGTAGACGGATGCTGCGCCGCCGGACAGTATGACACCCTTCAGCCCGTCCAACGAATTGAGTTTTTCAGCCGGCGTGCCGGGGGGCATGACTTCCGAGTAGACTCCCAGCTCCCTTATCCTGCGCGCTATCAGGTGGCAGTATTGGCCGCCGAAGTCGAGAACGACTATACGGTCCATGGATGAAAGTATTATGGTGGAGGATTATTAAAGAAGCCGGGGGTTTGGTGGCGTGCTGTGGGCGACACGCCACCTTTTTCTCGGTGTGGATGGCTTGTGTGGTCTTACCTTGGTTTCAGGACGAGGTTTCCTGTGTCGTATGTTCTCCGCGGGTAGAGCATGCCTTCCCCCCTGTAGGCCGCCCTAACCAAGAGGTGAAGTAAGTACGCCATCAGGTACACGGTCGCTACGTACATCAAAGTTAACGCTGCTTCCATTTGTTCACCCCATCCTCATACACTATTATGGTGTCCCTAGCTATGAGTTTAAGCTGAAAACAGTGTCAGATTAGTGTTATTTTGGTGTCAACAGCAGTCTTCAGGAGACCGTCCATGTCGAGCACGGCCTCCTGGGCCCGTATGTCCTCCAACAGGGCTTCAGTGGATGGTTGTTTGGGCACGAACGGGCATGAAACCGACTTTCTGGAGGATATTTCATATGTGCCGATGTCCCTCGCAACCTTGATGGCGTCCTCCTTGTCGAATCCTATCAGCGGCCGTATCACCGGCAGTTCAACGGATTCATCCAATACTAGGAGGTTCTGCAGGGTCTGGGACGCCACCTGCCCCAGGGATTCCCCCGTGAATATGCAGTCGGCGCCGATTTCACCAGCCAGCGCCTCTGCGGCACGGTACATGAAACGCTTGCAGAGGATGCAGTGGTACCGGGGGTTGCATTTCCCCGCCACGGCTTCATGGAATGATGCGTTGGACATCGACGTCAGAGGAAGTTTTGTGCCCGCAGCCTTCGTTATCTGCTTCGCCAAATCCACGGCCTTGTCGACGCCTGCGTCGTCTGTGTGGGGGCGGGCGTCCGTGTGGAGGGCGTGGACTTCAACACCCCTCTTAAGCATCAGGTAGGATGCGACAGGAGAGTCTATGCCGGAAGAGAACAACGCAACAGCCTTCATGCGAATTCTTCCACTATTTCCTTGAAAGCCCGCGCAACATGCTCCACCTGTGCGCGGGTTTTACCGTAGGTGCTGAGTTTGAAGTGTTTCGTCAACCCGGCCTTTATTCCGACCACACCCCGCTTCTTCAGCTCGCTGTACAGGTAGTAGTTTTTCTTCTTATGGGTCTCGGATATTTTGTAAAGTACGTCTGATTCGACGAAGTTGACGTCGTGTTCCGTGGGCTTCACACCCAACTGGTTTATCCCGATTTTCCCTAGCTCCTCCATCAGCCAGCGGGCGTTCCCGACCTCACTGCTCCAGTTTTCCACCCGCTCCTTCACCCGAGGGTAACTGGCCATCAATGCGACGGTTGCGGAGCCGCGTGTGGAACACCCGAGTATCTCCAGCGTCTTCACGTCGTATGCGCTGCTGCGCCTGAACACTTTGTCAGCCCATTCATCCGTGACCGCCAGTAATCCGATGTTGCCTCCGCCTGTGGCCCAGCTCTTGTGGCAGGAGCAGGCTATGAAGTCCGCGCCGATTCTTCCGCCGTCTATGGGCATCCGCCCCGACGAGTACGCGGTGTTCAGGAGGTAGGGGACTCCGCTTTCCCGGCAGATTTCCCCGGCCCTTTCGGCGTCGACGACGTTGCCGTAGCTGCCGTCCACGTGTGTGAGTATTGCCGCCGCGGGCATGGAACCGGTTTCCTCTTTCACTTTGGCGAACGCTTCGGCGTAGCCTTCTGGGTCAATCCCGTACTCAGGAGGCCCGTTTGATTTGACCTCGTATATCCTCAGGCCTGCCCTCTCAGCGGCCACGTATGTGGTGTAGTGTTTGTTGCCGTCCACGACCACCGCGTCTCCGGGCTTGGTTATCGAGTGGAGTACCGCATACTTCGCCTCCCTGCAGCCGTTGGTGAGTAATGCGGCGTCCATGCCCAGGAATTCTGCGACGTCGGCGAGGAAGCCCTTCACCGGCGGCTTGTCTATGCTGCACAGGTCCCCGCTGCACCAGTCGCAGACGCTGTATCCGTCCACGTAGGATGAAACTGCCTTCCGGGTTTCCGCGTACGTCCTGCCCGCGGTCTGGAGGGGGTTGATGTTGACGTAGTCCTCCTCCCTGTCCCTCAACTCCATGTCGGCGACCTTCATTTCAGTTTCTCCAGCTTCTTCACGGCGGCGTCCAGTTTCTTCAACGCGGCATCCAATCTCCCCTTCTGCTCGTCCGTGAGCTCGTGTTCGGGTGCGGTTTCACGCAGGATTTCGCGGACGTCCTCAAGCGCGAACAGCGCCTCGAATACCGCCGCAGTCTCGTTCGACATCGTGTGTATGTATTGTGTTTTCAGTAGAAAAATAATATACACACAAAGATATTTCTTTATAAATAATTTAAAAAAATATTATGCATTTGTAAATAATTTATTTTTGAATAAAAAATCGGATATTTATTCATTTATGAATAATATGCAGATGTGCATAAAAATGCAAGTAGAATATGCATAAATAATCAAATAGATGGTGAACGGGTGTTCCACCACTTCTGCAGCTCCAGGTAGATGAACCCCATGCTTGACACCCCCATCACCAGCAGGAACAGTTGAGGCGTTATGTACTGCACGTGCGTGAGCTCCTGCATGGTCAGCGAGGTGAACGGGATGGGCAGCGGCACGTACACCAACGCAAGCACAACAGCCAGCGAAAGGCCGACGGCAGCCAGCAGCCACTTGTTCTTAAGGATGCCCACCTTGAACGCGGGATAACGGGTGGACCGTGAAGCGAACGCCTGATACATCTCGAAAAACGCTATGGTCAAAAACGCCACCGTCTGAGCCTCGAACATATTGTCGGCTTCGGCGTCGTAAACCCACATGAACAACGCCATTGTGGTCATAATCATCAGCAGGGGATACCATGCTATGAACGGCGACAAACCCCTGTGGAGGGGCTCGCCGCGGGACCTCGGCTTCCGCTTCATGGCGCCCGGCTCGAACGGGTCCACACCCAACGCCAGTGCAGGCAGGCCGTCGGTGACCAGGTTGATAATCAGAATCTGCGACGCCGTCAGCGCAATCGGCACCGACGGTATAAGGGACGACAGGAACACCACAGCAACCTCCCCGATGTTACCGGATATGAGGTAGGCGAAGAACTTCCGGATGTTGTCGTAGATTCCGCGACCCTCCTCTACCGCCCGCACAATCGACGCGAAGTTGTCGTCCGTCAACACCATGTCCGCCGCCTCCTTGCTGACGTCCGTGCCGGTGATGCCCATCGCAACGCCGATGTCCGCCTTCTTCAATGCGGGGGCGTCGTTGACGCCGTCGCCGGTCATCGCCACCACGTTGCCCTTAGACTGCAGGGCCTCCACGATACGCAGCTTATGTATGGGCGACACCCGCGCATACACCGAAACGCGGTCCACCGCCTCCAGAAGCTGGTCGTCGCTCATCTCCTCCAGCTGCCGGCCGTTCAACACCTCATCGCCTTCAGAGGATATGCCCAGGCCCTCGGCTATGGCCTTGGCCGTCAGCTGATGGTCGCCGGTGACCATGATAATCCTGATTCCCGCGTCCCGGCACTGCTGCACCGAAGGCCGGGACTCCTCCCTCGGCGGGTCAATCATGGCCGTCAACCCCAGGAACACCATGTCGCCTTCCACGGAATCGTGGTCGTAGTTTTTTGGTATTTTACGGTAGGCGAAGGCCAGCACCCTATAAGCCTTAGACGCCATCCCCGCGTTGACTTCCAGGACTCGGTTCCTGCTTTCCTCATCCAGCGGCTTCTCGCCGCCCTCATCCATTATGCTTGAACACAGTTCCAACACCACGTCGGGGGCGCCCATGGTGTACGCCACCAGGCCGTCGGATTTCTCGTGGACTGTTGTTTTCCTCTTGCGTTCGGAACTGAACGGTATCTCGTCCGCCCGCGGGTATTTCTGGTTGAGGTCGTCCTGCATCAGACCCGCTTTCGCGCCCGCCACCAAAACGCTGCCTTCCGTAGGGTCGCCGTATATTCCGTCCGAGTTCAGGCGGGCGTTGTTGCACAATACGCCGGCTTCCAGCAGTCGTAGCATCTGGTCGCCGGGTTCAACGTCCCCTGAATCCTCTTTGAACCCGCCTTCGACGGCGTAGCCTTCGCCGGTCACCTCCACCGTCCTGTCCGGCACCCACAGCAGCTTCACAGTCATCTCGTTCTTGGTGAGCGTTCCGGTCTTGTCGGTGCAGATTACCGTAGTTGAGCCGAGGGTTTCGACCGCCGGCAGCTTCCGTATGATGACGTTCTCCTTCACCATCCGCCTCGTGCCAACGCCCAACGCGACGGTGACGACGCCCGGCAGCCCCTCCGGAACCGCCGCCACGGCCAACGCAATCGCGACGATGAACATCTCCAGCACCGGCTCGTCGTTGAACAGCACGCCTGTGAAGAAAACAACGGCGCAGAGGACTATCACAGCCACCCCAATCTGCTTCCCCAGCAGGCCCAGCCGGTCCTGCAGCGGAGTCTTCTCCTTCTTAATCTCCTGAATCCGAGATGCAATGGACCCGAACTCCGTCCTCATCCCTGTGGACACCACCACCCCCCTGCCTTTACCGTAGACGACGCTGGTGCCGGTGTAAAGCATTGTGGAGCGCTCAGCCAGGGGGGCGTCCTTCTCAACCGCCTTCACGCCCTTGTTCACCGGAGTCGATTCGCCGGTCAGGGAGGACTCGTCGGCCTTGAGCTCCACCGCCTCCAGCAGGCGTATGTCGGCGGGGACCCTGGTGCCGGCCTCAACCAGCACGACGTCCCCCGGAACCAGGTCGGCTGCGTCGACGGTCTGTTCCACGCCGTCCCGCAGCACCCTCGCCTGCGGACTCATCATCTTCTTCAGCGCCTCCAACTCCTTCTCCGCGCTGTACTGCTGGTAGAACCCCACCACCACGATGAACGCCACAATCACCAGAATCAGTCCGGCCTCCACCATCTCCTGCGGACTCTCCTCCATGAATCCTATGCCCAATGAGACCGCCGCGGCCGCCATCAGCAGGAGTATGAGGAAATCCTTGAACTGCTCCACCAGTATGTCGAACGGCGTGGTCCCGCCCCGCTCCTCCAGCCGGTTGGGTCCGTAGAATGAGAGGCACTCGCCGACGTCGGCGGGTTTAAGGCCTTTTTCCGAAGTATTGAGTTTCTTCAGGACCGCGTCCGCGTCCATACTGTGCCAGCCGGCTTCAGGAACGGGCATGATAAGAATATACTATGTATTAATAATAAAGGTTTCAACGTGAACCGGATACATTTAAACCGCGGAGTGTATGTTAGGTAAGATGGATTACGAGGTATTGGTTGTGGGCGGCGGGCCCGCGGGATTGTCGGCTGCTATTACTGCGGCGTACTACAAGCTGAAGGTCATAGTCGTAGAGTCGGCTCTTGCGGGCGGCGCGTTGATAAACCAGTACCCGTGGAAGACGGTCGACAACTACCTCGGCATACGCGGGAAAACCGGGTTGGAGGTGGCGAACATCATCTCAGACCACGCCCGCAAGGAGGGCGTTGAAATACGGCAGAACGAGACCGTCGCAGACGTGAAGAAACGGGACGGCGGACTGACCGTGACCACGTCCAAGGGCGAATACGATGTCAATGCGGTCGTTTTGGCGTGCGGCCTCGGGTCGCCGAGGAAACTCGGCGTCGAAGGCGAGGAACTCGACGGGGTGAACTTCTGCCTCCCAGACCCCAAGGCATACGAGGGCAGGAAGGTTCTGGTCATAGGCGGCGGCGACACCGCCGTCGAATGCGCGGTGGAGTTGAAACGCAACGGAGCCGACGTAAGCATCGTGCACCGGAGGGACAAGTTCAGGGCCACCGACAAGAACGTCGCCTGCATAGGAGACGAATGCGTCAACGTTCTCTGGAACACCGAGGTTAGGAGGATAGAGGGCTCCGGGAGGGTGGAGAAGGCAGTATTGTTCAACAACAAAGACGATGCGGAGACGGTGTGGGACGCGGACGCCGTGCTGTTCAGCCTCGGCACCGTAGCCAACACCGAATTCCTTGAAAAAGTGGGCGTCGAATTGGACGGCAGCAGGGTGAAGGTCGACGGCGACATGCGCGCCAGCATCGAGGGCGTGTTCGCAGCCGGCGACGTGGTCGGGAAATGGATTAGGATACCGCAGGCAGTCGGCGAAGGCGGACTCGCCGGCCTCAACGCGTTCAAGTACGTGAAGAATCCTTACTGGGGTTGAGCCAGTTTTTTGGCGAAGTCTCTGGCTTTTTTAATCTCATTATTACCGGGCTTGTTCTTGTTCAAACCACCTATGAAGCCGTAGGGGCCGTGGGTGTTGAGTCCAGGATACGATACGTCGCCGACTATTTCCGCGCCGGCGGACTTCAGCTTGGACTTCAGGTGAAGGTGGTTGAAGAATGTGAGAAACGGCATGCCGGCGGTGGAGAACACGAACACCTTCTTGTCTTTCAAATCCAGTCTGCCGACGAACTCGAACAATGAGCGGTGGTGTCTGGCGTGGTATATGCCGGAGCCGAACCCTATGAGGTCGTATGATTCTATGGACCCCACCTCCGACGGCTTCTTGAGGTCGGCCTTGAGCTCCCGCCGCATGGCCTTCGCGATTTTTTCGGTGTTGCCGTGGTGAACCGACTCGCAGACTATCAGACACTTCATCTTTCCTTCATCGGCTTCGGCGACTCCGGGCTCGCCAGCGTCTCCGAACCCATCTCCTCTATGACCTTGGTGAACAGTTCCTCGGGCGAGTCCTTCAATACGCTGCCTGCGGAGAGGACGTGCAGTTTCTTCAGCTCAGATATGTGGCCGCGCTCCGTCTGCAGTATGTGGAAGTAGTTATCCAGTTCCTTAAGGCTTCTGAAGCCGTAGACGACCATGTGGGTGACGTCGCCTTCCGAGAACCTGTAAACCCGTATGAGGTGGGGGCCCTTCACCCGCTGACGGATGTCGTCCTTCTCCAGCCGCGTCCACGAGCCGGAGCGGAATCTGAAGAACGCTATCGCCAACACCTCTATGCCGAGTTTCTCGTAGTCGACGTCGGCGTGGTAGCCTGTTATGACGCCTGAGCCCTCCAGCTTTTCCTTGATTCTGCCCACCGCCTGGGAGGTGATGCCCAGCTCCTTGGCTATCTCCGTCGAGGTGGCGCGGCCGTCATGTATTAGGTGCTTAAGGACCCCCCGCTCATTGCCAGAGATATTTAGTTTCATCTTGAAAAATAAAATGATTATAAGTTTAAAAATGAGTCCATCATTTGATTTAGTTTTTAAAGATGAACTACATATTATTGGAGAGCAAAAAAAAAGAACGGTGTGAAACATGACAGACAAGAGCGTGCTAGACAGGGTTATAGAGAAGAACCCGGGGCAGCCGGAGTTCCACCAGGCGATTACGGAAGTGTACCACTCGCTGGAGCCCGTGCTGGACGAACACCCGGAGTACGTGGACGCGAAGATATTTGAAAGGCTCACCGAACCGGAGCGGGTGATAATTTTCAGGGTCCCGTGGATGGACGACGGCGGCGAAGTGCAGGTCAGCCGCGGATACAGGGTGGAGTTCAACAGCGCACTCGGACCCTACAAGGGCGGGCTGCGTTTCCACCGCACCGTCTACCTGGGGCTGCTGAAGTTCCTGGGGTTCGAGCAGATACTTAAGAACAGCCTCACCGGCCTGCAGATGGGCGGCGGCAAAGGAGGAAGCGACTTCGACACCCACGGGAAATCCGACATGGAGGTTATGAGGTTCTGCCAGAGCTTCATGAGCGAGTTGTACAGGCACATCGGGCCTGAAACCGACGTCCCCGCAGGCGACATCGGAGTCGGCGGACGCGAGATAGGTTTCATGTTCGGCCAGTACAAGAGACTCACCAACACCTTCAACCGGACACTCACGGGCAAGGGCCTCAACTGGGGCGGCAGCCTCGTGCGGACGGAGGCAACAGGCTACGGTCTCCTGTATTTCGTGGAGGAGATGCTGAAGACCAAGAACGAGTCGATGAATGGGAAGACCGTCATCAGTTCCGGATCCGGCAACGTATCCATATACGCTGCGGAGAAGTGCCAGCAGATGGGCGCCAAGGTCATAGCGGTCAGCGACAGCAACGGCTACGTGGTAGACAAAGACGGCATCAAAGTCGACATAGTGAAGCAGATAAAGGAGGTCGAACGCGGCCGCATAAAGGAGTATGCTGAACGCGTGGACGGCGCCGAATTCCATGAAGGCTCCGACGACATATGGACTGTGGAGTGCGACGTAGCCCTACCGAACGCCACCCAGAACGAGCTGGACAAGAAGGGCGCGGAGGAGCTGGTCAAGAACGGCGTCATCGCGGTGGGTGAGGGAGCCAACATGCCCTCGACGCCGGATGCCATCGAAGTGTTCCTTGAGGGCGACGTCCTGTTCGGGCCTGGGAAGGCCGCGAACGCAGGCGGAGTAGCGGTTTCGGGACTGGAGATGGCACAGAACAGCCAGTTCACGTCGTGGAGTTTCGAGAAGGCGGACGCGAAGCTGAAGGGGATTATGCAGAACATCCACTCCGCATCGCTGGAGGCCAGCAGGAGATACAGCACGGAGGGCAACCTGGTGGATGGCGCCAACATAGCCGGGTTCCTGAAGGTTGCGAACGCCATGATGGACCAGGGGCTCGTATAACGGGCCCCCCCTTTTTAATGATTATCTCAATTTTTGGTTGAAATTTTGAACATTTTTTCATAAAAACGATAAGTATTTATAGTACTTTTGCACAGTATATACTATGGCTGAGCTGGACGAGCTTAAGGAGAAAGTGCTGGAAGACGTGAAGAAAGACGATGTCAAATTCGTGAACCTCATGTTCACGGACATAATGGGCGCCATAAAAAGCGTCACCATAACCGTGGAGCAGCTGGAGGACAGTCTCGAGAAGGGCACGTGGTTCGACGGCTCCAGCATAGAGGGATTCGCCAGGATACACGAGTCCGACATGATACTCAAGCCGGACCCGTCGACGTACGCGGTGATTCCGTGGGAGCCGAAGGAGAAGTCCACAGCCCGCCTTATATGCGACGTGCTGAAGCCCGACGGCAAACCCTTCGAGGGAGACCCCAGATACATACTGAAGCGTGCAATGGAAAAGGCCGCCAAGATGGGCTTCTACTACGACACCGGCCCGGAGCTTGAGTTCTTCCTTTTCAAGAGAGACAATGGCGGAATCGTGCCCGTACCACACGACGTCGGAGGCTACTTCGACTTCAGCGCACGGGACCTCGCCACCAGGGTGCGGAGGGATATAGTGTTGGCTCTGGAGGACATGGGGTTGACGGTTGAAACATCACACCACGAGGTGGCGCCCGGCCAGCATGAGATAGACTTCAAATACGACGAGGCTCTGAAATGCGCGGACTACACCATAACGTTCAAGCACGCGGTGAAGGCCATCAGCGCCGAACACGACCTCTACGCAACGTTCATGCCCAAACCCATATTCGGCGTGAACGGCAGCGGCATGCACGTCCACCAGAGCCTCAAAAACCTCAAGACCGGGAAGACGGCCTTCTACGACGAGAAAGACAAGTACAGGCTGTCTAAGGTGGCGTACAGCTTCATCGCCGGCCAGCTGACCCATGCGAGGTCCATGTCCGCTGTATTGGCTCCGACGGTCAACAGCTACAAGAGGCTGGTGCCAGGATACGAGGCCCCGGTCTACATCTGCTGGGGGCAGGTCAACCGCTCCGCCCTCATAAGGGTGCCCAGGTACAGCCCCGGCAGGGAGGAGTCAACGCGCTGCGAACTCAGGTGCCCGGACCCGAGCTGCAGCCCCTACCTGGCGTTCGCTGTGATGCTGACGGCGGGACTCAACGGCGTGGAGAAGAAGATGGAGGCCCCCGACCCTGTGGAGGAGGACGTATACCACTTCGACGACGAGAAGCTGAAGAAGCATTACATAGAGACGCTCCCGAGCAGCCTGGAGGAGGCCGTAGACGAGCTCTGCGGAAGCAAACTCATGATGGATGCCCTTGGGAGGCACACCTTCGAGCGCTACGTCGCGGCCAAGCGGCTGGAGTGGGACGGCTTCCGCACCACAGTAACCGACTGGGAGATACGGAGATACCTGGAGATACTCTAAAGTATCTCTTTTCTTAATTATTTATATTTTCTGCATTTTATTATAAATTATTTATAAAAAATACTGCATCACCATGTATGCGAAATACATGGAAACGAGGAGCAGGAATCCCGCTGAAACACACTCTATCAGGCGCACGCGCCTTCTGAGCCACTCGTTCATTGCATGGCCGGACAGCAGGCCGACGAGCAGCATGGGAACGCTGAGGCTGACGCTGAATCCGAAGATGAGCAGCAGGCCATCCAATACCGTGGAAGATGAGAGGAGTGCTGGCAGCACCCCCGCAATCATGAACGGCAGATTGCACGGGCTTATGACCGTGGCGAAGAACACGCCGGTGAGGAACGCGCCGAAGACGCCGGAACCCTGAACGCTTGTGAAGCCGAATGTGCGGCCGTATAATGTGAGGAGGCCGAGTGACTGGAGCGCGAACAGAGAGCATACGACAGCCGCCAGAGCATACAGTATCAGGTAGACCGTGTCGAGACTACGGAATACGACGTCGCCCAGAATCCTCAACGCGAACCCCATCAGCAGATAGAATACGGCGTACATCAGGGAGAGACCGGCCGCAAACGCGACAGCCGCAAGCTTCCTCTGCCGCTCCCGCGCCAGCCTGTTGAGGAGGAGAGGATACACCGGCAGACTGCAGGGGCTGAACGCAGCCAGCAGGCCCGCCGTAACGCTGAATATGAACAACCCGTTCACCCCACATCACACCCCGAAGCCCGCTCCACCATACCCTTGACGGAGGTCATGGAGACCTCCCCGTTGGCTTTGAACACGCCGTTCGAGCCCTCCACTATGATGAGTGGGAGAGACACCCTCGCCCCGAATAACGGGGTGAGTTCGTTGACGTGCTGGTAGTAGCTTAGTTTCTCATACACTATGCAGTCGCGGTTGTCGTCCACCAGCTTATTCAACCTAGCCCCCACTACCCTGCAGACGGGACAGGCAGTGGATTCATAGAACCGTATGTCCGCCTTGCCTTCGGCGAACGCCTGCTGGCGTTCGCTCGGCGTCAGCTCACGGATCACATCCCGGGAGGTGGCGTAGGTGTCGGTGTCCACATCCAGTGTGACGGAGGCGTTCCCGTGGCCTTCCAGCGAGACGGTGACTTCATGCACTCCGCCTGGGACGCTCAAGACAAGGTACCCCCCATCCTCGGTCGGGCCTTCGTAGCGGCCGTCAAAATACACGGAGGCGCCGGTGACCGGCTCTCCCGAGGAGCCGACGTTCAACCGGACATCGTCCCCTGAGTAGATTACGTCGGGCTCGTGGGAGACGGACAAGGGAGGATTGGAGATTGTTGTGGAAGTGGATGTCGAGGTAGTGGTGGACGGGTGAATGATGGTGGACGTTGTGGTCGAGGGCATAGTGGAAGACGATGTTGTGGTTGATGGGGTTTCGGGCAGCTTCAGGGCGTCTTCGCCGCTGAAAACCACTAATCCAACGACCAGCGCCCCGGCTGCAACCACCATGAACGCTATGAACGCCAGAGTCAGCAATAATCCCGTGTTCATCCTTCCAGATAGTGTTTAGCGGGAAAAAAACGGCAGGTATCCACTTGGTTACCCTATGCTGCCGCACATCAGAAGGTCCTCGAACGCCTTCGGCGTCGGAACCACGTAGGCGTTAGCGCCCCTGACCACGACGGGGTAGTAGCCGACGCGGGTGGCTAAGTCGTTGTTGTAGTAGAACTGTCCATCCTCCAGGTATTCCGCATTAATCTGGCTGTTGCATGCGTCCAGTTCCTCGTCCGACTTGCATTCTTCAATCCTGAACATCACCGAGTAGTCGTCGAGGTACAGTTCCAGGTTCTTTGAGGGGATGTTGTCGCTCAAATAAATCACGTCTGCGCGGTCGGCCATGCACGCGGCAATCTGGTACTGGCTGAAGGTGGATGAAGTGGACGCAGTGGTTGCAGTAGTGGACGTAGTGGACGTGGTTGACGTGGTGGTCGTCGACGTGGTAGTGGACGTGGTTGGCGTGGTGGTCGAAGTAACCGTCGAAGACGTGGTCGACGTATCAGGTACGACACCGGCGGGAAGGCCCCCGGAGGTCGAGAGTGTGTAGATTACCGCCGCCGCCAAAACAGCCAAAACAACCAGGGCAAGCAGCGTGCCTGACGCCACTATCATGCTAACATACCGGCGTGGGAGATCCGCATCCTTTTTCTCCTCCCCGGCGCCCGTATCGGAAAGCCTGCTCATGAGACCACGTAATAGATTCTGACTCTATGTTTTAATACGGGATTGTTAAAATACTTAATGAGATGAATGCGAGACCGTGGGGGCTGGTTTTCGCGGTTTTCCTGGCTGTGTCAGGGGCCTCCCAGGAATTCAACTACACCATGCCCTCACACAGTACCTCCTCCGCATCGTATTCCGCCAGTACGGCGTCTTCGTCGTCCACGTCCGCGGAAGAGGTTCGGCGCAGGACGACAGCAGCGGTGCCGATTGTGACAACGACTCTGCCGTTCAAGGCGGGAAGGTACAGGTCGGGGGAAATTGAGGCCCTGAGGGGGAATCTCTCCGCGGCCACCACCACCCTCCGGGCGCCGGTGTGCGGAGGAACCTTTTCATTCTGCAGCATAGAGTACGACTCCGACTCCGACGGCAGACCAGACTGCTGCACCCCCGACAACAACCCCGTATGCGAGTGCCTGGACGAATGCAGGGACGTCTGCGGTGTGAACTACAGGGGAGTGGTGTCATGTTTCACAGACCCCAAATACGGAGTACAGTGTCACTGCAGCAAAACCCCCCCCACCTGCTACAGACTGGACATAACCCCCAACACGACGCAGCCGCCAGCCGCCGGCGGAGGCGGGAACATACTGGTCTACCTTTTTGTGCTAGGCACCATACTATTCGGCCTTGCAGGTGCGGTTCACTTCCTCCACAGAACACGGTGAACATGAGCGGCTACAGAACCCACCTCCTGTTCTACCTCGGTTTGTCGGCGCTGCTGGCGTACGCGTGGACCGGAACCGGCAGGCCTATGGGAGTGGGGGAGGTCTCCGCCGTTGCCTTAGGAGCCGTGTATACGCTGCTCCCGGACGCGGACTCGCCGTCGTCGAAGGTGAGGAAGATGCTGGGAAAGACGGTTTTTGCGGTGGTGGTTCTGGCCTTGGCAGCCGGAATCCTCTACCAGTCAACGCACGCCCTTGTCGCCGCCGCCGGCTCGGCGGCGCTTTTCCTGATGCTGTGGAACGCCAGACACAGGGGTTTCTTCCACACAACATATGCGGGGGTTTTGCTGTCGGCTCCGCTGCTGCTGGCTGGCCCACTCTACGCGGCAATGGGTTTCATAGGATACTGCAGCCACCTGCTGTTGGACGGTAGGCTGCTCAGATAGTGTTGTGGCGCAGGTACTTCAGGCGGAAAAGAGTCGCCGCCAGAGGTATGAGGAAGAACAACGTGGCCAGTACCATCTCATATTCTCGAAGGTCTACCATTTTCACGAGCGAGCCGAACACCGCCCCCAACAGAGCGCCGACTACGGCACCGACATACACGGCCTTTCTAGTATGTAGTCCAAGCTTCAGGCGCGAGTACATGTAGAGAACCCCTACGGGGGCCATTACCAGCGAGTACACAGGCTCGACGAAGTATATGAAGACTATTGCGCCGATGGAGAGCAGGGTGTGGAGTGATGGGATATCGTATTTCACGGCGGGTATGCAGTGGTATTCCACCGGCCTCTCCGTCCTCAATACCGCCTTCAATGTGATGCCGACGGCCAGAGACGACACGAGGAAGAGTCCGGCGACCGCGAACACAGGCCGCGTGAAATCCGTGGGAGTCGACGCCACATACACGAGTGCGAGTATGAAATACGGCAGTTCCGGGACGCGGTCTATGACGTAGTAGATATTCATGGGTATCAGGTTTCCAGTTTCTTCCTCAACGCTATCTCGCGCTGCTCCCTGACTTCCTCGTAGTCGGGTTTCATCCGCAACACGGTGTCGTAGTCGGAAATCGCCTTCTCATAGTCCCTCTGGTATTCGTGGAGGAGCCCGCGGGTGTAGTACGCCTCAACCAGGCCGGGGTCCAGCTCCAAAGCCCTGTCGTGGTCGTCTATGGCCTTGCCGAACTCCCGGAGACGAGTGTATGCGAGGCCGCGGTTGAAGTAGCTCTCCAGCATCTCCGGGTTGATTTCAAGGGCTTTGGTGTAGTGGTCTACGGCGCGCTCGTAGTCTCCGAGCTTGTAGTAGTCGTTGCCCAGGTTATGGTATTCGTATTCCATGTCTGCTTCAGGCACCCTCTCCACCTCCATAATATTTTGGGAGACGCCAATATAAATCAGGCCTTCTCCTCAGCTTTGATGCGGCGCCACAGCTCCATGACCTCGGCGGGGTCGTCGATTTTCTCGTTTCCGAAGACGTGTGGGTGGCGCCTCACAATCTTGTCCTCGAGCTCCGCCATCACGTCGTCGACGGTGAACAGCCCCCGTTCTTCGGCGATACGGCTCATGAACAGCACATGCCATAGTATGTCGCCCAGTTCCTCCCGGAGGTTGTCGTAGTCTTCCTTATCCAGCGCCTCCAGCACCTCCAGGGATTCGTTGCTGAAGTGGACTTTGAAGTCGTCCAGCGTCTGCTCACGGTCCCATGGACACCCGTCGGGGCCGCGCATACGGGCCATCAGCTCCCTGAGTTCTTCGAAGGAGGTCATCGGATGTACTGTTTAGTTTTAACGATTATTAAATAATGAGTTAATGTGATACTGTGATACCGTATTTCAACACGGCGGTGTGGATCACTATACTGGGGGCTGTGACCCTGGTGTGGCTGCTTTGGCGCGCGTGGAGGGGCGGCAGGCCCTCGAACGCGAGTTTGGGTGACGCCCTCGCCATTGAATCGTACTGGATGGAGTACCTGATAGCAGTGCTGCTGCTCTCTGCAGTGATACGGTTCTCCACGGTAGACCACATATCCATCACATCCGACGAAGGGTTCTTCATATACAGCGCATGGAGAATGCACGGGGGTTTGGAACCTTACACTGGGTTCATACTCACCCAGCAGCCCCTGTACATGTACGTGACCTCGTTCATATTCGGCGTCTTCGGGGTTGGGACGGTGCAGGCGAAGATTCTGCCGGTGCTCGCATCCACGGCCACCGTCGCGTTGACGTACGTTTTTGCGTCACGGTTTTGGAGCAGGCGGCACGGCATATTTTCAGCTGCGGTGATAGGTCTGTCCCCTTATGTGGTGAAGTACACGAACGCGGCGACCGCGTATGCGGAGATAATACTCCTGAACATGGCAGCATCCTACCTGTTTCTCACTGCGGAGGGCGGCAGGAAACGACTCTTGGGGGCGGGGGCGTGCGTTGGAGTCGCGGTGTTTTATAAGATGCTGGGTGCGGCGGCGTTGGGGCCGATGGTAGTGTATGTTGTGTTAAGGGAGAGGAACAGGGTGAAAGACCTCGCGTATGTAGGATTAGGAGCCGGCGTGGTGTTCGCTGTGGGGACGGCCCTCCTGTGGTCTCCGGAGTACGTGTACCAGGTGTTCGTGCACCACAGCCTGTACGAGGACGGCGGCCTCTGGTGCAAGGCGACCGGGTTGCTGAAGGTTCTGGCTGTGGACCCGTGGTTCATGGTTCCAGGACTAGCGGGCGCCGCACTGGCGCTGCGGACGCGGAAGCGGCGGCCCGCGGAAGACTACATGCTATTGTATCTTCTGTCGACGGTGCCGCTATTGTTCATTTTGAAGTACCTGTGCGGGTTCGCCCACCCGTACCTCTATTTCACGCTGTCCATCCCGCCGATGGCTTTGCTGGGTGGGAAGACGGTTGAGGTTGTCCGTGAAAAACACGCGGTGGTGTTGGTTTCGCTGCTGCTAGCCACATCCGTCTCATACTACATCTACTTTGTGGCCGAATCCTACAACCATGCGGTCGTGGACGCGATGGCTGCGTACGTGGAAGAGAACAGTTCCCCCGGAGACCATATTATGGGGATGTCGTATCTCGCCTGCCCCGTCGCATTCAAGACCGGGCGGATGATTCCGCCGGAGTTCATGGAGTTCTTCCACCTCCGCGTGGGCGTGGAAGGCTACGACGTAAACTATTACGTCAACGCCACCGACAATGTGAAGTATGCTATAATGTATGATGCACGGGAGTATCCGATCTTCAACCGGTTCCTTCGGGAGCATGCGACTGTGGAGAAGACATACGGGGTCTTGAAGCCCATACGGATATACCGGCTGGACTATATTAAACCGGAGCCCGATATGTAACTGCTATGAGGAAACTGCTGGTGTTGTTTCTGCTAGCCAACCTGGCGTGCGCGGCGGAGCCTCCGATAACGCTGGAGTGGAGCAAGCCGGTGATCAGGGGGATACACCGCACCGACTTCCTGGATTTAAACGGCGACGGAACCGTGGAGGTGTATGCCGTCAGCCTGGACCCCACCAGAACCACCATATACGTGTACGATCTCAGCGGCGGCGACATGTATGACACCGTCGTACCACGTCACGCTCAGAAGACTTACGGCGACGAGGACGTGGTTTCCGCCGCCGTGGCGGACTTCGAGAAAGACGGTTTCCTCGACATAGTGTCGACGACGGAGATAGTGGCTGCGGCCGTCAACAACCACCGAGTCTACAGGTTCCAGCGCATCCCCGAGGAGGGACTGGACAGACTTTACAACCGCTTCGCATGGACTGTTAAGGACACCGGCCTAGTCACCAGTTTGAATCTGGCGGACGTCGACGCCGACGGGACGTTGGATATAGTCACATCCAGCGTCGACTACAGGATAAGAGCCTACAGCGCCGACGGCGAAGTCAAGACAGAGTACGTGCTTAATGGCAGCGTCTGGGACGCCGTTCCAGTGGAGGTGGGCAACGACTCCTCCCCAGAATACCTTGCCGCATGCTTCCGGGGACTCTACCTCGTAAACGACAACAGTGTAGCCCTGATTGACGACGCCGAAGAACGATTCGACATAGCGTACGCGGCGGATGTGGACGGCGACGAACTCCCTGAACTATACGGCGTCCGCGACAACACGATACTGGCATACGACCTTCACGGGGCTCTGCTGTGGAGCTACGGGTTGGATAACGTCGCCGACCTGGATTCAATGGACATAAGAGGCTCCGACAGCTACCTGGTTGCTGCAGCCGAGAAAACACTGACCTTCTTTGACCCTGAGGGCAGTGCTGTGTGGACGCACGACACCGGGTCTAGGATAAACTCGCTGGACACCCTGGATGAGCCGTCGATGCTGTACGTCGGCACCGTGGACGGCCTCCAAGTTTACGGGGTCAACGAGGAGTATTTCAGGCGGATTGAAGCACGCGGGGAATACGAGAAAGCCCTGTCCAATATGGCTTCGGACGGGTTCAACCTCAGTCTCCAACACGCCAAACGGGCGGCTGAACTGTACCGGAGCCTGGGGTTGGTTGATAACCAGACCGCCGCGGAGGAGCTCGCAGTCAGGGCCGGACAACTCCTGGAGGCGCGGGAACTCTACCTGGAGGCCGAACGACACTATAACGCTGGCAGATACAACCTCAGCGTCGAATACGCGGGGCGGGCGCTTGACATGTACCGGAGCCTCGGATACGATGAGGGGGTGAACCGGTCCATGGAATTGGGGTTGGTGGGCGGCGAACGGGCGGAGGAGATAATAGCGTACGCCGGCAGACGGGAGACCGCAGACGAACATTATGCGTTGGCGGAGGCTTTGTACGTAAACGGCTCCTTCAGGGAGTCGGTGGAGTACGCCCGCATGGCCCTGGAAGAGTACGGCGAGATAGGGTACGGCGAGGGCGTCAGCCAGGCGAGGATGCTGGTGTCCCTGAACCAGGGCCTGGTTTCTGAGACCACCACCACGATGCCTCCAACAACCTCCACGCTTCCTGAAAGGGGGTTGGAGACGGACGACATAGCCTTCTACGGAATCCTCGGTTTGGCTGCGGCCATTGTGGCTGCGGCAGCCATCTGGAGCATAAAAAACAGGTAAACTATTTCTTGACGTGCCGCATCTTCTTCCTGCGCTTCTTCAGCTTGTGTTTCCGCATCTTCTGCAGCTTGCGCTTCTTACCGCATGGCATACTACTAATATAAATAGAACCGGTATAAATACTAAAAAAATGAGTTTCATACGGAACGTCCTAGACAGGTACAACGAACTCGATGAAGTTGACAGGAAGAACCTTTGGCTGGGGGTAGTAGGTGCGCTGCTGCTGCTTCTGCTGATGTTCAGTCTCGCGGACGTCTTCGGAAACCTTGACGAGATGCTCGGCCGCGGCGGAGAGGTAGTTAACCAGAGCCTCGCCGACGTGGAGAAAATAAACACCCTGAAGTAGTTCACCTGATTATTACGCCGCCGTAGCCGACCACTGAAGAGTAGTCGCCGGTTGTGTCGCCGGACGTCATGTACTTCACCAGCTCGCCCTTTCGGGCACCCAGGCTCTTGCATGCGGCCAACACCACCGCAACCGGGGCGTACCCGCACATGCTGATGCCCCTGTCACGAACCTCCCTGAACAGTTTTTCGGGGTCCAGGACAGTGATGGCGTCCAACGCGGCGCGGTCGTTTTCCTCAGCCACCTCCTGTTTCTCGTAGTGGGTGAGGTCGGTGCTCGCCACCAGCGTCACCTTCGCGTCGACTTTGGATATGACGTCCGCCACCGACTCACCTATTTCAACGCACACCTTCAGGAAACCGTCGTCGGGCGCGTAATGCCGGACGCTTACGGGCACAATCTGGAAGTCTTCCGAAAGATGCTGCATGAACGGCACCTGGACTTCGAGGCTGTGCTCCCTCTGCTGGGCGAACGGGTCCTCCTCCAGGTGGGGGGTGTGCTTGAATATCTCCTTCGCAAGCAGAGAGTCGACACGTACCTCACCCAATGGGTTAACCCACACGCCGTCGGTCATGATGCTGAAGTCCGCGCCGACGCCGTAGTGGTTGGGGCCGAGTATTATGAAGGTGTCGGCAGGGTTTATGCGGGAGTAGACCGCCCCCGCGACGTCGCCGGAGTACATGAGTCCCGCGTGGGGGCAGATTATCCCCAGCGCATCGGATTTCTCGGCTTCGGATTCCATGTGGGACTGCACCTCCTCCGTCAGCGCCTTCATGCCGCCGCTGTAGAACTGACCCGCCACCGCAGCCTGCCTTATCATGGTTGTTAATTAACTGCCTCGATTTAAATAGCTGTCTTCAGATGATTATATCTTTCAAAAGGTTTCTTTGGGAAAATGAGCGGGCTGTTCGGGGTGATATGCGAAGGAGACTGCAGCGAACACCTGTTCCTGGGCGTGGACTACCACTCCCACCTCGGCACCCAGTACGGCGGAATGGCGGTGCTAAACGGCAATGGCGTGATAAAGAAGAGGATACACGACATAAGCCGAAGCCAGTTCAAGTCAAAGTTCTACTCAGAATACGAGGGGCTCGGGGGGAAGGCGGGGGTGGGTGTCATAAGTGACAGCAACGAGCAGCCGCTGGTTTTCGAATCCAAGTTCGGGTCCTACGCCCTCTGCACCAACGGGAGGATAAGGAACAAGAGGGAGCTCGCCTCCAGGATGATAGAGGAGGGTGAGACCTTCGCAGAATACTCAAGCGGCGGCGTAAACACCACCGAACTGGTCGCCACCCTCATCGGCGAAGGCGACACAATATCGGCGGGGATAGAGCGTGTGTTCGACTCCATAGACGGGTCCATATCCCTGCTGCTCCTGAACCGGGACGGCGTATACGCGGCGAGGGACCGGCACGGCCGGTTCCCGCTGGTGGTGGCGGAATGCGAAAACGGGTGGGCTGTCGCCTCCGAAACGTGCGCATTCCCCAACCTGGGATACGAGGTCAGGAAATACGTGGGCCCGGATGAGGTGGTGCTGCTGACCCCGTCCGGGATGAAGGAGGTGAGGGATGCCAGCCCCGGAAGCAGAGTATGTTCTTTCCTGTGGATATACACGGGATTCCCGGCCTCGAACTACGAGGGCATTAACGCGGAGGTGGTGCGGGAGCGCAGCGGCATGGCGCTGGCGAAACGCAACAACGTGGAAGCGGATTTTGTGGCGGGGGTGCCGGACTCCGGAACCGCACACGCCATAGGTTACGCGCTGGGCTCGAAGCTCCCGTTCAGGCGGCCGCTGGTGAAATACACCCCCGGCTACGGGAGAAGTTACATTCCCCCGTCGCAGAAGACCAGGGACCAGATTGCGTTGATGAAGCTCATACCTAACAGGGACGTCATAGACGGGAAACGCATAATACTCTGCGAGGACTCCATCGTCAGGGGCACGCAGCTGAAAAACTACACAGTCAACAAACTCTTCGACAGCGGCGCCAAGGAGGTGCATGTGCGGGTGGCTTGTCCGCCGCTGATGTTCCCGTGCAAGTACAACCTGTCCACGAAGACCGTGGACGAGCTGGCCGCCCGCAGGGCCATAAAAGAAATCGAAGGCGACGTGGAAGATGTCAGCGAATACCTGGACCACCGCTCCGAAAAATACGGGAGGATGGTGAAGTGGATACGCAGGGACTTGGGCGTGACGTCGCTGGAGTACCAGCACCTCGAAGACATGATAGAGGCCATAGGGCTGCCGCGGGAGAAACTGTGCACCCACTGCTGGATGGGCGGAAACGACTAGGGCCAGAGGGTTAGCCTCTGGTCCTTGATGACGTCGGGTGTCGTGAACTCGACGACCGTGGTGGAGCCTGTACGGGGTATGAACTTTATTTTGACCTCCTTGTTCTCGGCTATGCCGCCTGCGGAGCCGCCGCTGCAGTCGGCGCAGCTGAACTTGACCTTGAGTATGTCGCCCCGGCTCAAATAGCCGAGGTCGTAGTCCGGCCCCTGCTTCACATAGTATACTACGAACGTCTGCGTGTCCGGGGCGAGGTCGCCGTCTGAGACGTTGCCCCCGTATTCGAGGCTCTGCGATGTCGTGGAGGTGTCGACCAACAGGACGGTGTGGTTGAGGTTCAATGCCTGGCTTCCCGCCTGCAGCTTCGCAATCACCTCGAAGTATTCGAGGTCGTGGTCGTTGCCGTCCGTGGCCATCACCGACAGCACCTCCATGCCGGTGGCCACGCCCTCCTCGGTCTGGGAGCCGGTGGTCAACGCCCTCTGCTGAAGGCTCCCGGAGGTGTTGATTAAGACGGCCGCTGCCACGGCAGCCACCAGTATTACCGCTATGAATATGATGAGCGTGCCTATGCCCATCAAACCCCGGTCCATGTAAAAGGATTGTGCGTCCGGGAATAAAAGAACTATATATTGGAGGAACCACATGTATTACCATGGCCGAGATTCCCGTTGCGCCGATGGCGAGGATACTTAGGAAGGCCAACATCGACCGGGTCAGCGACGAAGCGGCCGTCGCCTTACGCGACGTATTGGAGGAGTACGCGGTGGGGGTGGCGGAGCGCGCCGGCAAACTGGCCCGCCACGCAGGCAGGGTTACGGTGAAGGCGGACGACATCAAACTCGCGAAATAATTACTTAAGCTCCGGGCCCTGGTGTGCGAAGTCAACGACCATGCGACTCGGCGGAGTATGCCCTGCAAGTATGCAGTAGTCTAGGTCGTCTGAGTGAAGCCTCATCTCATGTATGAGTTCCTTGGGGTTCTGAAGAACGGCTTGCTCCAGTCAGGCCGTGAGGTGATTTCCTCAAAAAACCGTTTGTTCTCCGGTTTGGAAACCACCTCATCCTTTATCCGGATATATTCTCTCATAACTCTCTCGTCTTCATCAGACACCTCTCCAGGATTCGTCGACGCCAGCACGCGGCTGGACTTCAGACCCGACTTCACACCCTCCAAGACCTGCAGGTAGTAGTTGCGTGACAGCTGCTCCAACGGCAGATTCTTAAGGTCATCCCGCCGACCGGCTGCTTCCTTATGCATGTTCACCCCGTGTGGATGTTGTTTTTGACGACGCTGCCCGCGTCCACGTAGGCGTTGGGGTAGATTATGCGGCCAGGCATTATGGAAACGTTTATGCCGGTTTTCACGTTGTCGCCCATGAGGCAGCCGAATTTCCTGCGGCCGGACTTAACCATCTCGTCCCTGACTTCGATGGCTATCTCTCCCTCGTCGAAACGGAGGTTAGCGACCTTCGTGCCGGCGCCGAAGTTGCAGCCCTCCCCGATGATGCTGTCGCCTAAGTAGCTGAGGTGGCCGACGTGGGTGCCGGACATGAGTATGCTGTTCTTTATCTCCACTGCATTCCCGACTTTGCAGCCGTCCATGACGACAGTGTAGGGGCGGATGTAGCAGTTCGGCCCCACCACGCAGTCCCTTCCGATGTAGACCGGACCCTCTATGTATGCGCCTGATTTTATGAGAGTGCCGGCGCCGACGGAGACGTCGCCCTTCAACACCGCATAGTCTTCGACGACGGCCTCCTTGCTGACCCCGTGTTTTATGGACTTCATCACGATCTCGTTCGCGTCTAGCAGGTTCCACGGGACGCCGATGTCAATCCACTGGCCTCCGCACGTGAACCCGTGCACCCGACCATCTTTTATGAGCTTCTTTATGGCGTCTGTGAGCTCGTACTCCATCCTGCTGGATTTTTTGATGCCCCTGAGGACGGGGAATATGCTGGTGTTGAAGACGTAGACTCCTGCGTTCGCCAGGTTGCTGGCCGGCCTCTTAGGCTTCTCCGTCAGCGACTTCACCTTCGTCCTACCGAGTTCGACGATGCCGTATGCGCTGGGGTCGCGCACCTCCACCAACGACATGCTCGTCTCCGACTTATGGTTTCTGTGCTGCTCAAGCAGCGTGGACAGGAACCCGCGGGTTACGAACGAGTCCGCGTTCATGGCTATGAACTCGCCCTTCAACCGGCCCTCGGCCACGGCGAGGGCGTCGCCGGTGCCCAACTGCTCCCTCTGCCCCATGTAATTGAGCTTCATGCCCCTGAACTTGGAGCCGACGCAGCCTTCAATAACCTCCCTCCTGTAGCCGACCACCAGGTGAACGTTTTTCACGCCCACGCAGTCGAGGGCCTCCAGGTTCCATTCGAGAATCGGCTTCCCCGCCACGGGCAGCATGGGCTTAGGCCTCGTCACGGTCAACGGCCTCATCCGGGTGCCCTCGCCCGCCGCCAAAATGACCGCATCCATCTTATATGAAAAGGTATCAGGGGTTTAAATCAAGCGGTGAACTCCAGCGACAGCTCCTTCCCGTCTCTGTACTCTACTTCCATTATTCTGCCGGTGCCTTTGAAGTCCGCCTCCACCGCCTTAACTAGGTCGTGGACCTCCTTGGGGGCTGAGACCACAACCTTCGACAGCTCCTTCCCGAGGCTGATGCCGTTGTCGCTCTTGTATTTGCGGGTCTCGGTGACTAGTTCCGCGAGCAGGTCGCCGTACTCCAGGGCCTTCAAATCCTCCCACCCGTCTTCGGGCTCCGGCCACCGCGTGTTGTGGACTGACTTCACGTTCTCCCTGCCGCGGAAGTATGTCTGGTAGATTTCCTCGGTTATGTGCGGCATTATCGGAGCCATCATCTTCACCACCGCCAGGAGACCGTGGTATAACGTGTACTGTGCGGCCTTCCTCGACTCTTCGCCGCGTACGTCGGGTTTGTAGAGGCGCTGCTTAACCATCTCCAGATAGAGGTCGCAGAGTATCTGCCAGAAGAACTTCTCCACCTCCGCCTTCGTCTTGCTGTACTCGTATCTCTCGAAGGATTCGGTGGAGTCCCGTATCACCTGGGAGAGGCGGGTCAGCAGCCACTTGTCCGCCACCTCCAGGTCCGGTTCACTTCCGTCGTAGTCCTCCAGGTGCATGAACACGAAACGGGACGCGTTCCATATCTTGGTTATGAATTTCTCGCCTGTTACGAGGTCTTTCTCGCTGAACGGCAGGTCGTCTCCGAGTTTGCAGCCCGCCGCCCAGAAACGCAGGGAATCGGCTGAATACTTTTCAATCATCTCCTGCGGCCCCACCACGTTGCCTTTGCTCTTGCTCATCTTCCTGCCGTGCGGGTCCTGGGCGTGGCCGGAGATGACCACGTCCCTCCACGGGTTCACGCGGTCGTGCATCCTCGACTTCACCACCGTATTGAACAGCCAGAAGGTTATGATGTCGTGGGCCTGCGGCCGCAGCGTCATCGGATATATTTTACCGTATACCGGATGGTCCTTGAACAAATCCGCGGCGAGGTGCGGGGTCAGCGAAGACGTCGCCCACGTGTCCAAGACGTCCTTCTCGGGCGTGATTTCCTTGCTGCCGCACTTCGGGCACTCCTTCACCGGCGGGTCGTCGGTGAGTGGGTCCACCGGCAGGTCCTCTTTTCTGGCTATCACGGGCTCGTCGCACTTTGAACAATACCATACCGGGAAGGGGACGCCGAAGTACCGCTGCCTTGAAATGAGCCAGTCCCACTGGAGGCCGTTGACCCAGTGCTCGTAGCGGTGGCGCATGTAGTCGGGGTACCAGTTCAGCTGGCGGCCCCACTCCAGCATCTCGTCCTTCAAGTCCAGGTATTTGATGAACCACTGCCTGCTCTTCAGGTACTCTATCTCGGTGCCGCATCTTTCGTGGACGTTGACGGTGTGGGTTATCTTCTCCTGCCGCACCAGCAGCCCCGCATCCTTCAAATCCTCTATGATGGCTTCCCGCGCCTCCGAAACCTTCACCCCCTCGTATTTGTCGGCGAGGGCGGTCATTTTTCCGCCGGGGGTTATAGCCACCTTTATTGGTAGGTCGTGGGCCTTCTGCCACTCCATGTCGGTCTGGTCTCCGAAGGTGCAGCACATCACGATTCCCGTTCCTTTCTCGGGGTCGGCGCGGGGGTCCGGGAGTATGGGGACTTCGAAGCCGAACAGCGGCACCTCCGCTTTCTTGCCTTCCATGCCCTGATACCTTTCGTCTTCGGGGTGGTAGAATACGGCCACGCACGCGGGCAGCAGCTCCGGCCGCGTGGTCGCTATGATGAGGTCTTTTCCGTCGACCTTGAAGACTATGTCGTTGAAGTATGACTGAAGCTCCTTGTCCTCCGCCTCCACCTGGCTGATGCCGGTCTGGCATTCGGGACACCACATGGTGGGCGCGTCCTTGCGGTATTCCCTGCCCATGTCATACAGTTCTATGAAGGATTCCTGGCTGATTCGTTGCGAGTGCTCGTCTATGGTTGCGTAGAAGACGTTTAAATCGCAGCTCATCCCTATGCGGGTCCAGTCTTCGATGTATTTGGGCAGCAGCTCCTCCCTCAGGGTTTCCATGCACACGCGGTTGAATTCAGACCTGTCCATGTCCCGCGCGCGGATGTCCTTCATGCGTTCCACTAGGCGTTCCGTGGGTATGCCGTTGTTGTCGACTCCGAAGGGGTAGAATACGTTGTACCCTCGCATCCTCTTGTATCTTACGATGAAGTCCTGCTGGCTGTAGCTGAACGCGTGGCCTAGGTGCATTTTGCCGGAGACCGTCGGCGGCGGGGTGTCGACGCTGTATACCTCGCCTTCTCCGTCCGGGTCGAACCGGTACACGCCCTCGTCCTCCCAGAACCTCTGCCACCTGGGCTCGGAATCTTTCGGGTCGTATTTCTTGCCTGCAGCCATGTTTTGCACCAAGGATAGAGAATATGGAATGTGTTATTAAAAAACAGCTCCATGGGAGGAGTATGAATTATTTTGAATTTTTTCAAAATAATTTGAATTTTATCGCAGATAATTTAAATACGCGGGTGCTATAGTTTACTTGAAGGTGGACGCAAGGCACAAGAGGGGAATGGAGGTCGTGGTGGCCGTATCTCTCACGGCAGCCCTCGTCTTCCTCGTGAACCACCCCATCAGCACCGAAGTCAAAGCCTACCTCACCACCGCCGTCGGCGTGATACTGATTCTGTTCGCCTACTTCACGGGGATGATGGGGGTTGTTGTCGGGGTGGGGGCGGCGGCGGTGGGGTTCGTCCTCAGCCTGCCGGTCATAGGCTCCATGTACGCGCTCATAGCCGCTAACATAGTGTTCTTCTACAACCGGGTGATAGGGTACGCCTTCAGGAAACTGGTGGACCGCGTTCCAGCCATACAGAAGCTGAAATACCGGGTTGAGACCAGCGAAACCTACGGGATGATAGCGAACGCCGTCAACAGCTTCCTCCACAAAGTGGGGATGAAGAAGGTGAAGAGGATACGGTGCTACGAAGTCGTCAGCTGCCCACACTGCATGCAGGACATACCCGTTGACAGTAGAGTGTGCATGCACTGCGGCAAGGAGGTCCTGCTCAGATAGACCTCCAGTATTCCCTCAGCTCCTCCGGGGTTTTGAAGTAGTGTTCGAACCAGTCGCCTTCGCCGTGGGCGAGACAGGACTCCGGGTCGTAGCCCCTGCACATTTCAGGGTGGTCCCCGTGGATGCTGCATCTGCCGTCTGCTGTGAGGGCCGTGCATGGGGTGATGAACTCCACGTACCAGTCGCCTTCGTCGTCTATGTACACCGCAATGTTTTCATGGAGTAGAAGCCACACAAGCTCGTCCAAATCCTCATCGTCTTCGGGCTCGTCAACTCCAACCGAAACATGGCGGCAGCACAGCGTGCAGCCCACACAGTCCACCATGCCATAGATTAGGGGGGATGGGCTTTATAAGACAAAAACTCAATGGATAACAATGAATCTCAGGTGCATGCTGGCTGGATTCATTGCATTAGCACTCATCGTGTCAGGGTGCGTCGGCTCCGGAGGCGACGCCACCACCACCACATCCTCAACAACCGATTCAACCGTTGTCACCCCCTCCACAACCACGTCCACGACGGCAACAACCACCTCCTCCACAACCTCTTCCACGGTCTCCGCAGAATACGCGGGCGACTGCGTGCAGGCTCCGAAACCCGGGTGCGAGTGCATACAGTGGGTGTGCCCCTCCACCAGCACCGTAACCACCTCCACTTCGACGTCGACCACCTGCGTGACCGTACCGTATCCGAGCTACACTCCCAGGGCGAGGAACGTGCAGCTCACCATCAGGGGCGACCGGTTCCGGCCGGACGAAGTCACCGTCTTCCTAGGCGACACGGTGATAGCTAACATAACCAACGAGCAGGGCCTCCACAAGATAAGGGAGACATACTCCAACAAGACCATTATCCTGCCGCCGGGCGAAAGCCACGAGCTCATATTCTACGCCACGGAGGAAGGCGACTATTTGATGACCTGCAACCCCTTCTGCAAAGACCCCTTGGAGGCGGTCATACACGTGGTTGAACCCTACAGGCGGGTGTGCTGACTCACCGGAATATGGTGGCCATCACCTTGATGTCCCCTATGATGTCCTTGATGATGGTCATGTTGATGTTCCTCGACGTCGCCACCCCCATAATCCTGTGGGAGTCCATCACCGGCACCTGCCGGAAGTCGTGTTCGTTCATCGTCAACGCCACCCTGTAGAGGGTCGTCGACGGCTCCATCACCTTCACCGGAGACGTCATGACATCCTTTAGCGTCGTCTTCTTGGCGTCGCAGCCCTTAGCCAGCAGACGGTACACCACGTCCCGTGACGTGACGATTCCCACGATGTTCGGGTGTCGTAGAACTTCTGGTCTGGCTCCGTCGCCGGACTTGTCCACGACCAACACGCTGTCAACCTTCTTTTCAGCCATCATCTTGCACGCGGACTCCACGGTGGACTCCGGCGTCAAAATGATGGGCGTCTCCAGTGTTATTTCGCCCACAGTCCTGGAACTGCCTTTACACTGATCCATAGACCACCATCGTTAACCCATGTGAATGGGACGTAAAAAAAGGTTTTAAACGGTTTGCGGGCGGTTTTTTAGCGGGTAACACTTAATAGTACCCTAATGCCACCGAGGTTCCTCACCATATCCAAGTACGAGGTGAAGCAGTACTCCGGCAGGTACTTCGAACAGCTGTTCGTCTTCGCGGGCATAATCCTCATATTCCTGATACTGTCTCCGTCGGATGCGGGCGCCGGCACCCTCGACACCCCCAGCTCCTACAGCATGTACCGCATAGGATACAACAGGGGGAGCGCGTTCGAAGCCCACAACCACTACTCCCTCAACATGCTGCCGTACGACAGCCGCGCAGAGGCCCTGGAGGACCTGGAAGCCGGTGCGATTGACGTGTACGCCTTCGAAGAATGCGGGGGGGCGTCGTTCGAGACCGCCGGCACGGTTAAGTCGGCTGCTGCATTGAAGCGGGTGCAGCAGGTGATGGTGGGCGTGAAACGGGACAGGATATACGCGCTCGCGGACGCGAACGAAAGCCTCGACGGCATACTCCTGCCCATAAAGGTGCGGACGGAAGAGATTGAGGTCGACTACGGCGGAGCCATAGACCCGTCCGTGCTGCTGCACAGGGTGCGGTTCATAAACCGCTCCCGAGACAACGGCAACGTGTCGGACGTCAACATACTCGACATAGACGAGGTGATGGGCCAGAACCTCTCCGGAATAAGGAGCGGGCGGAGATACAGCAGCGCCGAAAACGACACCGACGAAGTCGGCTTCACGCTGCCGGAGGAGTGGGAGATACCGTTCGTGTTCGAGAGCCTCTACCACAACATGAGCGTTGTTTCAGTGTCCATCCTGCTGGCGCTGCTGCTGACGCTGTCGTTCGCGCGGGAGAAGGTCAACGACACCATGGACGTGCTGCTGCAGACGCCCGCCGCCAAGTGGGAGATACTCGCCGGAAAGTCCATCCCGTACCTGTCGGTGATGGTGGCTGTGAACCTCGCATACGGGTTCGTCACCGTCGGCCCGGTGGAGGGGCTGAAGATAGGTTACATCTTCACTGTGTTGTCTGTTACGCTGGTGTCTTTCGCGCTGTTCGCAGTGCTCGCGTCGCGGAGCTACCGGGAGCTCACGTTCACCAGCACCATATCGCTGCTGTCGTTCCTAATGTTCATCGTGTTGCCGAACATATTCTCCGGCTTGAACGTGCTCGCCTTCATCTCGCCGTTGGACACCATAACCAGCATAGAAAACAACGCCCCCGTCGGGTTAGGGGACGTGTTTTTGTCGCTGCTGCCGTACAAGTTCCTGTCGATGTTTTTCCTGGCTGCGTCGCTGATGTGCTTCAACGCCGACACCTTCCACAACACCCCCGGTGTCCTCGGGCTGGTGAAGCTGTTCTACACCAACCTGTCAAGACGCCTCGGGGGGGGCGTGAAGTACATGGTGGCGGGGGTGGCGCTGCTGGTGCCGTTCATCTACGTCGTCCAGAACATCACCGCCTACCTCATAATACCGTTGGGTCTCGCCGCCCCTTATGCGTCGCTGCTGGTGCTGGCATTGGCGGAGGAGCTGGCGAAGATTCTGCCCTACCACTTTAACCGGCGGATTAACCCCCTCCTCTACGGCGTGGTTGCCGGAGCGTCCTTCTTCGTAACCGAGAAGGTGTTCAACATATACTTGATTTCGAAGGTGTACTCGTATCTGCCGCCGCCGTACACGATGTTCGTGTTCAAGGGCCTCGCCTACACCCTCTTCCTGCACGTGACGGTAACCGCCGCGTACGCGTTCCTCCTGTCCAAGACCAGCGGCAGACGCAGCCTTTTCTACGGCCTCGCCGCAGCCACGGTAATACACGCAGCCTATAACCTGTTCATGCTCCGCGGAGGTGTGCTACGGTGAAGGAACGCATCATAGCGTGGAGGGAGTTCAAGGCGATGATGCGGGAGAAAAGCTTCGCCCTCATACTGGTGTTCGAGATACTGCTGGTTTCGTCGTCGGCGTTCCTGAGCGTCGGCTACAACATACTAACGTCGCCGGAGTCGAGCGAGTTCCTGGAGGGCATGCGGAACGTCGTCTACGTGGGGTTGGTTACGGAGTCGAGGCGGGAGTTCTCCCAGCCGCTTCAGCGGGCGGGGATAGCCTACTTCCAGTACGATAGCCTGTTGAATGCGGAAGATGACCTCCGAAGCGGCGTACTCGACGCCGTCATCATAGGGGACGTGGATTTGCGGGACGAACACAACGTCATCACAGTGTACATGCCATCCAACACCCCTAAGATGGGGTTGATACGGCTGTCGCTGAAACGGTTTTTCCTGGACGTGGAGGAGCGTCTGAGAAACGTTAAGATGCTGATATACACACCGGACCTGGAGCTGCTGGAATACGAGGAGGCCGCCGACACCAGGACTGCGCGGCACTTCGAAGTCTTCTACATATTCACGGTGCCGCTGCTGTTCTTCATGCCCGCGATAATGGCGGGCAGCCTGATGGTAGACAGTCTGAGCGAGGAGTTCGAGTCCAAGAGGATACTGAACCTGGTGACCGCGCCGCTGAAGTACAAGACGATAGTGTACGGGAAGTGCCTGGCGGCGTTCGCCGTCACCCTACCCCACTGCCTGATATGGCTGGCGCTGCTTTCTTTCACGGACTTCAAACCCCACAACCCACTGGGGATACTGGCCGCGTTCACACTCTACACCTGCTTCTTCATCGCCGCCGGCGCGGCGACAGCGTTGAGGGTGAGGGGGAACAGGGGGTCGCAGATGACCTACACGGTGTTGGCTGTGGCTTCGATCGCGTTGTTTTCGCCGTCCGCAAACGCCTTCCCAGCTCTTTTAAAATTCTCGCCCGCGCACGTCCTGACTAATCTGGCGTTGGGGGCCGGCACAGCGAGCATGTGGTGGCAGTTCACGGTGCTGCTGGCTTTGACGGCCGCCGCAGCATACGTCATGCAGAGGGAGTCGGACGGCCTCAGAAGCGTTTAGTCGACGCAGTATTTTATCATGCCTATGCTGCGACAGTCTCCGCTGCAGCAGTCACGGTCGCCTGCGCACTTGTTGCCTGCGGTTACGCAGCATCTGCCGTTGAGGCAACGGTTAGCGCACTCGTGGCGGAGTGTTTTCAGCTGCCCGGACTCGCAGTAGTATTCGAGAAGGTTGTCTGCGTCGATGCAGTACTCGCATAAGTCTTCCATGTAGGTGTCGTTAAGCCAGTAGCGGCCGGACACGTTGACGCTCCGGACGTCGTAGTCCCGTCCGTCGGCGTCAAAGCAGCCGGGCAAGGTGGTGGATGTGGTGGATGTGGTCGCACTCTTGTTGGCGACCCTGTCTAGTATGGAGTCGAAGCCAGAAGTCTGCAGGGGAGTGAGCGTGGTCGACGTCGTCGGTGAGGGAATGATGTCGTCCTTGTTCACGCACCCCACTCCGACCACGCACTCCTGCCAGCCGCCGCAGGGGTAAGAGCTTATCTCCCTGCTGCTACGGTACAGGCACTTTCCCTCCAAGCAGCTTATTGCGGTGTAGTGTATGGTTATGGCGCGGTCGTGCTCGTCGCACGTTACGTTGGCGTAGGACACGCAATCCTCCATGGATACACACTCCGCCTCCAACGTCGTGGACGTGGTCGAGGAGGATGTTGTGGTGGCTGTGGTGGAGGTTGCAGCCTCCGACGCAGTGGAGGTGGTGGACTCATCCCTGTCGCATATGTGGTTGAGGTTCGAATCCAGGCAACAATCGTTGTTATAGAGTATGTATGGGGGCCTGCATACCGGCTTGTCGATGTCGCATATGCCGTCGTCGTTCTCGTCCAAACAGCACTCCCCGTAAACCAGCTTATACGGCCTCTCGCAGGACGGGCCGTTGACGCACGCCGACAGCAGCACCGCCGCAGCCAGCGCCAGATACACCAGCTTCATCAGTAAGAATGGGGAACACACGTTAATAACCCCTTCTGCGGGGGGATTTATTTATCGTCCCTCAAAAGTTGTTTTGTGACCGTGGACTCCGACTTGGGCGGCATAGAAGTTAAGGAACTGGGCAGATTCAACCGCCAGATGAACGACGTGGTCGACGACATCAGCTCCAAGAAAACAGCTAAGAGAGACATCTACGACGAAATATCTATAGAACTGGAGGGTATATCGGAGCTCACCAACATAGACTCCCACAAGTTTATCGAAGTCGTGAAGAAACACGAGGAAAACTACGGAACCCTAGTTGAAGACTACCGTGGGAAGATATTGTCTAAGGTAGACTATCCGATGCCGCCTGGGATGGCCGACTCCCTGGTGGAGGTGATGATAGGCCTTAACCTGCTAAAAGACCTGGTGTTCGAGGCCGGAGGCTACGAGAAGGCAGTGGAGTACGCGTGCAAAAGGTATGGGGTCTCCAGGGAAGAACTAACTGTCAAGGCCGTGGAGGACGAACTTAAGGTTGCCATCGTAGAAGACAAATTCAGGATACGGGATGCCTTCAGGGTGATAACGTCGTTCTGCGGGCCGGAACTCTGCCAGGACATCTTCTCCCTCTTCGTGATAGCCAACGCGGGGAAGGTGGTGTCCGTCAACGACGCCTCCGGCAGGATAGTTGGCGTCGTACAGTTGATGGTGGACAAATGGGGGGATTCTTACATGCCCGTCTACTCCGTGCTTAAAAGCTACAGGGACAGCAGCGTAGCCTCCATCCTCTTGGACGCGGCCGAGGAAAACGCGGTGGGCCGGTACGTTTCAGCCACCCGCTCCCTCGACATGATATACAACATCCGGAACATGCTCGACCGCGGATACGTGGCCCGCACATTCATACCCGACTTCTGGGGGGAGGAGAAACCGAGGATAGTGTTGGAGAAGGACCTTGAGCAGCCGGCAGAGAAGATAGATTTCAACGTTAAAGACATTCCCTCCCTGACAGAATACCTGGAGGGAGTGGAGGCCTTCTCCACACCCGCGAAAAACACGGAACTCATAGATGAGGCGTTGAACAGGAGGGGGTTCGAGCTCGTCGACTTCCTGCCCTCCGACTCCGTGGAAGACGAGCAGCTTGTACTGGTCAGAACAGACATGGAAAGCATATTCAACCCCCGAGAATTCCATTTCAGCTTCCCCGAACCAGCTAACGGGCTGGAATTCACCCTCATAAGGGGGTATGACGACATCTACGAGGCCATAGGGGTGACGGAACGCTACCGCAGGTCGAGGGGCGAGTCCGTGGACAGATACATAATCCACAAAAACTATCCAGTGCTGAAGATAATATCATATGTCGGATTGGTGGTGGGGCTGCGGGACGAAGAAGGCAGGCTGGCTGCGTTCGCAAGCCTCCTCTGGGACAAAGACGGCGGAATCTGCTTCCACACCCTCTCAGCGCTCCCGGAATACGGTTTGAGGAAGCCGAGGCTGACGCTCCTGGAGTTCCTCCGCAGCCTGGCGGAGCAGACCGGACGGAAGAGGGCCTGGTTCATCCACTCCATGCAGGACGCAGCATTCATTGAAACCGTCCTGAACGAGACGGGATTCGACGCCACCAGCGTGTTCATAGACCCGTTCGGGAACGGACACGACTACCTGCTCCTCGAATCAAACGTGCCCGCGGAGGATTCGAAGCCCGCGGAGCCGGGGGAGGCGCGCCACATACGCGGGTTCATCGAACTCCGGCCGGGAGACAACGCGGTTCTAGCCTCTGCCGGAAACCACGAGCTCATAGACCTGGTGTTGGGGGAGGGCTTCCGGCTGACGTCGGTGGTGGACGGAACCGCAGTCGACGAACCAGGGGAGAAACTCTTCCTGTTCAGGCGCTGAACGCTTTTTAGACGGAGCCCGCCTAGAGTATATCATGCGCAGAGTCCGGGAACATCACGTAGACCGGGGCGGTGACGAGCTCAGGGGCCCCAACATATTCGAGTACGGGGAGATTGTGTCCCAATACCCTCAATCCAGGAAAATACCTTCCCAGGCGTTCGAGGAAGCCTGCGACACAATAGTGGACGACTTCGAAGCCGCCTTCAGGAAGGAGCATGCGAGGGAGTACGCTGCGGCCGAGTCGATGAGCGGCGACCCCGCGACAGTGAAGCTGGTGAGCCGGCTTCCCGTCCACGCCCTCGAAGTGGGACCGGGCACGGGAAGAGCCACCATACCGTGGATTAAAAGAATGGATGAACGCTTCAGCCTCTCCTACTACGGCGTCGACGTGTCAGACCACATGACCGTGGAGGCGAGGAAAGCCGTCAGCAAAGGCTTCACAGGATATACCGAACCAGTGTATGCGGACTTCGGGGGAATCAGCATAACAAACCGGGACATGGCGGATGTGAAAGCTGGCAGGGTCTTCGACACAGCCCTGCTGTCGTTCGTAGCCCACACCCTCGACGACTTCAAACCCGTGGTGGACAAGGTCCTGGACTGCATGGTCGGCGGAGGCAGGGCGTATTTCATCCGCTCGGACTGCGACTGGTACCGGTTGATAGCCGGCGACAGACCAGCCGGCGGAGTGGAGCCTGAAACCACAGCCTTCTGGAGGGAATACGCGCGGGTGAGGGCTGAAAGAGGCCTGCAGCCGCATGACGCGGTTAAACGATTGTATGACTTATCAGACGTCAGGGAACACCTTGAATCCAGGGGATGGGGTTTGGACGAGAAAAAAGTTGATGGTTCTAAATACAGCTTCAGCTACTCGTTCAGGGACTTCCTCGACATGATAGGGGACGGCACATACACGGCGTTAGGCTCCAACCTCAGCGGAGGCGACAGGAAAATGCTCCACGACCACATGAGCAGGTGGGTCAGGGAGAACCGGGTGGACTTGGATAAACGGCAGGAGTTCGGATCACGGCTGGTCGTGGCCGTGGCTTCCAGGAGAAGCTAGGGCCCCGAAACCGTTAGGGACGGCTTCAGCAGCTTCAACGCCGCCGCCAGCCCGTCGCGGTCGCGCATGTAGTATCGTTTCTCGCCTTCACGGGTCTTGATTATCAGCTGGTTGCGGCCGACCCAGAAGATTTTGCTCACCAGCCAGTCGATGTTCTTCAGTTTCACCTCGAGTATGTCGCCGAGCTTCATCACATCCTGCATCCGCCCCGGCGCATCCTTCATGGGGCGGTTGTAGTGGAACACGAGGCCCTGCTGATACAGAATCAGAGTACCCCACTTCAGCCCGAACGCGCTGCCGTCGCACACGTCCTTCTCCAGAAACAATATGGTGTCCCTGTCCATACAGAAAGTAATTAGATGCGGGGGGTTAATAGCGTCCACGGCGTCTACTATAAAAATGCGTACCCCACATAATGTAACCATGGCATCCGACAGGTGGCTGTGGACCGTACTGGCGGTAGCGTCCATAGCCTACCTCCTGAACCCCGGCATGGGGTTGTTCGAGTTCATCCCAGACAACCTCCCCCCTGGTGGGGAACCTGGATGAAGCGGGCGCCCTACTACTGTTGCTGCGGAGCCTCGTGGAACTCGGCATACTCAAATCCGACAAAGCCGAGAAACTACTCAACCTCCCGGAAAAACTCAAATAATCCAGGAAAAAAAAGCATAAACAATTTAAAATTTTCTATAAACTATTTAAAAAATCACGCAGAGTCGGAGACCCCGCCATTCTTTCTTTTTTCGTGAACGTTCTTTCTTTCTTTTTAAGAAAGAAAAAAGGTTCGCCGAGGCCGAGACCCCGCTCATCTCCGACTCGCTTGCCTCAACCAGGTATGTGACACACTATTGCTTAGACGTGATAAGAAAACGCCGAGGTCGAGATTCCGTCAGACCCTTCGGACCTGACTTATCTCTCCCCAGTGCGCGATACACATTCGCTCTGATGTGATAAGAATTCGCCGAGGTCGAGATTTGAACTCGAGCTCCCTTTTGGGGAACACGCTTTCCAGGCGTGCGCGTTAGTCCAGGCTCCGCCACCTCGGCATGAACGTAAGTGAATGCCGAGGTTAGCAACCCAGAGGGTTGCGCCTGCCTCGGCAAAGTGTTTTGTGGAGTAAGGCTTTTATATTTAATGCTTCATAGTATTTATTTCACGTTTTAATGTAGTGTGTTTGTTATGAGGGTTTGGGCTTATTTGATGTTGGGTTTGGCGATTTTCGCCGGTCTGCTGTCGGTTTACATCATCACGGGGTGTGGCGGCGGGAAGGCGGCGGTGGTGAACAACACCGTGTATCCTGTGGAGGGGCTGCGGGTTGTTTACCTGTATCCTGCCAGGTGCGCGGAATGTGATTTGGCGGTTCCGGGGCAGTGCAGCTACTGCAACTCATACTATGACCTGCGGCTTATGGATTTGCTGAGTCAGGAGGTGGGTGTGCCGGTGGAGTTCGCGGTCAGCGACATCGTGTCCAAGCCCAACGTGTTCGTCGTGGACGATGGGAGGGCAACCCTTGGTGACGCGAGGACGAGATGGAACATAGCCAACACATTATGTCGTTTCGCCGGCGTGGAGAAATCATGCCAGCTGTTCAACGAGGAGTTGGATAGGGTTCGGAACTGCATCGCCGACTACGGGGTTGATGAAAATCAGCTGATTTACCATACCAGCAGCCGCAACTGCCCGGTGTGCACTAGGACTGACGGGATAATAGAGGATCTTGTGGACCTGGAGTACAATGACACACTAATGTACAGCGTATACACCGTAGATCACGCAGACCCTGGGGAGAGGAAGATGATTACGGAGTGTATGCAGGCGTTCGACTACGTCGACTATGCGCCGCAGCTGCTGTGCCCCGCATCCGGCAGGGATTTGACCGGCGACTTCACCCTCGGACGGGCCCGCGAATTCGCAGACCAGTGCATTGAAGCAGGCTGATGGTTCTTTCTCTTTCGCGAACGCTTTTTCTTTATATGTGTGGGGCTCCCTAATTTTATTGATGGTGAAGAGGAAGGAGTTCCACCGGGACAATGTCGGGGGGGAGTTTCCAGAGGGTGTTAAGGATTTTGATGAGACAGGCAGAGTGGAGGTGCGGGGTTTCCTGCTTCCCCCCGTTCTGATGCATGGGACAACCGCTGAAACAGCCAGGAGAAGGCTGAAAGCCGACGGCGGCTACTCGTGCAGCGGCTTGGGTGTCATGGACGCCATCAGCGGCGACACCAGGGCCTGGCCCCAGAACATGCATGGAGTGGACGTTAAAAAAGCCACTGTAGTGTTCTCCACAGCATTGGCTTTCCTGCCAGAGAAAGGAGGGGATGATTCTGGACTTCAGATTATAAGGGCGCCTAGGGAGGGGGATGCGTTTTCTTCTGCGCACATCAGGTTCAAACGGCCCCCACCAGGCTCCTTCGGGATCGTATATGAGGATGAGGATGTGTCGTTTGAAAGAGGCACGCGCCCCTTGAAATCAGGATACGGGGAGAAAATCGATGAACTCAGAGGACGCCTAATACGGAAGGCTAGGGAGCGGTGAATTCATTCTATGTAGATGCCGGGCTTCATGGGGGTGGCGTATTTTGTTTTTCCTTCAGGGTCTTCCGGCGGGTTGACTTTGGCTTCAGCTTCGAACTCCTTCGACAGGAAGTCGGCGGCGTCAGCGAGTGCGGCGGCTTCGTCTTGAGGCGGCAGCATGTGAGCTGGTATTTCGTCGCGGCGGGTTTTCATCAGCTTCGCAGCATCCTTCCCGTGTTTTTTGATTTCTGGGTCCTGCATGACGTCCTTGATGGACTTGCCGTCAGCTATCGCCCCAAAGACCTGGTGCTTCCATTCGGGTGCGGTGTAGAAGCTGATTGCTGAAGGCTTCTTCTTCGTCACCTGCAGGATGCTCTGGACGTCCTCCATAATATTGGACAAGTATTCTTCAACAGCTTCGACGGACTCGTCGAGCTTGGAGTCGTCGGGGGCGGGGTAGGGTGCGTTGGATGCGAATCCTTCGCCGCCCATTTTCTCCCACAGTTCCTCGCAGGTGAACGGCGTGAACGGCGTCATCAGACGAACCCATGTGTCGGCGAGCTCCCGCATCACCGTAGGGTTGGGTTCGCCTCGGCGCATATACCATGCTACGTCGTTGAACAGTTCATAGAATATGGTTTGAAGGGCTTTGCGCGTCTGGAAGCCCTCCAGGGCTTCGGTGGCGTCGGCTATGCGGCGGTTCAGCCGGGAGATAAGCCAGCGGTCTATGGGCCGCATCTTGGCGTCGCCTTCCATTGCTACTGCGTCTTCGATTATGCGGGTGAACTGTCTAAGGCGGCGGTTGACGCTCTCCACCAGGTTTTCACGCCAGTCGAAGTCCTGCCAAGGCTCCGCGTTCCCCATCAGGAATAGGCGGACGACGTCGGCTCCGTGTTGTTCAACAGCCTCTTTGACTAGGATGACGTTGCCTTTGCTGCTGCTCATCTTCTCACCCTCCAGCAGCCCCATCCCGAAGGAGGCTATGCCCCTGGGCCACTTGTCTGCGTTGAAGAGTGCGCAGTGGTGGAAGAGCATGAATGTGAGGTGGTTTTGCACGAGTTCGAGGGCGCTGCACCGCCAGTCCTGCGGGTACCAGTAGTCGAATGAAGAGCGGATTTCAATGAGCTTATCCTCGGGTACGCCGGTGGATTCTGCGACGTCCGCTGGTTTGCCTTCGCCCCTGAATGTGAAGTTGAAGAACTCGACTGTGAGCTGCTCAGGCTTCAAGTCCTTAATGAGGTGTGCTACGGTGTAGTATGCCATGTATATTGTGGAGTCGGACAGCGGCTCTATCATGAACCGGTCGTCGAGGGGGAGGCGGGTGCCGAGGCCGTAGTTGCGGATGCACGGCCACTCGTGCAGCCAGTCCACGGTGTTCATGTAATCCTGTTTCGTGCGTTCCGGGATGGTGTTGAGGTTGTGGATTGCTCCGCGGACCGTCTCCTTCCAGTCGGGGTTGCCGTAGTCTATGAACCAGCTGTCCGCCTTAGCAACCACCACGGTGCCGCCGCACCTGCAGGTTACCGGTTCGCTGAACTCCAGCATCGTGTCGGCGGCGCCTTCATCCAAAAGCTTTTGTTTCATCTTCTCCTTCGCGCGGACAACAGCCATGCCCTTGTAGGGGCCGCAGTTCTCGTTCATGAACCCGGAGTGGAACCCCTCCTTGTAGACTTCCCGTGTGGCTTCCTCGAGTTTCTCGGTGTCATGCTGGCTTTTGATGCCCATCCGCTCCACGACGGTTTTAGCGGCTTCGGGGCCGTATCCTTCGATGTTGATGATGGGGATGGTCTGTATGGGCTTGACCTTGTCGTAGTCTATACCGTGTTTCTGGGAGATGCCTGGATTCTCCTGCAGGTCCTTCAACGCTATCCAGTCGTAGGGTGCGTCGCTGGGCACTGATGTGACGAGGCCTGTGCCTATTTTTGGGTCGGGGAAATCCGACGGCAGGATGATTATGTCTCGGTCGACTACGGGGGCGCGGCAGTATTCCCCCAACAGGTCGGCGCCCCTGACCTTATCTTTGACCTCCACCTCCCTGTCCTGGAGGCGCAGCTTTTCGGCGCATTCGGCGCTGACTATCCACGGCTCCCCCTCCACGTCGGCCTTTACGTATTCGACTCCGGGGTTCACCCACATGTTGGTCTGGCCGTACATGGTTTCGGGGCGGAGGGTTGCGGCTATTATGAATGAGTCGCCGTATTTGAACTTCAGGAGCGTGAACTCCTGCACGTCCGCGTCCTCGCCTTCGAGGAGGTCGTGGGTTGTCACAGGGTTCTCGTCTTGGGTGCAGTATTTCACGGGATGCAGGCCTTTTTTGATGAGACCGCGGCCGTTGAGGGTCATATACTGCCAGGTTATGAATTTGTTGTAGTGGGGGTCGTTGGTGGTGAACTGCCGGCGCCAGTCTATTGTGTAGCCGAGCTTCTTCATGCTTGGGCGGTAGTGGTTTGAGATGAAGTATTGGGCGAAATCCATAGGCTCCTTAATGACGGAGAGCTCGTCGTCGGTCATCCCGTACACTTCCTTCAGCACCCGGAGCTGCTTCTCCTCCCCCTCCTTAAGCCTCTTCAACGCGCCGATAATGGGTGTGCCGGTGACGTGCCATGCCATCGGGAACAGCACGTTGTAGCCCTGCATCCGCTTGAACCGGGCGATGACGTCGGGTACAGTGTAGGTTCGGGCGTGGCCGATGTGCATCCCCCCTGAGGGGTATGGGTACGCTACTGTAAGATAGAATGATTCGCGGCCGTCGGGGTCGCTGTCGAAGACACCACCCTCACCCCACCGTTTAAGCCACTTAGCCTCTGTTTCGGACGCGTCGGACATAATGGAAGAGAATATGGAATCCAACATTAATAATGCTTATTAAGGCTTGAAAGACCGCATACGCTCCAGCGCCTCTTTTATGGTGTCGCGTGACACCGAGTAGCTGCATCTCACGTACCCTCCTCCGCTGTCGCCGAAGGTGTTGCCTGGGACCACCGCCACCTTCGCTTCGTCGAGGAGGCGTTGGGCGAAGTCGTCGCTGTTTAAGCCGGTTTCACGTATGTTGGGGAAGGCGTAGAACGCGCCCTTCGGCGTGATGCATGATACGCCGGCGAGTTCGTTCAAACCCTTCACCAGCAGCCGGCGTCTCGCGTCGTATTCCTTCACCATGTCTTTCACGTACTTGGAGCATTTGTCGAACGCCAGTGCGGCGTACTGGGCGACGGTGGGGGCGCTGAGCATCGTGTACTGGTGTATCTTCATCATCGCCTCAATAACCTCCGACGGACCTGCGGCGTATCCTAGGCGCCACCCCGTGAACGCGTAGCCTTTGCTGAAGCCGTTGATTGTTACCGTCCGGCAGGCCATGCCGTCGAATGAGCCTATGCTGTGGTGTTTCACGCCGTCGTAGAGGAGGTGTTCGTAGAGTTCGTCGGATATCACTGTCAGGTCGTGTTCGACCACCAGGTCGGCGATGTCCTCCAGGCCCTTCTTGTCCAGTACGCTGCCTGTGGGGTTGTTCGGCGACGCGACGATGATGGCCTTGGTTTTGTCGGTGAGCTTGTCCTCCACATCCCCTACCTGCACGCGGAAGTCGTGTTCCTCGTTCATGGGCACCGGCACGGGCGTGCAGTGGGCGAACCACACACACGGCTTATATGATACGTAGCTTGGTTCGGGGACGAGGACTTCGTCGCCGGGATCCAGTATCGCGCGGAACACCAAATCCAACGCCTCGCTGGTTCCTGTGGTTACGAGGACCTGGGTTTCCGGGTCCGCGTCGAGGTCGTTGTCTTTCTTCAGCTTGGATGAAATCTTCTCACGCAACTCCAAAAGACCGTAGTTGCTGGTGTAGTTGTTGTAGTCTGACTCGATGGAGTTTATGCCCGCAGCCTTCATGGGGTCGGGTGTGGGGAAATCCGGTTCGCCGACGCCGAGGCTGACCACGTCCTTCCTCTTCGACACCACGTCGAAGAACCTCCTGATACCTGAGAAAGGTATTTTGTCAACGCGCTCCGAAATCATTGTGTGGTCAGCTGACTGGGAGCCGCTTCCGCCTGGCCTCGTGGAAGACGGCGCCGTCCCGTTTGAACTCCTTCAGTATCACGTGCGTGTATGTTCCCGTGACCTCCTTCATGGGCGCGAGCTTTTCGGTAACGAACTCGCTTATTTCGTCGATGTCGTCCGCACGCACGGTAACCATCAAATCGTATTTACCGGAGGTGATGAGGACGTCGGACACACGCTTGTCCTTGGCTATGTCGTCGCAGACCTTGTCGAAGCCCGTCTTCCGCTGCGGCACCACCTTAACCTGTATGACCGCCACAGCTTTTTTCCCGTCGACCTTACGCCAGTCGATTATCGCGTTGTAGCCCTTTATCACTCCCCTCTCGGACAAATCCTTCAACGCCTCCTCAACCTCCTCTTCTGAGGAGTCTAGCATGATGGCTAAATCAGCCGTCGAAATCCGCGCATCCGCTTCCAGAAGCTCCAGCAACCTCACATTATCCATCAAAAACACCCCGTGAGTTAAAGATACGGCTTAAACCAATAAAAATAGCCGATTTAAAGGTGTCCTTCGTAGAATAAGGTATGGGGAACGGCCATAAAACGCCGGGGAGACGCCGGGTGAAAGGCGGTGAGATGCCGGGGCCCATGGAGCTGGGGGAAAACTCGGAAACCATGCTGGTGGGGCCGCATCCTCTTGAAACCGACGCTGAAGGCAGGCCGGTGAACACTGCAGCATGCCTGATACTGAAAGACGACAATCCTCTTGGGAAAAATCTTTTTGTGACCTCAAGGCCGGACCACCGCGCAGGCGCCTTCAAGACCGCGTTTCTGATAGCATATTCCATGGGGGACGGCGTAGAAGACCCGAATAGGGGCTTGAGCAATGACAGGGTTCCTTCTTCAGCCCAATTGGATCAGCTGGCTCGGCTGACGCTCAAGAGGTCTAAATCCCCTGAAGAGGAGGGACTGGTCCGTAGGCTGGATGAGACCGCGATGAAACACGGAGAAAAGGTAATTGGTAATTATGTGCCGGTGGTCATGCGCGGGTTCGGCGAAAACGTGGAGGTGTGCGTGAGAAAAGACCCTGAAGTGGATTTGGACACACTAGATGAGTCGGTGAGGGTCATAGAGGAGGATCTGGGGGTGCCCTACGACAGAGTGAAAGTTGTTTCTAACAGCATTGAAGGAAATGAGAGCCTCAGGAGACACTATGAACGCCGGGGGTCGTTGTACAGGCTTTATCCCCCCACCATGTCAAAGGACAGGCAGGTGGAGTTCATCAGAGAATCCATGATAAAAACAGACCAGGGGGTTAGCCTCTACTATGCAGCGGGGAGTGGAGAACGTTTGCTGACTGAAGGAGGGTATAGGACGGTCGTTGAAGACTTTAAGGGGGGGAGGGTGGACAGGGAAACCCTTGCCGGACAGTTCCATTGCATGACAGACCTCTACGGAAGACAGAACCGCACTGGAACCCCTTCCCTATCATTCTGTAAGGTGGCGTCTGGCAGGTTCGGGATAAAATATCTCAGGGACGTTTTAGAATCCGTAGAGGACAGTGGGAAAACCGACGCCGAAGTAGTCCGCGTGCTCCAAGAAAGTCTGGAACGGATGCACGACGCCACCGAAAACCACTTCCACGAAGACAATATGGATAACGAGCAGTGGAGGTGGAACATGTACAAGACACTCATGGGCATGGAGAAAGCCCCGTCGGAGGAGCTCAAGCTGGGTTTGGGCCGCGAGTTCATGGGGGAGGTGGAGTGGCTGCCCGGCGGGAGAAACGAAGATGACGGGTTCATTCTCGACCCCCACCTGGACGCGATGATAGAGCAAGGTGACGTGCGCGCCCAGCACGTTAAGGCGATTATATCGGACTTCAGGGGATACTGCGGCAGGAAAGGCCATGAGCTGGAGCACATAAACGTGGGGCAGGTGATAGAGTCGCTTTCCAAGAGGGGGAAGGTGAGCCCTGAGGAGGTGCGTGAGGTGTACGTGGTCGAATGGCGTGTGGAAGGCGATGAGAGGAACAGGGTGGACCTCGTCAGAAGGCAGAAATGGGATGAACGATACTACCGGGAAGGCCGTGAATTCGACTTCGGCGACAGGAAAAACTTCTACGGGAGAGTTAAACTGGAGGAGATGATGAAGGCCGGCGAGGCCGGCCGCGACGAAAGAGGATGGTATGTGGAGAGAGACGGCGTGAAAGTCTACGGCAGGGAGCTGACCGAGGGGGAGGCTGAGACGTTAAGCCGAGAATACACGATGTTCGTTTTGGACCGGAACAGGTTCGACGAGGTGATATCACCGGGCCACCCCCACATGGAGGTCATACCCTGCAAGGAGGTTGAGGGCGATGCAGAATACGACACCCCGTTTTTAACCCGCTCATACTCCGAGGGCGTCCCAGTCGACAAGATACCGGATGAAATGTACGGCAACCCCGAATTCGTTAAGAGGCTGGCGATATACATGGGCGTGGAGGCCGCCCGCAACATGAGTTTGGGCAGGATAAACCCCCACACCGGATTCCACCTCTACGGGGACGGAGACGAGATAATAAAACTCAATGAGGGCGGCCTGCCCACAGGTTATATAAGAAACGATGAGACCAGCGTATTCGGGGACGTGGAAAAGCCGCTGGCGGAGTACGTATCAACGTTCAACGCGTGGATTGTGAAGACCCTGGATAAGGCGGCCGACAGGGGTGTGGGTTTGGAGGACATTGGCGCCATACATGAGAAGTATGTGGACGCGTTCAAGAGAGAATTCATCAGGATACAGAAACTGTTCAGGGACGACGGCGTAAGAAACATGTTCGACGGCAATCCCCCGAAGAGGGGGGAGGAACGTTACGGGTGGGCCGGCTGCAGGTATCTGGTGCCGAAGGCGGTGGACAGGGTGAGGGTGGCTGACGTTGAAGAACTGGTCGGGGAGCTTAACAAGGGTTTCAGACCCGTCGGCTAAAGCAGCTTCTTCTTCAGCGCGAGTTCCGCGTTCAGTATGCTGGCGCCGGCTGCGCCGCGTATGGTGTTGTGGCTTAGGCAGGTGAACTTGAACTTCTTCTTCGTCTTCTTCCGCAGCCTCCCCACGGTGACGGCCATGCCTTTGCCTGCGTCGCGGTCGCGGCGCGGCTGCGGGCGGTCCTCCTCCTCCCGCACGATAATCGGCGGGTTGGGTGCGGTCGGCAGCTTCAGCTCCTGCGGCACGCTGCTGTAGCCCCTCAATACCGCTATGATGTCTTCTAGGTCGCAGTCCTGCTTAGTCCCGACGAAAACCGCCTTCAAGTGGCCGTCTAATGATGGAACCCGGTTGCATGACGCGAATATGTCCATCGAAGCGTCTTCGACATGGTCTTTAGACAAACTTCCGAGTATCTTCAGAGGCTCCGTCTCCACCTTATCCTCTTCGCCGCCGATGTACGGTATCACGTTGTCGACTGCCGCCATCGACGGCACGCCGTTGTAGCCTGCGCCGGACAGCGCCTGCATGGTGGTGACGTTCACCCACTCCAAGCCGAACTCGTCCAATATGGGCTTCAACGGCACCACCAGCCCGATGGTGCTGCAGTTGGGGTTCGTGACTATGTGGCCGTTCCAGCCGCGCTTCTCCTTCTGAACCTTGAGCAGGTCCAGGTGCTCGGGGTTCACGTCCCCTATCACCAACGGCACGTCCGGCTCCATCCTGTAGGTTTTGGTGTTGCTGTAGACGGGAATCTCCTGGGCGAACGAGCCCTCAACCTCCTTAGCAATCGAGGAGGGGATTGCGCTGAACACCATATCGAGGTCGTATTCGCCTATGATTTTGGTGTCTATCAAATCCACTTTCGTGTCGGCGACGGACTCCGGTATGTCGTCTGCGAGATACCATTTCGCGGCGTCGCGGTATTTCTTCCCCGCGCTCCTCTCCGACGCTGCTACGGCGGCCACCTTGAAGTATGGGTGGTCCTGCAGCCCCTCTATGAATCGTTGGCCCACCATGCCGGTGGCGCCGAGCACGCCGACGTTGAGTTTCTTCATCTCCAGTGTATAGGGAAAAAAGGAATAAAAAGCCGTGTCACAGCAGCCTCCTCCGGATAACGCCTATTCCATGGTTTATCAGCATCTGCACCCTGGGTTTGCTTTTGATTCTGACGCCTCCGGCTTTGAGTGCTGCGCCTAATTCGCCGTTGAAGTCTAGGGTTACGGAGCCGATTTCACGGAGTGTGTGCGCGTCGCTGCCCCCCACCATCGGCAGGCCCGCGTCGGCGCACGTCTTCACGGGATCGCGTGTATTGCCGAACGTGTGGCCGTTAACAACTTCGACGGCGTCGAACGGCAGCTCCAGTATCAGGTCGCCCACGCCCCGCCGGTATGTGTCGTATGGGTGGGCCGCTATTGCCAGGCCGCCGAGTGAGTGTATGCGTTCGACTGTTTCAGCAGCGGAAAGGTCGCGGGGGACGAGCTCCTTTACGCCGAGGGCGAGTATGTGCCCTTCCAGGGAGGAAACCTCCACGCCAGATATGACCGTGAACGAGCCATCTGCGTATTCCAGAGCCTCCAGCGAACCGTCGATGACATCGTGATCCGTAATCGCTATGCCGTCCAGGCGCCTTCTCGCGTACTCTATTATCTCTGCGGGGCTGGCTTTGCCGTCGGACCTGCTGGAGTGGACGTGTATGTCATACAACATGGTTGTATTATTTAAAGCAGGTTTTAATTAGTAAGCAATGGCTGTGGTTTTAGCCAAGAAAGACCTGGGGGGGTACCTTAGCTGGTTGTCGGGTGAATACGCGGTCTACGCGCCCGTCAGAAGGGGTGACGTGGTCACCTTCGACGTGTGGCGGGAAGGCGACGAAGTCGTGTTAGACTACGACACCACCAACTCGCCTGTGAAGAGGGCTTTTTTCCCGCCGGAGGAGACGCTTCTGGGATACAACGGAGACGTCAGGGCGCCGGCGCACAACCGGAAGGTGCTGGTGTTCGGCCTCCACCCCTACGACGTCCAGGCGATAAGGATACTGGATGAGGCGTTCGGCAAGCCTGTGAAGGACACATACTATCAGAGAAGGCGTAGGGGTTCCGTGCTGGTGGCCGTGGAACACGGGGACGTCCCCAACGCATTCTACAGCGAACTGGACCTTGACCTTGAAAGCGGATACGACATCATGCTGTTAGACGAAGGCGACCACATCGTATTGGACGTGAAGACGGAGAAGGGGAAGAGGCTGGTGAAGAACGGGCACGTGAAGTCCAGGAACGTGAAGGCGAGGACGCCCCGCATCCCGGATGCGGGGGAGGGGAAAATCGATTTGGAGAAGACCATGGAGTTCCTCGACCGGGGCCCCGACCAGGAGCTGTGGCATGAAGTGGCGAAAGAGTGTTTCGCCTGCGGCGTCTGCGCGTACGTGTGCCCCATCTGCCACTGCTTCGACGTGGAAGACAAAACCCGGCTGGAAGGCGGCGGGGAGAGGGTGAGGAAGTGGGATTCATGCATGCTCGCCGACTTCGCATTGGTGGCAGGCGGCCTAAACTTCAGGGAAAAGAGACATGAGAGGATACACAACTGGTACCACCACAAATTCAGCCGCGCAGTCAAGGAGCGGGGGCACCCGGACTGCGTGGGGTGCGGACGGTGCATAACATACTGTCCGGCGGCGATAAAGATTCACGAAAACATCAGGAGGTGCGGGGAATGAACACGTACATGCCGTATAATACGAGGGTGGAGGGGGTTACCGACCTCGGCGGGGACAGCGTGATGCTGACCCTCCAGTTCACAGACGAGTCGGTGAGGAAGAAGTTCACGTTCACGCCCGGGCAGTTCATACAGCTGTCGCTACTCGGCCACGGAGAAATACCGGTGGGCCTCGCATCCAACCCCGGCGACAGGAAACACATTCAGGTGTCGGTGAGGAAGGCCGGCAACGTGACCCAGGCCGTCCACCGCCTCGAAAAAGGGGATGAAGTCGGCGTGCGTGGGCCGTTCGGCAACGGCTTCAAGGAGGAGTGGATTAAGGGCAAGGACCTGCTGGTGATATCAGGCGGCTGCGGGATACCCCCGATGAGGGCGCTGATGCTGCACGCCATGGAGAACAGTAAAGACTACGACGGCATCACGTTGTTGTACGGGGCGAGGACCCAACAGGACCTGCTGTTCCGGCAGGAATACAAAAAGTGGGGCAAGAAGGCGAGGGTGTTGCTGACCGTCGACACGGAGGATGAGCCGGACCCGGAGCTGGGCTTGGAGTGCGGCGTCGGCGTGGTTACGACGCTCATAGACGACGTTGAAATTAAAGACAACACGGTGGCTGTGATGTGCGGCCCCGGAATCATGTACAAGTTCGTTGTGAATAAACTGCTGGAGGAGGGGATGAAGCCCGAAAACATGCTGCTGTCACTGGAGAGACGAATGAAGTGCGGGGTCGGCAAATGCCAGCACTGCAACCGCGGCTCAAAGTACGTGTGCCTCGACGGCCCAGTATTCACATACAAGGAGCTGCTGGAGGAATACGGGGGACTGTAATGAAGGCTCTGCCGAAACCCAGGATTGCGGTGTTCGACTTCACCGACTGTGAAGGCTGCGAGGTCGAGTTCATCAACCTCAAGGAGAAACTGATGGATTTGCTGGAGGACGTGGAGATAGTGAACTGGCGGCTCGCGAAGGAGGGGAACGAGCCGGGGCCGTTCGACATAGCATTCATAGAGGGAACCCCGGTGACCCCGGACGAGCAGGAGCTGCTCCGGCAGATAAGGGGGAAGACCAGAATCATAGTGGGGTTGGGGGCGTGCGCGTGCACCGGCGGCGTGCCCGCGATAGTGAATGATGAAAAAGACCGCCTGGACTTCTACGGGAAAGTGTACCCGCCGGAGTACAAGCCGCAGGGCACCATGGCTAAGCCGCTGAGCGCCTTCGTCGAAGTCGACTTCACGTTGAACGGCTGCCCCGTAGACAAAAACGAGATAGAGCGGTTCCTCACCGCGTTCCTCAAGGGAGCGAGCCCCGAAGACAGGGACAACCCCGTGTGCATGGAGTGCAAGATAAACGACAACCAGTGCAGGCTCGTCAACGGCGAAGTATGCCTGGGGCCGATAACAAGAGGCGGGTGCGGCGCCTTCTGCGTGACCCACGGGAAATACTGCTACGGCTGCTACGGGCTGGTGAAGGACGCGAACTTCGAACGGATGGTTGAGGTGCTGGAGGATTTGGTCGGCGCGGAGGAGACTGAGAGGATACTGAACATGTTCCTGAGCGAATCCGAGGAATACAAGAAACACTACCGCCTCGACATGGTCCAGCCCTGACTATCTGGCGCAGCCGCCGACGGGAACGGACAGTATCGAGTTCTCCATGTAAATCAGCTTCGCATCAGGCCCCTTCTCCTCCAACGCCGCGTCAACGGCCTCCTGGGCGTTGGGATACGGCTTCATGAACACACGCTCCAACACGCTGTCATCCAATTCGGTGACGCCGTACATGCTAGCCCACAGTGAAATGTCCAGGAGGCGCGCGGCCTTGTGGTAGCCGAGCTTGTACTTCTGCTTAATCGACATCAGTATGGTCTTGGGGTCTGCGCTGGAGCTCATCAGCGCATAGTAGTTTTCAGGCCCCACGCCGTTCTCGCACGACGACACGAACACCAGTATCCCGTCTTTCTTCAGCGCGTACTTCGCGGACTCGATGACCTTCTGGGTCTGGTACAGGTCCTGGTTCATGGGCTCGTGGACGGCCGCCAACACCACATCCGCCTTCTCCTTCAGGGGATACGTGTATTTCGTGGACGCGAAGTCACACGCGCTCCTGAAGGAGCCGCGGAGGTCGCCCGCGTAGACGGCGGCGACGTCGCTGTCCTCGTCCAACACCAGGTTGAAGCTGAACACGTCCGCCTCCACCATCGACGCGGCCCCCTCCATGTCCTCGTTGACGGGGTTGCCGTCGAGCCTGCACAGCTGCGACCCCTCCTCCAACGCGAGGGAGTGGTTCTTGGTTATCGTCTTGTACCCTGCAACCCCGGGGAGGAAGCTTTTCCTGCCGCCCGTGTATCCTGCGAAATAATGGGGTTCGACGCTGTTGATGTTGACTATTCCGTCGGCCTCCCAGATTATCTTGTTATAGTATACGCTGGTAGCCCGTGCGGTGTCGCCTGCGTAGCGGAGGCATTCGTCGTCCCTGCTTTCATGACCTACGACGGAGTCCCTGTGCAGCTCATAGTTTTCCCTGCCCATAATCTTCCGGAGCGCAGGCTTCTCAGGCGGCTTATGGGAGCCGGTGGCTACCACGAACTTCAGCTCCTTCCCCTCCAGCTTCGGAAGCAGGGCGTCCAAGAAAGGAGCCGTCGGCGTCGGCCGGGTGAGGTCGTTGAGTATGAGGAGTACCGTGTCTTTACCCTTCAGGAACTCCTGGAAGGACGTTCCAGAAGGATTTTGAAGACCTTCTTCCAGGAGCTCGTTCAAACCCCTTTTCTCGAACGACGACGGCCGGATGACCTCCAATACTCTGTCGTCGTCCACGCGGACGGAGACGGTGCCGTCTCCGTAGGGCATGTTGAACTCCATCACAGATCACCTTCAGACCGCATCGCCTTCATCATCTCCAGCACCGAAAAGGATGCGCGGGTCACGCCCATGCTCCGCGTGTCGGTGTCGGTGCCCGCCAGGTAGAGCCCGCCCAACGGCGCGTTCGGCGACGGAAACCTGGAGCCAACGGTTATCGCCGCCTTCTCGGGTATCGTGACCTGCATATGCTTGAAGTCGACGTGTCCCTCCACTCCTGGGACGGCGGTGTATATGGACTCCATCAACGCCTTCTCCTCCGACTCCACACCATCCTCGACTATGGACGTGAATCCCACCAGCTGATGGCCTTCCGGTGCGAACGAACCGTTGTAGTTGCTGACCGGCATGGCCCAGTAGGATTTCCCCTCCTCGAACCACACCTCCGCCCCAATGTAGTCGAACTCCGGAAGCCTTGTGTCGAGGCCCAGCCACACCGTGATGGAGGTGGTCTGCTCCAGGGTATCCAGGGCCCTGACGTAGTCTTTGGGGAGGCCGCTGGTGAGTGAAGGAAGGTCCTTCACGAAACCCGTGTATACGACAGAATCCGCCTCGTAGCTGCCTTCACCGGTTGAGACGCCGGTCACCCGTCCGTCGCCGTCTATGGAGGTCACCTCCTCCCCCGCCTTGACGGCCACCCGTCCGCGGGGGAACGACTTCATTATGCAGTCTGTGACGACGCCGGCGCCCAGCCGCGGATAAGCCTGGTGGTAGCTGCCGTCGTATGCGAGGAGCTTCGCGAAACTCGCTATCCCGCCTATTACTTTGTCGCCTATGAACTCGCTCTGCGTCTCCTCCATGTACCGGGCTCCCTTCACCAGCCGCCACACGGGAGTCTTCCTCATACTCTTACCGCTCATGAAATAGCAGAATGTGTCTATGAACTTCCACGTCTTCTCGCTGAAGTCGTTCGCCTTCAAGTAGTCGTATACGCTCTGGCCCCGGTCCACCGACCCGAACACGCTGAACGCCACAGACGAGCCGAGGATGCTGGTTATCAGTATCCGGTCCTTCTGCGGGAGGACGTCGAAGTTCACCCACGCCTGCACCGTCCACGGGAAGACGACCAGCTTGTCCCTGGTGCGGATGTGGTAGTCGCCGTAGGGCATGAACTTGGGTATGACGTCGAAGTAACGGTCCATCAGCTCCGTCAGCGGCCCGTTGTCGACGTGGGTTATCGCATGAAGACCGGTGTCGACTGTGTAGCCGTCGAGGCTGTACGTGCGGAGGTTCCCGCCGACCTCGCTGCTTTTCTCCAGCACCAGCACGTTCTTCCCCTCCTTCGACAGGGCGAGTGCTGAGAGCAGGCCGCTCACGCCGGCACCCACCACTATTGTATCGTATTCCATTCTACCAGGGCTTCCTCTTCAACCTGATAACCCATGCGACGATGTTGGCGATGACGTGCAAGGGTATGGTGAGCATGCACGCCAAAATCAGGTATCCGAAGTCGACGGGCAACACAGTCCACGCCAGGAAGAACGCCCCGAAGATGTAGTCGAGCTGGTCCAGGAAGAATACTGGGTGGCCGCGGCCCAAACCCGCACGCCTTTTTATGAAGCTTGCGGCCAAATCCCCAGCCAACGCGCCGAACCCCAGGAGAAAACCCAGGTACGGAGTCATCGCGATGAACCCCGCCGGCTGAATCTGCTGCTGTATCGCGGCCGCAGCCACCGCCGCCAGCACCCCGAATACGAAACCCCGCCAGGTTTTTCCGTCCCCGAATATCCGCTTCCCTGCGAATTTTTTCCCGAAGTCCATGGGGGTGGAAAAATCTTTGAGGACCGGAAACCCCGACACGTCTATGGCGGCGGAGTTGGCGACGTACGCAGGGAATATGAGCCACATCACATTCAGGAGACCTGGAAGCATGATAGATATAATTACCTGGATTAATATAAGAGCTTGGGCTCACATCAGCAGGATGAACGCCCCCGACACTAGCAAGACCGCGGACATTATGCCCGAAACCAGCCTGCCGTCGAGCGACGGGGGGGTGACTCTCCCCAGGAGGACGGTCAGGTACATGAACGGCAGCGCTATGATGGAGTGGACGAGCGTCGTCGAGTATATGATGCCGGAGAGGGCGTAGACTGCCACCTGAAGTGCCGACGCCGCCAACACCACGGAAGCCACCGGCCGGGGAGATTCGATTACGTGCCTCTCCCTTACCCCGTGGAGGAGAGGCGGTTTACCTGCATTGAATAAGCCGGTGAGGAATCCTCCTGAGAGCATGTAAACCCAGTCGGGGACCTTCAGGGCGCGGACTCTCATCCCCTCACCCAGGAATATCTTCAAGGCGTAGAACACTGCCAATGCGCCGAACGCTATCCTCAGCGCTGACGCCGGCGTCAGCCGTAGCAGCAGCGCACCCAACACCACGCCGAACAATATAGGAGCCAGGGCGGGAGCGTAATGCATTAGTGACGGCCCCGGAGGGAGACTTCGATACGATGATATGGCGTACACAAGCTCCACCACCGCCAGTACTGCAACTGCAAACTTCACATCCTCGAACAATAGAACAAGCAGGGGCATCGCCGCCAAGGTGCTGCTGAACCCGGATAGTGAGCGCAGGAAATACGCCAGGAACACCACCAGCCCAAGGGCGAAGAATGCGAGAACCGACGCCATGGATAGTGATTAAAAACACGGGAATAAAACCCTTTACTGCGGCTTATCCAGCATGCGGGAGACCGCCACCGCAAGCAGGCACACCGCCCCGGCCGGGATGAACGCCCACAGGTAGCTGCCGGTCATATCGAAGACGCTGCCCGCCAGTATCGGCCCCGCTATGCCCGCTACACCATATGCGGTGAACACGAGCCCGTAGTTGACTCCCACGTTCTTGGTGCCGAAGAAATCCGCGGTGGCGGACGGGAACAATGCGAAGTTGCCTCCGAAGTTGAACCCCACCCACGCGGCCGCCACCGTCAAAAGAAGCTCCGACGACCCCATGTTAATCAACGCGAGCATCATCAACCCCTGGAGCAGGAACATCAGTGACATCGCGTTCTTCCGCCCCATCCGGTCGGAGACCGCACCCCATATTATGCGGCCGGCTCCGTTGAACAGAGCAAGCACGCCGACTGCGTTGCCGGCGACGGCGGGGGTGAGGCCACTGTATACTCCGTAGGGCTTCAGTATCCCAATCACCATCAACCCGGCGGCTGCTCCGAAGATGAACATGAGCCAGAGCATCCAGAACTGCCGTGTCCCGAGCATCTCACGGTATTCGAAGTCGACCTTCGAAACCGTTTCCTTCGCCTCCGGGGGACTCCAGTTCGAGGGCTTCCAACCCATCGGCGGGTTCTTCAGCAACTGCGCGCCGGCAACCACTGCCAGCAAAAATATTATGCCGAGGTTGGTGAACGCCTGCAGTATGCCGGATGACTCGATGAAGATGGTCGCGACCTTGGCGAACACCCACGCGCCCGCCCCGAATCCTGCGACCGCGAGGCCGGTTATCAACCCCCTCTTGTCGGGGAACCATTTCACGCACGCCGCAATCGGGCACACGTACGCTAGGCCTATGCCTGCGCCTCCGATGACGCCGAGGGTCAACGCCACCAATGGGAAGCTGCCGCCGGTGAAACCCGCAAGCAGGTATCCTGCTCCGAGGACCAAGCCGCCGGCGGTAGCCACGACGCGGGGGCCCCTGCAGTCCTGCTGCCGGCCAGCATACACCATCACCACCGCGAATGTTGCGAGGGCGAGGGAGAATATGATCTGGGTTTCGGTGGTGGAGTAGTCGAACGCGTCCTTCAACGGGTTCACGAACACGCTCCAACTGTATATGGCGCCCAAACACAACTGTATGACGAGGGCGCCTGCCACAACCAGCCACCGATTGCCTGACATTTTCACAACAAATGGTAGCAGGCCTTTAAATATTAAAGTAATAACCCCGTCCTACCCCATCATATAACAGGATGCACAAGCCCGTTGAACGCCCGCGCGGGAGGGGCGGAGAACCGGGAGCCCCCGACGACCGCGGAACAGAGGCGCAGAGGGACATCATAGTCGTAACCGCCCCCACAATCAAGGACAAACTGATGTATCAGGGGATGCTGCATGCCGCCCGTTTGAAGGGGCCGGAAGACAGGGACGCCATAAGGGTAGTCGACTACCTTGCCACGCATGTCCGGGGGTTCCGGAACGTCGACCCCGACCGTCAGAGGGAAAGCCTTATGGAGGCTGTCGGGGGGGACGTCGACGCCAAGGCCATATACGTCAAAGACGAGAGAGGTTTCGTGAGAAACGCGAACGAAATCCGGGAGTCGCTCCGAGAAGGCGACATGAAGGATGTGGTGAAGCTGCTGAAGGCCGTTGAGGGGAGGGTCCACCGGGACGAGTACCTGTTCTACAAAGGCATGGTGGACGACTACGCCGCCGAACACTGGTCTGAAGGCCCTAAACCCGAGGGCTGGAGCGACTACGAAGGCATCAGGGGTGAAGTGGAGGATAACCCCCTGATGAGGCGCGGGAAACAGGACGTCGGATTGGGCAGACGGCAGATAGAGTTGGTTGAGGCTAGCATCGAGGCATACAACCGGGCTGCTTCCCCCATGCTTCAGGGAATGGACGGGGAAACCCAGAGGGAGGCCAGCGCCCTCACCTCCTGGATGATGATAGACGAGATGAGCGAGGAAACACGGCTGGAGACTGTGGAGAGGCTGAGGCGGGTGTCCGAATCCGACATAGGCGCCGGCGTGAAGACGGACGTCATGGGGGACATAGTGGGCAGAGGCCTTAACATAGAGGTGGAGAAGACCATGCTGTCGTGGGTGGATGAGGGCCCTGAAACGTTCTTCAAAAACATAAGCTACATGGAGGGGGCGTGGATGTTCTCCAGGCCCCCGCAGGAGGAGGTGGATGAGGTTAAGGGCATAGTTGACTCCCTCCCCGAAGGGGATGGGGAGCAGTTCCTGAAGACCTACGTCAGACTCATTAAAATACGGTCCCCCATAGCCACGGAAGACCCGGACCGGAAAAACCCCACAAGGCGGCGGTACGTGAGAGACGTTAAACATGCCGTCGACTCAGGAGATGAATTCGGGTGGGTGATTGGCAGATACCACTACAGAGCCATGGTCAACGGACTAGTCAACGAACTGGACCTCCTGCCGTCTGACGGGAAGCTCCGGCTGATTACGGGACTATACGACCTCCGGGGGAACGCGGAAACAGGGGATGACATGAAGAGGGTGGCGCAGGTTCTGGAGGTCTGCGAGAGGATGGACCCCGCCCACCGGCTCCCGTCGGTTTCGGAGATGCTGGTTGCGACCGAGTTCCTGTGGGCGGCCGCCGGAAAAAAGCCAGGGGCGGAGGCGATGTACACTATGTCCCTGGTGGCGTCGAACCACGAGCACCTGGAAAACCTTTTCAGATACACGAAGATGGTTGATGACAGACAGTTCAGGAAGATGGTGGGTGAGCTTGCAGACACCTCCGCCCAGCCGGCGCAGACCATCGAGGGAGTAAGGGAGGACAGTTACGCGGAAGAATACGGCAAGATGCTTGACAGGGGGGAGGTGGAGGGTTTGAGCGAAGGCGAGATCGACCGGCAGAAACACATGTTCTCCCTGTACGGAATCCTGGCGGACGACATACGGTACATGGACGCGGTGGGGCGGGCCGCCAACAGCATCGCCGACGTTAGCCCCGGGGCTGCGAAGGCTTACTGGAACACATACTATGTGGAGCCTGCGGAGACGCTGTGGGACGGCTCCCTCAACGAGGAGAGGATGGCGGTCGGAGAGCTCGTTGATTCCGTGGGCAGGATAACGGACCACATGTTCATCGGCGCCTTCGTTGAACATTACGCCGAGAACCCCGGTTCCATTGAGAGGGTAAATGATTTGGACGGCATGAAAATCAGGGGCGAGAGCCTCTCCAAGGAGGTGGCGCTGGCCATGGGCAGGAGCCCCGAACACCTGAAAATCCTCGGAGGAGACACCATAGACAAACTCGCCGACAACTACCACGGCGGACGATACCTGGTGGAGGAGTTCCTCGATAGTTTGAAGAACGACGAACTCAACATGGCGAGGGCGTACGACGCACTGCTCCACGCGGACAACAGGACCGCACAGAAACTTCGGAACGATTACTTGAGGGGCGGGCTGGCTGACGCCGACCTCGAGGGGGTGGAGTTGACGGCAGAGAACATAGGGGACGAATTGGAGAGGGTTGCTGGGGAGAAGAAGGCGCGGGAGGATGCTGAACGGAGGTTCCGGCAGACTGTTTCAAAGGAACTCGGTGCCGTCGGAAAGGACTACCTGCATCTGGCTGATGCCGTTCCGGTGCTGCGCACTCCGGAACATGTGGAGTCGTTCGGCAGGTTGTATAGCGGAGTCGGCGAAAGGATGAGGTCGAGGGTTGTGGGGCTGGCGTTGGATGCGGCTGAGAGGCGGAAGACTGAAACCGCGGCGGAAATCATGGAGTCGGCAGATCTCGCGTCAAAACTGGAGAGCCTGTCTAAGACGCCTTATGCGGCTAACAATTTCATGGACGTATTGTACGCGGCAGCGCTCACCTCGGATGAGGGGGAGTTCGACGCGGGGGTGCGGCGGGTCTTCAGACTGCGCGAGATACAGGAGGCCCTGGTGGTTGAGGGGGTGCTCGACTTCACCGGCGTCAAAGACGAGATGAGGGGAGACGCGGTTGAGATGGTGTTGAACACACCGCTGAAGCAGCGGCCGTTCCTTACGGCACTGCCGACCTCCGAAATGCTTGAGCACGGGGAGGGGCTGCGGAGGTTCATGGACGAGAACCCACACATCGTCGAAGCCATGTCCAACACCGTTTACGTTGAGGCGAGGGAAAACGGCAGAACATACGTTCTGGGAGGTGGCGGCGGTGAATAAATTCTACAGGGTCGACGACGGACGCCTGCGTGAAGAAGACCCTGATGCCGTCGGAGGGTTGAAACGGACCAGGGCAGATGTCAACGCCGAAAGGATAACGGAGGGTGAGGTGCCGCCGCAGTTGATGCCGCCTCTGATGCATGCTATGGCGGACGAGCCACGCCGCATGTACGACGCATACCTGTTCAGCGCCAAAAACCCGGAAGGCTTCGAAACAGTCAATGGCCTCCTCAGGGACGGTAGGATAGATGCGGACGAATTCAACACAGCCGTGAAACTGGGGGTGGACCGGCCGGCGGCGTTCAAGGATTTGAAGGACGTCATCTCCGAAGGCGGTGAAATGGTGGAGCGGTCGAGACTCGTCCTGGCGGTGGCTGCCAGAGGCTATGACAGGTTCGTTGAAGACAGTCTGCTGGCGGCCATGGACGACGAGCTGGGACTGGAGGATGTGAGGAAGCTGACGCGGGAGCTGAAGGCTGGCGAGGTAGGGGAATCAGAACTCAAGGGTAAACTTGAATCCCTGTGGCCGCAGCCGGAACCCCTGGAGCAGGAAGTCCGGGAGGTGGTGCAGCCGGAGGTACGTGAGCCGGAGATCACGCCGGAGGAGAGGAAAGCCAACCAGGTTGAAGACAGCATAATGACCACCTTCCCCGACGAGCACTGGAACCGGGCCGCCGACGCCTACGCCAGGTTCAAGGACGGCGGCCACAGCCTCACCGAAACCGAATGGCGGGACGTATTCCACGCCGTCGGGAGAACCCATGAAGACCGTTTCCCGGAGGAGAAGATACTCTATTTTGAAAACATGATGGCGCAGCCGGAGCACATAAGCATGTACGTGAACAATGAGAGACTCAGCAGGGCTTGGAAGCTGATGGAGGGTGTGGGCGCGGACATAAGATACAACCCAGACCAGGATTTCAGGAGGGAGTCGTTCAATACAGTATTCCTCAGAGAGCCCGAAGTCTTCCAGTTCCTGACAGGGGAAAAATCAGATTCCATAGGGGAAGCGGTTAATGGGGTGAGGGTTGTGTGCGGACGCGATAACGCGCTGAAGTACCTGAGGCACATTATCTCCCACCGCGGACAGGCGGACGTGCTTGCTGACGCGTCTCGGGTGACCAGGGCGGGTATGCTGGTGGACTCGGTCAATGAAGAGGAAGGCGGGTTGCGGGAGAGAGCATTCTATGACGTGTTCCTGTCCGAACCCGGCGACTTCCAGCTGCTGACGGGAGAGATGGCAGGCGGCCTCCGGGAGGCTGTGTCGACGGTGGACTCCCCCGTCGAACACCGGCTGAGGTTCCTAGAGCACATGCTGTCACCGGAAGACCCCGGCAGAGACTACATGGAGGCTGTGGCGGACGGCAAAAGCTTCGGCATCGCGGCGAACGTCATGGACGGCCTGCGGCACATCACCCACGAATTCAACAACGGCAGGGGCGTGTTCAAATCCGACGAGGCGCTGGCGGAGGCAATGGCGGGATACGGCCTGGAGGGAAGATACGACGACATGGTGTTCGAGAGCGTGTTCATCCGCTCCCCTGACACCTTCAGAAGAATCGCCAGCGGGAAATCCCACGAGGCCATGAGGGAGATACTGACGGACAACGATAAAATCCGGAGTGCGGGCCACTACATGAAAGACTACATACTGCTGCTGGGCAAGAGACCCGAGGTGCTGGGGAACTTCATAGAGGTGGAGGAGGGCAGGATCATATGGGCGGACAGGATACCCGTGTACATCAGCGCAGTCTCGCGGCTGCAGGACGGGGACAGACGCGTTAAACGGTACTTCCATGCGATGATGGGCGGCAGCGAATACGCGACGGCTTTGAGCAACCCCGAAGTCATCGACAGAGCCCTTGGCTACCTCCGAGACCCCAACGTTATGCGCTACCTGCAGCCGACTACGGCAGTGCACCCCGACTTCATGGCCATGGACAGGGAGGAGCAGGCGGCTGAGCTGAACACAGTCCGCAGAATCATAGAGGAGGAAGAGAGGGTTGAGGCTCCTCATAGGGAGGGGCCTGGGGTCAAGGAACCCCGGCGACGGGAGAGGGAAGCCGGCGTGGAGAGGGAACGCAGGCCTCTGAGGCTGACCACAACGTTGCACGGGGTTATGATACCGAATCCCGAGTACGCGTCGATGGAGTGGGAGGGAGTGGACTCCGAGGTCCGGAGCATGTTCACGTTGAACACCACCCACATGAGCGCGAGCGAGATAGGGAAGCTCAGGGAGCTGAACCTGCCGTACCACCAGTCGCTGATATTCAACGTGCTGACCAACGTCAGCGGCAGACTGGAGGCTTCAGTGGACGAACTTCAGAGGATTATGATGATGCATCCGCTGGTGGGCGTGGTCTACGGAGGCGAGGGGGGCAGGGACAACCTGCTCGCCGACATACGGGCCATGAGCGAAGGAAACATGCCCCTCTACGCCGCAGGGGGCGTTGTGGGCATAAGGGAGGATTACACCAACATAGGCAGGACCGACGTCGGCGAAGCCAGGGGCAGCATCATGCGGGAGGCGGGAGGCGAAGACCAGGTCGCCGTACTGACTGCACTGGCGGAGTCAGAGGACCATCACGCCAGGATAGACGACGTCATAACCAAGGTGGCGGGCTTCACGGGCCGGCACCCCTCCGACATTTCAGACACAGTCAGGGGGGTGGTGGGCGAGCTGAAGAAGCAGGGTGTTTTGGTGAACGCGGAACCCACGGGCAACGAGGTGTTGTTGAGCCCGTCGTTCATAGCCGAGGTCCAGGGCATGAAGGTGCCTGAGGCCTACTGGAGCACGTACCGGCACGTGGTGGATCCGCTGGCGAGGGTGCGTGGCATGTATTTGGCTGAGTTCGGAGACGAACCCGGCGTAGAGGACTTCAACCCCCGTATGGTGTCAACAGAGCAGGGGGTGCGGGATGCGGTCGCGATGTTCAGCAGCAGGGACGACGCCATCATAACACGGAGGCTGGCTCTGCTGAAGATTATGTCCAGGCTGAACCTGGACCTGAACCACGGCGCCAAGCTGGAGAACATCAGGAGGCATGCGGGTGAGGCGGGGTTGAGCGACACGATGGTGAACAGGGTGCTACCGCAGCTGGTGGACGACAGGGAAGGCGTGTTGCAGAGGGTGGCGCTCGGATACTACAGGATAAACCCGCGATACTGGGCCAAGAAGGAGACCGTCTACGGGGAGATAGAGTACGGTGAGTTCGACCGCACGAATCCGGAGATGCATGGGAACATAGACGGTGAACGAGTGGAGGCAGATGTGATGAGAAAAGTGGATGAGAGGGACGTGGGGGATGCTATGACGCTTCTGAAATCCATCTCCCACCAGCACCGGCGGAGACGGTACTGTGCGAGAGCCAGCGACCTCCGGGATTTGATGAGGATGTGGGGGGTTGACGTCTCACTGGAGGATGTGACACGCGACCTTGACGCCCTAGGGAAGAGCATCGAGGCGCCGGTGCGGGTGAGGGACAGGTGGGTGGACGGTGAACTGGTTCAGGAGGAGGTGCCCGTGGGCGCGTCGTATCCTCCGCTGGTTGACAAGTATTCGCCGCCGGAGGCGTCTCAAGAAAGATATTTCATATTCAACCCCAGCGGACACTACAGCTGAAGTTTAAATTATTTTGAATTTTTTATAAATTATTTATAAAATATTCTAAATTTTTTCAACTCGATTTGATGCCGGAGAACAGAGCCAGAACCTCCACCCCCTCGGCGCTGTCGTCGACCGTGTTAGTCCATATGAGGCTGGCTTCCCCTGCCTCCGCGGATATCCTGTCCAGCGCATCCTGCAGGCCGCGCAATGCCTTGGAGTGGGTGGTGAAGTTCAGCAACACCCCGGACGCGGTGCCGACGTCCCCGCCTACGAGCGGAGAAGACAGCGCCGACTCAACCGCCTTGGCCAGGGTGGGTCCGACTCCGTGGCCGATGGCCCCGTAGCCGGTGAGCAGCGGCCGCAGGTTATCGAGGCCGGAGTCGATTATCAGCTTCACCATGCCACGGACAGCCTCCAACAGCAGGTGGTTGACTTTCGTGAACGCATCCCGTATCGACAAATCCGGAACCACCTTCAGGAAACGGTCGTTCTCTATCACCACTATCAGGTCGCAGTAGGGGTGGAGGTTGTCGAGCGCGGCTTTGGCGTTGCTCCTGCACACCTTCCCCTCCGCAGTGAACGGTGTGTTCACGAAAGCCACAACGGTGCTGCCGTGCTCCTTCGCAGCCTCCGCCACAATCGGCGACGCCCCCGCGCCGGTGCCGCCCCCTATGCCCGCGATGACAAAGGTTGCTTCCGCGCCGGCGAGCACGCCCGCCAGTTTGTCGCGGTCGCCTATGGCTGCCTGCTCCCCCAGCATGATGTTGTTGCCGGTGCTCCTCCCCTTGGTGACATCCCGTCCAATCAACACCTTGGTGGGGACCTTACGTTCCAGCAGGGACATTGCGTCGGTGTGTACGGCTATGAGCTCGCAGCCGCATTCACCCATGCGCTCCACGGTCGCGCACCCGCTGCCTCCGACCCCCACCACCTTGATTGCGTGCCCGGAAGACATTCTATTTCAGCATCTGCCCTTCATCGGAGAACATGGACTCCAGCCACTTCATCAGCTCCGGGCCCCCACGCCGGATTGGCTGGCTGGACAGCACCTCCTTGAACACCATGTCGGAGGTTTCATCCGGTTCCCTCTCACCCCCGAGTACCTGAGCGGCATCGCCAAGGAGTTCACCCGGCTTCTTCTCCACCCCCCGATCTGCAAGCTCATTGGCCAGCTTCTCCGACGAATCAGCCATGGCCAAAACCATCTCCTGCCGGCTTTCCGGCACACCCTGCTCCGTCAGAAGCCTCTTTGCCTCGTCCCTGCCTTCTGCAGCGGATTCCACAACAGCCTTGGCAGCCTCCAGGTTAACGACCATGTCGTCCGCGCTCGCCTTCACACGCATATCAGACACCTGGTCGTCGAGCACGCTGTTAATCTTCTCCTCCGCACCGGGAAGCTTCGATGAGTCGACTCCGCGCGACGTCTGAATGACCTCCGCCGCCACGGTGCCCTCGGCGGTGCGGGCCATCTCGTCCGCCTCCCCCGGAGTCACATTTATGGAACCCTCGCGGTTGGCTATGGACCAGGTCTCCCGGCCGAGGTCTTCAGCACCTGTCAAATCCCCCTGCGAAGCCATGGACTCCGAAGCCACCGCGGTCCTCAGCTCAGTGTCGGTCGTCGCCTGGTCCTGCCCCCCGGTGTCGAGCAATGACTTGTTACGTCCCACGGGGCTGCCGGGCCTGTCCAGTTCGGGGGCCTTCTCCAATTTCACCCCGTGGCCGGCCTCGACCCCCACCAACTGCTCATTCAACCTTTTTTTCTCGTCCGGCGGCAGCTGCCTCCTTAACTCCTCGGCGGACACCCTATCTGTCCCGGCCATTTCAGCCACGTCTTCGGCCGTGGGCCTACGCTTCAACGCCGTGTCCGCCATAACGTTTAATACTGGGCAGTATGTACTTAAATCCGTTGAATCCAAGTTCAATAGATGGAGAACGAGCTTCGGCGTGACTATTTTCTGGACCGCCATGTTATCATCGCGGTCGGGCGCGGGAAGCGGCCGACCGACTTCAAAAAAGATGGTGCGGCAGAGGATGGCGGGGGGAAGACCTGCTTCTTCTGCCCAGGCAACGAGCACACGACGCCACCGGAGATAAGCAGGGTTGAAGAGGACGGGAGGTGGGTGATACGGGTGTTCCCCAACAAATTCCCCGCGGTAACGAAGGAGGAGGGGGAGGCAGGAGAGTATCTGATGCCCGCCTACGGCGACCACGAGGTGGTGGTGGAAAGCCCAGTCCACGGGGAGACGGTGGCGGACTTGAGCTTGAACAGGATAGCCCAGGTCCTGAAGGTGTACATGGAGAGGGTTGAGGCGATGCTGTCCGACCCGAAGGCAGAGTATGCGCTGGTGTTCAAAAACCACGGCAAAAAAGCTGGTGCGTCTCTAAGCCACACCCACACCCAGATAATTTCGCTGCCGGTGGTGCCGGAGCTGGTCCGGGAGGAGGCTGACGCCGCCGACGCCCACATAACCTGGAAGGGCTCGTGTCCGCTGTGCGACGCCTGGAAAAAAGAATCCGGCGGGCCCAGGAGCGTGTGGGAGGACGAAAACGTCTCAGTATTCACGCCCTACGCCTCCAGATCCCCCATGGAGGCCTGGGTGGTGCCTAAAAAACACGCTCTCCAGCTGAGCGACTTGACGGGTGAGGAGATGGGAGGCATGGCCTATGGTTTGAAGCTGCTGCTGCAGTCTTTGAAGGAGAGGCTGGGAGACCCGGCATACAACATGGTCCTGCATTTAAGCCCCGCGGGAAGAGACCTCCACATGCACTTTGAACTGCTTCCTAGGCTTTCAAACTGGGCTGGGTTCGAACTGGGTTCCGGGATAATAATCAACAGCATGCCGCCGGAGACGGCTGCGGAGTTCTACAGGAGCGGAGAGGGTATTTAATCCAGTATTTTATATTTTTTAAGATGAGGACTGCCCTGTCGCTGACGCTGGTCTTGCTTCTGACATGCTGTTCCGCAGCACAGGAACCCAGTGTCCTCACCCAGATGTGGGAGCAGAGCCCCATACCCCTCGGAGAAACCGCAGTGGTGGTGGACGCCTACGTGGGGGACCTGGACAACAACGGCGTTGAGGAAGCGTGCGTTGTTACGTCAGGGGTGGCGACCGGCCGGACCGCAACCCAGAAGAACAGGGTGGTGGCCTACGGCGCCAACGGCACAGTCTTCTGGACCTATGGAGTAGACGGCAGAGTGCGGGCCTCCGCCCTCTACGACATAAACAACGACCGCAACCTCGAGTTCATAGTTTCAAGCGGGGAGAAAATGAACCTGCTGCAGAGCGGCAGCATACGGGTGATAGGGGGTTTCGGAAACCTTCTGAGGAGTTTCAGCTCCAGCGCCATAGTAGATTCCATGTACGTGACCGACATGGACGGCGACAGATACTATGAGATAGTGGGTGGGGGCGTGAAGAGGGTGTTCCTGTACAGGAGCTTCGGGGAGAACATATGGCATTACCCCCCCGAAGGCGGGGGAGGATTCAACGTCTCGGTGAACGCCGTCCACTCAGCAGACATAAACGGCGACGGCGTAAGCGAAGTCGCGGCTGGAGCGGACAGGATATACTACATAGACTTGGAGGGAAACCTCATGGGTTCGGTGGACACGGAGCCGGAAGTCCACCAACTCAAGAAGGGATTCAAATACCTTGAGATGGTAAGGCTGGGCGGGGGAGGGTACCTGGACACCCTCGCCGTCACCGAATCGGACAGGATAGTGGCCGTCGGCGTGGAGGACGGCATGATGCAGCAGGATGTTTTTAAGATAAAGTTGAACATCCGCTGGACCACCGACCTCGGGTGCACCGTCAACGCCGTGGAGACATACAACATAGACACAGACGATTTCACAGAGGTGATAGTGGCGTGCTCCGACAACAAGGTCTACGCCATAGACAACAACGGGTGGACTGTCTGGGAGTACCCCCTCGACGGGGAGCCCATGGACCTGTACATAAAGGACATGGACGGCGACGGCCTGGAAGACCTGTTGGTGGGGACTTCAAGCGGCTCCATCTACCTGCTCGACCTTTCAGGAGACTTTAAGTGGATACACAAGACCGGCTCCCCCGTGGTGAAGGTCGCCGCCGGGGACATCGACGGAGACAGGATGAACGAGGTGTTCGTGGTCTCGGAGGAGCCGCTGGCGAAGGCCTACGCGGTGAACGAGACATATACGCTTAGAAGGAGGGCGGACACCACCTTCAACATGGGTCAGGAAGCGTACATAACCTCCGACTACGACGACGCCCTCAAGTACTTCAGGGAGGCTTCGGACCTGTACAGGCGCCTAGGCAGTGAAAAAGGGGTTATGGATTCTCAGACCTTCATAGCCAAGATAGAGTCCAGGATACTGGAGGAGAGGAGGGCGGAGGCGGACATATTCTATGAGCGCGCGCAGGACGCGTTCATCGCAGGCGACTATGCCGGAACACGGCAGCATGTGGGACGGGCGAAAGGCATATACGAGGAATTCGGGGACATAGACGGGGTAGTGAAGTGCGAGCTGCTGGAGGTGAGGATAGACCAGCAGACAGGGGTGGTTGAGCCCACGGTGACACTGCCCAGGTCCACCTCCACCACCGTCCCCGACACGGGCGGAGGCGGGGACAACACCCTCCTGATTATTCTCGCCGGAGGCGTGGGACTGCTCGCCGCCGTATTCATCATGAAAAGACGGTCGGCTGGCGCCGAAACCATAGATGAGTCCGTGGACTCGTCCAAGGACGCGTGGGAGCGTGAGGTTCTCGGGTTGGACGATGAAACAGAGGAGGATGTGAAATGAGGTGTTGGACGGCCTTGGCTGTTTTGATGCTCGCAGCCTCGGCTGCGGCGGTGACTTCAGAGTTCGAAGCCGACAGCCTCTACCAGACCGCCGACTCGTTCTACAAGAGCGGAGACTACGAGAACGCGTTGAAGAGCGCCCACTTATCCAGGAGAATCTACGAGGACATGGGGAACAGCTGGGGCGTGGACAGGGCCAACGCCCTCATCAACAACATAGAGTCTATGCTTTCGAAGAAGCAGCTGGCCGACACATACTACAACATAGCCGGCGACTACTTCCTGCAGACCCATCAGAACCCGGAGATAATGGACAGGGCGGTGAACATGGCCGGGAGGGCGAAAAGCCTTTATGAAGACCTCGGCGACTCATCCGGAGTACTGAAGTGCGAGGACCTTATTGAACGCGCCAACAACCGCATAGACGCCATATTCAACCAGTGCGTGAAGGAGGGGGACCAACTGTACCAGGACGCTCAGAGCAGCTTCTTCCTCCAGGAGTACGTGGACGCCCGGGAGTACGCTTTAATCGCAAGCGAGAAATACGCCAGCTGCCCGTACCAGCAGGGCATGGACAGGACAGACTCCCTGCTGTCGTCGATAAACGCGAAGATAAGAGAGATAAAGATAAACGCGCAGGCCAGCTACGACAAAGCCATAGACTACCTCGCCGAAGACGACTACGAACGGTGCAAGGAATATGCCGCATCCTCGCAGAGGCTGTTCCAGCAGATAGAGGATGACGAAGGCATCACCAGCGCGACCTCCCTGCTGACCAGATGCAACAGGGGCATCGTGGAGTGGGAGGAGGACATGGTGAGGCAGGCTGAGTCCTGCATGGCGGAGGCGCGGACATACTCCATAATACCCAACTGCCTCAACGCCACCGAGAAGGTCAGCTGCGCCAGAGACATCTACCAGGAACTCTACAGCTACTGGCGCGAAAGGGAGAAGGGACTGTCGGCACACCTGCAGGTTAAGACCGGATTATATCAGTCTTACCTCAGCGAAGTCAACGCATTGAGTTCCAGCATAGACGCCACCTGCGGGGAGCAGAGGATGCTGGGGATAGCGGAGGACTTCTACCGGCAGAGCCAGGGATACTACCTCGAAAACGACCTCAACGAGGCCATGTCCTACGCCAACAAGGCCAGGGAGCTTTTCGTCCAGTTCCAGAGATATGTGGGGATATCGAAGGTGGACTCCCTGATAGCGCAGATAGAGGCGCGGATGAGGCAGCGGACGGAAGCGGATTCGTTTATGAAGAACGCGGAGTCATACTACACCACCGCAGCCTTCGAGGACGCGTTAATTGATGCTACCAAGGCCCGGACCATTTACTCGAACATGAAGGATGAGGAGAACATTCAGGCGGCGGAGGAGCTGATTGAGAGGATAAACAACGGCTCCCAGCGGCTGGACGCAGCCAACGGCCACTACAGCAGGGCCAGGAGCTATCTGGAGTCTGGGGACTACAGGAACGCCCTCGAATACGCGAGGCAGGCCGAGTCAGGGTATTCCGCAGTCAACTACACCCTCGGGGTCGCGGAGTCCCAGGCGATAATAGAGGAGAGCAGGGAGGCCTTGGCCGAGGACGAGGCCGCGTTCAGGAACACATTAATCATAATAGGGTTCATAGCGTTGGTGGCCGGCTTCCTGATTATACAGTTCATGCGCCGCCGGAGGATGATGGAGATGCAGTATGAGGAGCGGAAGGCCGAGGAGGAGGCTTTGACCAAGAGGCGTGACGAGGAATGGGCTCTCAGGAGAGAGGATGAGACCAAGACCCAGGTGGAGGACGAGCTCCGCAAACTCATAGAGGATGAGAGGAGCAAGGCGGAGGGGCCGTGAATATGATAGACAGTATAATGGACATCTCCAAGAGGAGGGGCATCGTCTACCCGTCCTTCGAAATATACGGGGGAGTAAGCGGGTTCGTCGACTACGGACCCATGGGTTCGCGGATAAAACAGAACATAGAGGACCTGCTGCGGCGACACTATGTGGTCTGCCAAGGCTGCTTTGAAGTCCAGTGCCCCACGTTGAGTCCGGAGGATGTGTGGATTGCGTCCGGCCACGTCAACAGCTTCGCCGACGTCATGACGGAATGCAATAAATGCGGGGAATGCTTCCGCGCCGACAAACTCTTGTCCGGGGCGGGGGTGGAGGCTGAGGGTATGCCGCCGGAGCAGATGCATTCGCTGCTGGTGGAGAACAAAATCGTGTGCCCCGACTGCGGGTGCGGGCTATCGGAGCCGTACGAATACAACCTCATGTTCCAGACCAGCATCGGCGCCGGCAAAGGCGGTAAGACAGGTTACATGAGGCCTGAGACCGCGCAGTCCACGTACCTGGCGTTCAAGCGGCTGTGGGAGTTCGCCCGCAGGCGGCTGCCGTTCGGCGTCATCCAGATAGGACACTCCTTCAGGAACGAGATAAGCCCCCGGCAGGGCATGATTCGGCTGCGAGAGTTCAACCAGGCGGAGATACAGTTTTTCATGGACCCCGAAGACAAGTCCGCGCCGGGGTTCTACGAGGTATTGGGGCGGAATGTCACGATAAAGGACAAGAACGACCGGATGCTGGAGACGACGCTGGGTGAGGCCCATGAAAAGGGCGTTATAGAGATACAGTTCATCGCCTACCAGCTGGGGAAGGCGTTGGATGCATTCGAGGACATGGGAATAGACCCGGGGAAGCTGCGGCTGCGGCAGCACCGCGACGACGAGCGCTCCTTCTACAGCAGCGACACTTGGGACGTCGAGTACGTGAGCGACGTGTACGGGGAGATAGAGATAGTCGGCATCGCAGATAGAACAGACTATGATTTGAAGCAGCACATGGAACACAGCAAGGAGAGGATGACTGTGTCTTATGATGGGCGGAAGTTCGTCCCCCACGTAGTCGAAGTAGCATACGGCATAGACCGTCCGATATACTGTGTCCTGGAGAGCTGCCTCCGCTCCGAAGAGGATAGGACAGACTACTTCGCGTTCCCCAAACAGGTGGCCCCGTATCTGGCTGGTGTTTTCCCTCTGGTGAGGAAAGACGGCATCCCAGAGAAGGCGGATGAAGTGTTCAAGTTGTTGACGGACATGGGCCTGTACGTGTTCTCGGACCGCTCCGGAAGCATCGGGAAACGGTACGCCCGCGCAGACGAAATAGGGGTTCCATACTGCGTGACAATAGACTACGACACCCTCGAGGACGACAAAGTCACCGTCCGCAACAGGGACAGCACAGAGCAGGAGAGGGTTAATGTGGAGGAACTTGGGAACTTCCTTCTGCACTTATAAAGCGGCTATTTTAATGTTGATTAATGATGATTCCCCTTATCCCGTCGGACAGCGGCGGCGAAGACCCTGTTGAGGAGATAGTCGGCACCACGACAGACGAGGTTGTGCTGGCTGTGACCTCGCCCATAAACTACTTCCCCCTCTACGTCAACACTCTGAAGATGCTCCTGAAGACGGAGCAGACAGGTGTGTGCGTGACCTTCAACCGCTCCGCGAAGGCGGTGGCCGACGTCCTCAAAAAGGAGGGGGTGGACATCAGCAGACTGTATTTCGTGGACTGCATATCCAAGGTGTCCGGCGTCAGGGACGAGGGCGAGAGGACAGAGTACGCGGAGAGCCCGTCGGCGCTGAGCAGCATAGGCATCGCCGTCAACGCCTCCCTGGAGAAGACGGGGGGCGGAGCATTCATAGTCTACGACTCCATACCCACCCTCCTCATATACAACGACCTGGAGGACGTGCTGCAGTTCACAGACTACATCATAAACAAGATGCGGGAGAAGACGGGGAAGACCGTGATATTCGCCGTCGAGGAGGGAGATGTTAAACTGATGAATCATCTGATGCAGTCCTGCGACAAAGTGGTGAAGACTTAGGCGTAGCCTTTTGGGCGGACTTCACGCAGCAGCTGCTCCAACCGTTCGGTGGCGGAATCTATCATCCGGTGCCGGACAGCCCTCTTGTCCATGGAATCGTATCCCCTTTTTATGTTCTCAAAATCGCGGGCGAGCTTCACATCGCAGATGACCTTCTCCAACCACACGCTGAAGTCGTTGACGTCGCTGCGTAGGTGGTGGTCGAGCGAAGAAAGCTCCACCTGCTTCAGCGTGTTGTTGAACTCCCATAGACTCCGCGCCCTCAACCCCGTGTAGGATACGTGGTTGCCCTCGTTTTTGTTGAAGTAGAAGGCTTCCTCGGGGGTTAGGCTGCGGAGCGTCCACCGGGGTTCTGAACGCACCTCGTTCGCAGGTACGAACCTGCGGAGGGTTCCGTTGACCATGGTGTTGCAGTCGATTACCATGTTGGGCCATATCCTGGAGCCGTTGGCTACTGACACGTTCTCGTGCAGGAGGCATCCTCCGCCTATGAGGACGTCAGACTGTATCCTGTCGCCGGCCCCTATCCTGCAGCCTTCCGCGATAACAGAGTTCATTATCTCGTTTCCGGAGCCCACCACGTTGTGCTCGTACAACACCGCGCTGGATAATAGAGTGTATCCTCTGACTTCCGTGTGGGGTCCGAGGACAGTATATGGCCCGAGCACGCAGTCGCCCTCCACCTTGACGTTGTCGCCGAGCATGACCGGGCCTAGGAGGTGGGTGCGCGCTCCCAACTCCACGCCTTCGCCCAATACCACCGGACCCTCGATTCTGCCGCCGACGGACGCGGTGTCGTGTATGCTGGACTCCATCTTGGACATCAGCCAGCGCTTGGCGGTGTTGTATCCGCCGGGCCGGCCGGTGTCCACCCAGAAGCAGTCCTCAACAGACGCGAACAGGCTGTGCCGCTCCAGCAACACCGGAAACAGGTCCTTGGAGAAGTCGTAGAACGTGGCCGGCGGAACATGGTCGAGGGCCTCCGGCTCCATCACGTACACCCCCGTGTTCACCAGATTGATTATGCACTCGTCCACCATCGGCTTCTCATAGAATTGTTTGATTCTGCCGTCATCCCGCAGCTCCATGACTCCGTAGTTCCACGGGTCCTCCACGGTCACCGCCCCCACGGTTGCGAGACCGCTGTAGTATCGGTGCTGCGTGAGAAGAGCGGTTAAGTCCATGTCGGTTACGGTGTCGCCCTGCATAACGATGAATGTGTCGTCGAAGTAGTCCTGTATGTTCTTCACCGACCCCGCGGTGCCGAGGGGCTGCTCCTCCACGGGGCATGTGAGTTTCACGCCCGCGTACTCGTCGCCGAAGAACTCATGAATCTTCTCACGAAGGTAGTTGGTTGTTATAGCCGCTTCTGTCACGCCGTGACGACTGAGGTGCTCTAGTATATGGGCTATGATGGGTTTGTTGAGCAATGGCAGAAGGGGTTTCGGCCGCGTGAACGTGAGGGGCCGGAGCCTGGTCCCGAATCCGCCCGCTAGGATGACAGCTTTCATCTCTGGATACACCCAACACCCCCATCGGATGCGAATAGGTAGTAATAGATGGGCGTGATGAAAATAAAAATCAAGGATATGAACGGGGTAATATGGGTTTTCTATAGTTCCCCGCCCGTTATCAGCCGGTAGGCTTCCACGTACTTGTCTGTGGTGCCCGCGACCACCTCGTCCGGCAGCTCCGGCGCAGGCGGCTCCTTGCTCCATTTGATGCTCTCCAGGTAGTCGCGGACGTACTGTTTGTCGTAGCTCTTCTGCGGACCGCCTGGTTCGTATGATTCTTTAGGCCAGAACCGGCTGGAGTCCGGCGTCAAAACCTCGTCTATCAGCACGAGTTCTCCGTCGCGTAACCCGAACTCGAACTTTGTGTCCGAAACGATAATGCCCTTCTCCTCCACCTTCTTCGACGCTTCATCGAATATCCGGAGGGTGGCGTCCCGCATCTGTGCCGCGAGCCCCTTGCCCACTATCTCCTCCACCCGCTCATAGGTGATGTTGATGTCGTGTCCGCTCTCCGCCTTCGTCGCGGGCGTGAATATTGTCTCCGTCAGCTTATCCGACTCAACGAGTCCTTCGGGGAGTTCGATGCCGCAGATGGCGCCAGTCTCCTGATATTCCTTCCACGCGCTGCCAGCCAAATAGCCGCGGGCGACGCATTCTATCGGCAGCGGCTCCGTCTTGTCCACCAGCATGCTCCTGCCTTCGACGACGTCGCGGTGTTTCTGAACCTCCTCGGGCATCTCGTCCACGTCGATGGTTATCATGTGATTCGGGATTATGTCTTCCGTCTCCTGGAACCAGTAGGCGCTTATCTTGTTCAGCACCTCACCCTTACGGGGAATACCGTTCGGCAATACGGAGTCGAAGGCGCTAATCCTGTCCGACGCCACCATCAGCAACCTGTCATCCAAATCGTATATGTCCCTCACCTTGCCCCTGCCGTGCAGTTTCAGCGGCAACTCGGTCTCCAACACAACATCCATGGAATCAAATATGAAACAGGCTTAAAAAGTTTTCACATCTCCTTCAGTCTGCTGGGCTTCCCCCACCGAGGGGGGGTGTGGATGAACATGAAGAAGTAGTATCCCATGAGGGACATGAGGATTGTGAGTGCGCCGAGTTCAACTTCGTCGGCTGGGAACACCCGCTCGGGGACGGTGGATGTGGTGGTCGACGAGGTCGTGGTTGTTGTCGTGGAAGAGGTCGTCGAAGACGTCGTGGTCGTCTCCGGCTGCAGCGTCGTGGAAGTGGTGGTCGACGTAGTGGTTGTGGTGGTTGTTCCGAACACGTAGAGTGTGCCGTCGTCGCTGCCTACGGCAATCTCCAATACGCCGTCGTTGTTGATGTCCGCCACCGCGGGGGAGGAGCGGACGAACCCTCCGGTCTTATACTGCCACCTGGAGACTCCGGACGCGTTAAGTATGTAGATTCTGCCATCGTCACCCCCGAATATTATCTCCGGTGAGCCGTCGCGGTCTAGGTCAGCCAGCGCAGGAGAGGTGCGGATTGGGCCGTCTGTGGTGTACCTGAACAGGCGGCTGCCCGTCTTGTTAACCACATAGAGGTTGCCGTCGGTGGAACCCAGCGCCATCTCCAGTCCGTCGTCGTCGGCCAAATCCGCGACTGCGGGGGAAGAATGCAGTTCCCCGCCTAATGGAATCTCCCATCTGGCGCGGAGGCGGGTTACGGAGACTCCCTCCCGGACGCAGCCTTCAGGCCCACACACCCGCTGATATGATTCCGTGCCAGCGGAGGACTGGTAGAGGTCGTATAATATGCCGTCAGCCGCAGCCACCAGAACGTCCGTCCTTCTGCTGCTGTATATGTTCGCTACTGTAGGGGCTGCGGTTACGTCCCCGTTGGTCTGGTACATCCACAGCTTATATGGGGGGGTGTTCAACGCATACAGTGTGTTGTCTCTGGACCCTATCATCACCTCCACTCCGCCTTCAGAGTCCAGGTCGCCGAAAGCAGGCGGAGACAGCACGTAGTCGGAGGCCGTGTAAGACCAGACCAGGCCTCCGTAATAATCTACCGCGTATATGTTCTTGTCGAAGCTGCCGAACACCACCTCCTTACCTGTTTTTCCGTCGACGTTCAACGCCTCAGGCGTTGAGGTCACTGGGCCGCGGGTCCAGTAGCTCCACATGAAGGCGCCGTCGGATTTGAACGACGTGACGCGGCCGTCTTCCGAGGCCACGAGGACTTCGGGGATTCCGTCGCCGTCGAGGTCGGATGCGGACACGCCGTTGACGCCGCCGACGAGAAACGCCCTCCACAGCAGTTCGCCTTCCGGGTCGATTGCGTAGACGTAGCCGTCGTAGCTGCCGAACACCGTCTCCAGTCGTCCGTCGCCTAGGCGGTCCAAATCCACCAGTATCGGAGGAGAAGCTATCCTGCCGCCGGTGCTGTAGTTCCACAGCACCGTGTAGTCTGCCAAATGCGGCTTCACCGGCGATGAGAGCATCCTGGCCAGGGAACCGTATCCCCTGAAGCCTGCAATGTCTTTGAGGGAGTGGTTGCTGTCGTAGTCGTCCCTGCACCGCCACGCCGCTGTGAGGTTGTATGGGCTGGTTTGGTATCCGCTTCTGACGTCGCACCCCCACTCCAACTCGGCCACCGGCAAAGGTATTTCATCGTTGCCGGTGGCCGTGCAGTTGAAGGACACGGTGAAGTCGGACACGTTGAACGGGTACTTGAAGTAGGATTTGTCGTGGGTGCGGTTGTAGTCGGTTTCGTTGAACGTGTTGAGGTAGTTGAGCATGGAGCGTAGGTTCCTGTCAGAATACCCCGTCGTATTGTAGGGTGTGCAGGTCCAGTTGCTGTACACCCTGTCCACAGGGTAACCCCTCCGCTCATAGTAGTAGCAGGTGAAGTTGAGCATCCAATCCCGTATTTTGAATGCAGTGGTGTTGGCTGAATCCCACAACACCATTACGTCGTCCATGGTGCGGTTGGAGGAGTTGAGTTCGCACCTCCACCTCAGCTGCCTGTCCCTGACGTCGAAGGAGTCGGTGAAGTCGAGGTAGCCTGTGCGGCGGCTGTTCTGCTGGAGCGTCGGCCACTCCCCCGCCACAGAGTATATTATGCCGTAGCGGTTGTTGCCTTCGTCCGACTCTATGAGCTCGTCTTCCGGGTCGGCGATAACCTCTAGGATGTGTCTGCCGTACGACGCGTTCACAGTGTAGGTGAGGACTTCACTGCCTCCAGGCGCCACGGTGACGTAGTCGACGTATTCTGTGTCGCGGTCGAAGTAGACTGTGACCGGGGTGTCCGCAGCCAACGCGCTGCCCGGGTTAGATAGCGTAACATCCACCTTCACTGTGCCACCGGCTACGCCGACCGCAGGGTCGACGGTGACCTCCTCCACTGTCAGGTCGGCTGCGCCGCCGAAGGCTTGAATGTATGAGCCCGCCGGCACATACACGACACCGTTGTAGACTGCGGGCCGGTACCGTATCCTCCCGGAGGTGTTCAGACGCCAGATTATGTCGCCTGTGGACTTGTTCAACGCTATCACGTCCTCGTCGGCGCCCACGTACACCGTGTCTTCGGCCGCCATCGGCGTATGGTATACGCTGCCGTTGACGTACGCTGTCCATTCTACGCCGCCGAAGTACGCGCTCAACGAGTACACGAAACCTTCACGGTCCGCGTACAGTACGCTGTCTCCGGAGACGACTGGTGAGCCGTATATTGTGCCGTTGGCGGTGTGGTTCCACAGCTGCTCCCCCGTGTACTTGTCCACTGCGTAGAGTCGTTTGTCGCTGGCTGTGAAGTAGACGATGTCCCGATATAATGCGGGGTTGGAGGTTATTCTCCCGCGTATGCTGTATTTCCATATTGTCTCGCCTGTGGTGCGGCTGATGCAGTAGAGTGTGCTGCCGGCTCCGACGTAGAGTTTCCAGTCCTCCAGCAGCGGCCTGGATTCTATGCTGTCGCCTATGTCATAGTCCCACAGCTCCCTCCCGGTCGACTCCCGGAGCGCATACAGCAGGCCTCCTTCGCTGCCCACATACACTGTTCCGTTTCCGACAGCCGGGGGGCTCTGAACCCGTCCTTCAGCAAGGTGGGTCCATATTCGCCCGCCAGTCATGTTGACGGCGTAGACTACGTTGTTGTCGCATCCGAACAGTATCCTGTCCCCCCTGACCTCGGGCGTGGACCGTATGGCCGCAGTCGACGTGTAGTTCATCGCCGGCTTCCCCGTGGTGGCGTTGAGGCCGTAGAGCATCCCCGACGACGTGCCATAGTATATGACGCCGTCTTCGGCGACGAGGTCGGTGTACGCGCTGCCCCTGCCCCTGTACTCCCACATCAGCCGGGGCTGCGCGGATGCGGCGGCTGCGAGAAACATTATGAGCAGGGCGTACGCCAGCGTTTTACCGTGCATTAAGGTAGAATAAGGGATTTCAGAGTAAAAAGAAAAGGGTTGGGTGGGGGGCGTGCGCACCCCCCCACATTCAGACGTTATTTGACTTCACGCTTCATCAACTGGGTGTCACGAGCCCACACCGCATAACCCGCCATCAGCACCAGCAGGATGATGAGGTTCCTCAGGCCGCTGCTCCTCAACCCCGAATAATCTATGGGCAAGGCCGCGTAACCGATAATCTGCGGCTCCTCATCCACTACCTCACCTTCCTCCTCACCACCGCCTTCCCGCAAGGTGGTGGTCGTGGTCGGCGCCAAAGTAGTCACCGTAGTCGGAGGCGCAGGCAACGTCGTCGTAGTCGGCTCCGGAGGCGCAGGCAACGTCGTAGACGTAGTCGGAGGCTCCGGCTGCGTAGTCGAAGTCACAGGAGGCCTCTGCTGCCTCTTAATGAAAATACTAGTCTCATCCGAGGCGTTCCTCGGCCATCCCTCACTGACTCCACCATCCTCCAGAACCGTCAGACCACCGGATTCAGTCACCGTCAATGTTATGTAATAGGTTCCGAGGCCGTCATACACACTCGGCTCCTCCGTGGTGTTGTCGAACGACACAGCGGACGCCGAAACCCCGTCAGGCAACACTATGACCCCGTCACAGGTGTTGCCCGTAGCATTCTGCCCGTTACCAAAGTCCCAGAACACATCCAAGCAATCCTCCTCATCCCCTATGACCCCGAAGAAGTTGATGTTCACCGGCGCACTCATATGCACATACTGCGTCCCCGCCAACGGATCATCTATACTACAAACCGGCGGATTATTAACACAGTTCTGGTCGACACCATCATTCAACGGATCCACCGCACCCGGATGTATACTATCATCAGCGTCATTGCAGTCACACTCCTCAGGCAGTTCGGGCAGTGTTGTGCTGGTGCTCACCACCAACGCCTCCCCGCTTTCCTCATTCAAGTCAACCAGCCTCGGCGGCATGAACAACATGTCACCGCACGCACAAAAACCATCACCGTCAACATCCTGGCAATCATCGCACACGTCACCGACTCCGTCGAAGTCGACGTCGGACTGATTCATCTCACACAAACCCAGTGGGCCGCAATCTACGTTTTCGGTGCAGATGCCGTCTTCATCGACCTCCGCCTCGTACAGCTGGAACTGCAGTCCAGTGGATACACACGTCCCCAGGTCGGGGCCGTTAGGCGTGTCGGGGCAGTTGTCGCAGTACGGAAGTTCCTGAACAGTGAACACCCCAGCATCCGGTTGAGCCGGCTCCGGGTCCACACAGCACTGCGGCTGACCGGGGTCGTAGACTCCGTCCCCGTCGCTGTCAACGCAGCAGTCCGGGTCTTCCTCATCCACTAGCCCGTCGCAGTCGTCGTCGAGGTCGTTGTCGCATGTCTGGCCCATTACCTCATGGTCGGCGCATTCTCCCGAGCCGACGACGCAGGCGTCGAAGTGGCTCATAACGCCCCTGTCCTTTATCCTGCAGACGAGGGTGTTAGACCCGTTCTGCGGGTTTATCTGTTTGTTGACTCCGCCTGTGGGACCGCTTGTAACGCCGTCTAAGGCGTCCAACGGATCCTGTGGGGCGCAGTTTTCGTGCATGTAGTCTTCGACTATGGTTTCCCCGTTGAGGTGGCACTCCAGGACGTCGTTGTCTATGGATATGTACAGCCTACTCTCAGGGTTCTGCACGCCGTCGAATGTGCACGTCACAGTCCTCTCCGTGTTGAGCGGCCACTCTGTAAAGTAGGTCAGGCCACATCCCGAGTTGTCGACGGAACCCATGGGCAACTGAACATCCCATTCACACAGGTCGAGGCCGTCACAACGGACATAGCATGCTAGGTCACCGTCACATTCATCGTCTTCGCAGTCCACTAGTTCGTCGCAGTCGTCGTCTATGCCGTTGTCACAGACTTCATCGGCGTCAGGGTGTATTGCGGAGTCGTCGTCGTTACAGTCGCCGCATCCCATCTGCAGTAACGGGTCTGGGCCACCTATCTGGTCGAACGTCGCACCCGCTTCCGCGACAGGCGAGCATTCTATGCAGTAGCCGTCTCCGTCGGCGTCGTTGCCGCTGTCATATATGCAGGGATCGCATGCGTCACCTAAACCGTCGCCGTCAGCGTCCATCTGCTCCGGATTGTATGTTTCCGGGCAGTTGTCGCAGGCGTCGCCG
>CAZPLO010000004.1:82383-85084 GCA_964587725.1 uncultured archaeon
AGCGTCCATCTGCTCCGGATTGTATGTTTCCGGGCAGTTGTCGCAGGCGTCGCCGACACAGCATCCGGGCTGGCCTGGGTCGAATACTCCGTCTCCGTCAGTGTCCTCACAGCATTCACGGCTGAAAGGTATGCACTCCACACCCTGTCCGTCGAACGTGTGCGCGTACTTCAGGTACGACTGGACAGTGTATCTCTCAGCGAAGTACACTTCAACGTAGTGTACTCCGGGCGAGAGGGTGAACGAATCCGACATTGGGGATCCACAGCTTGTTTTACTGTGTATTCCGCCCAAGTCGGCCTTTATTTCACCGTCCATTATCATCCACGCGTCATCGTCCGACTGGAGGGTGAACGCGTACGTCCCCTCCTCGTCCACAGCGAACCTGCAGCCGTAGTAGCTGCTGAAGTAGTGCGGGTCGTCGTTGTCCTGACCCGCCACACCCATGGTCGGGTTGATGGGGAAGAAACTGTTCTGCCCGAACGGGCTGCTGTGGAGGTCATCCTCTATTATCTCCTGTATGGGCGCCTGGCTGGTGTACCAGTCGTAGCCGTAGGGGTTGCCGGTGCGGTCCAGGAAGTCGGGCGTGTCCTCACGCGGATCCTTCCCTGAGATGCACTCTATCTTCTTCCCCCTGAACTCTTTGCCGTAGTTGTAGTATGCCCCGTACCAGCTGTTGCCGCCGTATTGGTCGAGGAAGTCGCAGAAGTCTTCTGGTTCGCGCGTGCAGTCGCTGCTGCAGCCGTCACCGTCGTCGTTGTCTCCGTCGTCGCATCCCTCACCAGCCTCCAACACGTGGTTGCCGCATTCGACGCAGTCGCCCTCCCAGACAGAACATTCATCTACTCCGGGGGTGGGGTCGTTTCGGCAAACTAGCTGCGTGTAATCGCATACTGCGTGGTTACAATCAGAGCTATCTCCTTCGGAGTCACACTGATCTTCTCCGACACCAGATACATCGATGCAGACTGCGTAATCGCCCTCTGCGACACATTCTGCATGGTAGCAGTCGGGGTCTTCCTCATCCACTAGGCCGTCGCAGTCGTTGTCGATTCCATCTTCGCATTCAGTTTCCTCGTCCTCGCAGTCGCCTTCACCTATGACGCAGGCGTCGAAGTGACTCATAACACCGCGGTCTCTGACTGTGCACTCAAGGGTGTTTGGCCCACGTAGAGGCGTTACTTCGATGTTCACTCCTCCTGTGGGGCCGCTGGTTACTCCGTCGACTGCGTCTCTCGGGTCTTCCGGGGCGCATTGCTCGTGCTGGTAGTTGTCCACTATCAAGTCTCCGTTCAACCAGCATTCTATGACGTCGTTGTCGATTGAGATGTATAGTCTGTGGCCCTGGTACTGTGTCCCATCGAACGTGCAAGTCAACGTCTCATCTGTGTTAACCGGCCAGTAGGTGTTGAAGTCAATATCACAGCTTTGGTATGGAGAACCTAGGGGTAGGGATTCATCCCAAGTGCACAGGTCGAACGGCTCTATGTCCTCACAGGGCCTCACATAGTAGCAGGGGCCTGTGCCCGCACAGTCGACGTCGTCGCAGTCTGTGTCGCCGTCGCAGTCGTTGTCGACTCCGTCGTCGCAGGATTCCTCGTTTTCTTCCTCCGGCTCCAATGGGGTGCAGGTGTCCACTTCCTCGGCGTTTTCACAAACCCACTCGCCTTCGGTCGCGCAGACGCCGACGCCACATTCCGTTACTTCGCCTTCGTAGCCGTCGTCTGGAGTGCCGTCGCAGTTCTGGTCTACTCCGTCGCACTCCATGTCGTCTCCCGACGGGCAGCAGTATATTTCAACGCCCAGTGAACCGGAGTTGTCGTTTGAGCAGTCAGGATACCGTTCATAGCAGTTCCAGGGATCGTCCGCCCACTCCTGGCTCCAGTCGTCTATCATCATGTTGACCTGGCCATCGGATGAAGGTGAATAGGGTATCATGTATTCGTGGAGGTCGTTGTAGTAGCCCCAGAAAACTGGGCTCTTGTCGACCAGAAGGTCGTGAGCCTGCTCCGGCATCTCAAAGCCGTTTATGTTCCGGTCTAGTGACGTCCAAGCGTCGCCTGTTTGGGTGATGTACTCGGCGTCAGCCTTGTAGTTGCTGCTGCCGGAGTACCTGAACGTGCCCATGGCTTTTATCATGTAGTCCATGCCTGAAGACAGGAGGACTGAGGTGTTAACGCCGTCCGGCGCTCCCTTGGACGGGACCGAAAAGCTATCGTATAATAGGCCTTCGCTTTGGTCGGGGCATGTGGGCATCGCGCAGTCCGTGTCGTAGTCGACACACTGTGGGTCGCTGCAGTCTATCAGTCCGTCGCAGTCGTCGTCTATCGAGTTGGTGCAATCTTCGTCAGCGTCGGGGTTGACGTCCGCGTTTTCGTCGTCGCAGTCTTCACCCACTTCCTCGCAGCCTTCGTTGCCGTATAGGCCGTAGCCGTCTTCGTCATTGTCAACGCAAACACACCTAACGCTAACAGCATCCAGGAAGGTGCCCATGGAATCAGAGGTACCTTCATCAGCGAAGGAGAGGGTTGTCATATCATCGGCTGCCACAAACGAGTAATCATATCCGTTCCAGTCCGTGTTTGAGTCTCCGGTGCCGTCTCCGACTACTGTGTCCAAGACTGTCCCATCCGCAGCCACCTCTAATCTGTTGTTGGTGGAGTCCGTGTTCGGGCGGGGTGAGAAATAGAATTGGACGTTG
>CAZPLO010000005.1:0-84773 GCA_964587725.1 uncultured archaeon
GACATATACGACCTCAACGAGGTGGAATGGGCTATTGCGACGCGCTGTCAGATGGACAAGGACGCGAACGTGTTCAACGCGAAGGGTTCGAGCCTGGACTGCAGCGCAACCTGCATGCCCGGCACCGACCGGCTGATGACCGCGAAGGTGGCGTTGGACGCGACCATACCGTGGGACAAGGACCGGGAGGCGTTCAAGAAGGCGAAACTGGGTGAGTAAACATGCAGCTGACGAAGGAGGAAGAGCGGATACTAGATGGCTCGGAAGGGAACGCCGCAGCCAAGAGCATGAAGATACTCATCGCATTGGGCGAAATATACGGCGCCGAAAAACTCATCCCAGTCGGCAGCGTCCAGATAGCGGGTGTGAGCTTCAAAAACCTCGGCGACCCAGGGTTGGAGTATCTGGCGGAGCTGGCGAAGGACGGGCAGGTGAAGGTGCTGACCACCCTGAACCCCGCCGGCATGGACATGCTCGAGTGGAAGAAACTCGACATAAGCGACGAGTTCGCCGTGAAACAGCAGAAGGTCGTCGACGCATTTTCTAAGATGGGTGTTGTTACGACGTGCACATGCACCCCCTACCTTATAGGAAATCTTCCCTCCTTCGGGGAGCACATAGCCTGGGCGGAGTCGAGTGCGGTCACGTTCGCCAACAGCGTCATAGGCGCGCGAACCAACCGCGAAGGCGGCCCATCTGCCATCGCGGCGGCGATGGTCGGGAAGACCCCCGCCTACGGCCTCCACCTGGACGAAAACCGCGTCCCTGAAGTGCATTTCAAGGTGAAGGCTGAGGTGGAGTCTCTCGCAGACTACGGCGCCCTCGGCTACGCCCTCGGCAACATGTCGGAGAAGAGGATACCGTATATCACGGGCGTCGGCATCTCCGACGTAGACTATCTGAAGAGCTTCGGGGCGTCGTTCATAACCTACGGCGGACCCCCACTGTACCACATGAAAGGCTATACTCCGGAGGCGTCGATGCATAAGAAGCCGAAGGAATCGGTTGAGGTCTCTCAGAAGGACCTGGATGAAGCGTATAGGGCGTTGAACGACGACGCGGACGAAGTGGATTTCGTGTCGCTGGGGTGTCCTCACGCCAGCATCAAGGAGATTGCCGAAGTGGCGGCGTTCCTGAAGGACAGGAAGGTGAAGGACGGCGTTGAGCTGTGGATTGCGACCGCCCGTCCGACGAAGGAGATAGCGGACAAACGCGGATACACCCAAATCATCGAGGACGCCGGCGGCAAGATGGCGGTGGGCACCTGCATGGTGGTGGCGCCCATCAAGGGCCGTTTCAAGACGATGGCGACCACCAGCGCGAAGGCCTGCTTCTACGTCCGAGGCAGGCACGGATTCAACGCCCACATCGGCGACTTCAGGAAGTGTTTGGACGTGGCGGTGACCGGAAAATGGAGATGAAAGGAAGGGTAATCAACAACGGCAGCGTAGAGGGGGAAGCCATTGTGTCACAGAACCCAATCAGCTTCTACGGGGGGGTGGATCCGGACACGGGTAAGGTGACGGACCAGGACAGCGACATCGACGGCCAAAGCATATCGGGGAAGATACTCGTGTTCCCTTACGGGAAAGGCAGCACCGTCGCCCCGTACACGATATACCAGCTGGCGAAGGGCGGGAGGGCGCCGCTGGCGATGATAAACTCCGAGGCGGAGACGATCGTGGCGGTCGGCTGCATCATATCCGACATACCCGCAGTAGACAAAATAGACATAGGCAGGATAAAAACCGGCGACAAAGTGAAAGTAGAAGGCGGAACCGTGGCGGTCGGCTGAGACCGTGCTGTTTTTATACCAGCGCCCATATGTTACCCGATGGACGACTTGCGCGGGGAGAACGAGGTTCTGCGGCGGCAGCTCCTGGACTGCAGGAAGAAGCTGGAGGAGGCGATTATACGGGAGTTCGAGCTCGCCGACGAGATCGAGGAGCTCGCGTCCGGCGCTAAGGTGCGGAAGATTGAGGAGCAGAACCGGAAGCTCATAAAGCTTATCAAGAGGATGCGCGAGGAACTGGGGATGGAGCGCGCGAAACTCGACTTTCTTACAGTGGGTGTGGGGAAGAAGCGCCGCCACAAATAAATACCTGGACGCGTATACTTCACGTGATGGAGCCGGAGGAGTTCAGGAAAGTAGTGGAGGACAAGGGACTGCGTAAAGGCACGTTCATAGCATGTAAGACCAGCAACAGCGTCTGCACCGGCTACTTCTTGGAAGCATGCTATAAGACGTCGGTGGGCGGGTTCATCAACGTCGCAGGCACCAGGAAGATAGGGCAGGGCCGTGGCGAGGAGGACTGGTACGACCACGCATACAGCATACCATTGAACAGGATAGAATCCGTTGAGGTGTTGAAGCAGCCGTTCGCCGAAGCCGGCGAAATCGGGGAAGACCAGACCAGGCTCGAAGAATGAAAGACACTGTGCTGCTGACCGGAGCCGCGGGGAAGATAGGCGCGGGGTTCCGCGACGAGTACTTGGAGAAATACAGCCGAGCATACAAACTGCGGCTGGGTGTTTTCAAAGACCTGGAGGACGGCCGGTTCGGAGACGTAGTGGAGCTGGATATTACGGACTATGAGGGCGTGTTGGCGGCGTTGGACGGCGTCGACGTGATACTGCATCTCGCGGCGAACGCGGACTGGCAGGCGTCCTACGACGAACTCGAGGGCCCGAACCTCAGGGGCGCATACAACGTATTCCAGGGGGCTGTGGAGGTGGGGTGCCGCCGCGTAGTCTTCGCGTCGAGCGTCCACGCCATCATGGGTTACCCAGTCGACTATCAGGTGCACGCACACGACCCCCCTCGTGCGGACAGCCTGTACGGCGTCTCCAAAGTCTACGGCGAAGCCCTGTGTTCCGCGTACGCGCACATGCACGGCATCTCCTGCATTGCGGTCCGCATCGGAGCCTACCGTTCAACGGATGAACTACGGTCCCTGAAGGATGAGGATAATCCGCAGCTCCTCGACATCATGGTGACTCAACGCGACCTCTGCCAGCTACTCCACAAATGCATTACGGCTCCGGAGCACGTGAAATACGCGGTGGTGGCCGGGTTGAGCAACAACCGCTACACCCGCATGCAAAACAACGAAGCATGCGACCTCCTCGGCTATGAACCCCAGGACGACGCCTTCGAATTAGGCGGAGTCAGCCTCGGAGAAGAAGAGAAGGTTTAGACTCCGATGGTGGTCTTGTAGGCGGCGTATCCTTTGGCTTCTATCGCGTCGGCCACCCTGTCCTGCAATTCCGCCCCAGGCGTCAGCGATATCACGGTTCCTCCGCGGCCGGTGCCGGTGAGCTTGCTCCCGTACGCGCCCGCTTTCAACGCCGCCTCCCTGATTTCCTCTATTTCAGGGCAGCTTAACGTCATCTCCGCCAGCAGTTCCTGGTTCCGGTTGAACAGTTCGCCGAGACTCTGAAGGTCGTTCCCCTTAATCGCATTCAGCCCGTCCTCGAACACCCGCATGTAGTCTTCGAATACCCTTTTGTACTGTTCCGGTTTCTCCTCCTTCAGGCGGCGTACGTCGTCGACCACTTCCTTGGTGGTCTGTGTTATGCCGCTGCTCGCCATCACAATGTCTATGGGGTGTCCGACACTGATTTTCTCTATCCTGTTCGGGCCGCCGTCCAGGTTCTTCTCGAACACGATGAATACGCCGTACACGGAGCAGGTGTTGTCTATGCCCGACGCCTTCCCGGTGCCGGCGACCTCCGCCATATACGCTGCGTCGTTTATTTCATCGTCGGACAAACCCAGGCTCTTGTGTTCGTTGACGGCGCGGGCGATGCTCGCAGCCAACGCCGCGCTCGCCCCCACACCCGACGCACACACCAGGTCGCCTGACAATGTGATTCTGACGTTGCCGAGTTCGAAGTGCTTCTTCAGCGCATCCAATTGTCTGTTGATTTCAGGCTCCTTCCGCTCCTTGTACCCCGGCGTCTCAGGCCGTTCGTCTATGAACTCGAACATGTCGCCGTCTTCCACGGTCGCAACCGTCTTCCGTCCTATGGCGGACGCCACCGCCGGAAGCCCGTATACCACGAAATGCTCTCCGAACAAAATAGTCTTCCCGTAACCCACTCCCTCAGCCATCGTCTAAAACTAATCTGATTCACCGAATAAAATCATGTGTAGTCCTGTATGGATTTCTGCTGGCTGTGGCGCCGGCATATCCTGCACATCCTGAGACCCTTCATCTCGGCCTTGATTCTGGTTTTGAAGTATACCTTGTTTTCGTCGCGGATGCTCTGGCAGTACGGGCACTCGCATTCCACCCGGTGGTACAGTTGTTCGCGGGAGTTCACGCTCGACACGTACTCCCTGTTCAAATGGAATAGACCCTGAAGCCAGGATAGTAGTTCCATCACCCCTCACACACCAATGTGAACAAGGCATTAAATAGTCTTCGCGGGGCCTGCGACACGGTAGTGTTTGTACCTGTATCCTGAGTCCTTCAGCTCCCTCGACACCTCCTTCGCGTACCTGTGCAGCGTGAACACGTAGACGACGCTGCCGCCGGCCGCGTTCCAGAAGGCCTTCAACCCCCTGGTTCTCACGTCCGCCACCAATTCTATGAGCTCCCGCATCTCCGGCTTTATCACGTCCATGCCCATGTCAGCGAACATCCCGTGCACGGTCTTCGCCTCGGACTCCATCAGCTCCAGTATGCCGATGACGTTCCTGTCATCCACCAGATACTGTAGTTCGCGGAGGCGGTAGTCAACCTGTACCTGACGCTGCGTGTACTGGGGGTGCTGCACCACCCTCCGGTGGAGGTCGTCTGCGGTGAACCGTCTGATGTCGAACGGCACCGCGTATATGTTCACGTCCTTGAAGAAGGATTCATCGGCCAGCTGCGTCACCCGCACATTCCCCTCGTCGTCTATGACGTACTGGCTCAACCCGCCGATGAGGCTCCTGTAAGCTGTTTCACTCACCTTTCTCGCCAGCTCCACCTGCCGCCACAGGGGCAGATTCAGCTCCAGCATCCCGTCCAACGCCGTCACCAACGCCGCGGCGCCGGAGTCGCTGCTGCCGGACAGTATGCCGTGGTTTATGGACTCCACCCTCACCCCCATCCTGTCGGTCATCAGCGAAGACACCTCTCTGATAACCTCCAAAGCGCCGGCGGCCCGGGAGCCCTCCGGTTTCGCGCCGTCCAGCGTGAACTCCACACCGTATTTTCGGGACTCCGCCCTAGTCTCCGTCTTAACAGTCCCGTACGCGTCCGTCACTGCGAAGCTGGCGTGGCTGTGGCCTGAAATTCTCATCTCATAGTTCCTGAACCCTTCGGCGAAAATCAGCGGCAACCCGGGGTACGCGACCGCGGCGGAGCGGGATTTCATCGTCGTATTATTAACTGTAGTACAATATATTTGCCATGACCGCGGTCATATTCGATTTGGACGGGACACTGGTGGATTTGTTCGAACTCCATTTGAGGGGTTTTCAGGAGGTTATGGAGGGGGACTACGGACTCGACTTCCAGAGGGAGGATTTGGAGGTCCACTACGGCCGCACCGCCGCCGACATAGCCCGCATATTCTTCGAGAAACACGGCGTCGAAGGCGTCGACTACGGGGAATTCACCCGCAAGAGGAGGCAGCACGTGATAGACAACATGAACTCATGCCGTGTTCTGCCGGGGGCGGAGGAGCTGCTCCGCGCCCTGAGGAAGAAGGGTGTGCGGATGGCTGTGGCGACGTCGAATCATCCGCGGACGGGGCGCGCAATCATGGGCTCCTGCGGCTTGACCGATTACTTCCAGGCGGAAGTTTACAGGACAGACGATTTGAAGAGCAAGCCCGCCCCCGACATATTCCTGAAGGCCGCGGAGGAGTTGAAGATGAAGCCGGGCGACTGCGTGGTCGTGGAGGACTCGGTATACGGGATTCAGGCTGCTAAGGCCGCGGGTATGAAGTCCGTTGCGGTGGCGACCGGAACCCACACACGCGATGAGCTGTTGGAGGAGGACCCTGACGCAATGTTCAACACACTGGAGGAAGTTGACGCGGACGCCCTGCTCAGCCTTTAGTTATGATGTCCTTCAGCGCAGCCAGGAGGTCGCGTTCACTGACCATTCCAACCAGCCGGTCGTTGTCGACGACGGGGAAGCGGCGGCAGCCGTAGTAGTACATGAGGTGGCAGGCGTGGCTGACCTCCGTGTCCGGGTCTATGGTGACGACTTCAGAGGACATGATGTGGTGGACCTTGGTTTCGTCGGGGTCCCTGCCTTTCGCGACCATGCTCCGCAGCACATCCCGTTCGGTGAGTATGCCGGTTATACCGCTCGCGTCCAACACTATCACCGACCCTATGTTGTTGTCTATCATCACCTTCATGGCGTCGCTTACGGACGCGGTTGAGGCGATGGTGTAGAGTGAGGTGCTCATGTGGTCGGACACGGTGCCGTGGGCCGAGGGGTTGGACAGCTCGAATAGGATGTCTGTGGCGGTGACTATGCCCACCAGGTCCTTTCCTGAAACCACGGGCAGCCGCCTGAACCGGTGTTTCACCAGCACGTCGGCTGCTTCGATGATGGTGGTGTCCTGCGGCGCGGTTATCACCTCCTTGGTCATCCAGTCCCCCACCCTCGCTTCTTCGACGATGTCGCCCGCGCCGAAGTGGCGTAGAATGTCGCGTTCAGTCAGTATCCCCCCTATTCTGCTGTCCTCGTGGATTATGATGGAGCCGATGTTCTTCTCAGCCATTTTGGCGGCCGCAGCCGCCACATCCAGGGACTCCTCCACGGTGACGACCCGGTGTGTCATCACCTCCGACAGCTTCCTGTAAGGCATGTGTAGACCCTCCTACAGAAATCGGATGCAATCCTTAAATACGCCGGGGAGACCGTATAAATAGGGTTAGGTGGTATGTTTAATCCCATGGACATAGGAGGGGTTCTAGGCGTAAGGTGCGAGGCTGTGGAGCCTGTATTGAAGGATTACGCCCGCGTGGGGGATGAGCGAATGCAGGAGATGGTATTGCACCCCATCGAGGCGGGCGGGAAACGTATTAGGCCTTGTCTGACGCTGCTGGCGTGCGAGGCCGTCGGCGGAGAATCTGGGGCGGCGCTGCCCGCCGCAGCGTCCGTGGAGCTTCTCCACACCTTCACCCTCATCCACGACGACATAATGGACCACGACTCGGAGCGCAGGGGCAGGCCGACGGTCCACAGCGTCTGGGGGGAGGAGATGGGCATCATAGTCGGCGACACCCTGTATTCAACCGCATTCAAGGCATTGTTGGATGTGAGGCGGAGGGGCGTCGGCGACACCCGCGTGCTCGACGCCGTCGAAGCCCTGGTTGAAGCCAACGGGGAGCTGCAGGAGGGCCAGATTATGGACATGTTCTTCGAGGAGCGGGAGAGCGTGTCGGAGGAAGAATACACCTCCATGATACGTAAGAAGACTGGGGCGCTGATTGAGGCCGCCGTCAAGATAGGGTGCATAGTCGGCGGCGGAAGCAAGGAGCAGCTGGAGGCGTTCAAAACCTACGGCAACAACATCGGCTTGGCGTTCCAGGTGAAGGATGACGTACTGGATTTGACCGCCGACGGCAAGGATTTGGGGAAGCCGGTCGGCTCCGACGTTCGGGCAGGCAAGAAAACCCTGGTTATGGTCCACGCATTGGAGAACTCGGGCGGCGAAGACAAAAACAGGATACAGGATGTCCTGGGCCGGAAGGACGCGTCGGACGAGGAGGTGAAGGCCGTGGTGGCTAAACTCCGGGAACTCGGCTCCATCGCGTACGCGGAGGAGAGGGTTTCAACGCTCATCGACGAGGGTAAGGCGGCGTTGGATGTGCTGCCCGACTCCGACGCGAAGGAGTCGCTGCTGGCTCTCGCAGACTATCTCGTGTCGAGGAACAAGTGATGAAGTCACGGAAGACAGACCACCTGAGGATCTGCGTGGAAGAGGACGTGGAGGCGGGGGACCCGGGATTCGAGCTGATAAGGCTGAGGAGTCTGAGCTCCCCCGAAGCGGATTTGGACTCCGTGGACACGTCGACGGAGTTTCTGGGGAAGAAGCTGGATTTCCCCCTCATATTCGAGGCTATCACCGGCGGCACCCCGGAGGCGGGTGAAATCAACAAGGGCCTGGCTTCTGTGGCCCAGGAGTACGGCGTCGGCATGGGCGTGGGCAGCCAGCGCGCCGCCATAGAGGATTCGAGTCTGGAGGACACGTTCAAGGTCCGTGACGTCGCACCTGACATACTGTTGATTGGGAACCTCGGCGCCGTGCAGCTGAACAACGGCTACGGACTGGAGGAGTGTGAAAAGGCTGTGGAGATGATTGATGCGGACGCGCTGGCGTTGCATTTCAACGCACTGCAGGAGGCGGTTCAACCTGAAGGTGACACCAACTTCAAGGGAACAGTGGCTGCGGTGAACAAGATCGCTGGGAAGCTGAAAGCCTCCGTAATCGCGAAGGAAGTGGGTTGTGGCCTCGACTACGACACCGCATCCAGGCTGAAGGTGGACGCATACGACTGCGGCGGCTCTGGGGGGACGTCGTGGAGTCTGGTGGAGAGCTACCGCAGTGAACTGATGAAGGATGTGGGGGTCACGTACGCTTCATGGGGTCTCTCGACCGTAGAATCCGTTATGGAGTTGGCGAAGCTGGGCAAGCCGCTGATTGCGTCCGGCGGAGTGCGCACGGGACTGGATGCTGCGAAGTGTATTGCGTTGGGCGCGGACGTCGTCGGCGTCGCACTGCCTGTGCTCAGGGCCTATGTGTCTGGCGAAGACACGCTGAAAAAGTACCTTGACCGTTTCATCCGCGAGTTCCGGGCAGCCATGTATCTGACGGGCTCCGGCACGCTGAAGGATTTGAAGGGGAAGGCGGAGTGATGGACTACGTCACCGTCCGCATAGGTAAGTCCGGGGTCACACCGGAACTCGTTAAGGAGATGAACGACGTCCTCCGGAAGCGGAAGAAGCTGCGGGTGAAGATACTTAAATCCGGGTTGACCAGGGACCGGCGCGACATAATGGATGAGGTGAAAAAGAAAACCCGCTGCCGCAAAGCAACCATCCGCGGCAACACCTTCATACTGGAAAAATAACAATAATTTAAACTTTATTTTAAACTATTGGTATTCCTTTTTAGATTATTTCAAAAACCGTCTGTCGCTTTTTCTCTTGCCCCGCATCTTCCCGGCGACCCACCCTGTTCTGGCGTCGGGGTGGGAGTCTATGCTGGGTATGTATGGTTTGATGTCGAGCAGCGGCGTGCCGTTCAGCATGTCCACGCCCCTGACGTGGAGGACGTTGCCTTCCACGGAGTCTAGTTCGACGACCGTGAACCCTATGGGGTTCGGCCGCCTTGGGGCGCGAATGGAGAACAGCCCGCGTTCCACGTCGTCGAGGAATGGCCTGGCCTTCAGCTTATACCCGTCTGAGCGGTCGAACAGGTACAGCAGTATGAGGTGGCTGAACCCGTTCACGTCCGCCAGCCCTTCGGCGTACTCGCCGTATACTTCAACCGTTCCCTTGGTGTCTGGAAACAGCGCCCCCTGTATGGGTATGTTCCCCGCCGTCTCATACGGCGTACGTATGACGCCGATGGGCTTCAGGTCCGTCACAGCAGACCCCTCAGCTTCGACTCCAGCGTCTGCCTGGGCAGCGCGCCCGTGACGCGGTCGGAGAGGCGGCCGTCCTTGAAATACAGTAACGTTGGTATGCTCATCACCTTATGCTGTCCCGCCGTAGCCTGGTTTTCGTCCACATTCAGTTTAGCGAACACCGCCCTGCCGGCGTAGTCCCTCGCCAACGCTTCAACGACGGGGGCAATCATCCTGCACGGCTGGCACCAAGGCGCCCAGCAGTCCAACACCACGACGTTATGCCTTGAGAGGATGTCCGGCAGGGTCGCGTCCGTCACCGTCACCGGCTTACCGGAACCCACTTCGGCCTTCCGGTCCATCAGCTTCTTCAGCCTCTCCGCCCTCAGCCGCTCCAGCTCATCCGTCATTTCACGATCTCCTGGATTTTCTTGAACTCCTCGGAACCCGCTTCTTTGAGCATCTGGAACAGCAGCATCTCAACGGAGGCGAGGCGGACTCCCTCCTGTGTCATGCGGCGCACCGCAGTTCTCCTGTCCGACTTCTTCCGCGAAGACACGGCGTCAGCCGCCAAATGCACGTTGTACCCGTCCTCCAACGCGTCCAAGGCGGTGTTGAACACGCACACGTGCGCCTCGATCCCGCAGAGTACGATGTTTTTCCTGCCCAGCTCCTTCAGTGTGTCATTGAACGAGGGTTCGCCGAAGCAGCTGAACGCGTTCTTCACCACCGGCGTGAACCCCAACACACCCTTAATCTCGGATACTGTCCCACCCAGCCCCTTCGGGTACTGTTCTGTGACGACGACCGGGACGTCCAATACACGACAACCCCTAATCAACCTCACAATGTTCTCGAGCATCCAGTCCCACTCGTGTACGACCGGCCTGAATCTTTCCTGCACGTCAACCACAACCAAGACCGTGTCCCCTGGAAACATGTTACTCATCCTCTATCGGACATATCCTCTTAGCCCGCCCGGCGTTGGACTCCCCGTATTCGGGGGCGTCCGCCCATATCTTCGAAGCCTTCAAATTGTTCTCCAGCTCAGCCAGCAGCTTCACAGTGGACGGCAGCACCTCACCGTCCACCGGCCGGGGGTCGTTGACTCCCAGCAGCGTCTCGGTGATTACGTGATGGGTTATGGGCAGCGTCTTCAGGTTGTATCCGCCCTCCAGTTCTAGAACCAGCTTGCCGCCGCACAACTCGTCCGCCAAATCCATGAACGTCCTGGTCATGGACGCGTAGCCGTTGTCGCTGACCTGAAGCTGAGATATGAGGTCGGAGTGGTGGCTGTCCTGACCCGCCGACACCACTATCATCTCCGGCTTGAACTTCCTCACCCTCTCCAAAACGAACCCGTCTATGAAGTGCATGAAGTCCGCGTCTCCGGTTCCGGCGGGCACTGGGAAGTTTATCGTGTATCCTTTGCCGGCGCCCTCCCCTATCTGGTTGACGAACCCGTGGCCGGGGTAGAAGCTGTGGGGGTCCTGGTGTATGCTCATGTTCAATACGCTCGGGTCGCGGTAGAATGTGCCCATGGTGCCGTTGGGCGCGTGCGCGTCCCAGTCGAACAGAAACACCTTCCCCAGCCCGTGTTTCGCCTGCAAATACTTTATCATTATTGCGACGCTGTCGAAGTAGCAGAACCCGGTGGCCTGGTTCTCGGAGGCGTGGTGGCCCGGCGGCCTGACGAGGGCGAAGCAGTTGTCCAAACCCCCCTTCCACACCGCCTCCCCAGCCTGCATGACTCCGCCCGCGGCCAGTAAAGCCACGCGGTAGGTGTCGGGGCAGACGTAGGTGTCGGAGTCTATGACAGAGAACCGGCCCTTCCCGCTCTCGCTCAAGCAGCGTATGTAGTCTATGTGTGCGTGTGAATGCACCCGCGCCAGGTCCTCGGCGCCGGCCGGCCCCGGCTCCATCTGCCGCACCTGATCCAACAACCCAGTCTTTATGAAGTACTCCATGGTGGTCTCCAGCCGCTCCGGACACTCGGGGTGGTGTTCAACCTGCCGGTGCTTCAGAAAGTCGTTGTGGTAGACTATTCCCGTAGCCATCTTCAATTCAAATCTAATATGAGGTTGTCTATCTGGGGGTCGTCGCTGGGTTCAATGGTGAAACCCAGGTTCTTGGCCAAGTGCTTCATGGGGTGGTTCTCCTTGATAACGGTGGCGTAGACTTTCTCCAGATTCTTGTCCCGCGCAATACCTATGATATTGTTAACCAGCTTGGAGCCCAAGCCCTTGTTCTGCCAGTCGTCGGTGACGACGACGGAGAATTCGGCGCTGGATTCTCCGGGGTCGAACATGAGCCTGCTCATCCCCAGCAGCCGCCCGTCTTTTTCGGCGACAATCGCTATCTCACGGTCGTAGTCTGTGTGGCAGTATCTGATTAGCATTTCATGGGTTATCTCCCGTATGGCGTGGAAGAACCGGTAGTGCATGGTCTGCTCCGAAAACGACTCGAACAGTTCCTTCACCGTCGGCTCGTCCTCGGCGCGGATGGGCCGGAGCGTAACCTTCTCGCCGGAGGCGAGCCCGTACTCTTCGATGTATTCACGCGGATACGGGACTATGCTGAGGTGCTCGTGCCCCTTCCTCTCGCGTTTCCCGTCCAACACGATGCGGGCGTCCAAGGCTATCGCCTTGTCCGGGCACCCGAGGAGGGGGTTGATGTCGACCTCCGTTATCTCCGGATGGTTTATGAGCATCTGTGAGAAGTTTATGATTGCGCGCTCTATTTCCTTCAGGTCGGCCGGCGGACGGTCCCTGCTTCCCTTCTTCAGCAGCCGGTAGCCCTGGGTGTCCTCCATCAGCCTGCGGGCGAGTGTCTGGTTCAGCGGGGGCAGGCCGACGCTCTTGTCCTTCAGCACCTCCACCAGGGTTCCGCCGCTTCCGAACACTATCACCTGCCCGAACACCTCGTCCCGTTTGCTGCCGAGCAGGAGCTCGAACCCCCTGTCCAGCACCATCGGCATCACAACCACGCCGCTTATTTCGGCGTCGGCCTTGTAGGCTTTCGCGTTCTCCTTTATGCGGTCGAACGCCTTGCCGACTTCCTCGTCGCTGTACAGGCTGAGCATGACTCCGCCGGCGTCGGTCTTGTGGGTTATGTCCGGCGACTCGATCTTCAGCACCACCGGATAGCCCATTTCGTTGGCCGCCTTCACCGCATCCCCCCGGGTCTTGGCTAATGCGACGGCGTTGGTGTTTATCCCATATGCGTTGAGGAACTCCTTGCTCTCCCGCTCCGACAGCACATACTGTTTTTTCTCGTAGCTTTTCCGTATTATCTCGTCCAGTATCTCCCGGTTGCAGCATCCGCCGGTGGTCAAATCCTCCGGAGTCTCATGCAGGAGTTCGAGGTTGTGGCGGTAGTCGTATCCGCTTATCAGCGGCGTAATCGCCTTCTCAGGGGTGGTGTACACCGGTATGCTGTTTTTCCTGAGCAGCTGGCGCGCCTCCTCCACAGACTTCCCGCCCATCCAGCAGGCGGTTATCGGCTTCTCCGTGCCCTTCCACACGTCCGCCACCGCTTTGGCGATGTTGGTGGGGTCTGTGCCCGCCTGAGGGGTCAGTATCACGGCTATGCTGTCCACGTCCCTGCATTTAATGCATTCGGACATTGCATGCATGTATCGGCCGGGGCCCGCGTCCCCGAGCACGTCGACGGGGTTGCTCCTGCTCCATGCCGGAGGCAGCTTCTTGTCAAGCCTTTCAATGCATTCCTGATCGAGTTCCGCTAGTTTCCCGCTCATCTCTATGATCTTGTCCGTTGCCATGACCCCTGGCCCGCCGGCGTTGGTGACGACGGCGATGTACGGGCCCTTCGGGAGGGGGCCTTTAGCCAGCTTCTCGCTGATGTCGAATAATTCGTCTATTTCCGTTACGCGGACGACGCCTGCGCGCTTGAAGGCGGCGCTGTACACGTCGTCCGAGCCGGCGATGGCTCCTGTGTGGGACACCACCGCCTTCCTCCCCTCCTCGAACCGGCCTGACTTCACTATCACAATGGGCTTCTGCCTGGCGAACCCGCTGGCGGCGCTCATGAACGTTTTCGCGTTCTTGAGGGACTCCATGTAGATTACGATGCTCTGGGTCTTGGAGTCCCTGCCGAAGTAGTCTATGAGGTCTCCGTAGTCTACGTCGAGCATCGAGCCGATGCTGACGAAGTAGCTGAACCCGATGCCGCGCTCCGACGCCCAGTCTATGATGGAGGAGCAGAGGGCGCCGCTCTGCGAAATGAACGCTATGTTCCCATCCAAAGGCATCCTGATGGCGAAGCTGGCGTTCAACCTGAACCGTGGGTTGATGATGCCCAGGCAGTTGGGGCCTATGACGCGGATGCCGTATTTGTTCGCAGTCTTCCTGACCTGCTGCTCCAGATCCAGGCCCTCTTCGCCGGTCTCCTTGAACCCGGCGGATATTATGACCGCTCCCCTGACGCCTGCCTCTCCGCACTCCTCCATTATGGACGGCACGGTTTTGGCAGGGGTTGCTATGACTGCTAGGTCCACCTGCCGGGGGATGTCGCCCACTCTCTTGTAGGCGTGGACTCCCTGGACGCTGTCGTGCCGTATGTTCACGGGGTAGACGGTGCCTGCGAACCCGTGGCCTATGAGGTTGGCCATCAGCTCGTATCCTACGCTGCCTTCGTCGTTGCTCGCGCCTATGACGGCGACGGTCTGCGGCGAGAAGATCTTGTTCAATCCTTTCGTGGGCATCTTGGCCTTAATTAAATGAAGGGGGAGGCTAAAAATGCATCCAAGGGTTTGTCTGCATTTGACGTGTTTTTTAAGCGAGGATATGTAATCTAATCAGCACCATGATAGAGTTGAGGAGGCTTGTTTTGGACGTGCTGAAGCCGCACGACCCCGACATTACGGTGTTGGCTAAGAGCATAGCCCAGGTTGACGGCGTGGAGGGCGTCAACATATCCGTGTACGAGATAGACCAGAGGGTGGAGAACGTGAAGGTGACTGTGGAGGGGAAGTTCCCGGACACCGAATCCCTTAAGAAGGTGATAATCGACAACGGAGGCACCATCCACAGCATAGACGAGGTTGTGGCTGGGAGGATGGTCGTCGTAGAGGAAGCTACCCTCCACGACCGGCTTCAGGAGCATGAGAGGTAGTTTTCTATGGACGAGCTTAGGGAGAGGCTCGAGAAGTACCTTGGGAAGGCTGAGCCGGCGTTCTCCGCCATCAGGGTTACCGGAGGAGGAGGCGGTAAGGTTCGTGACACCGCCCTACGATACTACAGGGACGCACTGCACTTCCATGAAAGGGGGGAGTACGTTAACGCGTTTGCCGCTTTGGAGTACGCGGAGGGCTGGCTGGACGCGGGGGTTGTGTTGGGTGTGGTCGGTGTGGAAGGGAAAAAACCGGAAGACTTTTAAAACAATGTATTTTATTGTTCATCCCAACCGAAACATTTTTATATGAGTTTATCACATAAGGTAATACAAGTGCGGGGTTATCAAGTAACCCGTCAAAAAAGACATCCCATAAGACAGCCACGATAGGAGGTTGCTTGTCCGACTTCGGTCGGAAGCTCTCAGGAGTGATGTGATGTCCAAACCATCAAGCTTACGCAAGATGGTGTGTTTGACAGGTGCCTTCTCCGGAAGGCGGGCGTAAAAACCCTACTTGACCCTATAGCACCTCTTTTTCTCGTGAATTCCAGAGACTCAGGCCCTTCTTTTATACTCTGACGTGAATAACTAGATACACGAGGGCTGGAGCATGGCTGAAGGACCGTTCATCAAGGTAGGGGATTTGACGCCCAAGTCCAAGAGAGTTAACATCGTGTTCAAGGTGGTGAGCATGGAGGAGGTTAAGAACGTCCGCTCCAAGAAGGACCGGACCCCCCACGTGGTCACCGAAGCCTTGGTCGGCGACGACACCGGCACGGTGCTGCTGACGCTCTGGGACGAGGTGGTGGAGCAGGTCCAGGCCGGGAAGGTGTATGAGCTCACCAACGGGTATGTGAACATGTTCAAGGGCACCATCCGCCTTAACATCGGGAAATACGGTGAAATACGGGAGCTCGAAGACGTGGAAGTGGAAGTCGAAGCCGAAAACAACGTGTCCGAGAGGGTGTACGACGAACACCTTCGGAGCAGGCGGTATCAGGGCTTCGGCTCCGGAAGCTTCTGGCCTTAACAATAAAAAAAGGGGGGTTTTAATCTAAAATGACAGACCGCAGCAAAGAGTTCATCCTATGGTTCGACCAACTTAGCATAGAAGACGTCCCGCTGGTTGGCGGGAAAAACGCCTCGCTGGGCGAGATGTACCGAAACCTCACAGACAAGGGAGTGAGCGTCCCAAATGGCTTCGCCATAACCGCCCACGCCTACCGATACCTGGTGAATGGGGCGGGAATCGAACAGAACATACGGGAGATACTCTCGGACCTGGACACCGGCGACATGGAGAACCTCTCCGAACGCGGCCACAAGGTCAGGGATTTGATACGGAAGAGCGAGTTCCCGGCGGATTTGAGGGATGCGGTCTTCGACGCCTATAATAAGCTGTGCGAGGAATACGGGGAGCACTGCGACGTTGCGGTTCGTTCGAGCGCGACCGCGGAGGACCTGCCGGACGCGTCGTTCGCAGGCCAGCAGGAGACGTATTTGAACATCCGCGGGGAGTCGCAGCTGCTGGACGCGTGCAGGAAGTGCTTCGCCAGCCTCTTCACCAACCGCGCAATCTCTTACAGAGAGGACAAGGACTTCGACCACTTCAACGTGTACCTGAGCATCGGCGTCCAGAAGATGGTGCGGTCCGACAAGGCCTGCTCCGGCGTCATGTTTTCGATAGACACCGAGTCCGGGTTCAAGGATGTGGCGTTCATAACCGGCGCCTACGGCCTCGGCGAGAACGTCGTCCAGGGGGCGGTGACGCCGGACGAATACTACGTGTTCAAGCCCACGTTGAAGGAGGGCAAGCGGCCGATCATAAGCAAGAAGGTGGGTGCGAAGAGGATTAAGATGGTGTACGCCACCGACGGAAACAAGCTGACGAAGAACGTGGACGTCCCGGAGAAGGACCGCCGTAGGTTCGTCATATCAGACGACGAGGTGCTGAAGCTGGCGGAGTGGGCGTGCATCATAGAAGACCACTACAGCGAGAAAGCAGGCCACTATAAGCCCATGGACATGGAGTGGGCTAAGGACGGTGAGACAGGGAAACTGTTCATCGTGCAGGCGAGGCCGGAGACGGTGCAGTCGCAGAAGAACGTGAACAAACTCCAACACTACATACTCGACGAGGAGGGCGATGTAATAATCAAGGGCGAGTCGGTCGGCGACCGCATAGGAGCCGGCAGGGTGAACGTGATAAAGGACGTCCACGACATCGGCAAATTCAAGGAGGGGGAAGTCCTGGTTACGGACATGACGGACCCGGACTGGGAGCCGATTATGAAGATTGCCGCGGCCATAGTGACGAACCGAGGGGGGAGAACGTGCCACGCAGCCATCATCTCACGGGAGCTCGGCATACCCTGCGTGATAGGCACCGACCACGGAACGGAGGCGATGGGCAACGGCGAGGACGTGACAGTGTCCTGCGCGGAAGGCGAGGAAGGCTACGTCTACAAGGGGCTGTTGAAGTACCACGTCGACGAGGTGAACCTGGAGAACATCCCGGACACGAAGACCATGATTATGATGAACGTCGGCACCCCGGAGAGCGCGTTCGAGATGTCCTTCATCCCCAACGACGGCGTCGGACTGGCGCGTGAGGAGTTCATCATCAACAGCTACATCAGCATCCACCCGCGGGCGCTGATGGACTACGACAAACTCGAGGACGCTGAGGTGAAGTCCAGGATAGACGACCTCACCTTCGGATACGAAGACAAGACGCAGTTTTTCGTGGACAAGCTGGCTATGGGGGTGGCGCACATCGCCGCCGCATTCTACCCCAAAGACGTTATCCTCCGGTTCAGCGACTTCAAGACCAACGAGTACGCCAACCTCATCGGCGGGAAACTCTATGAGCCCACTGAACACAACCCCATGATCGGTTGGAGGGGCGCTTCACGGTACTACGACGACAACTACCGGGCCGCGTTCGCGCTGGAGTGTCAGGCCGTGAAGAAGGTCAGGGACGAGATGGGCCTCACCAACCTGAAGGTTATGGTTCCGTTCTGCCGTACCGTCGACGAAGGCAGGGCCGTCATCGAGGAGATGCGGAAGAACGGCCTCGTCCAGGGGGAAAACGGACTGGAAGTCTACGTGATGTGCGAGATACCGTCGAACGTGGTGTTGGCTGAGCAGTTCGCGGAAGTGTTTGACGGGTTCAGCATCGGCAGCAACGACTTGACGCAGCTGACCCTCGGCTTGGACCGGGACTCTGATATCGTGGCGCATTTGTTCGACGAACGGAACGACGCGGTGAAGTGGATGGTGTCCCACGTAATCAAGGTCGCGAACGAGAAAGGGCGTAAGATAGGGATATGCGGTCAGGCGCCGTCCGACTACCCGGAGTTCGCGGAGTTCCTGGTGGAATGCGGCATCAACAGCATCAGCCTGAACCCCGACACCGTGCTGAAGACGCGGATGAAGATTGCGGAGAAGGAGAAGCAGCTCGGCATATAAGGGACGGGCTCCCTGTATAATACATGGGTGCGGTCGCGGACAAGACACGTCCAATGCAGCCTGATGTCGACGTCATGGAGTCCGACAGCGACCGCTACATCCGTCTGATAGACTTTATGGAGAGCAGGGAGCCCCGGACCTGCCAGGTCTCCGGGGGCGCCTGCTACAAGGCCCTGCCGTTCACCGCCGTGAACCTCTTATTGATGGAGTTGGAGGATGTCTTGGGCGGTTTAGGGGGTAAGCGTCTGCTGGATTTCGGCGCAGGAGACCTCCGCGTATCATTGGCTGCAGCCAACTTCTACGGAATGAATGCTACTGCGGTGGAGCAAGACCATAGGTTGAGCGAGCACGGCCGCAGGACACTGTCCGCCGTCGGGGAGATGGGGTTCGACGGCGTGTCTTTCATGGGCGACACCGACGGTTTGAACATTCCGTGGAAGGACTGCGACGCTGCCGTGTTCTACTACACGCAACCGCTTTATGAGGCGGATGCCGCAGCCTTCAGAAGGCGTCTGCAGGACAAGGTGGGTGAGATGAAGAAGGGGTCTGTGTTCGCGGCGGTGTTCACCGAGAAACAGCTTGAAAAAGGCTGGGACGAGTTCCCAGACATGAAGCCCTTGGACAAATCCCCCACGCAGCTGCAGGGCGGCGACGGACTCTACCTGAAACTGTACAGGCACCGTTAACTTGATTCCTGCTTCGCCTTCAGCAGACGGTTGAACGCTTCCCCGGGGTCCAAGCTTATCAGGTGTTTCACGGACTCTTTCACATACCGTGTGTCACTGTTGTATTCGTCGACTTCCCGGACCGGCCGTATTCTGAGCCAGGTGTCGCGGGTCTCCTGCACCAGATCGAGGAGCCTCTTCTCCCGCTTTTTTATGTCCTCGTATTTGTCGAGGAACCCCTGCTTGAACGCCAACAGAACCTGGGGGCGGGTGTCCTTTTTCCTGAACGCGGGTATGTATTTCAGGTTGCTGAGTTCGCAGGCGGCTATTTCTTGAGTGTATGCGTCGCCTTCCGACATTACGTTGGCGGGGTCCTCCGGCATCTCCAGGAAGCTCTCCTTGTCTATTCTCGTCAGTATCTTGTCGACGGGGTTGAAGACGTAGTTGGTCTGGTATCCGTCCCGTGCGCCGAACACGAAGCTGAATGCGGCGTGCATCCCCAGCTGATACGCTATGGTCACCCGGTTGTCCTCTATGATTTCAGGACGCCTGTAGGTGAGCTCGTTCAACGTGGCTCCGGGGACGCGGTCCATGACCGCGTAGGCTCTGTCGAACATCACTTCACCTTCCTGCGCCGTCTCACAGGCTTTCTGTCCTCGATTGCCTGGGGCATGGAGCCGAAGTCGGCGCGCGCACGGTATGCGCTCAGGTTAAGTTCCCTGTAGAACGCGGACTGGCTGACTTCGTTCCGTATGTCCTCGCCCTCGCGCTCCGGGACGCCGAGTAGGACGCGGAGGTCGTCGACGTTCACCCCCGTCTCGTTCCTGCCCTTGAGTATGTAGTCTCTGCCGTCGTCGCGGTGGCCCCTGTGGACTCCTGTTATCTCCATCTTCTCGCCGCGCACCGCGGACACGACGTCTAGGAACCGGTCGGTCTTCTCCCGCTGCTGCATCAGGCCTCTGAGCTGTTTCCTGGCTTCGTCCGGCTTGATTAGGAGGGAGCGCTCCCTGGCCTTCGGCTTAACCTCCAGGAGGTCCGGGAGTTCGCCTTCCACGTCCTCGTTCTCCCGCCTAATCTGCTCCGGGATTTCGGCCCGAAGCTGCTTCATGAACTCCTCGAACGGCACCGTCGCATGGGGCATTTTACCATAAGTGTTTAGGAGCGGATGAAATAAAAGGGCTTCCGCTTTTATTGGCTCACGTATAAATGGTAACCCGTATGTGATGAAACACGTTACGGGAACGGATGTTGATTCAGTGGGGCCATGCGGCTCCGTGTCTGCTTCTGCAGGGCGCAATCACCCCCTCATTCTCATTGTATGCGGGGTGGCGGAGTGAACGTGAATGGATTCGACACCGACGCCTATTTGAAGGCCCAGACGGGGGAGATACTCGACCGCGTGGACGGTTTCGAGAGGCTGTATCTGGAGTTCGGCGGGAAACTATGCTATGACATGCACGCCGCACGGGTTCTCCCCGGATACAGGGAGACCGCTAAGATAGAGTTGCTGAAGCAGCTCGGCGACATAGACCTGATATACTGTGTGAGCGCCAAAGACCTGGCGAGGGGAAGGGTGCGCAGGGACTTCGGCCTGACATACGACAACCAGACGTTGAAGGACCTCCGCGACATAGCCGATTTCGGTTTGGAGGTGGATTCAGTGGTGATAAGCCGGTTCGACGGCCAGGAGCAGGCGGAAATATTCAGGAACAAGCTGGAGAACTTCGGCTTTAACGTGTACCTGCACAGTGAAATCCCAGGCTACCCCTACGACATAGAAAGTGTGTTGAGGGGGTATGAACGGCAGCCGTACGTGGAGACTGCCGAGAAACTCGTTATAGTGACGGGTGTCGGCGGTAACTCGGGGAAGATGGCGTTCTGCATGAGCCAGATACACCATGATAGGGGGAGGGGTGAGAACACGGGGTTCGCGAAGTTCGAGACATTCCCCATATGGAACCTCGACATAAGCCACCCCATAAACATGGCGTACGAGGCGGCGACCGCCGACCTGGGGGACGTCAACGTGGTGGACAGATTCCACGAGGACGCCTACGGGGTGTCGGCGGTCAACTACAACCGCGACATGGAGAACTTCAACATACTCAGGAACCTCATGCGGGGCATAACAGGGGACGACAGCCCCTTCGGGTACATGTCTCCGACGGACATGGGGGTGAACATGGCCGGGGATGGCATAGTTGACGACGGCGTATGCCGGAGGGCTGCGGAGCAGGAGATAATCAGGCGTTACTTCCGCTACCGCCGGGAGAAGGTGGAGGGGATTGAGAGTCAGGAGACGGTGGACCGGATGATGGACATCATGGAGAAGGCCGGCGTAGGCCCGGAGGACCGCAGGGTCGTGGGTGCCGCCAGGAAGGCCGCCTCGGAAGCGGAGGGGGGAGGGAAGGGTTTTAAGGGGGTTTTCTGCGGCGCAGCCATCGAATTAGGGGGTGGGAGGATGGTGACCGGGAAAAACTCGAACCTCCTACATTCGGAGTCCGCCGCGATATTGAATGCGGTGAAGGAGTTGGGGGGCGTGCCGGACGGCACGGACCTCATAGGCGGCGACGTCCTCAAAAGGATTGCGCACATGAAGAAGGAGTTGTTGAACAAGAGGACGCCGTGTTTGAACGTGGAGGAGACGTTGATTGCCATGGCGGTGAGCTCCGCCTCCAACCCCGTGGCCAAGAAGGCGCTGTCGAGGCTGAAGGAGTTGAGGGGTTGTGAGATGCACATCACGCACCTGCCGACGCCGGGGGACGAGGCGGGTTTGATACGGTTGAAGATGAATGTTACAACGGATGCGAAGCTGTCTCAGCTTTCGGGATACGGGGGATGAATATGGGCAGGTACATTGTCGTGACGGGCGGGGTGTTGAGCGGATTGGGCAAGGGTGTGGTCGCCTCATCCATAGGGAGGATACTGAAGGACAGGGGCTACACCGTGAAGCCGATTAAGATAGACGGCTACGTGAACGTGGACCCCGGCACCATGAACCCGTACGAGCACGGTGAAGTGTATGTGTTGGACGACGGCAGCGAAACCGACCTTGATTTGGGGCACTATGAGCGCTTCCTCAACACGGACTTGACGGGGGACAGCAACATAACCACCGGGTCGGTTTACAAAAGCGTGATTGAGAAGGAGCGCCGGGGGGAGTATCTGGGCAAGACGGTGCAGGTCATCCCGCACATCACGGACGAGATAAAGGACAGGGTGCGGAGGTTCAAGGCGGACGTGGTGCTGGTGGAGGTGGGCGGCACCGTCGGCGACATAGAGAATGCGGTGTTCATCGAGGCGCTGCGGCAGATGAGCTTGGAGAAAGGCAACCGTTTCCTGTTCATCCACCTCTCATACATCCCCATCATACTCAGCGGGGAGCAGAAGACGAAGCCGACGCAGCACAGTGTGAAGCAGCTGCTGTCCGTGGGCATTCAACCCAACATAATAGTGGGCAGGTGCAGTCAACCTTTGGACGGGGAGGCCAAGAGGAAGCTGGCCATGTTCTGCGGCGTCAAAGAGGGGGAGGTGTTCAGCGACCCCGACATGGACGACATATACTCTCTTCCGGTGGAGCTGAGGAGGCAGAAGCTCGGCGACGTCGTAATCAAGAAACTGGGTTTGAAGAAATCCTCCGGCGAGTCGACCAAGTGGGTGAACCTGGTGAAGGCCATGCACGGGGCCGAAGACGAGGTCGCCATAGGCGTGGTGGGGAAATACACCGGCCTTGAGGACGCGTACATGAGCATTAAGGAGGCGTTCAAGCACGCGGGGGCGGCGAACGGCTGCAGCGTAGACCTCGAATGGATTGAGGCCGAGGGCCTGAAGGACTCGGACTTCAGGGGGTTCAACGGCATACTGGTTCCCGGCGGCTTCGGGAGCCGCGGCCTCGAAGACAAGATCAAGGCCGTCAACTACGCCCGCACCAACGGCGTCCCGTTCCTGGGCATCTGCCTGGGGATGCAGGTGGCCGTCATAGAGTACGCCAGGAACGTGTGCGGCCTAGAGGATGCGAACACCACCGAAGCGGACGATGACACACCCTACCCCGTGATTGACTTGATTCCGGAGCAGCGGGGTGTGAAGGACAAGGGCGCTACCATGCGGTTGGGCGCGTACGAGTGTCTGCTGAAGAAGGGCAGCCTCGCCCACATCCTCTACGGCAGGCTCACGGTTTCGGAGCGGCACCGTCACCGGTGGGAGGTGAACCCCGACTACGTGGACCTGCTAACGGAGTGCGGCGTGTTGTTCTCCGGCTCGTGCAAGGGCGCAGACCTGATGGAGATTATGGAGATACCCGGTCACCCGTACTTCATCGCGTCGCAGTTCCACCCCGAATTCAAGAGCAGACTGGAGAATCCGGCGCCGCTGTTCGTCGGCCTGATAGAGGCTGCGAAGAAGAAGGCTACTTCATGAGGTCCACGAAGTCGTTGTGGAGTCTGTGGTCGTATTTCACCACGTCGTCTACGGGGTAGACGGTGTATTCGTGGTCGCCTAGTTTGGAGAGGAAGTTGTCGAGGCACCTAGGCCCCTCTTTTTCGGATACGGCCTTCACGATTATTTTCCCGTCGCCTGTCTGGAACACCTTCATCACCTCCTCACATTCCGCCAGAGAGGATGCGAGTTCTGACGGGTCTGATGTTGGGTTTATGAGCACGAAGTTGAGGTCGAACCCGAGGTCGTGGGGGTGCAGTACGGCTGAGAAGTTCTTTATGATGCCTTTTTCCACTAGTTTGTTGACTCTGGTGAATATGGTGGTGTGCGGCACGTTAAGCCTTCTGCCGAGTTCACGCAGGCTCAGTCTACCGTCCGCCTGAAGATGCTTTATAAGCTCCCTGTCCAGAGTGTCCAATTTAAACCCGTACATTAAATATGGGCAGGGTATATTAATAAACCCTGAAATCCCCTGTTAGGGCGTTATCAGGCTGCCTGCATCCACTATCAGGCTCAGCAGCACCAAGACCGCGCCCACCAGGACCATGGTGACATTCTGGGGCTTAATCATATGATCCGGCTGATATAGGATTTGAGGGTTTAAAAATGCTGGATTCGAAAGTTGTTACATGCGTTTCCTGCGTGTGCTGGCGGCCCTGCTGGCCTTGACGGCGTGCGTTCAGGGCCAGGAATGGCCTGTGCTCCAGCAGAACCCCGCCCACACGGGCTTCAGCGGCGCTGAATCCTCCCTGAACTACAGCGACTACGGGGTGCTGTGGACGTGGGAGACGGGCGGGCGGCTGCGTTACACGCCGTTGGCCGCCGACCTCAACGGCAACGGCTTCCTGGAGGTAGTGTATGCCACCTTCGACGGGGTGGTGTATGCGGTGAACGCCGACGGCACTTTAATGTGGTCTTACGACGCCGGCGTTCCCGTTACGTCGTCGCCCGCGGTCGGAAGCACCGGCGGGGGCAGGTTTGTTGTGTTCCTCGACGGAGACGCCAGGGTCACCGTGTTGGATTCCTCTGGAGGGGTTGCTTCATCGTATCCTGTCCAGGTGAGGCAGGCCAGTGTGTCGGCCGCGGACCTGGACGGCGACGGTACGTCGGAGGTCATAGTCGGGTCCTCAGTGTGGAGCGTTGACGGGATACCCCTTGATTACTCTCAGGCCGATCTGACGGCGGCGGGCGTCGCTGCGGGATACGACGTGGTGGCGGACGTGAACGCCGACGGAGTGTATGAGCGGATGCGGGGGGAGTTGTCCAGGATGCCCCTGGCCGGGGACTTGGACGGAGACGGCAGATTGGAGACTGTGCGTTTCATCGAGGACGTATTGACCGGCGCCACCAACGTGGTGGTCTACGACTGGAGGCAGAATGCCCTGCACTCTTTCAACGGCAGCGGAGTCACCTCGCCGTTGACCGCCGCCGACCTGGACGGTGACGGGAGGTTAGAGGTGATTTACTGCTCTGGAGGCGTCGTGTCGGCGGTCGACACCTTCGGCAGTAAAGCGTTCAGCCGCCGGGTGCTGGAGGGCAGGTGCGCCTACGTGTTCCCCGCCGACTTGAACCTGGACGGACGCCTGGAGCTGGTCGCCGCCTCCGAGAAACACATACGGGTGGTGGGGGTATTGGTCGACAGCGACGGCGACGGCCTGATAGACTACACGGAGGACATGCGCGGCACCGACCGGTATCTGAGGGACAGCGACGGCGACGGCCTCGACGACATGCGCGACGAGTACCCCCTCGATCCCAGGAAGATAGAGGAGGCGGATGAGAAGAGCATTGAAACCACGTTGTACGACATAGCCGAGGTAATAGCGGGCGTCGGGCTGGTGGGCGTGTTCATAGTTCTTTTGTTCAGGGGCCTGTCCAGTCTGGCGGAGTCGAAGGCCCTGGAGAAGACCGGTGTGGGGGGGCTGGTGAAAAAACTGAGGAAGGAGGAGGTGCGTGAGTCGGAGGACAGCTACTCCCGCTCCTACTTCAAACGCGGCAGGAACCTGGAGAAGGACTGGGAGGATGTGCTGCTGTCGGAGTACGACGGCGAGGACATAAGTCTGGCGAAGGAGCTGCTGTCCCTGGTGATGATGGGGCCAGTGCCGTCTGACGACGCCGCCGAGAAACTGAGGGTGAGCAAGATAAAGCTGGCGAAGTACGCGACCGTGCTGGAGGAGAAGGGCTACGTCGTAATCGACTCCAGCAGGGACAGGAGCAACCCCGTGCTGCGACCGGGAGACAGGCTTACTTCTTGAGCTTACCCTCCACCAGGTCCGTCAGCCGCTCGACGGCCCGGAGTATCTCTATGGGGATGGCGTAGACTACGGTGCCGGACCGGTCCGAAGACAAATCGTTTATGGAATGAAGGGTCCTCAGGTGCAGGGCTCCGGGGTTGGTGTAGAGTGTCTTGGCTGCTTTGGCTATGTTCTTGGCGGCAATCATCTCCCCCTCGGAGTTGATGATGACCCCCCGTTTCTCTCTTTCTGCTTCAGCCTGCTTGGCCATGGTCCGCTTCAGGTTCTCCGGCAACTCAATGTCCTGCAACTCGATGGCGGTCACCTTAATCCCCCAGGGGTCGGTTGCGACATCCACTATCTCCCGGAGTTTGTCCGCTATCTTCTGCCGTTCGCTCAGCAGCTCATCCAGGCTCACCTCACCGGCCACGTTCCTGAGCGACGTCTGGGCGTACTTTGAGGTGGCGTAGACGTACTCCCTTATGTTGAGTATCGCGTTCTCTGGGTTGAACACCTTGAAGTAGATTACGGCGTTCAAGTTGACGGGGACGTTGTCCTGGGTCATGACCTCCTGCTTCGGTATGTCTATGGTCTTGACCCTCATGTCCACCACCGCCAGGCTGTGGTAGATGGGGATGATGATGTGGAGTCCGGGCTCCAGTATCCCCGCGTATTTCCCGAAGCGGAACAGCACCCCCTTCTCGTATTCGTTTATGACTCTGAAGAACAGCATCTTAGTCCACCTCCTCCAGCGCCTTCAAAACCTCCAGTGGGACGAACAAATGAACGGTGTTTGACTGGTCCGAGGACATGTCGTTGAGCGCGTGCAGGGACCGGAGGTGGAGGGCGCCCTTCTGGCCGTATAGCGTCTGAGCCGCCTTAGCCAGGTTTTCAGAGGCCACCACTTCCCCTTCCGCCTTGATTATGGTGGCTCGTTTCTCTCTTTCTGCTTCAGCCTGCTTGGCCATGGTCCGCTTCAGGTTCTCCGGCAACTCAATGTCCTGCAACTCGATGGCGGTGACGTCTATGCCCCACGGGTCCGTGGCCACGTCCACTATCTCCCGGAGTTTGTTGGCTATCTCCTGTCTTTCACTCAATAGTTGGTCGAGGCTGGCTTCGCCGGCTACGTTGCGCAGCGACGTTTGACCGTATTTCGAGACCGCATACATGTAGTCTTCCACGTTGAGGAACGCCTTCTGCGGATCCAGCACCCTGAAGTATATGACCGCGTTGACTTTGACGGGGACGTTGTCTTGGGTCATGACCTCCTGCTTGGGCACGTCAACGGTCATGATGCGCAGGTCCATCTTCACCAGGCGGTGGTAGAAGGGTATGATTACGTTCAATCCTGGCCCCCTGATGCCCCTGTATTTTCCGAAGGCGAGGAGGATGCCGCGTTCGTATTGCTTGATTATCTTGAAGAACATTGAGAGTATGCCCAGTATGAACGGGGAGCCGAATATGAGTAATGGTATGCCCATGAACAGCAGGGTGAATATCACGTCCACTACGGCCATGGTGTATATTTCGCCGGAGCGGTATATAAGCTTTTTATAACCGTACTGCCATTGCTTAAAGGTTGCTTATGAACTTGGAGGAGAAGACGAATCTGATGCTGGGTTTGTTCGTTGCGTCGTTGATTGCCGCGAACCTCATAGGCACGAAGGTGGCGCACGTGTTCTTCGACTTCAGCGTCGGCATATTCGCCTACCCCCTTACGTTTCTGATAACCGACATCGTGGAGGAAGTCCACGGGAAGGAGAAGACGAGGCAGTTCATGCACGTGGGGCTCGCGTGCCTGGTGTTCGTGCTGGCGATGACCGCATTGGCGGTGGGGTTGCCTTTCGCTGAAAGGAGTTTCGTGAAGGAGGACTACACCAACGTGTTCGGCACCACCCTCCGCATTTTCCTGGCGAGCATCACCGCGTTCGCGATAAGCCAGAGCCACGACATCTGGGCGTTTAACTTCTGGAGGCAGAGGACCCATGGGAGGTACCTGTGGCTCCGGAACAACGCGTCCACCGTCGTCAGCCAGCTGATTGACACCACATTGTTCATGTTCATAGCATTCTATTACCTGCCTTTCATCCCGGAGACCTTCAACACGTCCCCGAAGTTCACGGTCGCGTACGTGTTCACGCTGATTATACCGTATTGGCTGCTGAAGGTTGCGGTGGCGCTGTTCGACACCCCATTCTGCTACCTTGGTGTGGCGTGGCTCAGCGGAAGTAGTCCTCGAGAACCAGAATAACCTGCTGCCGGTCCTCGTCCTCCATGTACGGGCAGTCGTACGGGTCCCTGCCCTTAAGCAGGGCTTTCGCGAACAGCATGCACTTGGGGAGGCCGCACGGCGACTTCTCCCCGCAGTCCCTGCCCGGGAGGAGCTTGTATATCTCCGCCGCCGTGTCGCCCTCGTTCACCCCAGCACCTCACAGAGTATGTCAACCGCCTCGTCGACGTGCTTTTTTTCGATTATCAGCGGCGGGAGCAGGCGGAGGGTGTCTCCGCTGTATATCACCAGCAAGCCTTTTTCAATCAGCTCCAGGGTTTTCTTCCGCCCGTCGTCGACGTCGACTCCAACCATGAGTCCGCGGCCGTGCGTATCATACGGAAGCTTCTTCACCATGTAATCTCCCATTTCACGGGCGTTGTCGACCAAATGCTCCTCTTCGATGACGTCCAAGACTGTGTTGGCTGCGGCGCATGCGAGGGGGCTGCCGTTGAATGTGCCCCCATGCTGTCCCGCCTCGAAGTCCATCCCACTGTATAACGTTGCGCCTATTGGGTAGCCTGAGCCCATGCCCTTCGCGACCACCAGTATGTCCGGGTTTATGTCGGCGCGGTGAAAGTCGAACCATTGTCCGGTGCGGCCGAACCCGGTCTGCACCTCATCCACTACCATCAACACGTCTTTTTCCTCGGTGACCTCCCGCACCCCCTTGAGGTAGTCGTCGTCGGGGACGATGATGCCGCCCTCCCCCTGTATGGGCTCCACTATGACGGCGGCGGTGTCGTCTGTGATGGTTTCATCCAGTGATTCGATGCTCCCGTAGTCGGCGAACTTGAACCCCGGCACCAGCGGCTGGAACGGTTTCTTGTAGTTTTCCTTCCACGTCGCCGACAGCGCGCCCATGGTGCGGCCGTGGAAGCTGTTTTTCATGGATATTATCTCTTTTTTGCGGGTGTGTTTGCGCGCCAGCTTGAACGCGGTTTCAACCGCTCCGCTGCCGTCGTTGCTGTAAAAAAGGCGTTCCATGCCGGTGAGCTTGCACAACCGTTCCGCCAGCGTCAGCTGCGGCTCCGTGTAAAACCAGTTGCTGGCGTGCATCAGCTTCGACGCCTGCTCCTCCAATGCCTTCACCATGCGGGGGTGGTTGTGTCCGAGCGCCGACACCGCTATGCCCGCGTAGAAGTCCAAGTACTTTTTGCCGGCGTCGTCGTATGCGTACGCGCCTTCGCCGCGAACCAGCAGCACCGGCAGGCGGTTGAACACCTGCGCGAAGTGTTTGTGCTCCAGTGCGACGGCTTCCTCGTAGTCCATCTCCCCTCTTATATTGGGTTTTTCTTATTATTAGTATCCGTTAAAATAAGATGGGGTCCTTGGAGCGTTTGAAGGGTTTGTGGAGGGGGTTCAGCTCGTGGGTCGGCGGGTGCTGGAACATGTTCCTGAACATGCTTCCGGAGGGTCTGCGGCCGTGGGTGGCGGACGCCGCCGACGTGGTTAAGACCGTGCTCATAGCCATCGTGGTGTTGAAGCTGCTGTTCGGAGCGGACATGCTGGTTCCCCTAGTGGTGGTGACCTCCAGCAGCATGGTGCATGAGCCCGGGGACAGCAGCTGGCGGGCGTGGATGACCGGCCGCGGCATATCCGACGACCGGGTGGATTCGTTTCCAATGCAGGGTGGCTTCAACATGGGGGACATGATACTGGTGAAGAACCCGGAGGCGGGGTTGGGGGATGTGGTAATCTATGAGCGGGACTTCCACCACCTCCACTTCGAAAGCACCGACCCCATAATACACCGGGTGGTGGGCGTCGCATACGTCCGGGGTTACGTGCCCGTGGACAGCGACGGCACGCTCGACTGCCTCACCCTGGATGGCTTGAAGCCGTATGCGGAGCTGGTGCGTGACTGCCATAGGGGGGTGGAGGACTGCCCTTACCCCGACTACCCCGTCGGCGGCGACTTCAGATTCTTCATAACCAAGGGGGACCACAACACCGGCACCGACCAGTGCAGCAGCCGCCTCAACATATCGTATCCCGTGAACGAGGAGCAGGTGAAGGGCCGGGCGCTGCTGCGGCTCCCCTACCTGGGGTGGCTTAAGCTGCTCCTCAACTTCATCATAAGCATTCCCGTGTACGTGTTCAGGCTGCTGACGCTGCAGTTTTAAGATGAGAATCCGGGACCCCCTCGTGTACGCGGCGGCGTTCTACTTCATACTGTTCAGCTCATTGCTTGTTCACGAGTTCGGGCACGTGTATTCGGCGCAGTACATCACCAAGGACTGCATGTTCACCGAAACGCACCTGACCTTCGATTTGCTGGTTCTCCGGCGCGGCGGCATGACCTACTTCACCTGCAGCCACGGCGTGGAGCCGTACGAGCCGCCTCTGCTGGATGTCGACCTCGGGGACCCCACCGCCCCCACCGTCACATACTCGGTGGGGGAGGCCAGGGGGGTTCGCCTGCTGACCAGCCCCTTGACGACGGGGTGGTTCACTGCCTTGATGGGGCCGGCGCTGGAGCTCATATACGTGACCTGGATTGTCCACTGGCTGGCGGACCGGTTCAAACAGATTAGGGTGATTAAGGCGTCGTACCTGATTTTTTTGTTCATGATTTTCGTGAGCAGCCGCATGGACTTCCAGCAGGCGGTGCCCGCGGAGGGGGCGGTTCTGTTCATTGCCGGCTACTTCACGGCCTACATGGTGATTGCGCTGACGCACGTGACGTTGAACACCCAATACTACCGGAGCCTGACGAAGTCGATGGCCTACTCCGTCACCGAACGGGTTGAGCTGTGAATTTTATTGTGTGACTCACATGTGATATGAGTATGCGTCTGCTTGGGTTGGAGCTGGAGAACTGGGGCTGCCACGGCAGCCTTCAGGTTGATTTGGGGAGCGGGCTGCAGATTGAGGGCCGGAACGGCACCGGCAAAAGCAGCATCCTGGAGGCGCTGCGTTTCATCTTCAAGGAGACGGCGAGGGGCTACACGAACCGGGTGAAAAACGGTGAGCGCGAGGCCTTCGTTAAACTGACGTTCGAACACGAGGGCGTTACGTATGCGGTCGAGAAGCGCCTGTATGTGGACAAGCCGTCGCAGGCCCTGATGCTGGCGGGGGAGACGCAGGTGGCGGACAACCCGTCGAGCGTCTACGACCGCCTGCAGAACATATTGTCGGAGGAGGTGTTGGACAAGCTCCTGTATATTCCGCAGGGGGGGTTGACCGCCGTGTTGGACAGGCTGTCGGGGAAGGACGGTAAACTGGAGATGGACCGCCTCTTCGGCCTGGACCGGCTGGAGCGGGTGTGGGAGCGGGCGGGGCAGGAGATTCAGGAGGAGGCGGCCCGCCTTCAGGTATTGTCGGATGAGTTGAAGAAGCACCCCGACGACGCCGGCGAATACGGGCGGCTGCTGGAGGAATACAGTGCGCGGGAGCGGGAGCTGAAGCAGCGTTCAGACACCGCCGAAAAAGACCTTGATAAAATCCTATCCAACCTGAAGTCGAAGGAGGAGTCGCTGAAGTCTTTGGAGTCTGCGCGGAAGGAACGGGACTCGCTGACGAAGGAGGTTTCCGTCGTTCAGGTGAAGTTGGCGGAAGCCAACAAGGGCTTGGAGTCCGTCGGCAAACGGCTGAAGGAGCTGGGTGAACGCCGCCGCGAACTTGAAGGCCTTTCCGCCGCGCTGAAGTCCCTGGAAAAGTACAAGAGCATACGGGAGCTGCTGCAGGAGCTGAAGTCGGTGGATGGGGGGCTCGACGGCTTGAAGGATTTGCGCGACAAAAAGCAGTCCCTCGATTCCCTGGAGAAACACCTTCAGGGGAAGGCCGCCGCAGAAGAAGCCCTTTCACGGCTCCGTGATTCGGTGAGGAAGCTGGAGGAGGATTACGCGGCCCGCAAGGCCGACCTGGAGCAGGCGGCAAAATACTATAAGGAGTTGGGGGGTTTGGACGGCCACGTTAAGTGCCCGCGGTGCGGGCAGAAACTGAACGCCTTCATCATCGAGCGGGAGACGAAGGAGACGGCGGTGAAGATTAAAGGCCTTGAAGAGTACCGTGTGAAGGTTGAAACCCGGCTGAAATCCGCTTCACAGGAGCTGAAGAAGCAGGAGGAGTCGGTTGAGGAGCTGCGGCGCATGGAGGCTGAGGCCAGGGTGCTGCGGAAGGACGTCGGCGAGCGTGAGAAACGGGTTGTTTCACTGATGGAGTCCGCCGACGGGGTTCGGAAACGCCTTTCTCAGGCGGGGTACGGCGGGGAGAAACCTGCGGTGGTGGAGGAGAACTACAGCGAGTATAACCGCCTGTCCGGGAGGGTGCAGTCCCTGCGGAGGGAGGTTGAGGAGGCGGCTTCGTTGGAGGCGGAGCGCGGGCAGCTGCTGGGTGAACGCGACCTGCTGAACAAGCGGGCGGCGGAGGTGGAGGAGGCTGTTTCAACCCTGGATTACAGTCCGGAAGCCCATGAGCGGGCGTCCAAAGAGCGTGATATGCTGTCGGAGACCCGGTACGGCCTGGAGTCGGATTTGAAGAATCTGGAGGGGGAGCTGCGGCGCCTCGGGGAGGACCGTAAGATGGTGGAGGAGAAGCTGGCTGCCTATACGGGCCTGCTGGACCGCCACACAACCTCTAAGAAGCGTGTGGGGCTGTTGAGGGCGGCCCGTGAGGTGTTCCACCGGGACAAGGGTCTGGTCCGGTACCTCCGGGAGACGTTCATCGAGCGTCTGAACCGTATGCTGACGGTGCATTTCAAGCGGTTCAACCAGAATCCAAGGTACGTGGATGTGCGGTTTGACCGGGATTATAACATCGTGTTCAAGACGACGTCTGGGGAGTTGTCTGTGGAGCAGGTGAGCGGGGGCGAACGCGTTCAGCTCGCTCTGGCGTTGCGCATCGCCTTAATCGACTTGATGTCCCCCGTTCCTCTTCTCATACTGGATGAGCCGTTCGGGAGCCTGGACGAGGTTCACCGTGAGTTGTTGGGTGAGGCGTTGAACAGGATTGGGGAGCAGGGTCAGCTGATATTGGTGACGCACGTGCGCGTGGACAGCCTTCAGCTGCGGAGTAGACTGGATTTGGGCGGGTACTAGAAAAGTAAGGGTAAGAGAAAAAGAAGCCGGGTGGGCTCATGCGTTACATGAGTCCCATCAGCTTGAACACAACAACGGTCACCACTACGCCTACGACGAAGAAGATTATCCTGTCCTGGTGGCTTACTTCGTCGTGGACTATCGGGTGTTCCATTATTTTTGGTTGTTCCTCAGCCATTTTTCACCTCACAATTATCCTCACTTGGTTTGTTTCATGAGCAGCTCGAAGCCTTTCAATATTTTCGGGCCTAAGCCGGCGCTCATGAGCTTCAAATACACTGCGTCGTCTCCCCGCTTCCTCGCTTCCTCGTTGACTTTGTTGAGGAAGTACGTCACTTGTCCGTGGGAGAGCTTCATCTTCCGGGCGACTTCGGCTTCCGTGTAGCCTAGTCCCCGGAGTTCAACAATCTTGGATTTCTGGAAGTCAGACAATACCATATCACATCACCACACTACGCCTACCACCTGTTTACAATTATTGCAATAACCCTTTAAATATTTGATAAAAAGGGGGGTGTTAGTTTTTTTCGCGTTTCCGCCGCCATTCTTTGTGTGCCTGCAGGTTTCTCCGCAGTCTGTCGTCCATGGCTGTTAGTGCGCCGGGGTCTAGTTTTTCGGGGCCTGGTCTGGCGTATTCCTCCATGCGTTCCTCCATTTTCTTGGGGGTTGGGGGCCGCCATCCCTGCCGTAGTTTGCTCATGTATTCGACGTCGGTTTCGTGGTCTTCCACGAGCTGGAGTGTCTCCTTGATTCCGGTGCCCATTTCCACGTGCAGTATGGGTCGGGCGAAGTCCCGCAGCCTCATCATCCTCTGCATGGGGCCTGTTTTTTCCTCCTCCGCCTTTTTTCCCTCCAGTTCCTTCACCCTGTCCATGAGTTGTTCTATGTTTTCGCTGCTTTTCTCTATGACTTCTACGCCGGTGAGCTGGTCTTCGGGTTTTATGCCGGAGAATATTATCTTGTGTGTGAGGGGGTTCTGTTGTTCCGCGAGCTTCAGGATGTGGGCGGCGGTTACTCTGCCTTCCGGCCCCTCATACGGCTGCACGTTCACGTCCGCCACGACGACGTCGTATTGCTCTTCCATGAGGCGGCCGTATGCCTCCTTGACGGAGTCCACCACCTCCGCAGGTATGCCCCTGCCTTCGTATTCGTCCTCCAGCAGAACCCCCAGGTTGCGGTCGTCCTCCAGGTGCAGCACCCTGCCCATACACTATATTAGGGTTTTCAAGGGTATTAGTATCGTATGTCGAAGCCTTTCAGCCCCTGTTCCTCCTCCCACTTCACCTCTACATCGTCTACGTGGGCTCCGGTGGGGCCTTTTTTGCACCACTGTATCATCGACCTTACAATGTCTTCTTCCCCTTCGAACACGGCTTCCACGCGTCCGTCGGACATGTTTCGCACCCACCCTGCGGCGCCCCGGGCTCTGGCCCTGTCTCTGGTTGAGGCCCTGTAGAATACTCCCTGCACTGTCCCGGTGACGTATACGTGGGCGCGCATCTTATAATATATTGGGTTCCTATATTAACGGGATGAAGGCTAAGGCTTTGTGCAACGGCGCGGCCACTATTATCACGGGTTTCGCGACCGGCAAGGGGGGGGCGTTCGGCCTCGATTTGAAGAATGAGACGTCGGTGGAGTTGAACGACTCCGGTAAAATCGAGTCCGTAGTCAACGGCGAAGAGGATGTGGGGTTGAAGCTGGCTGAGGCGGCGGTTAAGAGAACCTGCGAAAAATACGGCATAGAATACAACGGCGCCTCAGTAAACACCGAATGCAACATCCCAGTGGCCGTCGGGCTGAAGACTTCGAGCGTCGCGGCGAACGCCATCGTTCTCGCAACCGCCGGAGCCATCGCCAAAGAAAAAGGGGAGGTCAAGGACATCCGGTTGAGCAAAACCTGTTCCGAGCAGAAGCTGTTCATCGGCGGCCGGGAAATCGAGCCGTTGGAACTCATTAACATCGGGATTGACGCGGCCTTCGACGCCAAAGTCACTGCGACGGGCGCATTGGATGATGCGTCCGCGTCTTTTTTGGGCGGTTATACGGTCACGGATAATTTGAAGCGGGAGCTCGTGTATCACGGCGGCATGGAGGAGTTGGATGTGGTGATTTTTGTGCCGGACGGCAAGAGCTATTCCGGCGACATCAGGAAGGAGCAGGTGAAGGCGTTTGCAAAGGAGGTTGATTTAATCTGGGGTCAGGCCCGCGCTGAACGCGTGTACAGTGCCATCACCTTGAACGGGATGATACACTGTGTCTGCTTCAACTATCCCATGGAGCCTGCTGTGAAGGCGTTGGAGGCGGGGGCATTATGCGCGGGCTTGTCGGGCACGGGTCCGTCGGTCGTTGCCTTGACAAGGGAGGACCCTAAGGCCATCAAGGACGCGTGGAACGATTTCGAGGGCTCCGTCCTTCTAGCCAAGACGAACAATAATCAGGCGAAGCTACTATGACTGTCGTAACAGACCATATCGAGCTTAAAACGATTGCGGACGGCGGCATGCATGATATTACGGAGGAGGTTCAGCAGTGTGTGAGCAAATCCGGCCTCCAAAACGGCGTTGCCGTGGTTTTTTGTCCGGGCAGCACCGGCGCAATCTCAACGGTGGAGTTCGAGCCGGGCCTCCAGAAGGACATCCCCCTCGCATTGGAGCGCATTGCGCCGTCGGGCCAGCACTACTTCCACCACGAAACCTGGCATGATGACAACGGCCGCGGCCACGTCCGCGCCACATTAATAGGGCCGGATATTTCGGTCCCGTTCATTAAGGGGCAGTTGACACTAGGCACATGGCAGCAAATCGTCTTCATCGAATGCGACACCAAAAACCGCAATCGAAAGCTGATAGTGCAGGTGGTGGGGGAATAAAAATTCTAGTATTTTAAGCATTTTTCCTTCAAATACTAGAAAAAATCATTAAAATAGTAGAATCGTATGTGTGTCATTAGATATTTTTCCGCCAGTTTAGCGGTATTTCTGTATGCATCAATAGAACATACAGGATGATAGCTTTTGTTTGGAGAGGTAGTGTCCAGAGTAGGTATACTGTTGCTAGTGCCTTTAGTGGGAAGAGCGTATCCAGTTTTAGTTTCAGATGATAGGTGTCCATGGAGACTACTGTGGGGTATTGGTAGAAAAACCTTATGTGTCCTTTGGAAAAATTATTATTTTTCCTGTGGATGGAACCTATTTTTAAAAGAAAAACACCCAGAGTTAACTGGGTGGTTACGATACGCTTACTCCTAAAGCTTAGGTCGCTGAAAGACACAGCCTATGATGTTGAATACTACCACAAGCTACAAGGAGTGATATATAACGCTATTCGTTCGTTGTATCCGCAACTGCATGACTTGGATGGTTACCGTTTTTTCTGTTTCAGTAACATCTTTCCTCTGAAGGTTCAAAACGGCAGTATCCCGCCTATCCGTGAGGGCGGGAAACGGTATCTCATGGTCTCCAGCCCGGACAGGGCGTTCATCAAGGCCTTCCAAGATGGCTTGGATGAGGAAATCCATATCGGAGACATGAGTTTCCAGGTGGAGGACGTGAAGCCTTTAAACATTAAACTGGACGGCGACTGCACTCTGGTGTCTGCCACCCCGATTGTGGTGCGTATCCCGGAATACAACTACGACAAATACAATATCCCCGAGGAATCAAGGAAAAACCGGTACGTCTACTGGCGCCGCAACCTGCCTTTCAACGTGTTCGTCCGCCAGATGGAGGAGAACCTGTACAAAAAATACAATGAATACCACAACACACAGGTGGAAGAAGAACCATTATTCCAGCAGTTCAAACTCAAAAAAGCCCCGGTAATAACCCACACCATGATAGACGGACAAAAAATACAGTTAGTGGGAAGCCTATGGGAATTCCCCATAAAAAAACCCACCCAAAAACAAAAAAAGATACTGGAGTTTTCCCTGGACTGCGGGTTCGGGGAACGAAACCCACTAGGACACGGATACACAAACAAAAAACAAAAAAACACATAAAAAATGCAGAAAGAAGTACTATACCAAACAACAGGAAACCCCTTTGTGGACGCTGGAATGTGGGCCATATGTGAATGGGTGGGAAAAAATAATCCAGAGAAGATAACTAAAGAAGATTTGAAAAAGGCGGTAGATGATGTTGTTCCAATATACCTCACCAAAGGTTGGTCTAAGAGTTTCCAATCCATCTTTCCTAATAATCCGGTGATTAATCCATCTGTCAAAAAGGAAGACAAGAAGAAACGATTTATGGATTACCTTAATCTACTCATAGACTCCAGTGAAACATTAGGGAGTTCGGGATGTTGTGTGAGCTGTGGCCAGAGAGATACAACAAGACTTAGAAAAAAGGATGAAATACCATTACTGGGTTCTGGGGGACTCATCAATTTTTTTCCCATGGGGCAGGAGGGTGCAGATTATTGTCCCACATGCACATTTGCAGTTCAATTCGCACCCCTATCTCTCTATTCCTGCTTTAGATTACTTCTATTACATTCAAATTCAGAAAAAGTTATGAAGTATTGGTCAAGAAAGGCCATTAGTGAAGTTCGGGGACAGGTTATTAAAAAAGATTATACCGGTTGTTTTGATGAGGGTTATAAGAATGCTGAAAATGCAATGTTTCACATTATTCAAGACATTATACTTGAATATGATGAAAAATGGCTACAAGAGAATCCATCGATTATTTTTTACCGTTTCACCAACTACATACAAACCCCTGACCTAGAAATTTATCGAGTGCCCACACCTGTTTTTAGATTTCTCTCATATGTGAAGCAACACCATGCATACAGCGAATGGCAAAAAGTTGTGAGGAAGGGATATGTTAATATTAATTGGGATAAAGTTAAGGCTGAAGGAGACTACAGGAATAAACGGAACAAAGTTTACTTTAATCTTTTGAATAATCACTCAATAACCGGTTTCTTTGTAGAAAATAAAGGGAGAAAAGTTATAGGTGATTGGAGTCTTTTTTCATATTACTTAGAGGAGGTACGAAACATGGATAAGAAACGATTGGCAACGCTTAAAAAAGTCGGGGATGAACTGTCTGAATATATCAAAAAGACAGAAAATATTACACGGTTGAATCAACTTGAAATGGCAAAAAAATACTACACTTTTAGAAACATTTTAAGAAAGATAATAAAAGAGCGGGTTAAAATAGGGGAGAAAACCCCATTATTTTCATTGGAGGAATACGTGGAAGACTTATTTCCTGAAGGTGCAATGGGATGGAATGAAACACGAGATATCCTACTGTTTAGGATATACGAAAATCTTCATGGCTGGCTTATAAGCCGAAAGGATGTAAAAGAAAATGTAATTGAGGAAGAAATGGAGGAGGAATAAAAATGACGAAAAATGTGAATGGATTTATGTTGGTAGATGCGCCACATTCTGCTTTAAATAATGCAGGCATGGATGCTGGAGAACGGACAGATAACATTGTTCGTGTTAAAACAATAAGGCGTGGAAGAGATGTTTATCCCTATGTCTCTGGCCAGGCACTACGATACTGGTGGCGAGACACCTTAGGAAAAAAATTTGGGTGGAAGCTATCCCCAGTAAAACGCGAGAAAAAAGTTGCCTTCACTGAAGCCAATCCAGTGGAATACGATGACGACGACGTCTTTGGTTATATGAGGGCTCTAAAAAAGGAGGACGGTGGGACAGTAACTCGTATTTCCCCATTGAAAAACTCCCCGCTAATGTCTGTTATACCACAAAGACCTACTAGTGATTTTGGAGTGATGGCAAGGCAAGATGAAGGAGATCCGGTACCCTATGAACATGAATTTTATTCAACCGTATTGAAAAGCATCTTCTCTCTCGATCTAGATTATATAGGTGTTTTCCATGAGAAGGAAAAGACAGGTTATAAAAATATGTACCCCGAACTAATGAGGGTAGCAAAGAAAAACAAGGCAAAACAGGATGATGGAAAATGGATTATGCCTAAAAAAGTGAGGCAAAAGAGGGCTATGGAGGTCATAAAGGCTTTACCCTATCTCAGTGGAGGTGCAAAATTAACTCCCCACTTAACCGATGTCTCTCCAAAGCTGATATTACTAACGGTTTTGGATTGTGGGAACCATATTTTCATGAATCTAGCTCAAGAAGAAGACGGGAAACCAACGGTCAGCATCGATGCTTTCAACCAAGTGGTTGAAGACTACTCGGATAACATATTAACTGATATATACATCGGGCGGAGGGAGGGATTCATGGACGACTTAGACGGAGAATTCAAGAGTCTTGTGAAAGAACATAGTGGTAAAGAAAATAAGGTAGTTTATGGATCAGTCAATGACATAGTAGATGGATTTGTCGAGGAAATAAAATCTCTGATGAGTTAGATGATGAAGGCATTAAGGGTCACTATAGAAGGATGGACAGCATCCTTTAGGCATCCTGGATTTATCAGTGGATATCAACCCACATTACCTTCTCCTCCCTTGAGCACAATCTTTGGGTTAATATCTGCTGCGAAAGGCGAACCGGTAACTCCAGAGGATATAACAGTGGGTTATGTGTTCACTTCAGAATCTACTGGAGTAGACTTGGAGACAATATACGAGTTAAGTCCGAATTTGAAGGCTAAATCAAATGTTGTCAAACGCGAATTTCTCCTGAACCCTGTCTTACACTTATACTTAAATGACGTAAGCTACGAGAAATATTTCAAAAAACCAGCATACCCTCTACTTTTAGGTAGATCAAGCGACTTGGCAGTAGTTACAAGTATAGAAGAAGTGGACTTGGCTCAAAGAAAAAACGTTCAGTTGGGTAATACTATCCTCCCTTTAGAAGTTTCTAGTGCTCAGGGGGTGGTTAAGGCATTACCAACACACTTCACTGATTCCATACCCCGAAGGGCAAGAGGAACCCGACCATTCATCCTATCCGACACACTCTTCACATACCCAGGAGAATGCTTATATGACGAAGAGAAGGGGTGGGGCGTATGGCTGCATGAAAATAGGTGATACGCCCTTGGTTCTTCTCGCAAAACCTGATGAAACCATCCTAGAACACACAGAGAATGCCTTATCTGTTTTTAAAAGTATTAGAGAATCCTTTCCACACATAGCACAACTATGTGGAGTTGATGATTTTTGGGAACACTTATTCCTTTCGATTTTCTTCCATGATTTTGGAAAAGCAGCCACGGGTTTCCAGAAAATGCTTAAGTACGGTAAAAAGTGGGGATACCGGCATGAAATACTCTCGGCAGGATTCGTGAGTTCGTTAGAGTATAGCAATCCACTATACAAAGACGCAGTGGGGTTAACTATAATAACACATCACAAGGATATAATGGAGTTAAGGAGTAGATATAACACATATCCCAGCCCTGTAGGTAAAATAGAATATGAAAACAGGTTATCTGAACTTGAAGAAAACTTTTATGAAATATCTGATTATTTCGACCATCTACCTAAAATGAGTAAAAAATATTTAGGATATTCTCTTTCCTTATCACCCCCAAACTCGATTAATGATTTGACCGATACATATAAAGAAATTGTTCTTGAGTATTGGAATAATTATTCGGATAGAAACAAGACAATCCTTCATGGTAAATACGGCATATTTCTAAAAGGTTTGTTAAATGCATGCGACCACTTGTCTTCTGCAAAAAAAAGAACTATCTTAAATGCTGTAGAGGATATGAGACAAGTGTTTCCTTTTGAAGAGTTAAGAGAGATTCAGGAAAAATCTCTTAAAACTAAAGGCAATTCATTTTTAACAGCCCCTACCGGAAGTGGCAAAACGGAGGCTGCATTATTTTGGAGTGATGCAAACCAAAATAGGATACGATCTCGAAGAGTCTTTTATTTGTTACCATACACTGCAAGTATTAATGCAATGTATCAGAGACTACAATCTGCTTTTGGAAGAAAGGATTTAGTTGGGCTAAAACATGGCAAAGCAACCTATTTTCTATACAAAACTTTTTCAGAAGATCATGATTATTATACTGCCAGAGAGAAAGCCAGAGAAATCAGTAATCTCACAAAAAAGATATATCGACCATATAAAGTTATGACTCCTTTTCAACTTCTAAAAGCGTTTTTTGGAGCCAAATATTTCGAACTTCAAATGTCTGAGATGAGTAATTCTCTAATTATCTTGGATGAGATCCATTCATATGATGCACACACAACTGCTTTGATACTTGAGATGTTGAAGATTCTAACCAAGGAATATCAATCAGATATATTTATAATGTCTGCTACATTACCTTCATTTATTAAAGAGATGTTTCGCCAAGAGTTGGATATTCATGCTGAAATTTTCATGGATAAGTCTAAATTAAAAGAATTTACAAGACATAAAATCAATTTGATAGATGGTGACATTCTACAACATATTGATAAAATCAAGGAGGATATTAAAGACAAAAAAAGACTATTGGTTGTATGTAACACAGTCTCAAGGGCTCAAGAAGTATTCCAATTTCTGTCTCCTGGAATAAAAAGTGCTCTGTTACATGGCAAATTTGTTCTAAAAGATAGAGAGCGTATTGAGGGAAAACTTAATAATGTGGATCTTCTTGTCGGAACACAAGCCATTGAAGTATCCTTGGACATTGACTATGATGTCATATACTCAGAACCTGCACCAATCGATGCATTAATACAACGTTTTGGGCGTGTTAATAGAAAAGGGTGGATGAAAAATATAATAGTGCCAGTTTATGTGTTCACTAAAGGATCTGATAATGATAAATACATCTATGATTCAGAGATTGTCAAGACAACTTTAGATAGTCTTAATGGACTAAATTTGCTTTCAGAGGATATTATTCAAGATATAGTTGATAAGATATACTCTGACGGGTATACTGGTAAAAAGAGGGAAGAATTTAATCAAGTTGTAAAACATTTCAAAAAATTCTACGAAGATGTTGTCCCTTTCATTTACAAAAAAGAAAAAATGGAGGAATTTTACTCTCTATTCAAATCCTATGAAGTTGTCCCGCTTCAATATAAATTAGATTATCTCAATGAAATTGAAAACAAAAAATATCTAAACGCTTTGGGTTACTTCACCTCTATAAGTGTGGGTCAATTTAAAAAACTTGAAAAAGAAAACAGGATAATACAAGAACAAGACACTTTCTTTGTTAATTCGGAGTACAATACAGAATTGGGTATCCTATTGGCAGAAGAAGACAATATAATCTAATTGTTTTTGGGTAATAGAGTTTTGAGTGAGTTTTTGTCTCTTTGTGTGTTTTTTTACCATCTTTTTGTTTTCTTTACTATACTTTTTTCGTCATTGAACATCAAGATATTATGTGAGGGTGTATGGGTGATTGATATGGTGGACAGAGGACAGGCAACAGGAGAGCCATCTTACGTGCCTCCTCAGGCTTATTTCACTGGCACTCAGGTAAACTATTTTATCGTCTGTAGGAGGAAGTTGTGGTTGTTTAGTCGTTTTGTTCGTTTGGAGCAGGAGAGTGAGTTGGTTAAGTTGGGTAAACTCTTGCATGAGGGTAGTTATCGCAGGTCTAAGGAGGTTGATCTGGGGCCTATTGTTGTTGATTTCATGAGGGAGGGGGAGGATCTTGTTTTGCATGAGGTGAAGAAGAGCCGGAAGCTGGAGGACGCCCACGTCTATCAGATGTTGTATTACCTGTATTATTTGAAGCAGAAGGGTGTTGTGGCGGTGGGTCGGATTGATTATCCGAAAATCCGTAAGACGGAGGATGTGGTGCTGACTCCTGAAAAAGAGGAGGAGGTGGAGGGTATTTTAGAGTCTATACGTGATGTTTTAAGTAGAGATAGGCCTCCGGAGGTTGAGAAAAAGCGGATTTGCCGGAAGTGTAGTTATTTTGAGTTTTGTTGGGCATGAAGGAGAGTTACTACATCACCCAGGATGGTGTTTTGAAGCGGAAGCAGAATACCGTGTATTTCATCAACAAAGACGAGAAAAGGATTCTGCCAGTGGAAAAGATCCACTCAATTTATGCATTAGGTAGCCTCTCCTTTACTTCGGGTGTAGTATCTTATCTGGCTAAGAAGGGTGTTCCGATTCATTTCTTTAATTATTATGGCTTCTATGAGGCAAGTCTTTATCCGAGGGAGCAGTTGGTTTCCGGTGATGTTTTAGTCCACCAGGTAGGGCACTATGTGGATTTGGATAAACGGCTTCTTTTGGCCCGGGAGTTTATCAGGGGTTGTGGGGGGAATTGTCTTAAGAATCTTGAGTACTACGGTAGGACTAAAGGGGGTTTAGCGGAGGATATATCTAAGGTTGAAGGTATTTTGGCGGGTTTGGATGGGGCTGATACAGTGGAGGAGGTTTTGAGTGTGGAGGGTAATATGTGGAATACGTATTATGGTTGTTTTGACCGTATTCTGCCAGAGAAATTCTGTTTTGAGAAGCGGACTAGGAGGCCGCCGGAGAACATGGTTAACTGCTTGATTTCCTTTGGTAATTCGCTTTTGTATTCCACTGTGTTGAGTGAAATTTATCATACACAGCTTAATCCTACGGTTTCGTTTTTGCATGAACCGAGTGACCGGAGGTTTAGTCTGAGTCTGGATTTGGCGGAAGTGTTTAAGCCGTTGCTTGTGGACCGGGTTATCTTTAAGTTGTTGAATAAGGGTATGTTAGGTGACGGTGATTTCAGGAGGGATGTTAATTATTGTTTGTTGAATGACCGGGGTAGAAAGACGTTTCTCCGGGAGTGGGATGACCGCCTTCATACTACTATAAAGCATAGGCGGTTGGGTAGGAAGGTTTCTTACAGGCGGCTAATCAGGTTGGAGTGTTATAAATTGGTTAAACATATTCTGGGGGATAAAGAGTATGTGGCGTTCCAGATTTGGTGGTAGATAATGTATGTAGTGGTAGTCTATGATGTGGCGGTTGAGCGGGTGAATAAGGTATGTAAGTACTTGAGGACTCGGTTGAATTGGGTGCAGAATAGTGTTTTTGAAGGGGAATTAACTAAGGCAGAATTAGTTGAATTGGAGTTGGGTCTTGGAGACTTGATTGATAAAGAAGCAGACTCCATCCTGTTTTACCTGATTCGTTCCCAGAAAGCCTTAACACGTAAGAAAATGGGTGTTGAGAAGGTTGAATTAGACCGAATAATCTAGTATTCGTGGATCTTTTTAAATAAAATACATTTTTAGCCATCCAAGAGAAAAATACATAACAATCAGTAATAGAGGCCACAAAACTCCTGTTTCACGGACGGGTTAGAAACAGACTAAAGTAGGATTGAAATTCAGGAGGCACACGTTGGAGAAGGAGAAATACTATAGGTTAGAAACAGACTAAAGTAGGATTGAAATTTAATAGGGTTTGCAGCCTGGGTTGTGGCGGTAGCGGTTAGAAACAGACTAAAGTAGGATTGAAATTGAGGCGGACGTATTTATCACGCCACACCCAGTATTGTTAGAAACAGACTAAAGTAGGATTGAAATACATATGCGACACAATTTAAGATATTCCACTTTTTTAGTTAGAAACAGACTAAAGTAGGATTGAAATTCTCTATATCCTGCCTTGTATCCCTCATAGATGAGCGTTAGAAACAGACTAAAGTAGGATTGAAATCATGATACTATGTTGTTAGTTTTCAAGTCTATGTTGTTAGAAACAGACTAAAGTAGGATTGAAATTTAAACGCTAACGCAAAATATAGGAGGTAGGTTTTCAGTTAGAAACAGACTAAAGTAGGATTGAAATATGGTTTTTCTTCCTCCAGTATCACGTCCAGTATCAGTTAGAAACAGACTAAAGTAGGATTGAAATGGCAACATGCGCCCATCAGTCAACAGTATATCAAAGTTAGAAACAGACTAAAGTAGGATTGAAATACTGTCGATGGTGGAAAATACCCGCCAAACAACAAGTTAGAAACAGACTAAAGTAGGATTGAAATTGACACTAAAAGAAACACTATCCTACAGCCGCCGATAGTTAGAAACAGACTAAAGTAGGATTGAAATACTGCTTCAACAACAAACCATAAAAACCATAGTAAGTTAGAAACAGACTAAAGTAGGATTGAAATACGGGTATGAGAAACAATATCGTCTGAGGATCCCCCGTTAGAAACAGACTAAAGTAGGATTGAAATATCGAATGAGAGCCTCATCAAACAACGAAACCTCCGTTAGAAACAGACTAAAGTAGGATTGAAATAGCCATGAAGACAGAGCAGCAGCAAACCCACCGACGTTAGAAACAGACTAAAGTAGGATTGAAATCCACACAAGCTAACACAATAAACTTAACTATAGATGTTAGAAACAGACTAAAGTAGGATTGAAATGCAACCTCCTGGTCGTTGTTGTAGCAGCTGCCTGGTTAGAAACAGACTAAAGTAGGATTGAAATACCGTCATATGTTGAACGCAAAATATACGCCCGAGGTTAGAAACAGACTAAAGTAGGATTGAAATTGAAAAAATTCAACCCCTACCTGACCGTGGGAATACGTTAGAAACAGACTAAAGTAGGATTGAAATACAATTATCAAATCGCAGCAATAAACCAATGTAAGGTTAGAAACAGACTAAAGTAGGATTGAAATTATTCTATGCTGTCTAAGTCGTGTTCGTTCCGTTGTGTTAGAAACAGACTAAAGTAGGATTGAAATTTTTCTAAAGGCTGCATATGAAAAGTGACTCCTGAGTTAGAAACAGACTAAAGTAGGATTGAAATCACAACATTAACCCCCGCATTAGACGCGACAATAAGGTTAGAAACAGACTAAAGTAGGATTGAAATTTAATAGTATGAGCCCCGACGGCGTGGCTGTGCTGCGTTAGAAACAGACTAAAGTAGGATTGAAATATCTTTTTTCATCGTGTATCACCTTCATTTCATCCTCGTTAGAAACAGACTAAAGTAGGATTGAAATATCAATCAGGTAGAAGAGCCCTAGTTCCCCAGCCATGTTAGAAACAGACTAAAGTAGGATTGAAATAGAAACAGCCTCCACCCCCTGAACCCGTGGAACAAGTTAGAAACAGACTAAAGTAGGATTGAAATAACCAGAGCCGGCTCCAGCGGCAGAACAGGTCCCAGTTAGAAACAGACTAAAGTAGGATTGAAATGCACTTGAGCCGGTATTTTCTGCACAGGCTGTGTATGTTAGAAACAGACTAAAGTAGGATTGAAATTCTTTTTCACTTCTCCACATCTATTTCTCTGCACGCGTGTTAGAAACAGACTAAAGTAGGATTGAAATGACACTAACCAAGGCCACAGCCACAAACGGCTCTAAGTTAGAAACAGACTAAAGTAGGATTGAAATGAATTCCTTCCTGAACACATTAAGCTTGAAGTCTTTGTTAGAAACAGACTAAAGTAGGATTGAAATGGGGCTATTGTATGTGCTTCCGCCGTCGTTGGTGTCGTTAGAAACAGACTAAAGTAGGATTGAAATACGCGGAAGCGGTAGCATCCAATTTCGTGCTATTACGTTAGAAACAGACTAAAGTAGGATTGAAATACGCGGAAGCGGTAGCATCCAATTTCGTGCTATTACGTTAGAAACAGACTAAAGTAGGATTGAAATAACGGAGTTGGTAGTAGTCTTAGCTTAGACGATTTAGTTAGAAACAGACTAAAGTAGGATTGAAATAACGTTGATTTGCAGCGTGATTTGAAGTTGAATGGGGTTAGAAACAGACTATTGAAATAAAATTCTAGTCTATTTCCTCTATGAATACATCTCCGTTGAAAAACCTTCCAAAAACATATTCTATCATTTTAATGTTTTTTTCTTGTATTTGAAGGTTTTTTCATGTATTTACTGGAATTTTTCTGTGTAGGGGGTCGGGTGCGTCTTCATGGGTATTTGGGTGTGTGGAGGATATGGTCCCCTTTTTTTGTAGCCGCATTTGGTTTTTAAGTGTGTGGGACCCCCTATTGTTTGAGTCAGCCCAGATAGGGGGTATTTTTTAGGTGTTTTGGCTTATTCGTATGGTTTTTATATCTTATTTATCTGTATCCTTTACTACTAGTTAATAGATCTTATGAACATGTCGTTACCCACTTATTCGCCGACTGATTTATTGGAGGACCATAAGGGTGTTATTTTCACGGACATAGTGTCGGTTAGATATCCTCTGACGAACGCTGGAGGGTATATGAGGCGGATGAGGAGAGAGAATATGTTCAACGACATACAGCATAAAATTAACTCACTGTCCATGGAGGAGAGGGAGGAGATACTCAAGGAACTCATGGCGTTGGACCCGCACGAGGACACACTAATATCCTGGGCGAAAACATACGAAAAACTCAAGGAAAAAGACTTGAAAAAACTCAAGGAAACATTCACTTCAGCCGAAGCACTATTCAGGGGATCCAAGACAAAACAGGTGGAGATACTGTATGAGATGCTGTCCAAGGTAAAGTCTGACCTCGTTGGAGTCCAAGAATACCTACGGCAGAAAGCAGACTACACGGAAGACATAGAACCCCTGCTGGTGATGGACGAGACAATCACCCACCTAAGAAACGCCACAGACATCATGCGTCACGCAAAAAAAGACGAACTAGCACAAATAGCAGGCATAATCTTCATCCTACTGATTAGACTGGAAAAATACAGGAGAGGGATGATAGACCTGGACAGACTATACTGGACCAACGCAACAGCATTCAGGATACTATCCAGGGTGAAGAAACCAGAATCCAAAATCACAGCCGAATTAGTCAACATTCTAGCAGAATAAATGGAATACACGATAGACACCAACATAGTAATCGGGGTCATCAGCAACAAAGACAGACTCAAAGAACCCGCACAAAAACTCCTCAAAAACCAAAAAAGCAAGTCAACACTTGTTCTGTCGGAAAACGTCCTCACAGAAACCGTTAAAACATTCAGCCAAAAAGCAAACCAGGCCGAGAAAAAAATCACGTCAGACCAACCCAACCTCCAACTTAGGTGGAGGGGAGTCCTACAGGAGTTGAAGGACATGCCAGACCAGTCAGTGAAAATAGTTAATGCGGACTTCCTGTTCACGGAATTCTACGTCACAGGGTGGAAGGACATAATGCCCGACGCAGAATTGAACGAGTTCGACGAAGCAGCCCTCGGGTGGAGGGCCGGCGGAGGATTCATGGCCGAATTCTTCAAACTATGCCGGCAGGCCACCGTAAACCAGGTGAAACGGGTGCTCACCCCAAACGGAAGATTCTACATCACAGAATGGGAGCAGAACCTCCCCCACACACTCGAATTCCTCGACGAAGCAGGGTTCCAACACGAAAGCCGCCCCCTCACAGACGAGGAAATGGAGAAAACCTGGTTCCTCCAAGAAGCAAAAAAGAAGCTCGCCACAGGAGAACTACCGCCAGAAGCAACACCGGTGAGAATCCAGGCCACCAAAAAACCAGAGGACAGAAGATGAGTATCTACCTCATACGCCACGGCCGCTGGCGTTCGCACTTAAATATTGGTTCGCATATCATAGATGAAGGTTGGTGATTTGATGGAGAACGTTACCTTGGATGTGATTAACAGGAATATCAAGCTGCTTAGGGAAGACCTAGAATACATTAAAGAGCATATGGTGGACATCGACAGTCTGCTGTCCATAGAAGACCGGCAGGCATTAGAGGAGGCTAGAGCAGAGTTCAGGGAAAACAAGGCCGTAACACTCGAGGAATTCGAGAAACAACTAAACCTCTAAGATGTACGCGGTCATACCCGGCCCCAGAGCGAAAAAGTTTCTGAAAAAAGCGAACACCAAACTCCGCGAGAGACTCATACCCAAGATAAAGAAACTCAGCCAAGAACCCTTTCCCCGCGGATGCCTGAAAGTAGTGGGGGAGGAAAACACATACAGGATAAGAGTCGGAGACTACAGAGTACTATACGAAATAAAAGCTGAAGAAAAAGCCATTCTAATCGCAAACATAGACAAAAGACCAAAAGCCTACAGATAACACAATATGCCAGTCTACCTAATCCGCCACGGCCAAAGCAGATACAACGTCGAAGACCGGTTCGGCGGAGACAGCGGACTAACTGAAAAAGGAAGGAAGGATGCCGGACGAGCCGCCGCAGTATTGGATGGTGAAACAATCAACACAGTATACTGCAGCCCCACACAACGAACCAGAGAAACCGCCGACATACTATTGAAAAAACACCCCGAAGCCAGACTGGAACCCGCAGACGAACTCCGGGAGATATCATACGGCGTACTCGAAGGCACGGTGGTGGGCGAACTCAAAAAACAACAGCCGCAAATGCATGAAGAAAGGAAGGAAGACAAGTATCTATTCAAGCCGCCGGATGGGGAAAACTACCAGGACCTCCAAGCCCGGGTCATACCATTCTATGAACAAGTCGCAGGACAAGAGGGGACGTACGTGCTCGTAACGCACCAGGCCGTCATAAGGACGCTGGTAGCCCACGTAACCAACATCCCAGACCAGATATTCCCGTACCTCGACCTCCCCAACGACCTAGCCTACCTGATAACAGAAGACACCGTATTATACTACCGCGGCGGGTGGCGGACGTTCACACACCACGAATTCAGGTGAAATGAGGACTTTAAACGTATTTATAGCGGGCGCTGGTATAGGTTAACATGGGCAAAGACTTCAACATCGTCATAGAGGAGGGGGAAGACGGGTACTTCATATCCGAGGTTATAGGGCTTCCAGGATGCCACACCCAAGCCAAAACCCTCGACGAACTAGTGAAAAGAACCAAAGAAGCCATCTCACTGTACCTGAAGTGTGAGAAAGGCGTTAAAACAAAAGACACATTCCTGGGCGTGCAGAAAATCACTGTCAGCGGATGATGGCTAAACTCCCGCTACTGAAAGCCAAACAACTGATTAAGGTCTTGGACAAACTCGGCTTCAAACTCATCCACCGGGAAGGAAGCCACATCTTCCTCAAACACCCAGACGGAAGAACAACAGTGGTGCCAGACCACAGAGGCGAGGAAATAGACCGCAGACTACTCAACAAAATAATCAAAAAAGACCTTGAAATAACCAGGAAAGAATTCCTGAAACACCTCTAACCAGACAGCACCCTGACACCATACTCCAGCATTTTATCGGCGAATACATTCTTACGCTTCTTTACTTCAGCCTCAGTCTCCCCCAGCTTGGACCGGAGTTTGGATAGGTCGCTGCGGACGCCGTCCAAATCCGTGCGGGCTGATTCAACCCTGCCCTCAAGCCTGCGGCGGCGCCCGAACACCTCGATGCCGTCGAAGGCTTCGCGGGCGGCTGAAAGGTCAGACTCACGCTTACTGTGTTCCTGCCGCAGCGCTGGGGTGAGGTCGTTCAACGCCTCATCCACTTTCGCCAAACTCTTCTCCCGGCTCTTCAATTTCAGCCGGCCGGATTCCACCGCCGACTTCAAACCCAACATCATGGAATTGAACTGTCCCTCATCCGATTTCAAAAAGCCCGCTACGGGGTCGTCCAACAGCGAAGAAATCAGCTTCGCGTCCGGCGGCGAATGGCGGGTGAACTTCCGCAGCACACGCCGCAGACCCCCGACGTGAGAATGAATAGAGTCTTCAACGGATTTTAGAGCCGACTCAGCCCGTTCCACGCGCTCCCGGACAGACTTCACCTCCTCGCCCTCGGATTCTTGAACAGCCCCGTGAAGGTCGGACTCCAACGTTTTGAGTTCAGACTCCTTCGAAGCGACGGCTTCCTCAGCCTCTTTTATCTGACTCCCGACATCCTCGGCGGAAGACATGAGCTGTTTTATGCCGTCGTATTCCCGCTGCAGCGCCGCGTACTCGCCCTCGCCAGTGATTTCCCCAAGCCTCTCCGACTGCTCCAGCAGCCGCTTACACCTGACCTGGATGTCGTTCATCAGCTGCTGATACGACAGCTGCAGGTAGCGGCCGTCGCCGAAGTTCGCCTTCCCAATCGACTCCAGCTCATCCTTCAGGAGGACAGAATATCCGCCCGGCGGTTTATCCAAGCCCTCCTCCAACGTGTCGACGGACCGGAGCATGGACTCCACATACGCGGGCTTGCTCGTCGCAACAACCTTCGCAATGCGCTCGTTCATGCCGTCCGCTTTAGAGGAATCGAGCTTCTGAAGGCCCCTGCGGATTTCCTTGAGAAGCTTCCCAACGTTCTCCAGTATGGGCTGGGCTTCGGACGAGACCTTTGCGGATTCAGTAGCCTGTTTATCCCGCAGCCAGTCGCCCACCTCACCGAAGGACAGCTCAACCTCATCCGGCTCCTCCTTCCCGAACAATGAATCCAGGAACCCCATAGCACACACATAGACGTGAGCAGATAAAAAACCATTTATAAAGGCAGACCCCAACCCGTATACCATGGCCGATAAAAACGTTGTGGGATGGTTTGAGGTGCCTGTGGAAGACATGGACCGGGCTGTGAAATTCTATGAAACCGTGCTCGGACACAAGCTGGAACGGCATGATATGGGGCCGCTGCAGATGGCGTGGTTCCCCATGGTCGAAGACGCAATCGGGACGCCCGGGTCGCTGGTGAAGCATGAAAGCTACAAGCCGTCGGCGGACGGCACAGTAATATGCTTCACCGCGTTCAGCGGAGACCTGGAAAACGAACTCGCGAAAGTCGAATCCGCAGGCGGAAAAATACTCCAACCCAAAAAAGAGATAGGGGAATACGGGTACATTGCCCTCATAGTGGACACATAGCACTACACAGCAGAAAATAGGATTACAAACTATTTGCAGTTTATTACAAATAGTTTAAAGTAAAGTTTAAACTATTTAAACTTCCATATCCACCCTGCATTCCTTCTCCAGTTCCGCCACCACAAAATCCGCTATCTTCTCCAAATTGACTGTGTCGTCGCGGTTGTATGCGACCAGCTTCTTCAACGCCTGCTTGCCCCTGTATTTTTCGCCGGCGACCTCCACCGTCCTGTTGCAGGTGTACGCCTTCCACAGGCGGACGGCGTCGTAGCCTGACACGCCGTCGCTGCCGCGGCTCACGCCGAGCTGCTTCTCAATCGACTTCAACCCGCCACTGTAGCCGAGGTGGCGGAGGGGATACATCAAATCCAGGTGTATCTGGTGGAAACCCATGTTCAGGCTCTTCGACAGGAACGGGAGGTCGAAGCGGCCGCCGTTAAACGACACAATATACTTGAACTCATGCAGGTCGTTTCTGAGGTTCTTCATGTTCTCGCCCGCAACGTAACTGCGGGTGCCCTTCGACGAGTGGAGGCACACGGTCGTGACGGTGTCATACACCGGAGAGAGGCCGGTGGTCTCGATGTCCAGAAAGCAGGCGTCGCCGCGGAATGGATTGAACGCACGCCAAGTCAAATGGGAGCCAAGGCGGTCGCGGAAGTAACAGTGGTCGCCGGCCTCCAGACGGCCCAGGCTCTCCAACACCACCGCCTTATAAGGCTTAGACCCGCCGTTGTCAACGTACTCGCCCCAGGAATGAAATCCTTCACGCCACAGACGCTTCTCCGTCACCGGACCCACGCCGGGGATATGCTGGAACGTCGACTCAAGCATTGGAAAGTATTAGATGGGGTGGAATAAGAGTTATAACCGATGTAGGCCATCAATTAAACGTGAGAGTTAGGGATGTCATCAAGATGCTGAGAGAAGACGGATGGTATGTGGTGGCCCATAAGGGAAGCCACATACAGTTCAAACACTCCACCAAAAAAAGGGAGGGTAACAATAGCCGGGCACCCAAGCCACCACTTGGCTCCAGGCACCTTCAACAGCATATTAAAACAAGCAAAGATAAAGAATAACGGAGGGGAATAAATGCGCAAATACCTGATAGTGTATGAGAGGACCGAAGACGGCTACTCGGCCTACACACCGGACCTAGAGGGATGTGTAGCCACAGGCGAGACCAAGAAAAAAGCTGAAAAAAACATGTACAGAGCCCTTGAAATGCACATTAAAGGACTAGTGGAAGACGGGGAACCCCTGCCCAAACCGGAGTCCACATCAGAATACATTCTGTTCGACGAAAAAAACCTGCTTGGAGCGTGAACGTCGACTCACGCATTGGAAACTATTAGATGAGGGGAAATAATAATCAGCCCATCTTCCGCAGCTCCAAACCGCAGACGGTCAAAGCCAGGTGGACGGACATCAGGTAGACCAGCCCCAACACCATCAGCAGGCGGGTGTTGGAGACAATCCACAGGTCGCGGGTGAACTTCGTCGACACGCGGTCCAGCTGCGCACTCATCTCCTCGAAGTCCGCGGACAATTTCCGCATGTCGTCGGCGTTAGACTCCAGGTAATCGGCGGTCTCATCCAGTTCATCGGAGGCGGTCGAGACATGGGAGGACACCTCCGCCATGCTCTCCGACGCGTTAGAAAGACTCTCCGACAACGCAGTGAACTTCACAGACACACCCTCGAACTGCGTCACACCCAACAGGGACAAACTGCCGTGGACCGCGGAAAACCCGGAGGCGACGTCGCCGGACAATGAAGAAGCCAGCGCCAGCGTATCACTCGAGTCAGACAACGTGTCGCGGACGCTCCCCTCGGCCTCAGCCACCGCCCGCAGCGCATCCTCCGCCTGCCCCACACTCAATGCGGCGTTGTATGAGGCTATGGACGCGTCGTCCATGGCGGCGGACATCGCCTTGAACTCCCCCTCGACGGACTCGGACAAATCGGAGCCGCCGAACCCGGTGAACGCCACCAACGGCAGCATCAGCCCGAAGACGATGAACCCCGCCACCCCGTAACCTATTACGGCATCCGACAGACGCATAGAAGGATTCTGGTTAACAGGATTTATAAACGCACACGCCTGAATAGTGAGAAGGTGAAGCAGATGACGACGGAAGACAACATCAAGGCCGCGTTCGCGGGGGAAAGCCAGGCGCGGAACAAGTACGTGTTCTACGCGAAGGCGGCGCGGAAGCAGGGATACCACTACATAGCCAAAGTGTTCGAGGAGACGGCGTTGAACGAGGTCCAGCACGCCAAAGACCACCTCAAGATGCTCAACGGCATAGGAGACACTGCAGCCAACCTGAAGGACGCAATCGAGGGCGAACACTACGAGACCCTGGACATGTACCCCAGCTTCGCCGAGGAAGCCGAGAAAGAAGGCAACGAAGACGCTGCGAGGCTGTTCAGGAACATCGCCAAGATAGAGGAGAAACACCGGGACAGATACAATAAGCTGCTGAAGATGGTGGAGGACGGCACCGTATACAAGCGAAGCAAACCCATCAAGTGGCGGTGCAGCAAATGCGGATACCTCCACGAAGGCACGGAACCGCCTGAAAAATGCCCGTCGTGCAAGCACCCGAAGGAATATTATGAGCCGGCTTGCATGTGCTTCCAAGACGACTGCGACAGCTGCTAAAGCTTCAGCGCCTTGGAGGCCGCGTCTTCAGGAGATGCCTGCAGTTTAAAGTTGGTGGGGGCGTATATAAACGGGTAGTGGGTATTCTCTTATGTGGAACAGGGTTTCGTGTCGATTCCTAAGAGCGAGTACGAGCTGCTCAGGAAAAAAGCTGAAATAGCCGACGACGCAGTCATACAGCTTAACCTCAGCCTCAGCGACCTCAGACAGGGTAGGGTGAGCAAATTCCTATAGCGAGTGCAGATAATCTAAAAGTTCATCACCGTTCGCCAATACAAAATCGATTATCTTCTGCTGCTCTTTTTTGGACGCAAACGCCATGAAAAGGATCTTCTTCCCCGCATCATCAACTAGAAAATAAAGTCTTTTGCTCGAGTATTTTTTCTCACGAAACCAGTTGAAATGAAGGGGTTTGCCTGCAGGGTTATCCTCCAACTGGTCCTTAATCTTATGAATCCACTCCCGTTCGTCCTTCGTTAAAGTCTTATACAGTTTCTGGAATGATTCAGTAGCATAAACGTCGTACTTAAGCATCAGTCAAGACTTACAGGCCTCTGGATAAAAATAGCTGCTGCTAAAGCTCCAGCGCCTTGGAGGCCGCGTCTTCAGCCGACGCTACAACGATGCGTTGGATGCGCCGGTCGCCGGGGAAGGCGTCTTTGACCGTGTCGGAGACGCCGCCGCTACCTTTAACCGCCACAACCGGCTTGCCGTAGTTCAACGCCATGCAGATTTCACTCAAGGTTCCTGTGCTGCCGTTGACTGCGATGACCGCGTCCGCCGATGATACGACGAGGGAGTTCCGCATGTACCCTAACCCCGTCGGTATTACGACGTCTACGAAGGGGTTCGCGTCCGAGCCGTCGGAGGACGGCAGAATACCCACGGTGACGCCGCCCTTATCCTTAGCGCCCTTGCATGCGGCCTCCATGACGCCGCCGCGGCCGCCGCATATGAGAACGCAGCCGGAGGAGGCGATGTCAGCCCCGACACGTTCGGCCATCGCGCGAACCTCGTCCGGCAGGTCCGCGTCCACACCTATCACTGAAATGCGCTTCATCTCAACCTGCCGAATGTTTTAGTGAGAAAGTCGCGTACCCTCTCCTCGTTCGCTTTCACGTCATCCCGCAGGACTTCCACGTTGAAGCACACGCTCTTCAGCCCAGCACCTATCTTCTCCCCCTTGTAGACGTCCCGCACCTTAACGGACGCGACGGAATCCACTTCGGATATGATGAGCTGCGAAACAAACCCCTCGTCGGCGGACTCATCCAACACGACGGAGTAGTCCTTCGATGCGGTGCCGTACTTCTGTTTCTTGAACTCGAATTTTTCGGCGTCACCCAAGACCACCAGGTTAGAAAGCTTCAAGGTCTTCCGCTTCCCGCCCTCGTTTAACACCACCTCGTCGGGTGAAACGGATTCGACCACACCTAGGTGGCCGACGCCAGAGTACATGTGTCGTAGACAGATTTCCTCGCCCACCGAACCCTTCAGCGCCTTCAGCTCCGCCACCAGACTGCCGATGGCCTTGTCGCTCCGCCCCATCGAACGCTCCGTATCCCCGAAGTGTTTCGCGGCGTCCGCCATCATCGACACGAAATCCTCCTCGCGTTTCCCGCGGACGGCGTCGCTCAGCTCCCGCGCCGACCTGAAGAAGCTGTCGTGGACGTCCACCACTCTCGGATTCTGCATCTGGATTTCAGCGTACAGGTGTGGGTCCTGGCCGATAATCCTGCCTATCATGTCCAGCATCAGCTCGTACACGGGGCTTGAAAACTGCCGCGACCGCTTCACATCCAACCCCATGTCCTTCAGTGTTTTGCCGACGCTGATGTATGTGAAGTGGGTCAGACCCTGAACCACAGCCATCACCTCGTCGTGTTCCTCCGGCGTGGAGTCGATGATGCGGGCGTTGTGCTTCTCCAGCATATCCCGCAGCCACTTCAGCCACTTCTTGCCGCGGACGGGAGTCAGCACGAACACCTGCCCGTCTATGGAACCGACGCGGGGCCCGAATATGGGGTGGGTCCCCACCACCTCCACTTTCTTAGAAGAATGCTCGGCCATCAGTTCACAAGGCCACGATTTCACAGACGTCAAGTCGCAGAGTAATGCGCCGTCTTTCACGTGCGGAGCCACCTCCCCTATGGTATCGGCAGTCACCGCGATGGGGACGGTTATGACGACGACGTCCGCGTCCTTAACGGCCTCCGCGTTGTCTTGGACGTATTTTACGCCGAGTTCCTCGGCGGCCTTCAACCCCTTACGTTCCGTCGGCCCCGCTACGGTGACGTCGCAGCCTTCGCCCTTGAACAGCTTCGCGAACAGCCGGCCCATCCCACCGTATCCGCCGACAATCGACACCTGCACGGTCATCCTTATAATATTCTTTAAGATAATATATTATCTGATGGATTTCGACGATTATGGGGAGTTAAGCCTGGAACACGAATACCATAATCTCGGCAACGACTACTACAAGATTGGGGAGTTCGACAAGGCCATCGACCACTACAACAAGGCGTTGGAGCTCCGCCCCGACCTGCTGGAGACATACTTCAACCGGGGGCTCGCGTACACGAGGAAGCAGCTGTACGACAAAGCCCTTGAAGACCTGAGCAAGGTCATTGAGTTGAACCCGAACCTGGCGGAAGCGTACTATACGAGGGGGCTGATACACGAGTACAAGCTGGAATACGACCTCGCCGTCCTCGACTACAACAAGGCCCTGGAGGTGGACCCGAAGTACAGTAAGGCTGAGACGCAGCGGCAGGTGGCGTTGAACAAGAAAGCCAGCCTCCAGGCGGGGGGAGGGGGTGGAGCGCCTGCGATGACGCCCGGAGCCCCGGGAGGCGGCGAAGGCGACGGCCTCACCAAGTTCCAGATTATGGAGAAGCCGGACATGCACTTCGACGACGTCGCAGGCCTCGAGAAAATCAAGAACAGAATCCTCGAATACATCGTGTTCCCGCTGCGGAAGCCGGAGCTGGCGAAAAGATACGGGAAGGAGGCGGGCGGCGGAGTAATCATGTACGGGCCCCCAGGCTGCGGTAAAACCTACATCGCCAAAGCCTCCGCAGGCGAATGCGAGAGCTCGTTCATGAGCGTGAAGATGAGCGACATCGTCGACATGTACGCGGGCAACACGGAGAAGAACCTCCACAACGCCTTCGAAACCGCGCGCACAAACACACCCTGCATACTGTTCTTCGACGAAATCGACGGCATAGCCGGGAAGCGGGAGGGGATGGACCAGAGCTTCGAGAAGCGTGCGATAAACCAGTTCCTCCTGGAGATGGACGGCGTCGAATACAGCAACGACGGAGTCCTCGCGATAGGCGCCACCAACGCCCCCTGGGACATCGACGCCGCGCTGAGGCGGTCGGGTCGTTTCAGCAGGACCATATACATCGGAGAGCCGGACACGAAGACGAGGAGGGAGATACTGAAGCTGCACCTGAAGAACCGGCCGTACACCAAAAACCTCCCCATCGGGCGTATAGCCAGGATGACGGAGGGGTATTCGCCGGCAGACCTCGCGCAGCTGGTGGAGGCGGCGGCGACGATACCCTGGCTGGAGGCATACAATACAGGAAAGGAACGGGTTATCGTGTTCAATGACTTCCTGAAGGCGACGTCCGGAGACGACGCGGTGACGCCGTCGCTGCCTGCTTGGTACGGGAGCGTGAAGGACAAGCTCATAGAAGAGGACGAGAACGAGGACGAGAAATACAAGCACGGTTTCATGCGGGGGGTGTTCATGGAGATAATCTCGTTGGAGACGCCGGAGGGGCAGGGCGGCGGTAAGGAGCAGACGGTGAAGCACAAGCAGGAGCAGGACGAGCTGCTCAGCGAAGAGGACAGGAGGCTGTTCAGCCACCTCATCAAGGACATAGAGAAGAGAACAGACGGCATCTACCTGTTCACCAGGAAAATAAGGACCATGTTCGCCAGGTACGTGATGTAGGATGAAAAAAGGCCAGGGTGCCATGGAGTACCTGATGACGTACGGCTGGGGCATACTCGCCGTACTCATCATAGGGATAGTGATGTGGCAGCTAGGCATATTCGAAGGCGGCGTCGAAGCAGTCACCTACAGGGGTTTCGCGCGCATAAAACCCATAGCCAACGTCATAGAGCTTAAGTCCGACGGCACCTTCCAGGGCACCTTCGAAAACCTCAACGGCGTCAAGGTGTCAATCAACGCGGTGAACGCCACCAACCGCTTCGACTCCGTGGACTGCACGGCGGCGGCCGCAACCCCGTTGGAGGTGCCGCACGGAGAGTTCTTCAAAATAGACGCCAGCGGGTGCACCAGCCAAACGCATCAGCCCGGGGAAGACTACGAACTAGACGTCACCATAGAATACGACATGACCGTCGTCGGAATAGCCGCGACACACAGGGACGGGGGAACAATCAGGGGAATGTACAATTAAAAAGAATGGATGGGGGGTTTATTTCCCCCTCTTCTTCTTGGCTTTCTTGGCCTTCCCGGGTTTCTTCTTTTTCGCGGCTTTCTTCTTGCCGACTGGCTTACGGGGCTTCTTAACCTGCGCCTGCGCCGCAGCCACCCGCGCAATCGGCACCCTGAAGGGGCTGCAGCTGACGTAGTTCATGCCGACTTTGTGGCAGAACTCCACCGAAGACGGCTCGCCGCCGTGTTCCCCGCAGATGCCCACCTTCAATGCAGGGTTGGTTTTCCGGCCCTTCCTGACGCCCATTTCGACCAATTGGCCGACGCCCGTCTGGTCCAGGACCTGGAACGGGTCCCGCTCCAGTATGCCTTTCTCGATGTACTCGGGCACGAACTTGCCGACGTCGTCCCTCGAGAAGCCGAAGGTCATCTGGGTGAGGTCGTTGGTTCCGAAGCTGAAGAACTCCGCCTCCTCGGCGACAATGTCCGCCGTCAAGGCGGCGCGGGGGATCTCTATCATGGTGCCGACGGTGTACTTGAACCTGGTCTTCCGCTTCTCCATCACCTCGTCGGCGGCGCGGACCACAATCTCCTTAAGAACCTTCAGCTCCTCCACCGCGCCTATCAACGGTATCATGACCTCCGGATAGACTTTAACGCCCTTCTTCTTCACCGCGACGGTGGCCTCGAAGATGGCGCGGGCCTGCATCTCGCATATCTCGGGGTACGTGATAGCTAGCCTGCATCCGCGGTGCCCCAGCATCGGGTTCAGCTCGTGGAGGCTCCGTATCTTCGACTCCAGCTTCTCCACCTGAACGCCCATCTCGCCCGCCAACGCGGCGATGTCCTTGGGCTCGGTGGGGAGGAACTCGTGCAGCGGCGGATCCAGCAACCGTATCGTGACCGGCAGGCCGTCCATTGCCTTGAATATGCCCTCGAAGTCTCCCTGCTGCATGGGCAGCAGCTTCGACAGAGCCTTCCTCCGGCCGTCCTCGTCCTCCGCCAGTATCATCCGCCGAACCGCCTTAATGCGGTCGGCCTCGAAGAACATGTGCTCCGTCCTGCAGAGGCCTATTCCTTCGGCGCCGAAGTCGCGGGCTATCTGCGCGTCCTTCGGGGTGTCCGCGTTGGTTCTAACGCCGAGCGAGCGAACCTTGTCCGCCCACTGCATGAACGTCTTGAACTCTCCGCTTATCTCAGGCTCTATCAGCTCCACGTCGCCCTTGATGACTTCACCTGTGGTGCCGTTCAGCGATACCACGTCGCCTTCCCCCACAACCAGGTCTTTCACGTGGAAGGTCTTCCGCTTGTAGTCGACGTGTATGGCCTCGCAGCCTGCGACGCAGCACTTGCCCATGCCCCGGGCCACCACGGCTGCGTGGGAGGTCATCCCGCCCTTCGCAGTCAGTATGCCCTGGGCGACATCCATTCCCTCGATGTCTTCGGGGCTGGTCTCGTTCCGCACAAGAATGACTTTCTCGTCCTTGTCGTGCACCCAGTCGACCGCGTCTTCGGCGGTGAACACCACCTTCCCGGATGCCGCGCCGGGCGACGCGGGCAGGCCCTTGGCGATGACGTGGACCTTCGCGTCGGGGTCGATGCGCTTGTGGAGCAACTGGTTCAGCTGCTCCGGGTCCACCCGCAGTATGGCGGTGTCACGGTCTATCAATCCTTCGTTGGCCATGTCCACGGCAATTTTGACGGCGGCCTGCGCGGTACGCTTCCCGTTCCGCGTCTGCAGCACGTACAGTTTCCCCTCCTCAATGGTGAACTCGAAGTCCTGCACGTCCCGGTAGTGTTTCTCCAGCTTGTCGTAGACCTTCAGCAGTTCCTCGTACGCCTTCGGCACAACCGGCTTCAGACTGTCGATGGGCTGCGGCGTCCGTATCCCCGCGACGACGTCCTCGCCCTGCGCGTTAATCAGGCATTCGCCGTAGTGTTCCCTCACCCCGGTTGCGGGGTTGCGGGTGAACGCCACCCCCGTCCCGGATGTTTCGCCCATGTTCCCGAACACCATCGTCTGCACGTTGACGGCGGTGCCCCAGTGGTGGGGTATGTTGTTGATTCTCCTGTACGTCATGGCGCGGGGGTTGTTCCACGACTGGAAGACCGCTTTGATTGCCATCTCCAGCTGCTTCTCAGGGTTCTGGGGGAACGACTTTCCAGCGTGCTTCTTAACGACCTGTTCATAGCGTTTGCACAGTTCCTTCAGGTCGTCTGCGGACAAATCGGTGTCCACCTTCGCGCCCACTTCTTTTTTCAGCTCGTCCATCTCGTGCTCGAAGTGTTCGTGGCTGACGCCCATGACCACGTCCCCGAACATGTTTATGAAACGCCTGTATGAGTCGTAGGCCATCCGGTCGTTCCCCGTCTTCTCAGCCAGGCCCTTGACGGTGTCGTCGTTGAGGCCGAGGTTCAGGACGGTGTCCATCATCCCCGGCATCGACACCCTGGCGCCGGAACGCACGGACACCAGCAGCGGGTTCTCATTGGACCCGAATTTCTTGCCCGTGACCTTCTCCAGGTTCTTCAGGTTCTTCTCAACCTGCTTGTCCAGGCCCTGCGGCCACTTCTTCTTCTCCGAGAAGTACACGCACGCCTCGGTTGTGATGGTGAATCCTGGGGGCACCGGCAGTTTGGCGTTCGTCATCTCCGCCAGGTTAGCGCCCTTGCCCCCTAAGAGGTTCTTCATAGTCTTCTTGCCTTCAGCCTTTCCTCCGCCGAAAAAATAAACCCATTTCGCCATTTTCAATCAAATATCCGGTTAAAAGAACGAGTTCTAATATAAGAAACATAATTTAAAAAACACAGGATGAAGAAGACCAAGATAATCTGCACCCTAGGACCTTCGTCGATGGACGTGAAGACCGTCGGGAGGATGGTTAATGCGGGGATGAACGCCGTCCGCGTCAACACAGCCTACGGCGACATCGGCGAATACGACCGGATAATAGGCAACGTGTGGTCGGTCGCCGACATACCCGTGGTGTTGGACGTCAAGGGCCCGGAGGTCAGGCTGAAGGTGGGTGAGAGGTTCAAGGCCGCCAAAGGCTCGGAGGTGAGCGTAGGGTACGGGAAAAAAGAGCCTGTGAGATTCAACCGCAACATCATAGGGCAGCTCAGGAAAGGCGACACCGTACTCCTGGACAAGGGCAGGGTTAAGTCCACCGTCACCGGGAAGAGGGACGGCAGGGTGAAATTGAAGCTCTCGGGGGGGTGCGAGTTCCGGGACGGCCTGGGCGTGAACGTCCCCGGCAGGCAGCTGAAGGTGAAGACCCTGTCGAAGAGGGACCTTGAAGTTATAGACTACGCGAAAAAGAAGAAGGTGGACTACATCGCATTGTCGTTCACCCGCGACGTCAACGACGTGAAGGCGCTGAAGAGGAGGCTGAAGGGCAGCGACATAGGGGTTATAGCGAAGATAGAGAACCGCGTCGGAGTCGACAACGTAGAGGACATTATACTGGCGTGCGACGGCATCATGGTGGCCCGCGGCGACCTCGGAGTCGAAATACCGTTCGAGGAGATTCCGCTGATACAGAAGGACATAATAGTGAAATGCAACCGGATGGGGAAGATATCGATTGTTGCGACGGAGATGATGCATTCGATGGTGGAGAACCCGCAGCCGACGCGGGCGGAGACCAGCGACGTAGCCAACGCCATAATAGACGGCAGCGACGCGGTGATGCTGTCGGCGGAATCAGCCATCGGAAAATACCCTGTGGAGGCTGTGAAGGCTATGAGGGACATCGCCGTGGAGGTGGAATGCCACCTGGAGCTGACGCCGTTGAACGAGGAAGTCCACGACAAGGTGTCGATGGCGATTTCGAAGGCGGTCACCAGCATCATTGAGACGATAGACGTGGACAGGATTGTGGTGGCGACGCACAGCGGCTACACCGCCATGCTCATATCCAACTTCCGCGTGTGCAAGGACATCATCGCCATAACCGACGACCCCGCGGTGAAGAGGAAACTGCACCTGGTGTACGCGGTGCAGCCCGTGGAACATCGTTACTTCAAGGAGAAAGACAGGGTGAGGGAGATAGCCAGGTACTGTCTGACGGAGGGTTTGGTGAGGAAGAACGACATGGTGTTGTTCACAGCCGGAGTCTACACCAGCAAACCCACAACCAACCTGGTGCAGCTGCACCGGATATCTGAGCTGCTGGGTTAGCCGCCGCCCTTCGCCTGCGTTATCTTACGCTGGCCGCCCCACTGCAGGTACATGACCTCCGCACCCTCCTTGATGAACGATTTGATGTCGTCCTCCTGGGGCATGGGCATCTCGAACGTTTCATATGATTCCATGTCCATCATCTGCAGCTTGTCGCCGACCACCGCCAGGACCTGCGCGGCCCTCTTATCCATCATCGGCGTCTCCGTCTTGTCGCTGGCGGGCTTTATCATGCTCTTCTTGGTGTCTTCGAAGATGCCGGTGGCCTCTATCCTCACCCGCGCGCCACCGTGCTTCCCCGGCTTGCTGTGGGTCATGTTCTGTATCTTGCACGGCACGTCTTCTATGAGAATGTATTTGCCCGGCTTAAGCGTCCTGATTTCAACAATCCTCTTCTCCATGTTAATCAGCCTCGTGGATGGACAATATATTGGAGACCGGGTTTATATCTGTGGGGCTCCCAGTTTTTAACGGAGAAGATGCCCAGGGAGGTCAGGAAGGTCGGGTTCGAGGAGGGCAGGGCGGTGGAGGACAGCCTCCGCCTCGACCCGGAGCTGAAGCTTTTTGAAGACCATGGGAGTTATCTGAGGTTCAGGCCCGGCAGGAGCTTCGGGGGCCCCCGCCCCCTGCTGGATGAGGCCCGGAGGACCGGCCGGCCCGCATACTACGTCGAATCCGGGAGGAAGGTGGTTGAATTGGTGCCCAGGGAGGCGCGGATGCCGGATGTAGAGTGCAGGGCGCTTCAGACGACGGTGGAGCACTTCAGTTTAGGCGGCATCCTCGGAGACCTCCTGAAAAACGTCATAGGCTCCCGCAGTCTGCCGGATTTGAAGCGGGGGTTGGACACGCTCACCCCCGAGGAGGCGGTGGATTTCTCCGAGGCGGTGATGGAGTTCGAGTGGGAGGGGCTGATGAGGGAAGTCGACCCCGGAGACAGGAAACGTGTTTCTGAGTTCCTGTGGCGGCTGGACCGGATGGCGCTGAAGCGGCTGGGCCGCGAACTCAAGACCTCCAAGCTCGAAGACGACGTCGTGAAAGGGTTGGTTGTGCGGGAGGGCTTCGACATGGCGTTGGAGAGCCTTGAACTGGATGAGGAGATGATGGGGGGGAGCAGGGCGGAGGTGGCGGGGATTACTCCAAAGACCAGACAGCATATTGAAATGTCGTACACGGAGCGTATGGGGCAGTTCTCCTACGTCAGGGGCAGGGAGCCCGTTGGGATGAGGGAGTGCATGGTGATGAGGGATAACGCCGGCGCCCTCGCCGGATACTACGCCGCCAGGTGGAATCATTTGAACGGGGAGTGGCTGGACAGCGACGCCTCCCTCCAGTTCCTCAAGGCGTTCGATGAAATCAAGGACTACATCGTCTTCCAGCCGTGGAACCCGCTGGTGGAGAAAACCTACGCGCAAGTGACCGCGGTCACGGGCGTGACCGAGAGGACGCAGGAGGCGCTGCGGAGGGTTGCGTTGGAACTCAACACCCGACTGAACATGGGGCAGTCCGACGACATGATAGTAGGGAAGTTGAGGCAGCCGCTGGCAAGGCTCGAGGACAGCGTATTCGAGGATCTCCCGTACGTTGACGGGGGCTGGAGGGGTGAAGACCCCGTGGACGACCTCGTAGCCGGAGAAGACTCCTGGATGCGGGAGAACACCGCCAGAATAGCCAATGCATTGGATACCATGGCCGTCGAACCCGACCACGTTAAAAACCTCGTCCGGCTCGCGCGGGCGTGGCGGACGGAGCCCTGATTTAAATACCGGGGCGGGTAAATTCTTCTCTGAGGTGAAAAACATGGACTTTAAAGTAATTTCGTTAATGGTTTTGGCCGTGCTGATGAGCGCGTGCATCGGGGGGGGAGGTGAAACAACGCCTTCAGGAGACACCGGCGGCGCAATGACGGACGAAGGAGACGTCGACAGCACGATGGACGACGACTCTGGAATGATGGGGGACCCCGGTTCCGAAGGCGGCTCAGACGTCCTACGGGACCTTACGGCTGCGTTCTCATCCGGCTTGGGGTACAAGTGCACGTACAGGGACGAGCAGGGGATGAGCGAGATGTGGGTGGAAGGGGGCAGATACCACAGCATCACCACCGTCCAGGGCGAGAGATACCACACATTGAGCGACGGCACATGGGCTTACATGTGGGTTGAAGGCGAAACCACCGGCACCAAATTCAAGCCCGAGGACTTCGAAGACGAGGAAGCAGAGACGGCGGAGTACGAGGACGTGGACGATGTCGCCGCGGCGGCGGTGAACGTGGAATGCCACCCGGAAGCCATAGCCGGGAGCAGGTTCGTCCCCCCCGGGAACGTGCAGTTCCAGGACATGGGTGAGATGATGGAGCAGATGCAGCAGATGGGTGAGAACATGGAGCAGGATCCGTGCGCGTACTGTGAAATGCTCCCCGCCGGCGAATCCAGGGACCAGTGTCTAGCCAACTGCTGACTTTTATAAAGCGGCGGTTAATGGCTTAACCGGTGGGTTGGGGTGCGCTAATCCAGGGTATTCAGGGAACACCTCCTATAACAGGGAAACCGGATTGCCACATCAGAAAGCGACCAACCTCGTTTTGCTGTGACCGAGCCCCGGCCCGCCACTTTTTATAATGCCTGAAACCAATATTCTCCCTATGAAGCTGGTTCGGCCTTCCTGGGACGAGTACTTCGCGCGCATCGTAGAGGACGTGGCGTTGAGGAGCACCTGCTTCAAACGCCAGGTAGGGGCGTTGATAGTCAACGACGACCATGAGATTGTGGCGACTGGATTCAACGGGAACGTCCGCGGAGCCAAACACTGCGACGAAATAGGCTGCCTGAAGGACGAGAAAGGCTTCAAAAGCGGGGAAGGCCACGAGTGGTGCACCGCCGTACACGCGGAACAGAACGCACTCATCCAGGCGGGGAAGCAGTCCAGGGGGGCGACGCTGTACGTGAACGCATTCCCCTGCAAAATATGCGCGCGGCTGATAGTGAACGCGGGCATCAGAAAAGTAGTCATCAGCGGGGAATACACCGACAAAGACGGCCTCACCATACTGAAGGACATAGGGGTCGAAATCGTGCACGTGGTAGTGGAGAAATGACTGTCGTAATCGGTTTGATTGGGAGGATAGCGTCCGGGAAAAGCATCGTCGCAGACCACCTTGTAAGGGAGCACCGCGCCTCATATTACCGGTTCAGCGACATACTGAGGGACATCCTGTTGAGGCTGCACCGGCCGAACACGAGGGAGAACCTCCAGGACCTCGGGTTGGCGTTGCGGAAGGTGTTCGGCGACGGGCTGCTGGCGGAGACATTGAAGAAGGACATCGAAGACGACGACTCCGACTTTGTGGTGGTCGACGGCATACGCTACAGGGACGAATACGACATGGTGAAGTCCCTCGGCGGCGTCATAGCGTATGTGACGGCGCCGGAGGACGTTAGATACGAGCGGGTGGTGGGGAGGGGAACCCGCGGAGAGGCTGAAATCACATTGGAGGAGTTCCGGCGGAACGAAGCCAGGGAGACTGAGAAGCTAATAGACCAGCTGGGTGCGGAAGCCGATGTCGTGTTGGAGAACACCGGCACAATAGAGGAACTGAAGCAGAAAGTCGACGCGTTCGTGAAAGACGTTACCTGACCATCAACGTTACAGTATTGGGCCTCAACACCTCGGCCTTCGGGTACAGGCGGAGCAGTTCCTCCTCAACACGGTCCAACACGGCTATTTTCACCATCAGGTTCCTGAACTTCGGGTCCGGGATGTAGTCGATGATTTTGATGTCGTGTACGGTGTAGCGGCGGCGGTTGAATGCTTCGATGGCGGCGCGGGTTATCCTCTCAGGGTCTATGCTCATCCCGTAGACTATAACCACCTTCTGCGGCTTCACGGGCAGCTTCTTCGGCAGGATGATTTCCCTCGGCTCCTCCCTTATTTTCTTAGGCTTCTTCGCCGTCCTCCTAGAGGGCTTTTTTTTGGCCTTTTTCTTCGGCGTCTTAGCCTTCTTTTTGGAGGATTTAGCCTTGTTCTTGGCGGATTTCTTCTTTTTCACAGCCTTCTTCTTACGGGTGGGTTTCTTCTTAGAAGCCTTCTTTTTACGGGTTTTACGGGATTTGGAGGCTTTTTTCTTGGATTTCCGCCTGGAAACCTTCTTCTTAGCCTTCTTTTTAGCCTTTTTCGCAGCCATATCCACCGGATAGGTTATAGGAGTGGTGGAATAAAAAACCATATGGTGGGGTTACTTTTCCACAGCAGACGGGAAAATCGTTTATAACGGAGGTGTTATTATGTAACCGGTATGGAGCCTGCGAGAATGCTCGACGGATTGTACGCGGCCGCGGCGGCGGCCTGCCCCACCTAGTATTCGACTCCCTTGAGGTTGACGGTCCGGCCCTTCTTCACGGACCGTATCTTGGGGCGTATCCTCTTCTTCGTCCCCATCCGCCTCCTCATCTTCTTGCTCAGATGCCTGCCCTCAGCCTGAAGCCGCTTCAGCTTCTCCGACTTCTTTTTGGGCCGGCGGCTGGACTCCCTCACCTCGAAGTGGATCCCCAGGGGGTCTGCCCGGAGATTGTAGAGGGCGTCATCTTTCAGCAGATTGGAGAGGTGCTTTATCACCTGCTCCCTGCTCTGGTTCCTGAAACTCTTCCCGGACTTCGCCATCCAATACCTATTCCACTGACGGGATAAAAAAAACCGCGGTTTATTTACGCTCAACTCCTTTGTTTTAGGGATGGATTCTGTGACCGCCGCCGTCTTTGTGGGCGCGGGACTCGCGGGCATGGGGTTGCCCATAGTGCTCGGCTACTACTCGGTTAAGCGGTTCGGTGTGGATTTGAAGTTCCTCGGATACGCCGCAGCCGCATACTTTATCGCGCAGCTGATGACCTTGCTCCCGATTATACTGTTCAACAGCGTCTACACAGTGACGGGGGTCACCGTTCTGGTGGCAGCAGTAAGCGGCCTGATTGTGGGCGGCACGGAGGAGCTGGTCAGGTATGTGACGCTGAAAAAGTACATGGCAGACGTCCGGTCATGGGGGAGGGGTGTCGCGTTCGGCGCGGGCTGGGGGAGCGTCCAGGCAGTGTTCATAGGTTTGGGTTTGATTCTCATGGTGTTCTACGCGCAGGGCATCCGCGCAATGGACACGTCGGCGTTGAACGCGACCCAGGCCGAAGTGTATGAAACGATTGTGGGGGAATTCTCGTCCATCGGACTGTTAGATGCAATAGCAAGCTTTGTCACCGTCGTGTCGAGGTATGCGGTGCAGCTGGCGTGGAGCATAGCCGTTGTGTTCTCGCTGAAGAACGGGGACAGGAGACTGCTGGGTTACGCGGTAGCATCGCACGTGCTCGTGGACGGCTTTGGAACTTATCTCCTGGGCTTTGGTGAACCGTATGCGGCTGCGTTCTTCGGAGTTGCCGGCGCTGCCGCGACATACTATGTGACCCACGTTCAGGAGTCGAGTCCGGAACCCTTCCAGTAAAAAGCCTGCACTCCGCAGCCGGACTTTCCGCTGTCCACCGTTCTGCCCACTTCAACTGGGACGCAGCGTTCCTGGGTGCCGACCGTCAGACCTTCCGTGCAGGTGTTGTTGGCGCATGGCATCTGATACACCCCGCCGCACGGCAGGGTGGAAGTGGTGGTTGTTGGTGGAGCGAGGGTGGTTGAGGTCGTGGACGTTGTTGTGGTGGACGTAGTCGAGGTCGTGGTGGCTGTCGTGGACGTGGTGGAGGTGGTGGTTGAGGTCGACGTGGTGGTCGACACGGTGTGTGCTACGGCGGCGAGTGACCCGCCGACTAGGAACAGTAGCATAACCACTGCGGGCGCCGCAACAAACAGGGGGTTGAAGCCGAACCGTGGTTCATCCCCCTCATGTATTCCCGCCCCATCCAACCGGGTCATACCTTCTATACCGGATACATGGTTTAAATACTGTGGGGTTACCTGTCGGAAACCTCCGGCAGGCTTAAATATCTTTAAAATAAATACTGTGTCAGGTGAATGCGATGGGTGACGAAGACACCAGGAACAGGAGGATTGGTTTCGTTGCGGGAGGCGCGCTGGCGGGCGCAGTGTTGGGTCTGCTCTTCAACAGCCCCATATTGTTCAGCGCCGTCGGCATGGGTTTGGGGGTTCTGGTAGGCAGCGGCCTCGACAGGGAAAAGCCCATGTAGGCGTCTGAATAAGGCTTCTAAACCATGTTTGTTGAACATCTTTTAAAGATTGGGGGCTCATAGATTACACTATCCGGGATGGATTAGCATGCCTGACGACGAAGACTTCTCAGAGGAGGGAAAAGTAAGGAAGGCGGAGGATACGCTGCGTGAGGACGAGGACCGTATACGCCGCGTTGAAACCAGGGAGAAGAGCCTTGAAGACCACCGGAACGAGCTTGAAGCCCTCATAAAGAGCCGGGAGGAGGAGCTGAAACGCAAGGAGTCCGCGCTCGAGGAAACCCGGAAGCAGGTTGAGAAGCGGGAGGAGGAGCTGGCCGAGAAGGAAGCCCGCATCAAACTGATAGAGCAGCGGGAGAGCAAGCTTCTGCGTGAGGAGGAGGAGCTGGAGGGCAAGAAGAAAACCCTTGAGGAACGTGAGCAGAAGCTCAGAAGCTGTGAGCGCGAGGTCACTGAACTCCGCACCGAAGTCGAGGGGAAGGAGAAGGAGCTCATCGACAAGGAGATTAAGATAAAGTCCGCCGACAAGAGGGAGCAGCAGCTTCAGGAGCGTGAGGGGGAGCTGGAGAACCTGCTGGCGGAGAAAAACAAGGAGCTGGGGAGAAGGGAGAGGGGGATAGAGGAGACCCAGCGTGAGATAGAGAAGCGGCAGCGCGAACTCGACGAGAAGGAGCAGCGGCTCAAGGACATTGAGGAGCGGGAGCGGCAGCTGAAGAGGAAGGAGGCCGACGTAGACGACAAGCTCACGGAACGCGAACGCCAGCTGAGGGAGAAGGAGCTGAAGGTCGAAGGCACCAAGAAGGCCGTTGAAGAGCACGCGGACACCGTCCGGCAGAAGGAGATGGAGCTCCACCAGAAGAAGAACATCGTGGAGCTGAAGGAGCAGAAGCTCGCCGAGAAAGAGCAGAAGGTGGAGGCGAATGTCGGTGAGAAGCAGAATAAGGCGGCTGACCTGGAGAAGAAGGTCAAGCAGATGGAGGACCGCGCCCGCCAGCTGGAGAAGCAGATAGTCGAAAAGGAACGTGAGCTGGAGGCGCGGGAGAACAGGATACACGGTCTCGAGGAGAAGGAGAAGGAGCTGCAGGAGCGTGAGAAGGAGTTCGAGTACTCGAAGATTAACGTAGAGGACAAGGAACGCGACCTCAGGGAGAGGGAGCAGAACCTCGAAGGCGAGTGGAAGAGGATAGAGGAGAAGGGGAAGAGCATCGAGGAGAGGGAGAAGCAGCTGGAGAAGGCCATCGACGAGAAGGAGGACGAGCTCAGCTGGCGGGAGCTGAAGGTCGAAGACAAGGTCAAGGGGTTCGAGGAGAAGGAGAAGGAGCTGGAGGAGCGCCGCCGCCAGACCGAGGAACGGCTGAAGAACCGTGAGGTGGAGTTGGACAAGCGGCAGCAGGAGATAGACTCGACCCTCAAGGATGTGCAGTCCAGGGAACGGAAGATTGTTGAACGGGAGCAGCAGCTGAAGGAGCAGGAGGACAAGCTGCTGGAGGACGTCCGGCAGAAGGAGCGGAGGATAGAGGAGAGCATCGCCGAACGCGAGCAGCAGGTTCTGGAGCAGGCTAAGGAGAAGGAGCAGCAGATGCTGCAGAGCATTCAGGAGCGGGAGCGGCAGCTGAAGGACCGGGAAGCCCACCTCATGGAGGAGGTTAAGAAGAGGGAGGCCGAGATATCCGAGAACATACAGGACAGGGAGAAGGCGGCCGAAGAGCAGGAGCATCAGGTGGAGGTCAGGGAGAAGAAGGCCGACGAACGCGAGGGCAGGTTGAACGCCAGGGAAACACAGCTCCGCGACAAGGAGAAGGAGTTCGTCGGCAGGGAGCAGGACCTCGCCCACAGCGTCAAGGAGAAGGAGCAGGAGCTGGCGGACAAGGAGAACAGGATAAAATTGGTGGAGGAGCGGAGCGCGAAACTCAAGGCGAAGGACTCCGAGCTCGAGAACAGGATAAGGGAGAAGGAGCAGTACCTCCAGCAGAAGGAGGCGGAGGCCCAGAAGTTCCAGAACAGGGAGAAGGAGATAAAGGAGGCTCAGGAGCAGCTCAGCAGCATAGAGGCGGGGTTGGATGAGCGGCAGAAGGAGCTGGAGCAGCGTGAACTTGAGATACAGGGGAAGCTGAAGACCCTGGAGGAGCGGGAGGCCGAAGTCGGGAAACGAGAGCTGGAGCTGAAGAGCATACTCAAGCAGACCGAGGAACGGCAGAAGGAGCTGGAGCAGCGGGAGAGTAAGATAAGGGAGTTTGAGGAGCGGGAGAAAAAGCTCGCCAGGAAGGAGGCGGACTTCGACGACATCATATCCGAGCGGGAGAGACAGTTAGACGCCAAGGAGGAGGAGATGAACAACCTCCAGGTGGTGATTGAGGAGAAGGAGAGTCGGCTGGGCCAGCGGGAGGCCGAACTGGAGGCCATGAAGAAGACGCTGGAGGAGAGGGAGAAACAGCTCGGAGAGCGGGAAGTCGATTTGAAGGGCACGGAGAATACCATCGAACTCAAGCAGCGTGAACTGGACGAGCGGGAGCAGAAAATCAAGGCCGTCGACGAGAGGGAAAGGGAGCTTCAGCAGCGTGAGAATGAACTGGAGAACACCATCCGCCAGAGGGAGCAGCAGCTGCAGGACAAGGAGGAGGAGTTCAAGTCCATAACCCAGGACGTGTTCAAGAAGGAGCAGGAGCTGAAGCGCAAGGAGGAGATGCTCGACGAACGCGAATCCGGAATCGAGGAGAAGCGGAAGGAGCTGCAGGAGCAGGAGGTGAAGCTCCAGGCCGTCGAGGAAAGGGAGGCCCGGGTTGAGGAGCGGGAGAAGGAGCTGAACGCCTACCGCAACAGGATAGAGCAGAGCGAACGCGAACTGATGGCGAAGGAGAAGAATGTCAGCACGCTCACCAGCACGAGCAAGAAGGAGTTGGAGGAGAAGGAGAAGCGGATTCAGGAGAGCATCAGGGAGCTGGAGCACAAGGAAAAGCAGGTGCAGCTGGATATAGACAACCGTAAGAAGCAGCTGCAGGCCGAGGAGGAGAAGCTAGCGTCCATGCAGAAGACCCTGGAGGACAGGCAGAGGCAGCTCGCCGAGAAGGAGCAGCGTCTCGCGGAAGTAGAGGACAAGGAGCGGGAGCTAAGCAGCAAGGAGAAACAGCTGGTGCTGTCCATCGAAGACCGCGAACGGCAGCTGCAGGAGCGGGAGAAGCAGGTGGGGCAGGCGGACACCGGACTCCAGGAGCGGGAGAAGGCCCTGGATAGGAAGCAGAAGGAACTTGAGAGCCGGGAGGCCAAGATAGAGATGTTCCGCGTCGCCGTGGAGGAGAAGGAGCGTCAGGCGAAGGAGCGGGAGCAGAAGGCCGCCGGCAAAGAAGACGAGCTTGAGCAGATGCGGAAGCGGGTGGAGGACCGGGAGGAGGAGCTGAAGCGGCAGCAGAAGAGGCTGGAGGACACCCGCAGGCAGGTTGAGGGCAAGGAGGACGAGCTCACCGACAAGGAGATCAGGATAAAGGACGTGTTGAAGCGGGAGAAGGCGTTGGAGCAGCGGGAGAAGGCGTTGGAGGAGAACATCCGGAAACGCCAGAAGGAGCTGGACGACCGGGAAGCCCAGGTGGAGGAACTCCATGAGCACGTCGAAAACAGGGAGGAGGTGCTCCAGCAGAAGGAGGACGAGGTGAAGGCGCAGGAGGAGCGGCTGAAGAGCCTCAAAGAGAAGGAGGCTGAGCTGGAGGCTTCCATGAAGGCCGTCGGCTCCAAGGAAGCGGAGCTCCAGCAGGTGGAGAAGGAGCTGAAGAAGCCGGAGGCCACCGTGGTGAAGGAGAGCAAGTGGCCTCTCGCCGTAGCGTTCATACTGTTGCTGATTTCAGCCGCCATAGTAGTGTACGTGGGCTACGACATCGCCCAGCGCACGGCCGACGAAACCGCCCTGCAGGAAGCGGTTGCAGCAGGAGACCTGAGCATGTGCACAGGCATATCCGACCCCGTGCTGCAGAGCGCGTGCGAGACCGAGATACAGAACCAGGAGCTTGCGGAGAACCTGCAGACCATACGCGCCAAATTCGATGAAATAAGGGGTATGGTGCAGAACACCACCTAGCAAAATGGCCATCAGGGTAGAGGACGTGATGACCAGGGACGTGATCACGTGCAGCCCTGACGCGTCCGTCCAGGAGATTGCCTGCATCATAAGGGACAGAAACATTTCGTCGGTGGTGGTGTCCGACGGGGCCGAACTCAAGGGCATAGTCACGCAGCACGACCTCGTCGGCAGGGTTATTGCGGAGGGGCTGGACTACTCTGTGAAGGCGTCCGAAGTCATGAGCAGGGACGTGGAGACCATATCCCCCGAGGCGGAGATAGAGGAGGCCGCCAGGCTGATGAGGGACAAGAGGATTAAAAAACTCGTGGTCGTCCGGAAGGGGGAGGTGATGGGAATCGTAACCTCCTTCGACCTGATAGTCGCGGAACCCGTCATCCGCTTACTCGTCGACGGGAAGATTTAAGTACCCTGTAAGCCTCACGCAGATTGAATCCGCCTCCTCAGGGGGCATCAGCTCCTTCAGGTAGTTTCTCATGTACTGGAGGATGAACTTCAACCGTATCCCCGGTTCATCTGTCTGCAACCTGGAGAACACGTAATCCGTCATTCCGCCCAGCATCTCCGCAACCGCCGACGAGGCCAGCTCCGTCTTCTCCTTCGGAGGGGCGGACTGCAGGTCCCTTATCCTCATTTCACTGGCGTTCTTTTTCAGCGTGTATATGAGCAGGTCTTCGAAGTCTGTTTTCGCAGCCGCGGTGTAGCCTGGTTTCTGACGGGTTGACTTCACCTCCCTTTCGGCTTTGGAATACTCCGGCGACGGGCCCTGAACCAGCTCCAAGTCCACATCCAGTATGGTCACCAGCTCCGAGCGCAGCATTCTCGCCTTCAACGGCTCCACGTAGAACAGCAGCATGTCCTGTATTATGAACTCCAGCAGCAGCAGGCGGTTGTAGACTGGGGCGTGGAGTATGTCACCTAAACCCAGCTCGTCCATCCTGGCATCGACTATGGACTTGCCGGAGGGGCCGAAGTGCCGTTCCACAAAGCCTTCTACGACTCTCACACGGGTCCTTGAGTCGGCGGCGGACATGGCTTCGACGCCGTATTTCCTCATCTCCTCCGCGAGTATGAACTCGCTCATGTCCTTGAAGTGCTTGGCGGCCTCCTCCTTTATCTTCTCCGGCAGAACCCTCACGCCGTCCACGGTCACGGGTATGCCTGCGGCACCTACACTGACGTTGAGGACTGCCATCAGTTCGGAGCGGGCTATGGGGAGCCTGCCCCTGCTCAGCACGGGTGCGAGTACGTCCCTGGTTATGCTGTCTATCAGGCTCATCCTCTCCATCTCCGACGCCGTGAGCGGATCTTCCACGCCGGCCTTCTTCAGCTCGCGCGCCAGCAGCAGAGGGGCGCTCTTGCCCGTGTATTTGGCCAGGCAGTCCAGCAGCGCCTTCACCCCCCCTTCCATGGGGATTATTTTGTTTTCCACGTAGATTAAATGCACATCGCCCAACTCTCACACAGGTTTGTGAGGGCCCGTCGTGCGAAAAAATTTTTTCCCACAGATAAGACTTATATGATAAAAATATTTTTATAGATATATTAATTTTATTATATTCTTTTATAGTATTTTATTACCATATCATAAACAAGATATATTAATTTCACGAAAATTTTTTTTCCAATTTTTTTCAACAAAAATGAAAAAAATTTTTTCCAATGTGGGAGAACATGCCCATTCGCCCGAATGGCACGAATAATGGCTTGATTCTGGGTGAAAATGATGGAAATCCGTGAATGATTTTTGAATAATTTTTTTAAATTTTTATGCATTTATGAATAAAGGGCCTGTCGTTTGAGGCACTTTCAAGCATATGAGAGAGTCACAGACGCTGGGAGAACCTATATTCATATTATAATAAAAATATTTATTAGATATTAATATTATTTATAAAATATTAAAAAACCCATAGATGGCAGAATATGATGCCCGAGACATACCCCAAAAAGGTAAAAAATACCGTTTCGATAGAGAAGAGATATATACTGGAGTTAATACTTTAACGGGATTATCGTCGCCGGGAGCTGAACAAGGACAAATACACAGTATAATGCCTTTCCAGAGACCAATAATGCAAAATCCGCTTTTAGGAGTGGTTCGCGATTGTATTTTATGTGCTGTTTGGGGGTGCCCCCGCCATCAAGGTATCTTATTCCACACCGATATGATATACAGTAACGGGGTTGTGCGCCCGCCCATCGACGTGAAAGCACAAACAGAAATATATATTCCAGCAGATATGTTTTTGGCACGATTTTAAGGCCTGGATACAATAGTAGTACATGGAATTGACGGGAAAAGACGCCGAAAAGCTCAAGGCCGTGCGGGACGCCATAGAGGGGGGCACAGCCACCACATACGACAAAAAAGCCTGTCTGGAGGCCCTAAACAGCATACTGGAGCCGAAATGTGCCGTCTGCAGAAAACCCATTGAAGGGAACATGGTCGTGGTTAACGAGCGGAAGATGCACGAAGGCTGCAGATCCAGGTACAAATGGTGAAAAAATATTTTTCGCAACTTCTTGAAAATTCTTAAAAAAAATTTTTCGTCAAATAGATATTCTAAAATATAACTATTTTAATATAATTTATATAATATATCCTATAATTTATGTCTAATAAAAAATATATATACTAGTATGTGTGAGTGTTTGGGTGTGGGAGGTCACACAAAAAATGTGAGAGAAAAAGAGGGGTACAGAGGACCCTCAGGGGGTGGTCCGCCACTTGTCCAAGTCGACAACCTTGTCAGCGAACATGTTGATGTCCTTGATGAGTATGGATTCGGAGTCCTGCCGCAGGCACGTGAAAATTGCGTTACACCCCACTACGCGGACCTTCGCCATCAGGAAATGAACGAACTTGGCGATGGTTGTGTCGGACTCGTACACTAGAAGCGTGGAGAGGGAGTCGAAGAGTATGTAGCTGTAGGAGTCCGCCTCCATGGCGTTGGATATGGCCACACTCAATTCCGTGAGAGCCCCGGGCGAGGAGACGAACGCGCACTCCGGGCATTCCTCAGGCAGTTGGGCGGTCTTGGTTATGGCGTCGATGAACTTGATATTAGACAAATCTATTCCCGCCGCCTCGAAATTGGATTTAAGGGAGTTGTAGGGGCGGTTAAGTGAGACATAGCATATTTTTCCGTCTATGGAGGCGAGGTCCTTGACCACGGAAACCATGCGGCCGAGATAGTTGTCCTCGGGCATAACCAATACGATGATCTGGCCGCCCTCCAGGTCCGCGGCGGACAGGGTCTGGTCCTGGTCGGGAGCATCCTCGCCCTTATCCGGAACCGGTTTGACTGGGTAGTCGTCGGCTTCTCCGCCACCCGCATGAGGTTCTGGGGACATAGAATAAGATATTGAATAAGTAATAAAAAGCGGGGGAGAAGTGATTCAGTTCACTTCTCGGCCAGTGAGAGGGGCACCTGGGTGGGATAGACGGTTATCCCCTTCTCGGATATCTCCATCGGCCTTATGTCGGGGTTTATCTTCTGCCCCCTCATCTTCACCACGCGGAAGCAGCGCTCGTTCTTCTCCTTGTGCTTGCTCCAGAACAGGAGGATGAGGCCGTCGGCGAGGAAGTGCTCGTCCAGGTAGGTTATGTCGTCGTTGGACTCGTGCTGTTCAGCGACCATCACCGTGGTACAGCCAGCATCCTTAACCTGCTTGATGAAGTTCAGCAGGTTAACCCTCCTGGATATGTCGTCTTTGAACAGGTACTTGAACAGGGTTACGGAGTCCAAGACAATCCTCTTGGCGCCTATGCGCTCTATAGCCTCTCCGAGTGTCTCTCCCGCGCCGTCCTTTTCCTTCTTCTGCTCCTCTTCTCCGTAGATGGGCTGCGCAACTATCGCCAGCTGATTCGCCTTCTCGTACTTCTCCAGGTCCCAGCCGAACGCGGCGGCATATGCCTTCACATTCTCCGGAGTGTCCTCCACTGTGAGATATATGCCCGGTTCGTTGTTTTCTTTAATGCCGTTGTAGATGTACTGCATGGCAAAGTTGCTCTTACCTATTCCCGGGGAACCAGATACGATAACCACACTGCTCCTCGGAAGTCCGCCGCCGAGCATGTCGTCAGCGCCTGGTATCCCAGTCTTAACCTTGTCTGTCATCTTTCACTCCTCCCATAAGATTACTTTATCTGGAGGTAATCCCCCCATATCTTCTTAAACCTGCGCGTCCTTCCGTCCTCGCCCTTCCTGGCGAGGTATACGACCAATGCTATAATCAGAACCACCCCCGCCAGAATGTACGGGGTGTAGTTTGTCGGCGTGGGCAGGACGTTAAGTATGGTCGCCTTGGCGGGCGTCTTCTTGCCGGAGTACGTCACCACAGCCCTTATGTTATATCTTCCGGCTGTTGAGGGCGTGAAGTAGCTTGTAAGCTCCACCTCACCCCCCACCGGGATGTCAAGGGACTCGCTGCTGGTGAACGCCTTCACCAGCTTCTCGGTCTTGTATTTCTCGTCAACCAGATAGACTTCCACGTTGAGCTTCGCGTCCTCTATGAGTATTTCACCAGTGTTTTCAACGTCTCCGGTTATCTTGACTGTCTCACCGACCTCAACCCATATCTTGTTCAACGACACCTGATTCAGCTTCCCCTTCAACGCCAGTGTCCCGCGCTCCAGTATGCTGAAGCTGAGGGTCTGCTCCTCGTCTCCGACTATCAACGCTGCGGAGTACTGGCCGACCTCCAGGTCGTCCGACGGAACCTCGAGGGGTATGTTCGACTCCACGGTGGGAAGTATCTCCACGTTGGATTGGCTGAACGTCTTCTTCAGGTTTCCTGCGCTGTCGTATATCTCGATTCTTATGACAGGCTTGACCTTGACGTTTCCGTTGTTTTCTATGACCGCCGTGAACTTTATGGGGTATCCGGTTTCCGTATCCGACACCGACGCCCGCTTAAGGCGGTACGAGATTATCTCCTCCCCGGTTATCTCCGCCTTCACAGCCAGGCGCACGCCTGCGCCGACGACCATGCCGGTGCCCCCCTCAGCACTCGACGTAGGCCCGGCCTTAATGTAGATGGCACCCTCATACACACCATTACCAGCATCCAACGGAGGCTGAACCACCGCCTTCAAACGAACCCTGCTGTTAGCAGGCAACTCAAAACTATCCCCCACATCAACACTCAACCAATCCTTCAAACCACCCAAAAACTCCACAGTACACGTCAAATCCTCGTCACCACTCGTACTGACCGTAACCTCCTCCTCAGCATAACCACCACGAACCAGCTTCCCAAAATCAATGGTGCTGGGACCAGCACCAATACTAACCGCAGACGCCGACCCCACTATCATCAAACACAAGAGTATGCTTAAAACCGTGGTTGCTATCGTTTTTTTCATTTTATCCTCCATTATCCTGCCTGTTGGGCGCTTACCGTTATGGTCATCGAACATGAGCCGCCGACGGCCTCATCCGGTATCGTTATACCCCAGTGGGTGTAGTCCATGGGGTATGAGCCGCACGCGTCCGAGCAGTCGTCCAAATTGAGTTCCTCGCCGGCGCAGCCCCATTCGCTGCTGTCGGACAGTGCACCGCATGCGGTGTCCATGTCCTCGTCATATGTGACGTCGTATTTGACGTTTCCGACTGGTATGGAGCCCACCGTGCAGCTGAGGGATGAGTCGCCCTCCACATATATGTCTAACACGGTGTTGCCGGTGTTGTTGGTGGTGGCGTTGATGTCGCATGCGCCGGAGCCCGTAGCACCTAGCCTGCCGGAGCCGTTGGTTCCCAGGTTCATGGACCCGAAGTTGATGTTGCCAGACTGCCATATGGAAGTCACATTGGCTATGGCTATGGTGTCTGAGCCCGTGTTGGCGTTTTCTCCGTCTGACAGGTTGATGTGAATGTTCCATGTGCCGCCGTCGGCGTAGTATTTGATGTTGCGGATGTGGCATTCATAGTCTATGTCGGTGCCGCTTGCCGTGCCTGAGATGTTCCTGCATGAGCTGTTGGTGTAGTGGTTGTCGTTGTCGTTGGCGGAATTCCAGGCTATGCCTCCGCCGGACCGGTACCATGTGGTGTTAACCCAGCCGTCGCCCATGTCCTGATAGCCGTTGGTGTCGGTGACGGTGAAGTTGCACCGGGCCTCGTAGTCTGTGGCTTCGGCCATGGTGTAGGAGCCCCCGCAGTCCGCCCATTCATCTGAGCTGCCCGCCTCTCGGAAACAGCAGGTTATGGATCCCACAGACGGGACAGCACCCGTTATCGTTACTTCGGTCGAAATGGACTCCGTGTCCGCGTTAACCTCCGGTAGTATGATGTCGCTGACGGACATCACTAAAAGACATAAACCCCATAAAATCAAGAGCACATGCAATCCCCTGTGTTTTTCCTCGTTAACCATGGTCGACACCGTATTTTGAATTTCCTCTGTTTAAACGCACACATTTGCCTAGAATCGAATGGGTAATCCAGACCACCGTATACTGGTTAGTAATTACTATATAGTATTTAAATATACAGAAAAGACTTCATTCGTAGGACGGTTCCCTGACGTACTCGTATTCTGAGCCGCCGCCGCGGAAAAACTTAAGATATGCTATGACCGCGAGCAGCAGCAACGCCGCCACAGCAATGTAGAGGAGGTTGTCTCCGCCCCCGCCCACGGCAAGTATAACCCCTTTGGTGTCGGTTTTAACGCCGTTGTAGAGGACGTAGCCCCTGAGCAGGTAGTTGCCTGCTTCGGAGGGAGTGTAGTAGAACTCCATGTTTACGGTTTCCCCAGGCGTCACCGTCAACTCGTCGCTTTCCACCACACCCTGCAGCCTGCCCTCCAAGGAGGCTTCTCCCTTGAATTTAGCGTTGACCTTCACCTGCCCGGTGTTTTTGAACACCGCCAGAGCCTTAACCGCCTCCCCGGGGGAGGCGGATTCGACGTTGAGTATTATCTCCTTCAGCTCTCCGCTGACGCTCCACGAGCCTTCCTCCAGCATGTTGAACGGAAGGGTCTGGTTGTACATCAGCTCACCACCTTCGTGCACTTTAACGTCGGCGGAGTAGGCGCCGACCTTCAGCCCAGTCGACGGTATGGTGAATTCGAAGTCCTCCATCCTGGTGGGGAGAACCTCCAGTTCATCGTGTGTTTTTGACGCTACTTCGGAGCCGGAGGCGTCCGCCACCGTAACATCGAATACGGGTTTGACTCGGACGTTCCCGGAGTTGACGACAGACCCTGAAAAGGGGATAGGATATCCGACTTCGGTGTCGGACACCCTGAGGTTCCTGACTATTATGGAGACGGATTCTTCGCCGGTTATTTCGGCTTTCACGGAAATCCTGGTGCCTGCGCCGACGACCATGCCGGTGCCCCCCTCAGCACTCGACGTAGGCCCGGCCTTAATGTAGATGGCACCCTCATACACACCATTACCAGCATCCAACGGAGGCTGAACCACCGCCTTCAAACGAACCCTGCTGTTAGCAGGCAACTCAAAACTATCCCCCACATCAACACTCAACCAATCCTTCAAACCACCCAAAAACTCCACAGTACACGTCAAATCCTCGTCACCACTCGTACTGACCGTAACCTCCTCCTCAGCATAACCACCACGAACCAGCTTCCCAAAATCAATGGTGCTGGGACCAGCACCAATACTAACCGCAGACGCCGAGGCTGCGAGCAGGAGGAACGCCAACGCAACGTGGAAGGGTTTTTTCATACAGGTTATATATTCCACGCGCCGCCATAAAAAACCGTTAATCGCCTGGTACATAGTATTTGCGGTAGTATAGAGCTATCCACGCGACTATGGTGAGGAGCACCGGCACCGCGATTACGTAGAAGTTCAGGTCCAGGTTGAACAGGGGGCGGCTGTATGTCCATACGATAACGTCCGCCTCGCGGACGGCTGTGCGCAGGCCGGAGTATTCAACCCATATGCGGACGCTGTACCGGCCGGACTCCGACGGCTTGTATGTGATGGACATGGTTTTTTCCTCGCCGACTCCCACGTACTGGCTGCTGCCCTCCAAGGACGAGACCAGAGCCCCGTCTTTGACGAAGTCGACCCGGAGCCTGGAGTCCAATGGCAGGTCGCCGGTGTTCCTGAAGTACGCTGCCACCGTTACCGGCTCCCCCAGGGACACGTTGTTTTTTGACATGACCGCGTCCTCGAGTATGCCCTGGACGTTGAAGGTTTCCTCCTCCGACGGGGTTATATAGAATACTTCGGTGCTGTCCCAGACTTCATTGCCTTCGGATTCCACGTGGAATTGCATGAGGTAGACGTCCGGCTCCATCCTGGTGGACGGCACCTCCACGGTTATTGTCTCCCTGGTCTGGGGGGCTACGGGCTCCGGCGTGGAGGAGACGACTGAGTAGACTCTTTCCCGGTCCTGGCTTACCACCCGCAATGTTATCGCCGGCGTTATGGGGGTGTCGGCGTTGTTTTTGACCACTATGTCCGACAGGATGGTCTGGCCTTTCACTGCGTTGTGGGGTGTCACCCGCAGCACCCTGAACCACGCACCCTCGTCGCCGGTGACCTCCACCAGAACCTTCACGTACACTGCCGCTCCAACATTCACCCCCGTGGTGCCGACATCCCCTGTAGAGGGGACGGATGTGAGCTCTATGGTGCCGGTGTATAATCCGTTGGGGAGCGCCGGCGGCACGGTAAGGCGGACTGGGAAGCGGACCTGACGCCCCTCCTCCAAGGTGAAGGAGTCGTTTTCGAAGCGCATCCACTCCGCAGCCTCCCCGGAGACGGAGACCCTGCAGAGTAGTGGGCCTTCGTCGACGGTGCTGGCCGTCAGGTATTTGACGTAGTATCCGCCGCGTGTTGTGCCCCGGTATTCGAGGGTGGCGGGGCCCACACCTAGGACTATCGCCTCGGCGGTGGATGCTAGCAGCAGGAACGCCGCTAAAGACATTATCATGTTCATGACTCCTGCCCCCCTATGGTCAGTGTCCCAGTGCATGTGCCGCCGACGCCGGACGACGGTATGGATATGCTCCAGTATATGCTCTTTTCGGACGGGGTGGTGCCGTCGGTCTTCGGGAGGTTGAAGTCGTCTTTGAGTTCGGAGCATGTGTCCTGGCTGTTAGCGGTGACTGAACCGCACATGCTCGCGTATGCGGTGTTGGCGTTGGTGTCGTATTTGACGTTGCCGACAGGTATGGCGCCGCCGATGCTGCATGCTAGGTCGCTGCCGGACACCAGCAGGTCCTGCCGCACGTTGCCGACGTTCCGGACTGTGAAGTCCACTTCCTGGGTTTCGGCGGGGGTGAAGCCGAGGTCGAGGCTGGTTCCGCCGGCTATGGTGCTGAAGTCTATGGTCGACGACACGTTGACCGCCGCCAGCGACTCCACGGTTATGTCGTAGGTGACGTTGTGGGCCCAGTCGTAGCCGTCGGATACGGAGATGTTGGCAATCCATGCCGTCGAGTGGTTGGCGTAGTATTCCAGGTGCAGTCCGCAGCGTACGGTGCCGTCGTCGCCGCTGCACTCTATGCTGCAGCTGTCGTTTTTGTAAAGGTTGTGTTCGTTTTCCTCGGATTCGTGGGTTGTGGAGTCGTTGTCCCAGAAGATCAGTTGCATCGTCTCTATTTCATCGCAGCCGTCTGCGTCAGACACGCTGGCGTTGAATGAAACGTGTTTGAGGCCGCCCGCCACCAACACTATGGTGTTGCCGCCGGGGCCGTCGCCTTCCACCGCGCCGACGCGGGGTTCCGCGTTGGTGGTGGTGGAGGTGGTCGTGGTGGTTGTTTCGCCCTGTACGACATATAATGTGACGTTGTTGCTGGTGGTGGTGCCGCCGCGGCCGTCGGATGCGGTGAACACCACATACTGTGTGCCGTGCCAGTTGTTCAGCGGCTTGATGTCTACGGTGTGGTCGTTGTCGTCTATGGTGATGAGGATGTTGGGGTGGTCGCTGGAGGTCTGGAACGACAGCGTGTCCCGGTCGAGGTCGTAGAAGTAGTCGTCGAGGTCGAACACGTCCGTCTGGGTTTCGTTGTTGTACATGCTCTGATGCGGTAATGTGTAGTTGACCTCCAGCTTCGGCGTCAATGAGCTGTCGGTGGCGTTGCTGCCGTAGTACTGGCGGAGGCTGTCTTCATCCTCTTCCCCGACGACGATGACGCCTTTGTTGTCGTCCGAGGACCCGACCCACAGGTTTATCATGTCTATGACGTTCCACTCCACCCAGCCGGCCAGCTCCGCAGCCCAGTAGCTTGTGATGGCTGGTTCAGCCCGGAACACGGCGACGCCGTCTTCATAACTTAATACGGTGCAGTCGGTGCATGATGAACCGTCCTTCTGTATCTGCACCGCCGTGAACGACAGGTTCTCCAACGTTATCTTCGCGGTCTTGTTGATGGCCGTCATGGAGGTGGTGTTGAGTAACACGTAGTTGAAGGACAGGTTCACGTCCCGGTCCAGATTAAGGTTTTCCGTGTCCGTGAAGTCTATGGTGCGCTCGAATAACACGGTGGCGTTCGCAGCCGACAGGTTCAACGTGAGGGCGGCCCACGCGACCTCGCTCTTCACGTAGCTGTAGTTGAATATCGCCTCGGTGTCCGTAATATTAGGCGGCTTGTTCACCACCATCAAATCCAGCCGGTGCGGGCTCTCCTCGTAGACGTGCGGGTACACCCCCGGCCGCACATTATAGGTGAGGGTGTAGCCGCCGCCCTCCTGAATGCTGTTACGGCGGACACCCGCATCCACACGATAGCCGAGGCCGACGCCGTCTTCGATGAGACGGGGTGTGGGTCCGCTACTAGTATAAGTTACCTCTGCATACATAGCATGAACATCAACGCCCCCTGTATTGCTTTTTCTTATTCTTACTTTCAAAGCATCTAAATCTTCCTGATTCCAGCTTCCATTAAAAGTAATAGAGTTCCAGCCCCCCATCTCTACCTCTTGCAATCCCTGCCACGAGCCCCCAATATACAAATCTACACTAAGAGTAATTTCAGTTCCCCCTAATTTAATACTACGTACCCAAATTTCCACAGATGAAACCTCAACAACTCCCTCAATAGAAGTCATTGTAAAATCATCATCCACAGTTACATCTACCCCTAACTCTTCTATAAGGTCTGTCCCATTTGGAGTATCTGGCTGTCTTACTCCATCATCTATTTCAGTATAATGGTTTGCCCCTGTTGAAGTTTCCCATGCAACTGCATCATCTCCATCTGGGTCTAAATAGCCTGTGTCTGCGGAGACGGCCGATTGGAGGAGGATGAGGAGCAGTAAGGATGCGGCCGCCTTCATCCCCCATCCATGAAACCCTGATTTCATCTTCATGTTATCTTGTATTCTGCGTCTTTTACGAGCACTTCCTGGGTGCAGGTTACCTGCGCGCATTCTCTCATCGACGTGATGTTTATGCGGTCTTTGGGGACGACGTAGTTGCCCTGGGGGGTGCGGATGATGCAGGTTTCGATGTCATCCTGGATGAAGCAGTTCTTTTCAGTCCACTCTTGTTCGGTGAGGTAGCGGCTGCACACGGCGTTAGAGCACGCCCAGTAGCTGCCGTCGAATGTGTCCGTGGGCGGATTATGCAGTGTCGCAACTATGTACGCCACAATCAACGCCGCGGCCGCCGACGCAGCCACCGTCTTCCAATCCACCGTCATCTTATAGTATACTATATTGTTTATTCGTAGTCGCCTCCCGGAGTCGTCCAACTCTCCGACCCTGTCCGCGCAGTCCACGTGACCGCCGACTCATCCCACAGGGACGTCACATTATACATTGAG
>CAZPLO010000006.1:0-20537 GCA_964587725.1 uncultured archaeon
AGCCACATACAACTGGAACATCACATGCTGGGACAACCAAGACAACACCAACACCAGCGAAGCGTGGAACTTCACAGTAGAGGCAATACCGCAGGTAGGGTTGTATACAGTATACCCCACAGGAGACATAAACGCAACACAATATGAGTTCTTCAACGTCACATTGAACGTGTCATGTATACAGGGCAGCTGCGGCACAGTCAACGTCAGCCTAGATCCCAGCGGAACATGGTGCTACCAGGAAACAGCAAACGAGTCGGACGATGATGACGGAAGTTGCAACTTGGATTACGGAGGGGAATATTCTTTCACAGCACCGGGATGGACTGCAGATGATTGGCCGACTGCAATGTATGATGGGAACTGGACCAGTAGAACATCTGCGGACGATGGTGGCATGTACGTAAATTATTCAAAACCCTCGTCAGCGACGAATGAAAGCCTTTGGACGGTCGTGAACGGAGACGGCATGTGTATGGACGTGATTGCTCAGAATCTATCTATCACAGATTCTTGTTGGTTACAGGAACCTTTACAGTTGAGGGTTTGGATGTACGGAGGGGCTGGAACTGATTATTACTGCAAAAACGAATCTGACTGGTACCTTTTAGGCAATTCAACAGTTACTGGAAATTGCGCATATTATTTCCACGAAGAGGCGATGTGGTGGTACGTCGAATCGTCAGAAAAAGGATTGGTAAACACCTCGGAGGGGGCGACGCCTTTCTACACCAACGCCAGCAGCAACCCCCTGACCACAACATCCCTGAGCGCCGGGGGGAGCAAACTAATCACCTTCTGGGTGAACGCCACAGGCGAAGAAGACACAACGCATGAGTTCTACGCCTACACCAACCTCACATCCGATTTGACAATAGGCAATGAAACAACACACTGGAACGTAACAATACAGTCACCAGATACCCAAAACCCCTGGGGCAGCCACATCAGCCCGGCAACCGCCACCACAACATCAGCAACCGAGATAACCTTCATAGCTAACGCATCAGACGACTTAAACCTACAGAATATGACGTTGTATGTCTGGAACAGTTCGGTAGAAGTGTACCACACCAACTCGACAGACGTGAGCGGAACCTACAATGAAACAAACTGGACCACCACCTTAACAAGCGACACATACAACTGGACAGTACTGGTATTCGATGCAGCAGGGAAAACAAACTGGACTGACGAAACAAACTGGACTTTAACAGTAGATTCAACAGAACCATCAATAATTTTAAATTCACCCAATCCAGGGTCGAGCACAACAGCCACCACCGTACTGTTCAACTGGACAGCCACAGACAACATCGCATCCACATTGACATGCAACCTGAGCATAAACGACACCATAAACAAATCTGATATTGCTGCGACCTCCGGACTGGCCGCAACAACCGAAGTAACAGACTTCGAAATAGGCTTTTACAACTGGAACGTCACATGCTGGGACAACCAAAACAACACCAACACCAGCGAAGCGTGGAACTTCAGCATTGTAAGCGGAGACACACAGAACCCCTGGGGCAGCCATCTGAACCCGTTATCCGGCACCACCACAGCCGACACCACCATACTATTCCAAGTCAATGCATCAGATGACTCGAACCTCCAGAACATCACAATATACGTGTGGAATTCAACAGGCGAAGTATACTACACCAACACCACCAACATCAGCGGAACCAGCAACCAAACCAACTTCACACACACCTTCACACAGGACGGAACATACAACTGGACCGCGTTAATCTACGACGACACCGGCAAAACAAACTGGACAGACGAAACAAACTGGACTCTGACCGTGGAGACTGGGTCGAACCTGACATTCTGCAGGGAACTGGACATCCCTGACTCCGTTTACTACCTTCTCAACAACGTATCCTCCTCAGGAACCTGCTTCACCATTAAAGCCAATAACGTCACTTTAGATTGTCTGGGCCACTGGATAAACTACTCTTCAGCGGGGGTGGCTGGCTATGGAGTCAGTGTAACCAGCTATAACTCGAGTTCCATAAGGGACTGCAGGATTGTGGAGGGATCGAGCACTCCGGCCAACAAGCATGCCGTCTACTTTGACGGCGCGAAAGAAGGCGTCGTATTCAATAACAGCATCATCACATCAGGTGAATCGTACGGCATATACTCGACCTCCACCTCAAAGCTGAACATAACCAAAAACACAATCGCTACTTCGAGTTTAGGTAATAGTGCATTTGGGATCTATTACTACGGCTCCACCAACTCCACCATAGCAGAGAACATTGTCTCGACACTTGTCGGCAACCCCATAATGCTGCGTTCAAGTTCGAATTTCAACGTATTGTCCAACAACACTTTCACATCCTCTGGCAATGCCTCAGGGAATAAGCAGCACGGCATCAGGATATTCTCCACATCAAACCTCAACTACCTGGCCAATAATTTCGTCAACGTAACCAATGCTTCCGGAATCACGCTGGAGGACAACTCCGACGGAAATACCTTAACCAACAATACAATCTACGTTTCGGGCAGCTCCGGTGTTAGTATGGATGGTATTTCATTATATGTGAACACCGACTCCAGCACTGTAAGCGTGAACACAATTACAATCACTAATGGGAGGGGAATCAGGCTCTACTCAAACTGCAACTCCAACAACCTGACGAATAACGTAATCAGGGCATCCGGGAGCCCCAGTCAAGGCATCTACCTGTCGTCGAACACCGGCTCTAACATATTCTCTGGCATGGACGTAGACACAAACGGCACTGGAAACCCCGTCTACCTCTATGACGCAACCCATAATCTCACAATCAAAGACAGCATATTAAACCACTCCAGGAGCGGAGAATTCTATGTTGGAAGCAGCGTTGAAGGAGGGGAGTGGAATCTAACGAACGTAACACAGGCGGACGGCAGCGGAATAGACGTGAACTGGACGGCCAGTGGAAACGGAACATTAAACATGATGTGGTACCTGGACGTCCACGTGAATGATTCGTCAGGAAGCGACCTCGAAGACGCGAATGTTACGGTATGGAACAGCAGCGGCACCAAAATGCTGTCAGAACAGACAACTGGAGACGGCCGCATTACTACTCAGCAGGTGATAGAGTACATAAACAATGACGGCAGCAGGACATACCACACCCCACTAACCTTGAACGTCAGCAAAACAGGCTACCAGACATACAGCAACGACACCGTAAACCTAACCGCAAATCTGTTCTTCAACATAATACTAGAGGAAGAAATACCAGACACCCAGAACCCCTGGGGCAGCCACATCAGCCCGGCAACCGCCACCACAACATCAGCAACCGAGATAACCTTCATAGCTAACGCATCAGACGACTTAAACCTACAGAATATGACGTTGTATGTCTGGAACAGTTCGGTAGAAGTGTACCACACCAACAGCACAGACGTAAGCAGCACCTACAATGAAACAAACTGGACAACAATCCTGACAGATGGGGTATACAACTGGACAGTACTGGTATTCGATGCAGCAGGCAAAACAAACTGGACAGACGAAACAAACTGGACTTTAACAGTAGATTCAACAGAACCATCAATAATTTTGAACAGCCCACTACCAGGCAGCAGCACAACAGCCACCACCGTACTATTCAACTGGACAGCCACAGACAACATCGCATCCACATTGACATGCAACCTGAGCATAAACGGAACCATAAACAAAACAGATATTCCAGCGACTTCAGGGCTCGCAGCCACCACGGAAGCAGACCTCACAGTAGCCACATACAACTGGAACATCACATGCTGGGACAACCTAGACAATGTAAACACCTCGGAGGCGTGGAACTTCACAATTGCTTTGGGGACTGAGGGCATATGTGATCTTGGCACCTACACCACCACCTGTTACTTGAACCACACCCACAACTACACCGACGGAGACATACTCTCGATGAACAACCTCATAATACAGGAGGCTGGGGCGATAGTCAACGACACCATAGCGTTAAACGACCATGGAGTGGGTGTTTGGCTGAACCTCAGCGGAGACCTCACCATGTGGTCTGGGGCACGAATATCCGGCGGGAACATCACCGTGACCGCGGATGGGGTGAACATCAGCTCCGGAGCATCTGTGAACGCGAGCAGACTCGGCTACAACAGCAGCATGGGGGTAGGGCAGGGGATGGACGGTTCAGTCGACAATGGAGGAGGGGGTGCAGGCTATGGTGGAGGAGGGGGTGAAGGTGAAAGCGGCAGATCCGGTGGAGACGCATACGGCAGCTACCTGCAGCCGATCGACTACGGCAGCGGCGGCGGGAACGGAGTGTATGGTAAAATCGGCGGTACCGGCGGAGGAGTCGTCAGACTCAACGCATCCACTTTGACGGTTAACGGCGTATTATCGGCTGATGGAGAACACAGCACCGCAGGCGACCGCGGAGCCGGGGGAGGAGGCAGCGGCGGAAGCATCTGGCTATCCGCCACCACATTCGCGGGCTCAGGCACTGTAACAGCGGACGGCGGAAACGGAGGGGACGGGACCAACGCCGACGGAGGAGGTGGTGCGGGCGGACGCATAGCATTGTATGCTGGAACATATGATTACGGTGGAACAATAACCGCCTACGGCGGGTCAGGGCCGGGAGGTGGTGAGAGAGCAGCAGCCGGGACAGTGTATGTGAAACTCGACGGTGAAGACTACGGAGACCTCACAGTAGACAACAACGGCGTTGAAGCCAACGACTACAACATCAAGGGGACGAGGTTGCACAGTGGAGTGCACACATTCAGGAACATAACCGTAACCAACAAAGGCAACCTCGAAATACACAACACCAGCGTAGAACTAAACCTAACCGGAACCAACGTCATAGGAGACGCAGACACAGACTCACGAATAACCATAACAGGAAACGCCACCATCACACCAGACTACACCATACAAGGATGGACACTAGCAATAAACAACGGAAGCAACATACACAACCTACAAAACCTAACCGTAGCAGCGGATGGGATTCTAAGCCATGGAATGAACGAGGACACGTTCTCCAACTACATTGACATTAACCTGAGCGAACTTAGGGTGCTGTCTGGTGGAATAGTAAACGTCTCCGGCATGGGCTATGCACGTTCATACGGCCTGGGAGACGGCACGGACGGAGGATACAAAATAGGTAGTGGAGGGTCGGGCCACGGAGGATTCGGCGGTGACGGAGAAGGCAGTAGCGGTGGCAGAAGCGGTGGGGGAACGTATGGAAACTACCTGAGGCCATCTGACTTGGGCAGCGGCGGAGGCAGTGGAGATGAAACCTACGGTTACGGGGGGCCAGGAGGCGGCCTGGCTAAGATAAACGCGTCGGTCATACTGGTTGAAGGAACTATCTGCGCGGACGGTTTCACAGGTTACGGTGGAGGCGGCAACTACGTCGGAGGCGGCGGATCCGGCGGAAGCATATGGTTGACCGCCGACAACATCACATGCTCAGGCACCATAAAAGCAGATGGCGGAAACGGAGAGGGTGGGAGCGGAGCCGACGCCGGAGGCGGGTCAGGCGGACGCATAGCGTTGTACGCTGGAGACTACTCATTCAGTGGACAGGCAACAGCATACGGCGGCACAGCAGAGAAACCAGCCACCCACGGGGGCGCCGGAACAGTGTATGTGAAACTCGACGGTGAAGACTACGGAGACCTCACAGTAGACAACAACGGCGTTGAAGCCAACGACTACAACATCAAGGGGACGAGGTTGCACAGTGGAGTGCACACATTCAGGAACATAACCGTAACCAACAAAGGCAACCTCGAAATACACAACACCAGCGTAGAACTAAACCTAACCGGAACCAACGTCATAGGAGACGCAGACACAGACTCACGAATAACCATAACAGGAAACGCCACCATCACACCAGACTACACCATACAAGGATGGACACTAGCAATAAACAACGGAAGCAACATACACAACCTACAAAACCTAACCGTAAACACAGGCGGAACACTCACCCACACACCCAATCTAGCCTCACATACCGTGCATTTGGAACTGAACCTTACTGAACTGAGGGTAATGTCGGGTGGAACAGTAAACGTCTCCGGCATGGGCTATGGGAGAGGGGAGGGAGAGGGAGCAGGCACAGACGGAGGATACAGAATAGGTAGCGGGGGCGGAGCCTACGGCGGATACGGTGGCGACGGAGCGGGGGTTAGCGGAGGCAACGGCGGCGGAACACCCCATGGAAGATACCTTGAACCCGGCAGACTCGGGAGTGGAGGCGGAAGCGGAGACTCGGTGTACGGTTACGGAGGGTGCGGAGGCGGCCTAGCTAAGATTAACGCATCGGTCATACTGGTTGAGGGTTCGGTCACCGCCGACGGGTCCGTAGGGTACGGGGGCGGAGGCAGTTACACCGGAGGCGGAGGCAGCGGAGGGAGCATCTGGCTGACGGCAGACAACATCACCGCCTCAGGGCAGATAACCGCGGACGGAGGGAGTGGGGAAGCGGGAACGTCGTGTGACAGCGGAGGCGGGGGAGGAGGACGCATAGTATTGAAGGCAGTGGATTTGAGACTAGAGGATGGCATTTCCTCGGTTAGGGGAACGGCGTCTGACTCAGCCACTCCAGGAACGAACGGCACTGTGGTGTTGGAGTTCACGGATTCCATAGATGTTAGCGCAGCCACCTTCGGTTCGCCGGTTATGCTGGCCCGCAACAACACCTACGGCCGCATCGTATACACGAACACGAACCAGACCGTAGACAACACCATAGCATTCCAAACAGCCATGAACGTGACATATAATCTGGTGTCGGTTGACAGCGAAACCCACGAAGACCTGAACACCACCGCACAGATTTGGTTTTACGGGATAGCCGGACTAACTAACCCGAAAATCCACCGGAACGGAGAAGAATGCTCCGGAATCATCTGCGCCTGGAACGACAACACCGGTCCAGACTACAGCTTCAACGTAACCCAGTTCACAAACTACACCATCACAGGCGACGGCGACTACCTCTACGGCAACCACATCAACCCCCCACTAGGAACAAGCACATCAGCGACAACCATAACATTCACAGCCAACGCCACAGACAACACCAACCTACAAAACATGACATTGTACGTGTGGAACAGCACAGGCGAAGTATACCACACCAATTCAACAAATACCGCCAACACATTCAATGAAACAAACTGGACCACCACACTAACCAGCGGAACATACAACTGGAGCGTACTAATCTACGACACAACCGGGAAAAGCAACTGGACAGACGAAACAAACTGGACACTAACCATAGACAACATAAAACCACTGATAGAACTGAACAACCCAGCACCCGGCAACACCACAACCGCCACCACCGTACTATTCAACTGGACACCCACAGACAACCTGGCGTCGATGCTGACATGCAACCTGTCAATAAACGGCACCACCAACAAAACAGACATAAGTGTGACCAGCGGACTGGCAGCCACAACCGAAGTAACAGACTTCATAGTCGGCACATACAACTGGAACATCACCTGCTGGGACAACACAAACAACACCAACACCAGCGAAGCATGGAACTTCAGCATTGTAAGCGGAGACACACAGAACCCCTGGGGAAGCCACCTCAACCCGGGATTAGGAACAACCACCAGTGCGACTGACATAACATTCATCGCGAACGCGTCAGACGACACCAACCTCCAGAACATGACGTTGTACGTCTGGAACTCAACAGGACAAGTATATCACACCAACAGCACAGAAGTCAGCGGCACATACAACGAAACAAACTGGACAGCCACACTAGCCTCAGGCACATACTACTGGTCGGCATTAATCTACGACACGGCGGGGAAGAGCAACTGGACGGACCAGAGTAACTGGAGCCTGACTGTCGATTCGATAGAACCAGTAGTAGAACTGAATTCACCCACACCAGGGTCTAACACAACATCCACGACGATACTGTTCAACTGGACCGCCACAGACAACATCGCTAGCAGTTTAACGTGCAATCTGTCAATTAACGGAACAATAAACAAATCGGATATTGCTGCGACGTCCGGGCTGGCCGCCACCACTGAAGCAGACCTCATCATCGGCAGCTACAGCTGGAACGTCACATGCTGGGACAACCAAGACAACACCAACACCTCGGAAGCGTGGAACTTCACCATAGGCAGTGGAGACATCCTCCATCCGTGGGGTAACCATATTACGCCAACCGCAGATAACGTCACTTCAGAGACGGACATAACCTTCACAGTGAATGCTTCGGACGATCTGGCTTTGGAGAACATTACATTGTATGTGTGGAACAGCAGCGGGGAAGTATACTACAGCAGCACCAGCAACATAGCGGGAACAGGGAATGAGAGCAACTGGATCACCACGCTGGCTGAGGATGTGTACAACTGGAGCGCCATCATATACGATGCAGAAGGCAACAGCAACTGGACTGATGAATCCAACTGGACTCTGATGGTGGACGCCACCGGTCCGCTGGTGGAGTTGAACGAACCCTATCCAGCCAACACAACGTCGGAGACGACAATACTGTTCAACTGGACCGCCACGGACAACATCGCGTCGACATTGACGTGCAACCTTTCAATAGACGGCGCAGTCAACAAGTCGGACGTCACAGCCACATCCGGTTTGGCAGCAACGACGGAGGCGGGTGTGTTCACATCCGGCACATACTATTGGAACGTGTCCTGCTGGGACAGCGCAGACAACGTGAACTGGTCTGAGACTTGGGATTTCACGGTGTCGGTGACAGGCCCGACGGTAACGTTGGAGGAGCCGGTGGACGGACACAACACCACCACACAGACCATACAGTTCAACTGCAGCGCCACAGACGACACCGGCCTCGTGAACATCACACTCTACGGAAACTGGAGCAGCTGGCACGCGAATGAAACCACAGACATTTCAGGCACGGAGAACAGCAGCGTGTGGGGTAAGACCGTGGACGACGGAATCCACATGTGGAGTTGCCTCGGATACGATGAGTCGGGGATGAGCGACTGGGGCGGCAACCGCACATTCACAGTGGATTCGACAGCGCCCACTGTGGCGTTGGAGTCCCCCGGCGACGACACCCTCGAACAGTCCACCCACACCGTCGACTTCGAATACAACGTGTCCGACATCACATCGGATGTTGTTAACTGCAGCCTCATACTCAACGGCGCAGTCAACGAAACAGACGGACCCATCTCGGAAGACCTAACGCAGACGTTCACGAAGACGCTGGTGAACGGCCAATACAACTGGAGCATAAACTGCAGCGACACCCTCGGAAACAAGGGCAACGGCAGCGTATACAATCTGACCGTGGACGTCACCGCCCCCACCGTAACGTTGGAGGAGCCGGTGGACGGACACAACACCACCACACAGACCATACAGTTCAACTGCAGCGCCACAGACGACACCGGCCTCGTGAACATCACACTCTACGGAAACTGGAGCAGCTGGCACGCGAATGAAACCACAGACATTTCAGGCACGGAGAACAGCAGCGAATACGCGAAGACGCTGCCCGACGGCATGTACCTGTGGACCTGCGAAGCATACGACGAATCCGGGATGAGCGATACCGCAGGCAACCGGACCGTTAAAGTTGATTCGACGACGCCGACCGTGAACTTGATGACTCCGGCGGACGACTCAACAGAAGAGAGCACTAGGACTGTGTCTTTCACATACAATGTGTCCGATGCCGGATCTGATGTGGTGAACTGCAGTCTCATCATCGACGACACATTGAACGCCACCAACACCACCGTCACAGAGAATGCGGAGCAGACGTTCACCGCCTTCTTGCAGAACGGAGTCTACAACTGGAGTGTGCGCTGCTTCGACTCCATGGGACACCAAGGCAACGGCAGCATATGGAGTCTGAACGTGTCCGTGGACGGGCCGGAGGTGACGTTGAACACGCCCGCAGACAACGCCACCGTCACCGAAGGCAACGTGCAGTTCACCTGCTCTGCCACAGACGACAGCGAACTCACCAACCTCACATTATACGGGAACTGGAGCGGGTGGAGTGCGAAGGAGACGAGGAGTATTTCAGGTAACAGCGATTCCGAAACGATAACAGCGTCGTTGAGTGAGGGCCCCTACGTGTGGAACTGCCTAGCCTGTGACGCGGAGGGACTGTGCATCTGGGGGGACGACAACAGGACACTGTATGTGGATGAGGCTGCCGAGGAAGGAGGCGGCGGGAGACGGCAACCGTTCTATCTGGAGCTGGTGTGTCCGGAGACCGTGGAGGTCGGGGCAGTCAACGCCTTAACGGTGAGGGTGCAGGCTGCCCGCGGGGAAGGCCGCAGGATATTCCGCGCCGACGTGTCAGCATACTACGACGACCGCGAAGTATACTACAACCTCACGGACGTGCAGGGTAACGTCAACTTCACCGCCGACCGTGAAGGCAAGTACACGGTCACCGCCAACAAGAAAAGCTACCGCCGAGGCATATGCGTCATAGAGGCTGTGGTGAACATCAGCACCACAACCACGTCCACCAGCACAACAACGACGTCGACGGCTACGACAACAACCACCACGACGGTTACGACAACATCCACTTCCACAACCAGTACCACCACGACCACAACGACCTCAACCACCACCACGTTGCCGCCGGCGACGCCAGGGGAGACGTTAACGTGGGTTGCTGCGGGAACAAGCGCGCTTATACTGTTCGCACTATTCGCTGCGGCAGCAAAGGATTACCGCAGAAAGAAGGAGGAAAAGAAGGGGTTGGTCGGGAAACCCCGGGCTTCGAAGATAGGCGGCGCCGGCGTAGGCTCCGCAGTATCCGGATTAGGCGCGAAGGCGGGTGCGGGAGCCGGAGCCCTGGTTTCGGCTGTGCAGCCTAGGAAGGGGCTGGAGAAGGTGACGCCGCCGACCAAGGATTTGATGGACAGAATCGCCGGGGTGAAACGGATTCTGGCCGCCAAAACAGCAGCGTTCACGGAGTCTGTGAAGCCGAAGAAGAGCCTCAAGACGCTGACCACGCCGGTGCATGTGCTGGCGGACAAAATAGCTGCTTTGAAGATGCTGGTGGCGGCCAAGGCCAGAGAAACCGGCGAGAAACTGAAGCCGAAGAAGGGACTGGGTGAGGTTCAGAAGGCTCCAGAGAAAAAGTGGAAGGGTGTCACTGAGCAGAAGCCGACCCTCGGCGGACGGCAGCCTGAACCCGAAAAGCCGAGTCCAACGACAAAAACCCTTAGTGGAAAGGCCGCAGACGCATGGAATGGATTCAATGGTGGATTGGCTGCCGCGGCCGCCAAGCTGAAGCCGAGGAAGAAGCTTGCGGACACAGGGCCTAAGCCTGGTCTGAAGGACAAGGTCAAAGCATTCAGGGAAAAGCAGGAGAAGAAGGTCAAAGAAGCGGTTGAAACCGTGAAGCCTAAGAAAAAGCTGGGGGACGTTGTTCCGAAGCCGGGGCTGGGAGATAAACTGGAGGCTGTGAAGGAGAAGCCTAGGGAGAAGGTGCGTGAGGTGGCGGAGACAGTGAAACCCAGGAAGAACCTGGAGTCCGCCGTCCCATTGGGTAGGAGGGTGGAGGACGCGGTGGAGACGCTGAAGCACAGGGTGAAATATGCTGCGGGGAAGTCGATGCGGAAGCTGCGGCCGCGGAAACAGGGACTAGGCGACATCAAACTGAGGAGGGAGTTCGAGGAACGCATATCAGGCCGGAGAATAGAGCCGATAGAGGAGAGCAGAGGTTTGGAGGAAACGGAGCAGATGGACTTCGACGACGTGAAGAAGAAACTGGACGAACTCGCCAGAAGGGTTAAGAAAAAGAAGAGGGGATTGGAGGACATATGATAGACTCCAGACTATTGACTGCGGTGGGTTCCAAGGGTGCGGCGGAGATACTGGAGAGGCTGGTGGATGGGCCGCGCCGCCCAGGCGAACTCGCAGAGTCATCAGGTGTGTCGCAGCCGACGGCATACCTCCGGCTGAAGGAGTTACAGGATGCTGGCGTAATAGAGGCGTGCATAGTCGAGGAAGAAGGGAGAACACACAAGGGCTACCGGCTCACACCCCTGGGGAGGAAACTAGTGGAAACCATGGATAATTTAAGATAAAACAAGGATAGTTTAAACAATGCCCGTTAAACCACACAACACCTGCAGCATATGCGGGAAGGAACAGCCGCTGAAGAAGCTGACGGTAGGCGAACTGCTTAGGCCGAAACTGTTCAACTTCATCCGCAAACAAAAACCCGACTTCGCCCAAGACAACGTGATATGCACGGCCTGCCTGGACGCGAAACGCTCAGAATACATCATACACCTGCTCAAGGAAGACCGCAGGGAGATAACGCACCTTGAAAACGAGGTCGCTAAAAGCATCAGAGAAAACGAGACCCTTTCAGATAACCTGCTGGAGGAATTCGAGGAGGAGCTGACCCTCGGCGACCAGCTCGCAGACAGGGTGGCGGAATTCGGCGGCAGCTGGAAGTTCGTCATAATATTTTTCGCATTCATCGCGGCGTGGGCGGCCATGAACCTGTACCTGCTCACCAAGGAGCCCTTCGACCCCTACCCCTTCATCCTGCTGAACCTCATCCTCTCATGCCTAGCGGCCATCCAGGCGCCAATCATCATGATGAGCCAGAACCGGCAGGAAGACCGCGACCGGCTGAGGGCGCAACACGACTACCAGGTGAACCTGAAGGCTGAGCTGGAGATACAGCACCTCAACGAGAAAATCGACCTGCTGCTGAAGCACCAGTGGCAGAACCTCATGCAGATACAGCAGATGCAGGTTGACATCCTCGAGGAAATCCGGGAAAAGAGGTAGTCAGCATTCCTCCAACGCACACATGACGTTCAATACCGCCTGATCTTCCAATGGTTTACCCACCACATGCAGGCCCGTGGGCACGCCATCCACCCTCCCAGCCGGGACGCTCCCCGCCGGCAGACCCGCCAGGTTCGCCGGCGTCGTGTAGATGTCGTAGGCGTACATGATACGGGGGTCCGTGATTTCACCCCCCAGTTTATGGGGGAGCTTCGGCACAACCGGCCCCACCAGCACGTCCACGTCCTTGAGGGCTGCCTGCATCTCCCGCCGAATCAGCGAACGGGCCTGCAACGCCTTACGGTAGTATCTGCCGCTGTACTCCCTCTGGCTAATGTACTGGCCAAGAAGTATCCTCCGCAGCACCTCCTCGCCGCATGCCTCTTCGATGCGGTGGCCGTAGCGGCGGCCGTCGTATTTACGGGTGGCGCTGAAAAACTCCACATACACGTTCAAGTAATACGTGGGCAAAGCCAGCTCCAGGTTCGGCAGGCTGACGTCCACTATTTCAGCGCCGGCCGAAGCCAGGCTATCCACCGCGGAGTGAACCACCTTGCCGATGCCCTTGTCTGCTATGAGTTCGTCGAACTCCGCTGCGTACCCGAGCTTCACACCAGATACGTCTGGGTTCAGGTTCTTCTCAAAAACCCCCGCCTCCACATCCAACGAGGTGGCGTCACGGCGGTCATGGCCCGATATCACGTCCAGCAGCCGGGCGCATGTTTGAACACTACGGGCCAGGGGCCCAATCTGATCCAGACTCATCGCCATATCCAGCAGACCATAGCGTGAAACGAGGCCGTACGTGGGCTTATAGCCTACGACGCCGCAGTGCGATGCGGGGTTGCGGATGCTGCCGCCGGTGTCCGAACCCAATGCGCAGTCCACGAATCCTGCGGCAACCGCGGCTGCGGAGCCGCTTGATGACCCGCCAGGTATCCTGCCATCTGCGAAAGGGTTTTGCGTAAGCCCATAGTATGAGGTTTCGCCTGATGCGCCGCACGCGAACTCGTCCATGTTCGCCATACCCACTATCCTGCCCCCAGCGGCCTTCACCTTCTCCACTACCGCCGCATCATACGGGGCTATGTAGTTTTCAAGGGTTTTGGAGGCTGCGGACGTGAGCATGCCGTCTACGCAGATGTTGGATTTCACAGCCAATGTGAGGCCTGACAGGGGACCCCTTTTGGAAGACTTTATCCTGCCGTCCTCGTCCAACGCGATGAATGCGTTAACCTCCTCGTCTTTATCGGCGATTTCGCCCGAATCCATCCTGGGTATTTTATTCGCGCGCATTAAATAATAACTGATGAGGGGGCAGGTGTCTCTGGAGCTGCTTGTCGTATTGTCGGTTGTGTTGACTGTCATAGGATACGTTACGTTGGTGGCGCAGCGGGAGTACGAGGGCTCCAGGATGACGTTGGACGCGGTGAAAGCCCGGACGGCGTTGAGGATACTGCGCGAAGCGGGCGAAGACGTGTACGCCCAGGGAGAAGGCGCCTCGAAGAGGGTGTTTGTTGACGTGCCGGACAGGATAGTGGACAGCTGGGTGTCCGGGACGTCGCTCCGGTACAGGATGAACCTGGGCGGCAGCATACAGGATGTCTTGGAGGTGGCTGGCGTCTGCGTCACAGGGTACCTGCCCGAAGGCGGAGGCGGGCAGTGGGTGCGCGTGCGGAGCAGCGGAGGCTGCGTCCGATACGGTGAAAGCCTGCTCACGGTCCAGCCGTCGAGGCTCAGCTTCAGAGTCTACGCAGGCGGCGTCGAAGAGAAGATTCTCACGGTAACGAGTTACAGCAACGACTCCATGACCGTGTATGCTGAGCTGGAGTCGGAGATAGTGGATGTCCTGCCGGAGTCCGCGGTGCTGCCGCCTTATGGTTGGGTGAACTTCACAGTCACAGCCAACCCCCCAGCCGGCGAAGACCCGGGATACAGGTACGCGCGGCTGACCGTAAACGGCACCGAAACACACTACGTGGACGTGTCAACGTATGTGCTGGCGAACACGTCTCTTAGCATCCACCCAGGGGAGTGGAACCCCACAATCGGGGCCGGCGAGCCGCGGAGCCAGCCGTGGGTGATATGCAACAACGGCGACGACACCGTATCAGATATCGTGTTGTCAGACAGTTTCGGGTGGGCCGCGTACCCCGGCGGAGACACGGTGTCTCTCAGGTCGGGGGAATGCGACACCGTCGAATCCATAGTCACCGTGCCGGCCGACACACCGTATGGAATCTACACGGGAGCGTTCACCGCCGAATCCGGCTCCCTGGCTGCGGTGGCGGCGGTCGAGATTACGGTGGTGGAGGGAGTCAACGGCACCGACATAGTCATACTGCCGAGGGAGTGGAATGTGACGTTGTGGCAGGGATACAGCGAAGTGAAGAAGTACACCATATGCAACCTCGGCGACACGTTGTTCGACGACGTCGCATTAACCACCTCCGGGTCCGCGGACTGGATGAACTTCAGCCTAGGCCGCGACATCGGACTGTTGGACGACGGAGAATGCGTCAACAACATGGGGAACCTGACGGTGCCGGAGTCGGAGGCTGCGGGGGTATACCCGGGCCAGATAACCGTTTCAGCCGGCAACCAGAGCTCATACTCGGATGTGACAGTGTACGTATACCGTCTATTGGAAGTGGACGTGAGCAACGTCAGCAGGTGCATGGGGCCGATGAAGGAGACAGTCAACGTAAACAGTGTCAGGAGGTGCGTGGGTGGCTAGAATTTATTACGACGCAGGAAGAATACAGTATCGTATGAGGTGGGCTTGCATGTTTTTGGCGCTGCTGGCCGCGTCGGCTGCAGCCCAGTGGGACAATACGGGATACGATTACAGGCGGCAGGTGACCTTCACCGAGCCGGCGGGGGTGGCGAGAACCAGCGACCACATCCGCTTCGCCGTCGGACTGCAGGAGTTCAGGAGCACCGGCGATATGGCATTGTACTGTGGAGGCAGCCAGATGCCGCTGGAAACACATGTGCTGTCGATGAGCGGGGGATGGGCCACTAGTATTCAGGCGGTGGCTGAACTAGACTTCACAGCGGACGAGGTGAAGGACTGCTACGTATACTATGACGCGGACGGCGGCGGCACAATGGACTTGACTGTGGCAGGTTGGGATACCGCGGGCCAGACTGGGGTTTCAGGATGCAACGTGGTCGACATCACCCCATCTTCAACCGACTGCTACGCACACTATAACGCGTTGAACTACTACGGCAGCGACATAGTCATCTGCGGCGGCACAGACTACATCAAACTGAACGGATGGTGCTACTTAAAGGCCCCCTCCACAACCAACGAGCAGTTCCGGGTGTGGAGCGACGACGGGTCCGTACTCTACATGGAAGACTCCGCCGTGGTAACAGACGATAGCTGCCACAGCCCCCGGTGGAGCAGCTACGGGTACCGGGACACCGACGCGGGAAGATTCTACGCCATGAAGGTGTATTACGCGGAGCAGGGGGGGCAGGCTAGGATACAGCCCGTATACGACGGAGACAACGTCTTCGACACCGAATGCTACGGGTTTTTGGGGGATGAGTGGACTGTTTCCGTGAGCGTCGGCTCCGAGGAGCTGCGGAACCAGCCGCCGGCGCAGACCGGCAGTTCAGTGAACCCGGACCCCGGCGGATGGTTTGAAGGCTTCACATACAGTGTGGACTTCACGGAACCCGACGGGGACTCGGTGGACTGCGTGTTCAGCGTCTACCGCCCGTCCACCGGGACGTGGGAGGGGATAGGCTCCGACAGCGGAACAACAGGGTGTTCACTCACACACACGCCGTTCTCGTGTTCGGACGTTGGCGTCAGCCAGTGGAGCGTGGCATACGATGACGGAACACACGCGGGCACTTGGGGTCCGTGGAGCGGACCCACGCTGACGGGCGAATGCTGCGACAACCCCATAGACTTCGAGTACACACTCGACTACTCCGGCACCGCCGTGCAGGGGCGCCTGTACTTCGACAAAGGCAACTGGGACCCTGGAGACTACCACTGCTTCAGCATAGACGACACACCGGTGGCTGCGTTGAACAGTTACACAAGTGAAGGAGTAACTATAACCAATGCGACGCTGATGTCGCCGGGCGCCCACACATTGACGGTGACACTGTCGGCGTCGGACTCATGCCTGCCGGACTCGCTGAACCAGTGGAACGTGTCCAACATCAACTTCGAACTAACGTACTATTGAAATGAAAGGCCAGGTCACAGTAGACTTCATGATAGCAGTCGGCATGGCGCTGGTGTTCTTCATACTGCTGGTGAACGCAGCCTACGGCAACAGCCGGCACGCCGCTGAAATGGAGCTCCGCTACTCAGCATACGACGTCCTGGAGACGGTGGCGTACGGCGTCAACTCCATCGGGGTATGCGGTCGGGGGTGCAGCACCACCGTGAACCTGCCCGCTACACTGAGGGGCGGCATACCATACAGCCTCACCTTCTACCCCGGCAGTGTATTGTTGAACGCCAGCGGCAGATACTACGGCCGGCAGACGCTGACCGGCGCATCAGGGACCGTCGAATCCGGGACGGTGAGAATATACTACGACGGAGGGGTGGTGGTGGAGGATGCGTAGGGGCCAGATATCCACCATAGACCTGGTGGTGGCATCGCTGATTATGGTGTTGATACTACTGTCGGTGATGGATGTGTGGAATACCGTGGTCGTGCGTTTCAGCAGCTTCAGCGAGTCCATGACGCTGCGTAGGGAGGCGCTGCAGGCCGCGGAACTGCTGGTGAAGACACCCGGCTCGCCTGCCGGCTGGGATGATGGGACCGTGAACGCCACCGCAGTATCGTACATGGGTCTTGTGAACAGGGAGAACGTGTTGGACGAAGGCAAACTGGAGGCGCTGGCGGCGGCAGACTACGGTGACTTGAAGGCCATACTGGGTTTGAACCGGGACTTCAGACTGGAGATAATGGAGTTGGGTGGGGGGACACTGTATGAAGCCGGGATTTCATTGGATGATGACGCGGTGTTGGTGGAGCGTTTCGCACTATACAACGACACGTTGACGGGGGTGAAACTCACCTTGTACGAAAGATGACAGGCATACTCACGCTGGACTCCATTACCGCGCTGTTGATTGCGACGGTGGTGTTGACGGCGGTGTTGGGGATGGTTTCGCAGCCGAAGGGCTCCGACACCGAGTATTTGTATCAGGTGTCCCTCGACCTCCTCACCATACTGGAGGAGAACGGCGGCCTGCATGAGACTGTGGACGGCGGGGACAGCCGGCTGGATGAGGTGGAGGCGCTGCTGCCGGAACGCTTCTGCTACCGCCTCGACGTAAGGGAGAGCGGCGTGCTGGCCTACACCGGCGACAGAGGATGCGTTGAATCACAGGACTACAGCATAGGGAGGCGGGCGTTCGTTTCAGGGGGGAGAATGTATGTCGCGGAGATGAGGGTGTGGTTCAAGTGAAGAAGGGTTTCTTGTTTTCGGTGCTGACGTTCCTGCTAACATTGAGCATGCTCACCCTCGCAGCATACTACATTACCCTGCACCCGGTGTCCGGCGTTTACGCTGAGAAGACGGCCAACGTGTTCGGGGACGCCGCATCAGACTACAGGTCGCTGCTGTCCGTGGACGTTGAAATACTCGACGGCTCCGTCGTGTTCACCGACGTGTTCCCCTACGTGAACGGCACACAGTACGTCAACGACTACGAAGAGTTCATTGAGGGCGAATACGCGGGGGTTCTGAACACCGACATAGAATTGGACGCGGGACAGCCGCACATGGTGGTGGAGCCCGCCGGCATAGTATACGGCTACAGCACATACAATAAGCCGTCCATCCGAATATATAATGCCTCCGGAGGCGCCGACGGAGTAGACGGCTATGACGTATACGTCTCCGCGGATAAGCCGCTGTTGAACGTGACAGAAGACGAATCCGGCACCGGCTTAACGGTGAGGTTGAACGGGTCCTTCAGCAACGGCACATACTACGGCACACACACGGTCGCTCCAGACACACAGTCGGCGTTCACGTTCACATTAGACGACTCTAAATTGATAGTGGAGGTGGGAGCCAACGTAATAGACGGCGTGGGACGGAACGGTTCACTGGTCATCAGGAGAACGGGAGACGTTATATCGGAGGTCACAGTTGCAGTCCTCTTCGACGACACCGCAGGTTATGGGGTGCGGACGGACATGTACCTGAACGTTTCTGACGTCGTCAGCAAGGGGGACTGGCTGTGGCTCACCCCCCCGGTGACACCAGGTCAACAGCCGACGACACCGCCGACATCCACCTCTTCAACGACGTCTACGGCGACATCAACCCCAACATCTACTGCATCTTCAACCTCTACTTCAACATCCACGTCAACGACCCCAGAGACGTGCGGCGCACACTGCACCGGATTAGGATACGGCGGAGGCACGTGCAGGCAGAACCCCAACCAATGCAGCAACAACGGGGAAACACACGAAACAGGCGGCGACACATACTGTACTGCGGGGCCGCAGGCTGACACGTGCTGCTGCGCGCCCGGCTCCACTTCATCGTCAACAGCATCAGCGTCCACGGCATCCTCAGCCCCTTCAACGTCTCCCTCGACTTCAACGACCACGACAACCTCCTGCGAAGGATACTGCACGGGACAGGGCTACGGCGGCGGAACCTGCAGGCAGAACCCCAACCAATGCAGCAACAACGGGGAAACACACGAAACAGGCGGCGACACATACTGCACCGGCGGACCCAGCCAGGACACATGCTGCTGCGTGTGAGGCGTTAAATACTATTTTATTTAATAATACATGTGATGCTGTCCGAACGCAACCTCCTTAAGGTGCTGCCCGACAGGGAGGTGAAGGTGGGGGAGGTCGCATCTGCGTTCAAGACCGGGAAAGACAGGATTCTCGAAGTCGCGGAGAGGCTTCGGCGAAAAGGCTGCGTCAGAATCCGGAAGCCACTGTTCCGCGAGCACAGGATACTGAAGACCGGCGAATACCCGGAAGGCGAATGCCGGGTCATAGCCGTGGTGAACCTGAAAGGCGGGGTAGGTAAGACGCTGACGACCGTGAACCTCGCCGCCGCGCTCGCGGCACGCGACAGAAAAGTGTTGGCTGTTGACCTGGACCCGCAGGCCAACGCCACATCCGCGGTGAAGGCCGGTTCAGACAAGACAATCTACGATGTTCTGGTGGGCGGGGAACCCACCGCCTCCGCGGTGAAGGAAACATACGGGTTCCACATAATCCCGTCTGAAATAGATTTGGCGGGGGCGGAGGTGGAGCTGATGGGCTCCGACGGAGTATTCCGCCTCCGCGAGGCACTGGATGAAGTCAAAAGCAGATACGATTACGTGCTCGTAGACTGCCCGCCGTCATTGAGTCTGCTGTCCATAAACGCCGTAGCCGCGGCCGACGAGCTGCTGGTTCCCGTGCAATGCGACGGATTCGCGTTGAACAGCCTCAATAAGCTCATGGAGGCGCTGAAGCTGCTGGAGGAAGTCAACCCGGAAGCGCACGTGGGAGGGATACTGTTGACCATGCAGGACGACACGGGGTTGGCGGCGGACGTGTCCCGGAAGGTGAGGCGGGAATACGGGGACAGAGTGTATGAGACGGTGGTGCCGCGGGACCCCGCAGTGGGGGAGTCCGCCGAAAAAGGCGTGCCTGTTACGCAGACGGGGTCGCCGGCCGCCAGGGCATACGTTAAAGTC
>CAZPLO010000006.1:20547-68184 GCA_964587725.1 uncultured archaeon
ATTCAGGTGGAAGGTAAGGGCGTGAAGGCGCTGACGGAGGACAGGAAAGACCCGGAGGTCAAGGCCGTCCTCGAGATAATGGACGGGCTGCTGGAGAAGCTGCCGGACGACGACGTGGAACGGTTCTCCAAGACAACGGACTATGAACTGTACAGCCGGGTGCTGGAACGATACGGTGTGGGATAATGGGGTTGAAACGTAAGGCGGGGGAGCTGAAGAAGGCGGGTGAAGTCAGGGAGAGATTAGCCGACGCCGTGAAGCACGCCGGCAGAATAGACCTCGAATACGCTGTGGAAGCAACAGGGGCCGACAAAGACACGGTGATGAAAGCCGCTGAGGAACTCGAGAAAGACGGTATATTGAAGGTGGAGAAACACTTCATGGGGAAGACGGAGTTTGTTTCGCAGAAGCCTGCGGAGGAAGCCGGCGGCACAGGGGAGCTCCTGAACATGGTCGAAGAACGGGGTTCGGTGAAGCTGAAGAATGCTGCCGCCGCATTTAAGATGTCGGAGGAGACCGCACTGCAGCATGCAAACAATCTGATGGAAGACGGGCTTGTTTCATTGAACAAGCGGTTTCTGAGGGGGTACGTAATCCGCGGCAGGCCGCTGAACATCGCAAGATACAGGATAGACGAGTCCGTGAGGGATAGGAGGAAGCAGGGCAGGGTAGTGTACGGCAGCGCCGACACGCTGCTCGAACTCACAGAAAAGACGGGTGGACTCACAGTGGAAGACGCGTCCAACGTCCTCGACCTACCCCGTGAGAATGTGGAGGCGTTGATAGACGACATGGGCGATCTGCTGGAGCTCACCTACCCAGCCAACCCCCTCGCGTCGCCGAAGATAAAACCGGGGTGTAAAAGGGGGGAGGGTGGGGGGAAACCCAGGGAGGGAAAGGTTCTGGACTCATACGGGGTGGAGGCGGACGGCGTCCCAGCCAACATCCGCGTAGTCTCCACCGGCGACGAATCCATGCCCATATACGATGTGGAGAGGCCAGAGATAGGCAGGGGCACCAGGGCCGTGCTGAAGACGCTGATGGAGGAACTCAGCACCGACGTGAAGGTGAACGTGGAGGACATATCAGACCCCAAAAAAATGTACGGGCTGAAAGACCGGTTTCACGCGGAGGCGAGGAAGCATCTGAGGGACCGGCTGAACCTGCCCGCCGAAGACCTGGACGTCCTCGCAGGCATTACGGTGCACAGGATGTTCGGGCTCGGCGACATAGAAATGCTGATGCACGACGACTGGCTGGAGGAGGTGTGCGTCAACACCAGCCACTTCCCCGTCACCGCGTACCATAAACGGTTCGGGTGGGTGAAGACCAGCATCATATTGGAGGACGAGCGCCGCGTATACAACTACGCAGCCCAGATAGGCCGTAAGGTGGAGCGGGACATAACCAGCCTCGACCCCATAATGGACGCGCACCTGCTGAGCGGGGACCGCGTCAACGCCACGTTGTTCCCCATCTCCAACTTCGGGAACACCATAACCATACGGAAGTTCGCGCGGCAGCCGTGGACGGTAACGCATTACGTGAGCGAGGACTTGAAGACATTGAACACGGAGATGGCTGCGTTCCTGTGGCTGTGCTTCCAGTATGAGTTGAACGTCATAGTCGGCGGAGGAACAGCGTCGGGAAAAACAAGCATGCTCAACAGCCTGTGCTCGCTGATACAGCCGACCCACAGGATAATAACCATCGAGGACACCCGTGAGCTGAACCTGCCCAAGTACCTGAAGTGGAACTGGGTGCCGCTGACGACGCGGGAGCCGAACCCGGAAGGCAAGGGGGAGGTGAGCATGCTGGACCTGCTGGTGAACGCACTGCGTATGAGACCGGACCGCATAGTCATGGGCGAAATAAGGAAACGCGAGGAGGCGGAGGTGTTGTTCGAGGCCATGCACACCGGCCACTCGGTTTATTCAACCATACACGCTGACACCGCCGAAAACCTCAAGCGGAGGCTGATTGAGCCGCCGATTGAGATACCGAGCAGCGAAATAGAGGCCCTGCATCTGATGGTCGTGGTTTACAGGGACCGGCGGATGGGTGAGCGGCGGGTGTTCGAGATAGCGGAGATAATCCCCGGCGGCGCCGGGAGGGAGTTTGAGCTCAACTACCTGTACCGTTGGAACAGCAGGGACGGGAAGTTCGCTAAAGTGAACGAAAGCAAGCGGGTTATGGACGAGCTGGGGCTGCACGCCGGCATGACAAGGGACAAAATAACTGAGGATTTGAAGGAGAAGCAGGAGGTGCTCGCCTGGATGGTGGACAACAACGTGAAGGATTTGAACTCCGTGGGGGAGGTGATTGACGAATACTACCGCAACCCAGGGGGGTTGTTGAAGAAGGTCAGAGGAAAATGAGCAAGGTTCCGCTGATGGTCATACCCCTGGAGAACGCCGTCGTGTTGACGGCAGGGTTCCGCGGGTTCACCGGCAAACTCGCCAAACTCATGCCCAAGCTGCGGGTGGATTTGGTCGAGACGGGATTGGATGTGGATGCAGACCAGTACTTGGGCGCCAGCATACTCAACTCAGCAGCCACGGCGACGCTGCTGTTTCTCATGCTGCTGTCGTCCCTCCTGCTGTTGAACGCTGGATTGGACAGGGCCCTGTGGCTTTCAACCGCATCCGCCGCCGCAATATTCCTGCTGTTCTCTGCCGTGTTGATAGCGTACCCCAGCATACTAGCCGGCAAAAAGGCGGAGCTGATGGAACGCGACCTCATATACGCGCTGAAGGACATGCTGTTGGAGGTGAGCAGCGGAGCCAGCATATACATGTCGTTGAACGGCGTCGCCGAATCCGACTACGGGGAGGTGTCGAAGGAGTTCCATAAGGTGGTGGGCAAGGCGAACGCCGGCGTCCCCGTCGAAGACGCATTGGAGGATTTGGCTGTGAGGACGAGGAGCGAACACTTGAAGAACAGCATCTGGCAGATAGTGAACGCCATAAAATCCGGGTCCAGCGTCGAAGGCATACTGAGGGAGCTGGTTAAGGACTTGACCGTGGAGCGGAGGAACAAGATACGGAACTACTCCCAGGAGCTGAACGTGATGGTGTTGATTTACATGCTGTTCGCCGTCGTAATACCGACCATCGCCACCACGTTGATTATAGTGTTGGGGCCTTTCATGGGCATGGACATGGGCCCCCGCATATTCTACCTGGTGCTGCCGGCGTGCTTCACCGTCCAGATAGTGCTGATGGAGTTCATAAAAAGCAGGCGGCCGGTGGTGTACATATGAGACGCCTCTACATAACGCTGTCGAAGCTTTACCCGCGGAACACAGTAAAAGACATGCGGGAGACGCTGAAGTATGCGGGCCTCAAGGCGGAGGCGGAAGTGTGGCTGGGGGAGTCGCTGCTGATCGCATTGTTCGTCGCCACAACAATACTGTTCCTCGCCCGCTACGGAAACCCCCTCCTGTTCATCATGCTATCTGGTCTAGCCTTCACAGTCTACATGGCGGGGGCGTTGAGCATACCGTATTTCATAGCCGAGAAGCGGGCGGAGGTTGTCGAAGAGAACCTCCCCAGCGTGCTGCAGCTGATGGGCTCCAACGTCCGCGCAGGCATGACGCCCTTCCAGGCGATGAAATATTCGGCTCGGAAGGAGTTCGGTCTGCTGAAGGACGAGATAGACCGCGCCACCACCAAGGCCCTGGGCACAACCTCTTTCTCGGCTGCTTTGAGGGATATCAGCGGGAACGTCCGGCTGCCGGCGCTGGAGCGAGCCATCAAACTGTTCGTCCGCAGCATAGAGTCCGGCGGCCACCTCGCCAAGATACTGGAGGAAACAGCCAGGGACATAAACGAGAATTTGATGCTGAGGAAGGAGCTGCTGAGCTCGACAAGAACCTACACCCTCCTCATCATACTGACGGTGATGCTGGGGGCGCCGGTGCTGCTGAACATCAGCATACACTTCACGGAGCGGCTGAACACCATGCGCAGCAGCTTCAGCACCGATGACGCGGCAGAATTCGGCCTCGGATTCATGGTGGGAGAATCATTCAGCACAGATTTCCTGGTGAACGTGTCCACCGTCATAATAGTTGTGACGGCGTTCATAGCCAGCCTCCTCATCGGCGTCATAGTCAGGGGCAGGGAGAAATACGGGCTGAAATACGCGTTCGTGATGGTGCCCGTGTCCCTTATAATATTCTACGGCGTCCGCTACCTGGTTAAGGGAGTGCTAGGCTGAACTTATATAACCGGCGTACAAATAAGTTACATCCAAGGAGGATTAAACATGAAGAACAGGGGACAGCTTTCGACAGAATACCTGGTCATACTTGCAGTAGTTGTGATAGTCGCGTTGATAGTGGTTACGGTGCTGGGAGGGTTCATAGACATCGGCGGAGGAGCCTCCAGCCAGGCGTCCCGGGCCTACTGGCGGGGAGCGGACATAGGCATACTCAACTGGAAGGTCTCGCCCACCGGAACGGACTCGGACTTCGTGCTGCGCAACAACCTCGACTACACCATAGAGGTTACTGAGATGACCGTCGGCGGGGAAACCGTGATATCCGGTTCAGGGGACACGGTAACGCTGCCGCCCGGCAACAGCCAGACGGTTTCAGCGGACATAGACGCGTGCACCAGCGGAGCATACTCCCTGGCGGTGTCGATAACGTACGACGACGTCCAGCACGGCATAACCGACCTGAAGTTTGACGGCGTTAAAAACCTGGAGGGAACCTGCTCCACGTAGGTTCCCGGAAACCTTTTTTTCAGATAACCTGCTCGCCGGCCAGTATCTTTACGCCGTCGTCGGTTATCATGTAGGACACCATCTCCTTCACGTGGTCGCTGCACCGCAGTTTCAGAATCTCCAACGCCTTCCTGCGCAGCTGACCCTTCCGGAGGTTGTACATGACTACGACGCCGTCGACGATGAACTCCTCCGTCCCCGTGTTACTGTATACGTTGGGTTCCTGCTCGGTCTCGCTCACCAGGAAGTTCACTGAGTTGTGCATGTTCAACGCGTCCACGAACGCCTGGATGCACATCCTATAGTATTCCTTGTTGCTGAACGCCGACTCCAACGCGGAGATGCTATCCAATACTATGCGGTCGGGCTTGAACGGTATCTTCACCTTCCGGGAGTCCACCAGCGAAATCCTGCCGCCGTCGCCCTCAAACAACCCTATGTCTATCGAGGATTTCTTCTCCTGGTTCTCCAGCAGAGCTGTCACGTCCTCCGCCAGCGCGAACGGGTCCACCCGCTGCACCGAAAGCAGCCCCTTATCCTCCAGGGGTTCGATGTCCCAGCCGAAGTTGTTCTTCATGTGCCGCTTCAGCTTGTACTCGTCCTCCCCCAAAGAGATGTAGATGCCCTTCTCACCCTCCAATGCGGCGTTGTAGAGGGACTGCAGGGTGAATATGGTCTTCCCCACCCCGCACCCGCCGGAAATCAACACCGTGTTGCCGCGTTCAATACCTTTCCTGGTAATCAGTTCATCGAAGGACGACACCCTCGTCTTAAGGAAATCCGTCAATTCCACCACCTGAGTTAGTGATGAGAATCAGCTTAAATAAACTGGAGAACCATGTTATACTGGGATGAGGGGGCTGACCGTTTTCCTGGCTTTGATGGTGTGCGCTGGCCTGGTGTGCGGCGAAAGCATGTACCGGCAGCAGCCGCTGTGGAGCTACCAGGTGAGGGAGAGGGTATATTCTCTGAAGGCCGGCAACAACACCGTGCTGGTGGGCTCCGAAGACGGTGTCGAATCCATAGACTACACCAGAACCCGGCGGTGGACCCAGACCGTTGAGGGGCGGATAACCTCCATCCACGCCGGCGATAACGTAGTCTACGCCACATCCGAAGGCCGCCTGGGTTCCCTAGACCACGGCGGCCGGCTTATGTGGGAGCGGGAGATGCCCGGGTACGTGGGCTACGACAAAGCCGTCGACGTAAGAGACAGTGTACTCGCAGGCAGCATGGACGGGTACGTGTACCTGTTCGACCGACAGGGCGTCTTCCAGTGGAAGAGACTCATAGGCAGCTACGTCACCAACGTCCGCATACTGGGGGACAGGATTGTGGCGGTCTCCGACAGGCAGGTTTACATACTAGACCCCGACGGCCGGGTGCGGCGAAACCTCAACATAACAGGGTACATACGCTCGTCCACCGTAACAGACAACTTGGTTGTGGTCGCGTTGGACGACAACATAATCTACGCGTACGGATTCGACGGACAGGTGCTGTGGAACCGCAACGTGGGAGAGCACGTGGGGGTCATGCACTGGGACGGCGAGATAACCGCGGGGGTAAGGGACGGCAGGCTCATACGGTTGAGCGACGAAGGGGAGGTGCTGTGGGTGAGGAACCACAGCGGCAGCGTCGTCTCCATATGCTCGGACGGCGAATACGTGGCGGCGGGAACCATCGCTGCCGACGAAGAAGACAACCGGGTCTACTTGTATAACACCCTGGGAGGGCTGCGGTGGTTTTATGAGACGGACGGACGTCCGGTGGCGGTGGCGGTCAACGGCATTAACGTCTTGTCCGGGACCAGCACAGGCCGCGTATACTACAGCCGCCTACCCAGAAGGGATTTGTCCGCGTCTTTCATGCTGTCCGCCGCCATAATAGTGTTGGTGGGGGCGGCCATACTGGTGGTGTCCAAGTCATGGAGGTAGGCGTAGTCGGGAAGCCGAACGTGGGGAAGAGCACGTTGTTCAAGGCGCTTACGCTGGCGGAGACGGAGATAGCTGCGTTCCCCTTCACCACCATAAAGGCGAACGTAGGCGTCGGCTACGTCCGCGCAGAATGCCCGTGCAGAGAGTTCAACGTCTCATGTAATCCGAGGAACTCCCTGTGCAGGCACGGCGCCCGCTACACTGCTGTAAAGCTGATTGACGTAGCGGGCCTTGTCCCCGGAGCCCACGAAGGCAAGGGCCTCGGGAACCAGTTTTTGGACGACCTCCGGCAGGCCGACACACTAATACACGTGGTAGACGCATCCGGGCGGACTGATGAAAAAGGGGAGGCGGCGGACGACCACGACCCGGAAGACGACATCCGCTTCCTCGAGGAGGAGGTGAACCTGTGGTTCGCGGCCATAGTGAAGCGGAACTGGAACACGGTGAAGAACAAGATACTGTATGAACGCCGGAAGCTGGTGGATGAGCTGATGGGCGTGTTATCTGGGTTGGGTGTGTCGGAAGGCCACGTGAAGGACGCGTTGAAGGCAGCCGGCCTTGAAGGCGAGCAGGAGTGGACTGAAGAGGACTGCGAACGCTTCGCGTTCCGGCTGCGTGAGATTTCAAAGCCGATAATGATAGCGGCCAACAAGATAGATCTAGGGAGAGACAACTATGAGCGGTTGAAGGATTCATATGATATGGTTCCGGTGTGCGCGGAGGCGGAGCTTGCGCTGCGGGAGGCGGACGCCCACGGCCTCATCGAATACGCGCCGGGCGACGGCGACTTCCAAGTCACCGGGGAGTTGGACGAGAAAAGGAAGAAGGCATTGGATTTCATACGCAAACGGATACTCAACGTTTACGGGAGCACCGGCGTGCAGGAGATACTGGACAAGGCAGTATACGACACCCTCGGCCTGATTACCGTGTATCCGGTGGAGAGCGAGTCGAGGCTGGCGGACGGGAAGGGCAACGTGCTGCCGGACAGCATACTGCTGCCTTCGGGGAGCACCGCACTGGATTTGGCATACAGGATACATACGGACATCGGAGACAAGTTCATAGGCGCGGTGGACTGCCGCACCAAAATGAAGGTTGGGAAAGAGCATGAACTCAAAGACTGCGACGTCATAAAGATAATAACCGGTAGATAGTTTAGATAATTTACACTTTTTTATAAACTATTTATATTTTTTTCACAATAGTTTCAAAAGCTTATCCCCGCTTATTTTTATGTAGTCCCTGTCCGTCGAATGTATCTCCAATGTTACGTTGCCGTCGTAGCCCGCCTTCTTCAGTTCATCCACCACACACACATAGTCCATTCTGCCGGCACCCAACGGCAGATGGTCGTCTCTGACACCGAAGTTGTCGTGCAGGTGCACATGCATGAGACGGTCTTTGAACCGCTCAATCAGCACGCGGACGTGGTCCGTGTTGCCCGCCCCCATGAACGCGTGGCCCACATCCAACGTGAAACCCAGCCCCGGCACCGAATCGAACAACACCTGAAGCTCGTCCGCGGAGATGTGGTCGCGTTCGAAGTTCTCGAAACACAGTTTCATGCCGCGGGAGTCCGCTTCGCCGGAGAGGGTCGACAGCGATTCCGCATACACACACAACAACTCATCCATCCTCCTCCCCAGCTTCAGGAAATCCGGGTGTATGGTGACGTAGGGTATGTTGAGCTGGGATGCCGTGTCCAGAACACGGACGGCCTCGTCGATGAACGCCCTCCTCACATGCTCATACGGCGACGTAATCTGGAAAAACCAGGGCATGTGGCCCACCAGCGGCAAACCGACGCCCAGCAATTCATCCCTGACCTCAGACACCCTCTCAGGAGTCGCCTCCGGAGCCTCCACAGTCAACTCCATGTAATCCAGACCCATGGACTTGAACATGCGGGCCTCCGCTAACACGTCCTTGGACGGGTCGTTCATCGACCCGACCTTCACATCACGCCCTCCAGCTTAAGCATCCTCTTTTTCAGCGACGCGCCGCCGCTGTATCCTCCGAGGCCGTTGACCGCCACCACACGGTGGCACGGTATTATGATTGGTATGGGGTTCTCCCCCAACGCGTTGGCGACCGCACGGGAGGCCCTGGGTTCCCCGATTTTCTCCGCAACCTCCTTATACGTGAGGGTGCGGCCGTAGGGTATGGAGCGGACGGCAGTCCACACCCTCTTCTGAAACCCCGTGGAAAACGTCATGTCCACAGGGTATTTCATGAAGTCGACTGCGCGGCCGCTGAAGTAGCGTGCGAGGTCGGATTCCACTGAAATCAGCTCCCTCGACGGCTCATGCTCGGACGCTATCTTACCCAGTTCACGCTCCACCTTACCCCTGCTCTTAGACGGCAGTATCACGTGCGAAACACCCTGCCCCCTCGACGCAACAGCCATCCAGCCGAATGCGGCCTCAAATATTCTCGCGTACATAACTCACCTGCTAAGCGCCTCCAACAGGACGTTCAATGAACCGGCGTCCTTCCGGGGGGCGTTTAATGAACCTGTGAACGGGCAAATATAAACCGTTTCCTCCCCCGACAAACCCATGTGGGTGAGCTCCACGCACTCCCACAGCAGTCTCCCAGTCATGGAGGCCTTGGAGACGCTCTTCAGCGACACCCGGTGGAACCGCCGCCCCAGGTCTTCCGTGCCGCCGTAGTACAATGCCTTGTCAGTCAATATGACCACCGCCGGCCGGTTGTCGGAGCCGTGCAGGAGGCTCGACCTCACCAGGGCGCGCATAACCCGCATGTAGTCGGCTGAATCCAACTCCCCTGAAACCGTTTTAAAATCCACCAAAGCCATCATATCATCTCCAGCAGCATTTCATGGATTCTGGTGTCGGCTGTCAACTCCGGGTGGAACGCGGACGCCAGCAGATTGTCCTGCCGGGCCAACACAATCCTCCCGTCCAGTTCGCACAGGCTCTCGCATCGGCCCCATATCTTTTCAATCGCGGGGGCGCGGATGAACACGCCGTGGAATAAGCCGTCGAAGCCTTTTATGTCGAGGTCGGTTTCGAAGCTTTCGCGCTGACGGCCGAACGCGTTCCTGATGACTTTAGCGTCCATCAGCTCCAGCAGCCGCTGGCCGTCCTTCATGTTCCCACCCTCCTTCGAAAGCAACACCATGCCGGCGCACGTCCCCAACATGGGTGTGGAGCCGGCAGCCTCCTTCACCGCCTTATCCAATCCGTAGGCGTGCATGAGCCGCGACACGGTGGTGCTTTCGCCGCCCGGCAGAACAAGAGCGGACACCCCCGCAATGGCTTCGGGGGTGCGGACCGCCACGACGTCGGCGTCCAAACCCAATGCCTCCGCAGCCTTCTTCAACGCCTCCCCGTGGGCTCGAACGTCTCCTTGAACGTCCAACACGCCGACTTCCATAAACCGTATATAACGCGGGACACATTTATTAATTGGGATGTTAGACAGGATCGGAAAGTACATGCGGATGGGCCGGGTGAACGAGATAGCGAGGCGTTACTTCGTCATGAACGCCTTCGACGGCGCATTCCCCATGCTGGGGATACTCGTCGGGACGTACGTGGCGGGCGTCCGGGACCCGGAGGTGGTGTTGAGCGCCGGCGTGGGAGCGGCGGTGGCCCTGGGGGTGTCGGGCGTCAGCAGCGCCTACGTGGCGGAGAAGGCCGAGCGGAAGAGGGAGCTCAGGAAACTCGAGAAGGCCATGCTTAAGAACCTGGAGAGGACGTACCAGGCTGACGCCAGCCGGTTCGCGGTCGCCTACACCTCGATAGTGAACGGTTTAAGCCCCATGCTCACCTCTTCCATCATACTCTCGCCGTTCATGCTCGCCGGAAGGGGATTGCTGGGCGTCGAAGACGCATACGCGGTTTCCGCGGCGGTTGCGGCCGCGGTGTTCATGGGGTTGGGCGCGTACTCCGCCAGGGTGGGCGGCGAACCGATGATGAAGAACGCGTTGAAGATGCTGTTCATAGGCTTCATAGCCGCGGCAATCATAATAGCGGTTTCGGGGCTCTGATTATTTATCCGGTCACATGCATTACTGTATGATGAGGAGGCGTGTCCGCGAGTGCATCGAATACATCCGGGTCAGCAACATAGACGAGATAGCCAGGCGTTACTTCGTGATGAACGCGTTCGACGGTGCGTTGACTATGCTCGGCATACTGGTGGGCGCTTACCTGTCCGGCAGCGAGGACACCAGGATTATCATAAGCGCGGGCATCGGCGCCAGCATAGCCATGGGGGTGTCCGGTTTCACGGGCGCCTACATGACCGAACGCGCCGAACGGATGCGGGAGCTGCGGGAGCTGGAGGACGCGATGCTGTTGGACCTCAACGGGACCATGCACGGTAAAGCCGGCCGTTTCGCGTCCGTATTCACAGCATTCGTCGACGGCATAAGCCCTGCGGTGGCGGCGTTCATAATAATCTCGCCGTTCACATTGATAACCCAGGGGGTGCTGGACTTCGGCGGAGCCTACGCGGCGTCGATGGTTGTGACGTTGCTGATGCTGTTCGGACTCGGAGCATACCTGGCGAAGATAAGCAACGAGTCAATGCTCAGGAACGGGCTGATGATGATACTGGTGGGGATGATAACCGCTGCAGTGATATACGTGACCTCCGTTCTCTAATCCAATGCGAGCTGGTAGCCCTTCATCAAATCCGTGCGGGTTATGATTCCCTCCAGCGAGTCTTTACCGTCTACAACTGGGATGCCTCCGAAGCTGCGATCCACCATCATCTTTGCTGCATCCCACGCATCCTTTTTCTTGCCTATGGTGACCGGGTTCCGAGTCATAATGTCTTCGGCGGTGAGGCATGATGTGGGGTCAGCGGTCTGGCAGGTGTTCCGCTCCCGGAATAGCACCAGACTCAAATCCATGACGGAGATTATGCCAACCAGGGTTTCCCCGGACAAGACCATAATCCTCTTCACACCCAGGTTTTTTATCTCGTCCACTATCTCATTCAACGGCGTGTAGTCGAACACCGTCTCGGGGTTGTAGTGCATCAAATCTCCGACCCGGTGCCTGCCCTTCATCTCCTTCACATACAGGTGGGTGAAGTCTATCTTCGAAACCCACCCCACCACCTCGCCGTCATCCAGGACGGGCATCCGGTCTATCAGCGTCTTCTGAGTGAGCAGACGGTCCAACGCCAGCTTCAATTCGTCGCCCGCGTCTATGGTGTCTATGTCCGCCTCCATGAAGTCGTAAACGCGCATGGACTCCAGTGACCCGCCCGTTAGTTTGTCTATGTGGGAGACAAAGGTTTCCTTGCTTACTATCCCCTTGACGCTGTTGTCGTCGACCACCACGACGGCGCTGACGCGGCGGTCGTCCATCATGGAGCCGACTTTGTAGGCGTTGTCGTCGGGATTCACCTTCAGGACATCCTCGGACATGACGTCCCTGACCAGCATCATACACCCCTTTCCTGCAGCCGCTCCCTGAGGTCGGCTATGTTAACCCCCTTCATCGCTTCCCCTATGCCCTTGCTGACTTCGGCGATGACATCGGGTTTGTCGTAGTGTAACGTGGCTTCGACGATTGCCTTCGCCATCACCTCGGGGTTCTCGCTCTTGAATATGCCCGACCCCACGAAGTTGCCGTCCGCGCCCAACTGCATCATCAACGCGGCGTCCGCGGGCGTGGCTATGCCGCCGGCGCTGAAGTTCACCACAGGCATCCTCCCCTGTTTTTTGACTTCCCTGACCAGCTCGATTGGCGACATAATCTCCTTCGCCTCCTTGTAGAGTTCGTCTTCGCCCATGCCTTTGATACGGTCTATCTCGCTCATCACCGAACGCATGTGCCTGACGGCCTCCACGACATTGCCTGTGCCAGCCTCCCCCTTGGTCCGTATCATGGCTGCGCCCTCGCTTATCCTGCGCAGTGCTTCTCCGAGGTTCCTGCACCCGCACACGAAGGGAACCGTGAATTTGGTCTTGTCGACGTGATTTTCCTCGTCCGCCGGCGTCAGCACCTCGCTCTCGTCTATCATGTCCACGCCCAGTTCCTGGAGAACCTGGGCTTCAACGAAATGACCTATCCTGCACTTCGCCATCACAGGAATGGTAACTGAATCAAGTATCTCCTGCACCTTCACCGGATCCGCCATCCTCGCTACTCCGCCGACTGCGCGTATGTCGGCTGGGACGCGCTCCAACGCCATCACAGCGCATGCGCCCGCGTCCTCAGCTATGCCCGCCTGCTCGGCGTTGGTGACGTCCATTACGACGCCCCGCTCCACCATCTTCGCGAACCCTTCCTTCAACCGCTTTGTGCCGTGCTTAGCCTTAGTCATCCCAAAACCACCTGGAATAAGTATATTGATGGGGATATTATAAACGCCTGTAAACCTCCAGAATTTCCTCCGGTGACATTCCCCCAGGCCTCATCTCACGGTACTCTTCTGGGGCGTCGAGTATGTTGCCTACTTTCTTGTTTTTCCTGCTGAAAAGCTTCTTGAGGTATGCGGGGTAGTCCTGCGGCGGACGCCACCGCTGCGTCAGCCGGATAACCGCGCTAGACACCTTAGGCTGAGGCCGGAACGCCTGCGGCGGAACATCCCGCAACACTTCAATGTCGCAGGTGCTTTGGGCTAGGGCGGATATCATCCGGTAATCCTCACCGCCGGGCGCAGCCAACAGTTTTTCGGCGAACTCCCGCTGCACCACCAACACCGCCAGCTCGAAGCCTTCGAGTATGAACTTCTCCACCAGTTTCCTGCTGACACTGTACGGGATGTTCGACACAATCTTGCTGTATATCGGGTACTCCATCCTGGTGGCGTCCCCCCGCACTAGTTCCACGTTAGGGTTGCGGGAGAATTTCTTCACCAGGGTCTTGAACAGTGCCTCGTCTTTTTCGACCGCAGTCACCTTCACCTGCGCGGCTATTTTCTCTGTCAGGTTTCCTGAGCCCGCGCCCACATCCAGCACCGCATCCCCCGGCTTCAAACCCGCGTATCCGACGATGTCGTCCAGCAAGGCGTCGTCTACCATGAACCGCTGGTCACGGGAGGCCATGTTATTTAACTTCAAATCCAAAGGCTTAAATACGGGGGGTAGGGATGCCTTGGACCAGCGAATACTTGGAGGTGGTGAGGTCCCTGGACCTCAACATGGCAGAGGATGCCAGAGCCACCAGGATACTCGACCGGATGATAGGGGAAAACGACACCGGCAGACTGGAAAAGCTCATCCGCGGCCGCCCGGTGGTAATATACGGGTGCGGGCCCAGCCTGGAGAACGACCTCAACAAGATATGGGAGGAGGACGTCCACAAGAGGGTGGTGCATGTGGCAGTGGACGGGGCGGTGAAGGCGCTGCTCCAGTACAAGATCGTGCCTCACGTGAACGTCACCGACCTCGACGGCGACATCAAATCCATCCTACTGGCGAACAGATACGGGTGCGTGACCATGGTCCACGCCCACGCAGACAACATAAAAAACCTGGTCAAGTACGTGCCTCAGCTGGAGGGGACGGTATATGGGACCACCCACTCCGAACCCTTCGGGAAAATACGCAACTACGGGGGTTTCACCGACGGCGACCGCGCAGTCCACATAGTCGAACACTTCAAGCCCCGGTTCATCGTATTGGCGGGCATGGACTTCGGCCACGTCATAGGCGTGTACGCGGGCGAATACGACCCGGTGAAGAAGCCGCGGGGGCTGCGGGTGGGGAAGATGCTGGTGGAGAACGTCGCATCACACAAGAGAACAAGGTTCTTCAACGTCACCTCCAGCGGGGAGAACATTAAAAACGTCCAGCACATAACCATGGACCGGCTGAAACAGCTTGTCTGAGCTATTTAATATACCACATACATAATTAACGGAAGATGCCTGAGCAGCTTAAAACAGGCGTTAAAGGCCTGGACGAGATTCTCGTGGGCGGCGTACCCGACGGTCACGTGGTGTTGCTGGCGGGCAGCTGCGGCACCGGAAAGACCGTGTTATGCCATCAGTTCCTTTTCCAGGGCGCCGCCGAAGGCGAGAATGGAATATACATTTCACTGGTGGAGCCGCGGAACAAGATAATCAAGAACCTGCAGGGCTTCCAGTTCTTCGACGAGAAGCTGGTGGAGCAGGGGAAGGTGAGCATAGTCGACATGACCCAAGACGCCCGCCTCAAGGGCATAGACTTCAGCAACGTCGAAGGCCTGATAGGCATAATACGCGGCGTCATCGAAGACAACGACGCCAAACGCGTGGTCATAGACAGCATCACCGCGTTGTGCGAGAACCTGAACGAAAGCGGGAGGATACGGGACTTCATATTCGAATTAGGGTTCCAGCTCATGTACCTGGAATGCACGACAGTCATGATTTCAGAGATACCTCCGCAGACATTCAAGTACAGCATGTTCGGGGTGGAGGAGTTCATATCCGACGGCGTCATACTGTTAAGCGAGTTCGAACGCAAGGGCGAGCTCATCCGCGCACTGCAGGTAATCAAGATGCGGGGCATAGCCCACAGCCGCAACAAGCACGTGATGAAGATACTGGACGAGGGCGTGAACCTGATACCCATGTTCAAGGCGGGGGTTGATTGATGGCCGACGGCGAACGGATAGAGGAGCTGCTGGACTACCTCCCCGAGGACGAGAAAATAGTTTCAAATTACAAGATAGGTTTCTACGACGTCGTCACCACGACCGAACGCCTGATTTGTTTGAAGAAGTTCCCCCGCTCCTTCGTGGAAGTCAGCTACGGGGACATAGACAACCTCGAGCACCTCACCCGCATCCTGTGGAGGGAGCTGTTGGATGCGGTGATACTGCTGGGGGTGTCGTTGTTCATCTACTTCAACGACATGGGCAAACCCTTCATAGAACCCATTGAGAGCATACTCAGCAAATACCTGCCGGAGGTGGCGAACCTGGTTCCCGTGGAATTGCTGGTTCAGGCGGTGATGTCCGTAACCGCGGTGGTGGGCCTATACCATTTCATACGGTTCATACCGTCGCTGCAGGGCTACTTCCGTATTTCAAGGAAGGGCCGGGCGCCGGTGATAATACACACCAGCCTCACCCCGCAGCTGAAGAACCTGATACGTGAGATTGAAGAACGTGTTAGAGAGAAGGGTAAGGAGGCTGGGAAGCCCATCGTCATACAGACGGGGGCGCCGCAGGAGGAGGCCAAGAGCCCTGAGGAAGCTGTTAAGAGCAAGCTGGCGGCGGAGGCAGGGGGGATGAAGGAGAACGCCGTAATACTGATTTCGTCTAAGAGCAAGGACCACGGAGTCGTCGTATCCAACATGCTCGACATACTCGTGAACGAGAAGGACATGGGGGGCATATACATCAGCGTTTCGCGGCCGTACGAGTTCATCGTGTCCATGATGAAGGAGAAGAGCATCTCATCGGACGACATCTACTTCGTGGACTGCATCAGCCAGATGGCAGGTAAAGCGCATGACAAACCGGACGAGAACGTGGTGTTCGTGGAGAACCCCAGCAGCCTCGAAGAGGTCAGCCTCTACCTGGACCGGATGCTGGGGAAGGTGAAGAACGAGAAAAAGTTCCTGTTCCTCGACTCGTTGAGCAGCCTGCTGATATACAACAACGACAAGAGCGTTAAAGAATTTACGCACTTCATCATCAACAAAATCCGCCTGGAAAACATCGCCGGCGTCATACTCAGCATAGAGAAGAAGGAGGCCGAAGACCTGGTCAGGACATTAACGCCAATGTGCGACGCAGAAATACGCTTCTGAAGATGAAGAACGCCGCGGTAGTGTTGACCGTGATATTGCTCGGCTGCATAGGCCAGACCACGACTACGCCGACGACCGTGACAACATCTTCGACAATCACTACTTCAACATCTTCCTCAACCTCCTCCACCACGACCTCAACCAGTCTAGCTCCGCTTCCAGAATGCGATTCATTGAACGCGAGCTTCTGGCGCGCATTATGCCATGACGACCACGCCTACGAAGTGGATGACATCAGATACTGTGGGACAGTCTACTGTCTGGCGAAGTTCAACGGATACGGCGTCTGCGAGAACCTGATGCTGGACTCCACAGACTGGGTTACACGCAAGCTGAAGGCTTGTGAGGCCTGGGCTGCGGGGACGCCGTTCAGATGCGACCACATCATGTACAGTGGAGCGTGCATCAGATGGTATGCTCTGCTCCAGAACAACCTAACACTCTGCATGGGCGCCGAAAACAATCCGGGAGACGATTGCCTGCTCGAGTTCGCGTTCTGGCGCGGCAGCCCCGAAGTCTGCATGGAATACAACACGCTGTTGAACCGCCGGGAATGCATGAACGAAGTCTACAGGATGATGGCGTACGACAACCGCAACCCCATATACTGCAACGGAATGATAGCGGGTAGGACGCGAAACGACTGCATCCAGACCGCTGAAGCGGAAATAACCGAAGGCCACCCCCTGTATGGGGTGGACGCTCAACTGAACCGCGTATGAGTGAAGGGGTTGTAGACCCCGGGCTGACACCAGTCCTCTGGAAGGTTGAGGTTCTGGCCTCCGCATCCCTCGTTGCCGCTAGCCACCGTCGGCGCACACTCCACCGGCACGCACACGTCCTCCGAGTTCAGCACACACCCGGGGTCGCATTCGCCTGCGCATGGCAACTGATAGGGGCCGCCACACAACGTCGTCGTAGTGGACGTGTTGGTTGTGGACGTCGTCGACGTAGTAGTGGATGTGGTTGTGGTCGAATCCAACGTTGAAGTGGTTGAAGTCGACGTGGTGGACGAGGTCGAAGTCGTGGACGAGGTTGTTGTGGTAGTGAGGAAAGAGCAGGTGGCTATGCCTCCGAATACTACCGTTACGACGGCGAAAATCAGTATCACAGCCAGAAACAACTGGAAACGGGTTGACATCCGACCGCTTTCCTCCACTTCGAGTCCGGATACCCCGCCAAGCCGGCTCATGCCAACAGAATAACGGTCACCGCAGCTCCTTCCTGCCGTTCACGTGCGGCCGCAGCTTCTTCGGCACTTCGACGCCGCCGTTTTCCCGCTGATAGTTCTCCAGTATCAGGCGCAGCATCCTCGAGGTAGCGACCATGGTGCTGTTCAATGTGTGCACGTACTCGTTTCCTTCGCCGCCGCGGAAGCGGATGTTAAGCCGCGTAGCCTGATAGGAGGTGCAGTTGCTGCAGCTCATCAACTCGATGTATTCTCCTTCCCGGGGGCTCCAGCCCTCCAAATCGTATTTCTTGGCGGCAACGGTTCCTATGTCGCCGGTGCACACGTTCACAACCCTATACGGTATTTCAAGAGCCTTCATCAGCGCCTCCGCGTTCCCAATCAACTCCTCATGGAACCCCCAGCTATCCTCTGGCCGGCTGAATATGAACTGCTCTATCTTGTTGAACTGGTGCACCCGGAACAGCCCCCGCTCGTCCAACCCGTGCTTCCCTATTTCACGGCGGAAGCACGCGCTGACGCCCGCGTACTTCACCGGCAGCTCCTCCAGTATCTCGTCCATGTGCATGGCCGCAATCGGGTGCTCGCTGGTGGCTATCAGGTACAGGTCTTCGCCGTCGACCTTGTACATGACGTCCTCGAAGTCCCCGAGGTCGGTGACACCCTCATACGGTTTCCGCCGCACCATGTATGGCGGCTCCACCACCGTGTAGCCGCGCTCCACCAGCATGTCCAACGCCATCCTCTGCAGTCCTATGTCCAGCAACGCCAGGTCGCCTTTCAGGAAGTAGAATCCTGCGCCGGATATCTTAACCGCACGTTCGAAATCAGCGACTCCCAAGTCGGCAGCCAACTGACCGTGGTGTTTCAGTTCGAAACCGAATTCCTTCTTCTCACCCCACTCCCGCACCAACACGTTGTCTTCCTCCCCCTCACCGACGGGGACACTTTCGTGCAGCACGTTGGGGAACCGCATCAGATAATACTCAGTCTTCTCACGGAGGCCCTGCATCTCCTCCTCCACGGACTTGATTTTGTCCGGGAGGGATTTCGCCTCCACCACCAAAGACTTAATGTCTTCCCCGGAGCTCTTGGACTTTTTTATCCGCTCCGTCAGGGTGTTCCTTTGATGCCGGAGCCCGTCCGCTTCGCGCTTAAGCTCCCGCCACCTCGAATCCTCCTCTATGAAGTCGGACACCCACTTAAGTTTTTCTTCGTCGCCGCGCCTCCTCAAATCGGCTTCAACGACGTCGGGATGCTCCCTGACATAAGATGGATCCAGCATATGTAGAATTACGATAAAGCGGTTAAAAGGCTATGGCGCGCAGTCCTGGCAGAGCAGGCGGCCGTCGTAGTTGCTCAAATTTTCGCTGTAGTTCTCACAGCTCTCGCATATTCCGGAGACCGTGCCCTCCGACGCGGCGCTGGCTTCGCTCAGCCTCCAGGTATACTGTTCGCGGATGAGGGTGTGCAGGGCGGGCTCCATCTTCACGATGTCGAACTCGCTTATCACGCCTATTATCTTGTCGCCTTCAGCAACCACCAGGCGGCGGATGTTGCGGTCCCTCATTATGCGGGCTGCCTCGTCGATTTCCGTGTCCGGTTTTATGGTAATCAGAGGGGAAGTCATGACGTCCTTGACCATCATGTCCCGGGGGTTCTTGCTCTCAGCCACTACCTTGCATATGATGTCCCTTTCGGTGACGATGCCGATGCCGTCGCCCTTCTTGGTCACGATGACCGAGCTGATGTCGTTCTTCTTCATAACCTCCGCGGCCTCCTGCACCGTGTCCTCTGCATCAACGCATATTACGCCGCGGGTCATCGCGTCCCCGACGTTTATCTCCTCGACTTCAGCCATGTTTTCACCGATAACATATTAAGGGTGTTTAGTCTAAATACACTCTCACTACTGGTTTAAATATGGAGTTCAGGTTTCAGACGCGGAGGAAGGACGCCGCAGGCAGGGTGGGGAGGGTGACGTTGAACGGTAAGACTGTGGACACGCCGACGCTGATGCCCGTCCACAACCCTCGGCGACCCGTGATACCGGTTGATGAGTTGAAAGAGGACTTCCGCGCGCAGGCGATAATGTGCAACGCCTACACGCTGATGAAGAACCCCGACCTCCGCAAAAAAGCGGAAGCCGACGGCATACATTCGCTGCTGGGATACGACGGAGTAATAGCGACGGACTCCGGCAGCTACCAGCTGATGGTCTACGGCGCAGTGGAAACCACCAACAGGGAGGTCATCGGATTCGAGGAGAAGATAGGCACCGACATCGGCTCCTACCTTGACATACCCACGTTACCAGACGCCTACAAGCCCCGGGCAGAGGAGCAGCTGAAGAAGACTCTGGAAAGAGCCAAAGAGGCGTTGAACGCGAAGTTCACGGTGAACGCTGCCGTGCAAGGAGGCAGATACCCTGACTTACGGGCGAAGGCCGCCGAGGAGATAGGCCGGGACTTCCAGCTCACCGCCGTCGGAGGGATAGTGCCATTAATGGAGTCCTACCGTTTCGCGGAGCTGGTGGACATTATAGCGGCCGTGAAACAGCATATGCCGTTGGACCGGGTCGTGCACGCCTTCGGCCTCGGACACCCCATGGTGTTCCCGCTCGCCGCCCTACTGGGGTGCGACCTGTTCGACTCCGCCGCCTACGCGCTGTACGCGCGGGACGGAAGGTATATGACGGAATACGGGACGGAACAGGTGGAGGGCCTGCACCACCTCCCATGCCAGTGCCCCGTCTGCACAGAACACGGGCTGAAACTGAAGAAACTCTACGGCGAAGACCGTGTGAAGGCGCTGGCGAGACACAACCTCCACGTGTCGTATGCGATGCTGGAACGCGTGAGGCAGGCCATAGTGGATGGGCGGCTGTGGGAGCTGGTGTGCCTGCAGAGCCGAAGCCACCCCAAGCTCATGGAGGCCCTGGACTCCCTGATGGAACACAGCGGATGGGTTGCGGAACTAGACCCCGTAACCAAGAGGAAGGCGTTCTTCCACACCGGAGCCGAATCCGGTAGGAGGAGCGAGGTGTTGAACGCCCGCGCCCGGATGCATAGAATCACAACACACAACACGGTCCCGTTGAAGCCCTTCGGCGACGTCCACGAGGAACTATTGGACATCTACCCCTTCAACGGGGTGTGGAGCATGACCGACGAGGTGAAGCCGAAGGTCAGGGACATTATGAAGCTGCGGGCCATCATGGAGTACCAGTTCGGCGCCGGCGCGGGCGAGCTGCTGCCCGACGACCTGGTGGTGAAGAAATCCAGGAACACCCGCAGGATAAGGTGGCTGTACGTGGGCGGCGGGATGATAGCGGCGGTTCGAGCATCCGACCACTTCATACTCCCTCATACGTGGTTGGCCGAGCGACTGCACAGTAGATTCGAATACCCGCGGCTGCGCGTCGTATTGGAGGACGACGAAGATGCCATAGGTTATGTGCGCACCGGGAAGTCGGTGATGTGCAAGTTCGTCAAGGAAGTGGACATGGAGCTGCGGGCGGGTGAAGAATGCCTGATAGTGGACGAACAGGACAACCTCGTAGGGAACGGCACCCTCGCACTCAGCCCCCCAGAGATAATGGACTACGGCTACGGCATGGCCGTGAGGCCGCGGTGAAAACTTAAACACTATAAACTTTTTTCAAAACAGTTTAAACCACTCTGCCTATGCGGCAGAGGCGGCAGCCGTATTTTGAACACACCCCCTCCAAGGTGACGTACTCGTATTCCGGCAGTGTTACTATGAAGTTGTCCAGGTTCCGCGTGGTAGGGTAGGGGAGGTTTTCCCCCAACTTGAACTCCCTGCCGGATTTCTCGCTCATCTCATACACCACGGATACGAGACCTCCTTTTGTCACGTCCTTTGCGGAGTTGAACCTCACCTTCTCCAATGCATCATACCATGTGTCGAAGAGCACCTTCGCCTTCTTCAGGCGTTCCCCGCGTTCACCCCATATGGGCTCGCCCAACAACGCTATGACGTCGTCTTCCTGGGCGTTGGAATCCCGTATCGGCTCATCCAGCAACAGTTCACCGACTACCGTGAGGCTGCACCGGGGCTCAACACCCTCGTAGAGGGTGTTGCCGCCAATCAACGGTATGTTCAACGCCTCCGCCTGCTCCTTCAATGAGTCAATCATCTCCTCCACTTCCCCGCGGGAGCCGATGACAGTGTCCAATGCGAACAGCGGCCTCCCTCCCTTCACCACCACGTCCGTTGCTGCGTGGACGAGCGCACTCTTCAACACCAGCCGTTTGGTGTAGGGGCCGTCGACGGACGCCACCAGCCTGCCCGTGAATTCCACGCATACTGCGTCGTCCCAGTCGCGGACCCCCATCACCGGCTTTATCATGCCGTCCATGGACGCCAGCCGATTCCGAATCCACTTCACGTCCTCCACGTATTTTTTCACCACATCCGTCACTCCAGTTCCTCCAGGGCGGGGCAGAAGCTCGCCCTCGCCGCGTAGCCTACCCCCATTATTTTGAAGAACGGGAACTCCCTGCACACAGTGGGACGGTGCTGGTGGACCGTGCACCTGTCGTCTCTGAGGAACAAGCACCTGCCGTTAACTCTCTTAAGCGATGGCTCGCCGTCGTAGGAGACAAAGTCTCTGTAGCCGGCCGCCTCCAGACGCCTGATGTCGTCTTCGGTTACCGGTATGACGCGGAACCTGCAGCAGTTCCCGCAGCAGGTGCAGTTGAACTCGCTCCGCCGCCGGTAGATGCCGGCCTGCCGAAGCCACGACGGAGCATTAGCTAACACAGCCACCGATGCTGCCACTATCAACGTTAAAAAAACGGCGTCGGCCATAGGATAGAGTATAGTAGAGCATTATTTTTAAAGGAAGACAACATAAGTTTAACGTTTTAGTTTCTGGTGGTCCATGGCAGCCAAGAAGACCGGGAAGAGGAAAAATACCAAGGCATCCAAGAGTAAGAAGTCCGCGAAAAAGAAGACATCAAGGAAGAAGAGCAGGAAGAAGACCTCCAGAAAAACCAAGGCCTCCAAGAAAAAGACGGTCAGGAAGAAAGCCCCCAAAAGAAGGAGGAAGAAACTAACCTGCTGCCCCCACTGCCCCGACTACGAGAAATGCGAGGACCGCGGGGAATGCTGCGAATACTGCGACTACTACGTCAACGGTAAATGCACCTACGGCGGCAAGATAACGCTGCCCACCATGGTCTCCGACATAGAGTTGGCGGACTACCGCGGAGACGACTACGGCATAGACGACTACGAAGCCTACGACTACGGCTACGAATAACCCCGCAGGTCCAGGGACACGCGGTTGAACTGCAGTTTATCATTAATTTCGTCGGCGTGTTCCAACACGGCCCCGAACCCGCTTATGAGGGTTTCTATCCTTGCATTGTCTCCCTCCACACGCACCCTAACCTGCTCCAGCCCCAGTGAACGCAAATAGTCTTCAGAGTCCTCGACTCTGCGGAGCAGCTCTTCGGTGACCTCCACGCCCGACGGTACCCGGGTGGCGAGGCACGCCCCCGAAGGCCGGACCTTGATACCGTATTCGGCGGCTAGGGCGCGGACATCATCCTTCGACATACCCAGTTCCACGTACGGGCTGAGTACGCCAGCCTCCTGCAGCGCACGGTAGCCGGGGCGGTGGCCCTGGAGTTCGTCCACCGTCGTCCCCTCCACAACGCACGACAAACCGTGGTCGGCAGCCATCTCCTTCAGGCGGGACGCCATCAGCCGCTTGCAGAAGTAGCACCTGTTTTCAGGGTTCCTGATGAAGTCTTCATCCTCCAGCAGATTCAACCCCACCGTCAGGTGGCGTATTCCAATCGACGTAGCCGCCTCCACGGCATGCTTGATTTCGCGGCGGGGGACCGCCGGGGTGTCGAATGTAACTGCAAGCGCGTCGTCTCCCAGGACGTCGTACGCCGCCTTGGCCAGTACGCTGCTGTCGACGCCGCCCGAACACGCCACCAATACGGAGCCTTTACCCTTCAGCCAGCCAGCCAACGCCATCAGCATATATTAACCGCGTCAATTATTTATAGGAGCATGAACTCGAGGATAAAAGGGTTTTACAAGCTTGCGCCTGAGGAGCGACTCGCCAGACTGCAGGAGGAATGCGGTCTCACAGACGACGAAGTCGGCGTGTTGCCGAGCGTGGGGTTGAACCTGGAGCAGGCGGACCGTATGATAGAAAACGTGGTCGGCCGCTTTGAAATCCCGCTGGGGGTGGCAGTGAACTTCAAGATAAACGGGAGAGACTACCTCATTCCGATGGCGACGGAGGAGCCGTCTGTTGTTGCGGCAGCAAGCAACGCAGCCAGGATGGTCCGCGGAGGAGGCGGGTTCAAGGCCTCCAGCACGGAACCTGTGATGATAGGGCAGATACAGGTTGTGAACCCCTCGGACGAGGCGGGGGGGAAGGTTCTCGGCGAGAAAAAGAAACTCATTGAATACGCCAACAGCCTCGACCCCACGCTGGTGAAGTTCGGCGGAGGCGCAACAGACTTGAATGTGAGGGAGGTCGCCGGCATGCTCGTAGTCCACTTGTACGTGAACGTGGCGGACGCGATGGGCGCGAACGCCGTCAACACCATGTGCGAGGCGCTGGCGCCCCGCATAGAGGAGCTGTCCGGCGGCGAAGTCGTGCTTAAGATACTGTCCAACTACGCGGTGGAGCGGACGGCGAAGGCCTCGTGTGTCATCCCTGCAAAGGCCCTCGGCGGCGAACAGGTGGTGGACAGGATCATATGGGCCTACCGTCTCGCAGCCGCAGACACATACCGTGCCGTCACCCACAACAAGGGGGTGATGAACGGCGTCACCGCCGTTGTTTTGGCGACCGGCAACGACACCCGCGCCGTGGAGGCGGGCTGCCACAGCTTCGCCTGCAGGGAGGGAGGATACGGCACCTTAACCTCCTGGGTGAAGAACAGGGAGGGGGATTTGGAGGGCAGCATCGAAATACCCGTGGCCGTGGGCCTGGTGGGCGGAGCCACCAAGACGCATCCGGTGGCGAAGGCTGCTGTTAAGATACTGGGCGTGAAGTCGGCGCGGGAGCTCGGCGAAGTGCTTGCGGCGGTGGGGCTGGCACAGAACCTCGCCGCGTTGAGGGCGCTGGCGGCCGAAGGCATACAGGAAGGCCACATGAAACTCCACGCCCGCAACATAGCCGTGACGGCGGGGGCCGGAGGAGAAGACGTGGACAGGGTTGCTGAAGAGATGATCGAGTCGGGCAGGATAAGCGTGGACGAGGCAGAGAGGATACTGAATGCTTAAGACGGTTCTATGTGGACTACCACGTCCTTTATGGCGGGAATCTCCTTCTTCAGCCGCTCCTCCACTTTGTGGCTGAGGTCGTGGGCCTCCCCCAAAGGCATGTCCGGCCGCACCACCATGTGGAGGTCGACGTACACACCGTTTTCGCTCCCACGAGTCCGTATCTTGTGGAAGCCCTCTATGCCGGACACCGACTCGAGGACGCGGAGTATAACGTTCTCCTCCAGCATGGAGGTGTCGCACAGTACCGTGGAAGAGCTCTTGAGTATCCCGTACGCGGTCCGGCCTATCAATGCCGCAATCGCCAATGATATGAAAGGATCGACCAGCGGGTAACCCATCCTCACCGCGGCGAAGCCTATCATCACCGAAACCGACGCGTAGACGTCGCTGCGGGTGTGGTGGCTGTCCGCCACCAATACCTGGCTGTGGAGTTTATGACCCACCCGGTACTCGTAACGGGACACGAACACGTTAACTATGGTGGTTATTATCATCACCGCGAAGGTGACCGCTGTTATGTCCGGCTCCACCGGTTTCATGAACCGGTCGACTGCGCCGTGTACTATCCCGAACGCGGTAATGAACAGTAGCAGGCCTATGCCGACCGCCGCGAACGTCTCATACTTGCTGTGGCCATATGGGTGGTCTTTGTCCGGCGGCTTACACGCTATGTACACCCCCACCAACCCGATGATATTGGATGTGGAGTCGAAGAAGCTGTGGGCTGCGTCAGCCATCATGCTCAGCGAGTTCGCCAGGAACCCGAACACCAGCTTAGCAACAGCCACGGACATGTTGAGGACTAACACGGCCGCCAGAACAGCCTTGACCCTGCCGTAGTCCTCTTTCATTTACCTGGTGGTCACCTCGCAGCCGTCCTCGGTCACAATCAACGTGTGCTCGAACTGGCTTACCATACCCTTCCCCCTGTCGTGCAGCGGAGGGTACGCCTTAAGTATCTCCTCCTGCGCGAGACGGTTCAGTATCAGGTTCAGTTTCAGGGGGTTGATTTTCTTCGCATACCATCTGGCGGTGAACGGCAGGCCCTCACGCTCCGACAGAGACTTCATCAGCGCCCTCGCCTCCCGGCTCCTCGTCTTACGCTCCTCCACCACCGAATAGATTTCGGCGGCCCTCGACTCTATGACGTGGCCTGCCCCGTCGGTGGCGAAAGGCTCGAACGCCAGCGCCATACCCTCCTCCAGCTTCCAGTCGTAAGGCACCTTGATGTTCGGCACGCTCAGCCCCGCGTGTAAATCGTATTGTTGGAGTTCGTGGCCTGTAAGGTTTTCTATCGGACGGTAGCCTGCGCCGTCAAGGATGTTCTGCACGGTCTCGCCCAGTTTGCTCACCGACACCCCGGGCTCCACCAGCTTGATGGCTTCGTCGAGCGCGTGCCGGTTGGCCTCCAGCATCTTACCGTACTCGCCTGTCAAATCCACCGTTACTGCGGTGTCGGCTATGTACCCGTTGTCGTGCACTCCGATATCCACCTTGACCACGTCCTGTTCAGTGAACTCCACGGGGTCGTTGAATTTGGGCGCGTAGTGCGCGGCGATGTCGTTGACCGACACGTTCACCGGGAACGCGAGGCCGAAACCCATCTCCCCCGCCCTCTCCTCAATCTTGTCCGCAACCTCCAGGTATTTCACCCCTGGCTTAACCATCTTTGAACCCCACTCTAACAGCTCCTTAGCGGCTTTCCCCGCCTTCCTGTAGGATTCCAGCTCCTCCTCGTCCATGACTATAACTGTGAGGGGTCGTTAAAAACCACGCCTTCCTTCAGCTGGACTGCGTAGCCGAACAGCCGCACCACGTCCGCGTTCGTCTTTAAGTGGCCTGTGACCTCCGGTATCTTAACTCTGCCGCCCGCCAACGCCACATAAGGTATGATCTGGTCCGCCATGTGGGAGTCCACAGCCCCGGGGGAGGACATTTCACCCATCAACTGCTTCGCGGCGGAGGCGCCGACGTCCTCCGCCTTCACACCCTTCTCACCCAACACGCACACCCCCAGTCTCGTGCCGTCGTATCCGGCGTATGCGGTGAACGACGACCCCACGCTCAACGACTCTGCGTAGCCTCGCTCAACAGCCTCCACTTCATGGTGGGGGCTCGCCTCCTTCATGAACCCTTTGGCCTGGCGTTCCGCCACCTCACGGCCCCGGAGGTGTTCGGTTGCCAGCGAGTGGACTTTCACCCCCGTGAGCCCCCCGCGTTCCGTGAACTCCAGCCGCCCCCCAGAGGGTTTCACCTCAACCTTCACCCTGCCTCCGCCCTTAGGGTAGAAGCCGCGCTCCAACACCTCCATTTCAACGTTGAACCCAGACCTGCGGAGCATGTGCAGGAACACGTGCTCAAAATAGTCTGCGGTGGGGCTCCACCGGACGTCGGTGCCGCCCCGCACATCCAAGACGACTTTATCGGGGGCTTTGAACGCCACCGGCAGAAGCGTCTGCAAAACAAGGGTGACGGAGCCTGCGGTGCCGACGTCGACCTTGAACGTGCCGGACGTTATTTCCCCGGGTGTGAAGGTGAACTCCGCGGAGCCGACCGACAACCCCGTGACCTCCCCGCCACACAATTCTGCGGCGGCCTCCACAGCCTTCAGGTGCTGGGGCCGCAGCCCCGGGTTAGGCCTCCCAGCCCGTATGTTGGTGACACGCACCGTCTCGCCTGTTACGGCGCTGAACGCCGCCGCCGTCCGTATTATCTGGCCGCCGCCCTCCCCCATGGAACCGTCCACCCCGATCATCTTTAAATTATATCCCCCTATGGATATACATGTTCATCGTCTTCGAAGGCATAGACGGGTGCGGGAAAAGCACGCACGCGCGGCTGCTGGCGGAGTGGCTGCGGGGGCGGGGCAAAGACGTGCTGCTGACTGCGGAACCCACGCGCGGCAGAATCGGGGAGTTCATCCGCGAGATACTGTCGGGTTCCATGGAGGTGGAGCCCACCACACTCGCGCTGCTGTTCACCGCGGACCGCGCAGAACACGTGACTGAAGTGGAGAAGGCGTTGGGGTCGGGGAAGACGGTGGTTTCTGAACGCTACTTCCACTCCACCGTCGCCTACCAGAGTGCGCAGGGCGTGGACCGCGACTGGCTCCTGCAGTTGAACGGCTTCGCCCCCGAACCGGACCTGCTGCTGTTCCTGGACGTCGACCCAGGCGAAAGCGCCGTCAGAACCACCACAGGAGAAATATTCGAGACCACGGAATTCCTGTCCAGGGTGCGGGAAGAGTACATGAAATTCGACCTGCGTACAATAGACACCGGCAGGCCCCGTGACGCCGTGCAGGAGCAGATACGGTCCATAGTGGCTGAACAACTCTAGCGCAGGTCCGGCTTTTCTAGCGTTTCTCCGGTTGCATCAGCGCTTCCACTCCGTCGACGATGAAGTGGGTCCACAGCGACAGCGCAATAGGCTGAGCATACGGTATGTTGTATGCGGGCATCAGCAGCGACGCAGCCAAGGTGATGAGGAAGTGCGTCTCCAGCCGGAGCAGCCCCATGCCGGGGTAGAAGATTTTGTCCCGGATACGGTCCACGCTCATGTACATGCGGGGGTTCCCCATCATCTCCTTCAACGCGGGCCTGCTTTCCCTCCTCACCAGCAGTATCAGGATGTGGTCCAAGTCCAGCAGGAGGGTGGCGGCCGCTGCGACAACAACCCAAAGAAGGAGCTGAACCGGCTCCGCTGAAATCCAAAGCCCGTACGCCAGCGCGACTGCGGCCGACGACGCGACATGTACTTTGGGGTGCATTTTACACGAAACCGCTGATTCTGGTCTGGGCGTATGTGAAGTAGTCTTCCGCGTTGAATGACTCGAACTTTTCCCTGTCCTCCGGCGGCGCGTACACGCCGACCGACAGCTTCTCCAATTCCGACGTCTCCAGGGACTTCGCCAGGGAGGATGCTTCGCTGATACTCCTCAACCCCTCAGGAGTCTTCACCTTCACGCGGAACTCGCTTAAACTGACTTCAGGGTAGTCGATGAGCAGGTAGCCGTTTTCGACGCCGTAGTCCGACGCTATCCTGGCTTCGATGTCGGCGGGGTCCTCCGCCAACTCCTTCCTCGACTCCTCCGTCAGAGACATAATCCTCTCCGAGAAAACGGTCTTGAACAGCCGGCGCCCGTCCAGCATCCCCATCATGTCGCCGACGTAGCCTCCTGCTGACCGCATGAAGTGGACTGTTTCAACGTCGTCCAATGCGGCGAGCTCTTTCACGTCGAATCCATCCTCCACCAGCCGGAGGAGGGCGTGGACCATCATCGACTCCGCCACCCGCTTGGTGTGGTGGCGGTAGACTGTCTGGTACATGAGGTTCCTGTTTATCAGCAGCGACTCCGCAGCCTCCAAACCCCGGGAGCCCACCACCACGTCGCCCTTCTCCAACCGGATGCTGTACAGCAGCCGTTCCACGTCGGTGACCCCGTATGCGACGCCCGCATAGTATGCGTCCCGCACCAGATAGTCCATTTTGTCCACATCCACTTCCGATGAGAGCAGCTTACCCAGCTTCCCCTTCCCACGTATTATCTCCGCCACGTTCGACGGCTGCATGCCGTTGGACTTCAGTATGTCGGATACTTCCGTGTTCAACACCGTCTCCGCGGACCTGCGCTCGTGGTCGAACCCGTAACGGGACATGACGTCGAAGGTGTGGCTGAACGGGCCGTGGCCGACGTCGTGGAGCAACGCCGCCGTCTGCAACGCGTTGCCTTCTCCCTCCCCCAACCCCAGGTGGTCTGCGAGCTCGCCCGCGAGGTGGTAGACGCCGAGGCTGTGCTCGAACCGGGTGGAGTTCATGGCAGGATACACCAGGTAGCAGAGGCCGTTCTGGCGGATGTGCCGTAGCCTCTGCACGTAGGGGGTGTCCGCCAGTTCCACGAAAACCCCCTTCAAACGGATGTTTCCGTGTATGGGGTCCCGCACAACCTTCTCGTCCATGCTCTCTTATTTTACTCGCTGCGTTAATAATGTACTGTCATGTGGTATGAGAAACATCGGCCCCCCACGCTGGACGGTTTCCTCGGCAACGCCGCCGTGAAGCAGGCGAGGGAGTGGGACGGCAAGCCGCTGATAATACACGGGGCCGCGGGCACGGGCAAGACGCTGCTGGCCCGGCTGATAGCGGAAGACCGCGGGTGGGAGACCGTTGAGGTGTCCGACGACAACATAAAGTCGGCGGACACGCTGGCCAGCACCGGCAGCCTGTACGGAACTAGGAAACTGTTGCTGATAGAGGACGTGGACTCCGTCCGGAACATCAAGGACGTTGGAAAACTGGTGGAGGACACCGGCAACCCCATCATACTCACAACCAGAGACTACGGCAACCGGAGGCTGTCGACGTTGAAGAAGAAGTGCGGCAGCCTGCAGCTGCGGCGGCCCATACCCGCGTCCATAGCAAAGTATTTGAGGGGCATATGCGATGAGGAGGGCGTGGACGTCGACAGAGAGGTTATTGATAGGATTGCGAAGAACGCGGGCGGCGACATACGCGCCGCCGTGACGGATTTGGAGATGCTCGCCAAAGGCCGGGAAAAGGTTTCGCTGGAGGACGCTGAGCTGCTGCCCGGCAGGGACCGCGACTCCGACATCTACAAGGCGTTGAGTACCATATTCGGAGGACGCGACTTCAAGGAGGTTGTCCGATGCACGTGGGACATCACCGAACAGCCGAGGGACGTGCTGTGGTGGGTGGACGAGAACATCCCCCGCCTCTACAAGGATGATAACGCCGTATGTGAAGCATACAGTAATCTCTCCAGAGCGGACGTGTTCATGGGAAGGATAATGCGCCGCCAGTACTGGGGTTTCCTCCGGTACGCGAACCCGCTGATGACCGCAGGCGTCAACGCCGCCCGGCCTGAGAAAGTGCATTACACCAGGTACATGTTCCCCTCCTACTTTTCGGCCATGGGCAGGAGCAAGGGCATGCGAAACACTGAGGACTCCATCTCAGCTAAGATGGGGCCGGCACTCCACGTGTCCGGGCGGGTCGTAAAAAAGGAGTATATCCCGTTGTATCGGCTGCTGCTGAAGAAAAAGAAGATTTCAGACGAGGAACTCCAAGGACTCTACGACCTGGACGACGACGAAATAGAGTATTTAACTTCCTGACTCGGGCTCCGGCTCCTTGCCCTCCATGATAGCCTTCAGGTCGTCGAAGCTGATGCGTTTGCTGCTCTTCAGCTTCTCCTGAGCCTCCACCGCACGCTGGGCGAGCCGCTCCTCCTCCCGCTTAGCCTTTATCTTGTCCATCTCCCCCATGAAGGGGGCCATCTCCTCCTGAATCTTCTCAATTTCTTTGTTGACGGCGGTGATTTTGTCTCGCATGGGGTTCATGACGTCGTATTTCTCCAGCAATTTCGCGTGATAGTCGTCGGCTTCCTTGCGGACCTCATCCACCTGCTTGTATATGTCCACCGCCTGGAGGTGATATTTCTCGGACTCATCCGCCAGCTTCCGTATCTCGGCCGAGATTGCGTCGGCGCGGTCGTCCAACGACTTGATTTCCTCGTACGTCGACACCACGTCCTGGTGGAATTCAGTCGCCTCCTTCGCCGCCTCCAAACGCTCCTCCACCTTGAACACCGCCTCAAAAAGGCGCTGCTCCTTGTCCAATGGGATGTCTTTGTTTATGAGGTCCGTGAGCATGCTGTCGTATTTCGTTGACAGGGATTCGTCTGTGCCTCGTGCGCTGCGGTTGAGTTTGTCCCGCTTCTTCTTGCTGTCTTTTATGCGCCCGGACTTGTCCTTTATCTCGGCGTTGGTTTTGCTCCGCTCCTTCTTCAGCTTCGCAATCTCAGCGTTCAACGAGTCGCGTTTCTCCCGGAGCTCACGGGCCTCCTGGGAGAGTTTCTTGCACAAATCGTTGCCTTCGTCCCGTTTCCTGCGGAGTTTGTTGGCCTCCCGCTGGTGGACGCGGACCTCGGAAAGAATGTCGCTTATGCCCCTCTTTTTCTTGCTTATCTCCGCCCGGTAGGCGTTCAGCTTGTCCTTCAGCTCGTTCTCGTTCATCCCCCAAACTCACCCACTCTGCCCAGCCAGTACTCGCGGGCCTGCCTATGCTCCTGTATGCGATTCTTCAGACCCTCCACCTGGCTCCGGCTCATGGACTCGTAGTCGGAGAGGAGTTGCTTCAACTCTTTCTGTGTTTCCTCAAGCTCCTTGGCGTATTTGCCTTTGCTCCCGTTTTCCTCCACCCAGTGAAGCAGCTGGTCACGCTTCTCCCTCAGCATCGTAGCCTGCTGGTACCTCTCTATTTCGTCGCTGTATTCGCTGATGAAGCGGTCGTGTTTCTCAACCAGTTCCTCAGCCAGTTTCTTGGGTGAAAAATCGCTCATAGTATAGCATAAGATAAGTGTATCGTGCCTAAAAAGCTTTATTTCAGGCTCACTACGTGTATTATCCGCTGCAGGGCGGTGAAATTCGTCAACACCGCAGCCGCAGCCAACACATAATTAAGCCATACTGGGTTAAATAAGGCGAGGAACATGCCCGCGTATATGAGGGTGAGTCTTTCGAACCGCTCCATCACCCCCCCCATGTCACGCAGCTCTCTCTCGTCTGTTACGACGCCGCGGTGGTCCGCGTACGCGGTCACAAACGACGGCATCACCGCACCTATAACCAGTAGGATGAACCAAAGGCTGGTGGGGAGTATGAAGTCGGACACGCCCCGCATGTAAAACCACAATCCAATGTACAGTGCGAACTCCACATACCTGTCTACGACGCCGTCCAGGAATGCGCCCAGGTTAGAGACGCTGTTCGTCACCCGCGCCACCGTCCCGTCTATAACATCCATGAACGCGCTCGCCACAAACAATATCAGGCCCGCCGCCAGATCCCCCATGTAGAGGAAGTAGAAGCCGGCCAACGCAGGCACCAACGCCAGCACGGTCCACAGGTTGGGGGTAATCCCCAGTTTGCTGAACAGAATACCTATGCGGACGTCCAACCCCCGCGTCTCCCCGCGAAACAAAGCCTTAAGCATAGTACTATCTCTCTCTTTCGCCTTTAATAAATTCTTCAACCACAGCCTTTTTAACAAAAAGGCTGGCGAAAAATACGTGGGGTTCACTGCGTTCACCCCACTGAAGGAGCCCCATCATCACCTTTCCCGCTCACCCTTAATGAATTCTTCAACCATCTCCCGCGCTACGGAGTCGGTGTATTGTATCATCGGCGACTTCATGAAGTAGCTGGACGGGCTCGTCAACGCCCCTCCTATGCCGCGGTCCAATCCGAGTTTGCAGCACCGTACGGCGTCGACCATTACGCCGGCGCTGTTCGGGCTGTCTTCCACACTCAGCCGCAGCTCCAACTCCAACGGGACGTCGCCGAACTTACGGCCCTCCATGCGTATGAAGCAGAGTTTGTTGTCGTTCAGCCACGGCACATAGTCGGAGGGGCCGATGTGTATGTCGTCGGCCGGCAATTGCGTGGGCAGCTGGCTCTGCACCGACTGGGTCTTGCTGATTTTCTTGCTCTTCAGCCGGGTCCGCTCCAGCATGTTCAAAAAGTCGGTGTTGCCGCCGACGTTCAACTGATACGTGTGGTCGAGTTTCACGCCCCGGTCCACGAACAGCCGCGTCAGCGTCCTGTGGACGATGGTTGCGCCCACCTGGCTTTTGATGTCGTCCCCGATGCACGGCAGCCCCGCATCCTTGAACCGGTCGCTGCCTTCCTTCTTGGAGCAGATGAACACTGGCATGGCGTTGATGAACGCGCACCCCGCCTTGATGCACTCGTCCGCGTAATACCGTGCGGCCTTTTCAGAACCCACGGGTAGGTAGCATATGGCCACTTCGGCGCCGGAGTCCTCCAGCTCCTTGGAGACATCGACGGGCGACTGTTTGGGGTCGACCGTGAATTTTTCGCGGGTGGTGTCTGCTACGCCGTCCAGAACAGGACCCTTCTTGACTTCCACGTCCCATGGGGGCACGTCGCTGAATTTGGTGGTGCAGTTCGGCTCCTCCCAAATCGCTTCGCTCACGTCTTTTCCGACCTTCTTGCTGTCCACGTCGAAGGCTGTGACAAAACGGATGTCTTTGACCATGTATCCGCCGAGGCTGTTGTGCATCAGACCAGGTATGAGAGGGTCCTCCGCCTTGACGTCCTTGTAGTATTCGACTCCCTGTACGAGGGAGCTGGCGCAGTTCCCCACGCCTATAATCGCGGCCTTGATTTCTTTATTAGCCATGTATAAATATATTACATAACATTTAAATGTTTTACGGTTGTAAAATATGGCTTCCGGAAGGGCTCTGACGCGGCTGAAACGGAAAACCACCACGGAATGCCTGTGGCCCTACATACTGTCTCTGACTAAGGAGGAGCCCGTGTACGCGTACGAGATGCGCGGGATGATAAAGAAACGGTTCGGCTTCCAGGTGGGGCAGGTCACGGCCTACATGGTGCTGTACAAGCTGGAGATGGACGGGCTGGTTAAGACCGAATGGAGGGAAGTCAACAACCGCCAGCGGAAATACTACAAGATAACCGCCAAGGGTGTTAAGGCATTGGACAATGCGGTCGAATACTTAAAGGAAACAGCTTCTAAACTAATGTAGCGGCTAGTTGAACCGCCTCCATGGTGTCGGGCTGCTGTGTGACGACGGTCAAATTGTAGCCGAACGCCCACCATAGTATGAGGACGGCGGCTATGGCCATCAACGCCACGCCTATGACAACCAGCTCCCACAGCGGCACGGTCTCATCCAGTGTGCGGAGTATGTTCAGCATCGCTTAACTAATATCCTCCCGCTATTTAAATAACGCGGTTACTTTCTGGTTCCCGCCTTCAGCGCCTCCAACGCCGGCAGTTTGACGCCTGCTATGAAGTCGACGCACGCGCCTCCGCCACTGCTGACGTGGGTTATCTTGTCGTTGACCCCCAGGCTTTTAGCGGCCGCGACGGTGTGACCCCCGCCGATGACGCTGAAGCTGCCGGAGTCCGCGATGGCCTTGATGATTTCCTCGGTTCCGTATGCGAAGCGCTCGTCCTCGAATACGCCGAGTGCGCCGTTGGCGAACACCGTCTTCGAATCCTTAATCAGTTTCTTGTATTCTTCCACGGTCTTCTTGCCTATGTCGCTTATCTTGTTGTTGGTGGGAAGGCTTCCCACGTCTATGCCCACCCGCTCCCCGCCTTTTTCAACCGCCAGGTCGACAGGGGTGATGATGCGTTCGTCGTATCGGGTGAGAAGGCCATGGGCCACACCTATCTGGTCCGTGAGTTTTTTGCCGCGGATGAACTCGATGTTCGGCTCCCCCAGGCGGTAGCCCTTCGCAGCCAAGAATATGTTGGCTACCAGGCCGCCGGTCAGTATGCGGTCGGTGCCGTTCTCCAGCGCCCGTCGAACCACCTTGATGCTGTCGTCCGCCTTGGTGCCGCCGAGTACGAACGTGACGGGGTGGTCGGGGTTCTCTATGACTCCGCCGATTGTCCGGACCTCCTTCTCCATCAACCGGCCTATGCACGACGCCATGACCATTGGGAATCCGACGACGGACGGCTGGCTCCTGTGGGCGACGGCGAAGGCGTCGTTCACGTACAAGTCGAACAGCGGCGCCAGACGGTTCACGAGGAATGTCTTGGCCTGCACGTCCGCGGGCCGCTTCAGCACCTCCTCGCTGTAGAAACGCAGGTTCTCGAGCATGATTACGTCGCCTTTGTTAAGGTTCTTTATGCTGTTGCGTGCGTAGGTTCCGAAGATGTCGTCCACGTAGGTTATTTCCACCCCTATTATCTCGCTGAGGTGTGCTGCGTGGCCCTCCAACGTTATGAAGTCCTCCTCGCCCGGCCGGCCCTGGTGGACCATGCACGCTATTGATGCGCCGCCGTCCATCAGCTCCTGTATTGTTTCATGATGCGATATGAAACGCCGGTCGTCGAGGAATTCCCCGGAGTCGGGGTCTATGGGTGAGTTCAAGTCCAAACGCAGCAGAATCTTCTTGCCAGAGACGTCAACGTCGTCCAATGTTTTAATGCCGTCCAACATATATACCACCGGAGAAAGGATAATATATTTAAAAGGCAGTATTAAAACATGGAAGTAGCCGAGGCGATACTGAGGAGGAGGAGCATACGCCGATACACCAGCGAAGACGTCGGCGAAGAGGACGTGCGTGAGATGCTGGAGGCGGGGCGGTGGGCTCCGTCCGGTTTGAACAACCAGCCGTGGCGTTTCAAGGCCCTCAGGGGCGGAGAAAAAGACGCGGTAGCCGAACATACTAAATACGGGCACATCATCCGCGCCGCCCCCGTCTGCGTAGCCGTGTTTCTGGACGACGAGGAAAGCTACGACAGGACGAAGGATGTTCAGGCTGTGGGCGCGTGCATACAGAACATGCTGCTCAGGGCATACGACCTGGGGCTGGGTGCGGTGTGGCTGGGCGAAATACTCAACCAGCGCGAACAGGTGGAGGAGGCGCTGGATGTGCGGCAGGAACTGATGGCTGTCATAGCGCTGGGGCATCCGGCGGAGGAGGCTGATTCCAGCAGGCAGGACCTGGAAGACCTCACGATATAACTTTTCCACAGCACACTGGTCTTTTTTTCTCCACACTACATATTCTTCTCTTGATGCTGGTCAAAGAGCTGAAGATCCAGGGAGAGTTCAGAGACATGCTGGAGTCCATAGGTGTCAGCGAACTATACCCGCCGCAGCATCTGGCGGTCGAAGCAGGCGTCATGGAAGGACGCAACATCATATTATGCACGCCGACCGCCAGCGGCAAAACCATCGCCGCGGAACTCGGCATCATCAAGGCCTTGGAGACCGGGAAAAAGGCAGTGTATATTGTCCCCCTCCGGGCGCTCGCCTACGAGAAGGCCGGGGAGTTCCGCAAATACGAGAAACTCGGCTACAAAGTTCGGCTGGAGGTGGGGGACCTCGACAGCAGCCGCTACAAACGCAAGCCGGAGTTCGACATCCTCGTCGCCACAGCCGAAAAATGCGACAGCATACTGCGGAGCAAGCCGGAGTGGTTCAATGGCGTGGGCATGCTCGTGCTGGACGAGATACATTTGATAGCGTCGGACAGGGGGCCGGTGTACGAGGTGTTGTGCAGCAAGTTCCGCAACATATACCCTGACGTGCAGGTGCTGGGGTTGTCCGCCACCGTAGGCAACGCCGACGAACTCGCGGACTGGCTGAACGCCGAACTGGTGTCTTCGGACTGGCGGCCCGTGCAGCTGACCGAAGAGGTGGTGGTGAAGTCCGAGGAAGGGCTGCCGGAGGTGGTGTCCAAAAGCCTGGGCGGAGGGCAGGTGCTGGTGTTCGTCAACAGCAGAAGGAGCGCTGAAGCGGTTGCGGAGAAACTCGGCGCCGCATTGAAGCTGGACGCAGACAACGGGGACATCGCGGAGGAAATCGAGTCCGCCTTGAATCCTGCCACGAAACAGTGCCGGCGCCTCGCGGACTGCGTGAGGAAGGGCACGGCATTCCACCACGCCGGTTTGGTGAACCAGCAGCGCGTTGCCGTGGAGGACGCATTCAAGAAGGGCAAAGTAGAGGTGATAGCCGCGACACCCACATTGGCGGCGGGCGTGAACCTGCCGTCGAGGACCGTCGTTTTACGTGATGTGCGTCGTTACACCGCCAACGGCCTAGCATACATTAACGTTTTAGAGTACAAGCAGATGGTTGGGCGGGCAGGCAGGCCCATGTACGACGACACTGGACTGGCTATTACGCTCGCCAAGGACGGGGAGGAGGCGGATTACATAACCGAACATTACGTGATGGGTGAGCCGGAGGACATATACAGCCAGCTGGGTGTGCATCCGGTGCTCCGGTTCCACACCCTCGCTTCTGTCGCATCCGGATTCACCCGCACCCACGACGCACTGGTGGAGTTCATGCGCAGCACCTTCTTCGGCCACCAGTACGGCGTACGCGAGGAACTGGAGGATTTATTGAAGCGGGTGTGCGACGAACTCGCGGAATGGGGTTTCCTCAATCCTGAGGGCAGGTTCCTGCTGGCCACCGACCTGGGAACCAGGGTCAGCGAACTATACATAGACCCGCTGACAGCGCACAACTACATACGGTTGTTCACGCAGGCCGAGGAGGAGGGGAAGTTCGACAGCCTCGGCATATTGGAGGTGTTGTGCGACTCCGCCGAGATACACAACCTGTACGTGAAGTCCAGGGAGGAAGGCGACCTGTGGGGTGAGGCGTATGAGGCGGAGGACAAGCTGCTGCGGGACCTCGGCGGGTTCGGGCTGGACTTCGACTTCCTCAACCGGTTCAAGACCGCCCGTATGTTCCAGGAGTGGATTAGCGAGCGGACCGAGGACGAGATACTCGAACAATACGGTGTGACGCCGGGGCAGCTGAACATGCGTCTGCGGAACCTCGAGTGGCTGTGTTATTCTGCTGCGGAGCTGACGAGGATACTGCAGCTCCGCAGAGTGCATGTGCGGCTGAAGAAGCTGGAGTCCCGTGTGAAATACGGGGTCGGCGAGGAGCTGGTGCCGCTGGTGTCGGTGAAGGGCGTCGGCCGCGTCAGGGCGCGCAAGCTGTACGGCTCGGGCATAAAGACGGTGTTGCAGCTGAAGAAGACCCCCAAGAAGGAGCTAGCCAAAATACTCGGCCCCAAGGTCGCCGAAAACGTGAAAAGGGAATTATAACTGCTTTTATTTCTATATTGAGCATAATTTATAGAGGTGGCAAAGAACTTAACATTTTTAAAGCCTAGAGGACATAGCTACTTTGAGGTGTGGTAATGGATGTCATTGAGATAACAGAGGATAACAGGGAAGTTATTTTAGATTTATTCGATAAAGGGGTTGACTCTGAGGGGTATATTATTGAACAGAGAACAGGTAATAGGTTAATGTGCCCTTATTCAAAACAGGAGATTAAAGTCGATTCATTTTCCATTCTGCCTGGGTCTTGTACATTCATCAATAACAGTCCATATTGTTTCACTGAGCATATGGTAGACCACAACCTTTACTAATCGTCAAGATGGATGAATTGCCAGAAGACAATTCTCATTCTCCTGAAAGAGCTGTTGCAATCCGAGTTATTGAGAACATTATTAGAAAATGTTTATTGGGTACTGGAAAGTTTCAAGACAAAGCCGCTTCTGCAATATTGCAAATCATATTATATTGGAAATACATACCTGATGATATTAAGAAGAAGGCTAGAAACGCTTTTAAAACCTTATGGAACATCAAGTCTGTTACCTTGTCCACAGATAAGAATAATGCTGATAGCTTAACCAATATTACTATACATGATCCTAGACTAAATCAATTTGTAGAAGAATTACCAAAGGAGGATAGATATCCTATCTTTGCCGCTGTTGAGATTTACGATTTAATCGAAAGAGGGCTCCACAAAGATGCTGAAGAAAGGAAGGAATCTCTTAAAGATAGGAATTATCGACTGAATGGTGAAATAATTTGTCATTTGATAACCACCGGGGATATCAATATTTTTTTAGATGAGATTAGTGGAATTGATGATATAGAAGAGAGGGTAGATAGGTTTAGATGGTGGGTGAATAATTACTACAAAGTTGCTATACTAGTATCCCCTGATGAAATAAAAGAGTCTGAGAAACTTAAGGAACGGATTCTTGAAACGTGTCGATCACTGGCAAGACCATATGTATTAATCCATTTAACTGGTAGTGATGAAGACTGCAGAGGGTTAGTAGCGATAGCAGAATCATTAAAAGAACAGCTTAAGTTTTTGTTGATGGAAAAAGATGTTCATGAATCTGGACTAAATACTGCAGTAACCATTAAAATCATTTTCAAAGATTTATAGATTATTTGAGTAATATTATAAATAATTGTTAAAAATTAACAATTATTTCAACTTTTCCAGCAGAAGACAGACCTTGCATTTCTTCCCCGACGCCGGCTCCCCGCATATAACGCACGCGCCCGGCTTCTGCCGCCGCTGCCGCTCCTTCATTACCGCTGAAAATTCGTCCATGCTCCGGAGCATCTGGTACTTGCTGCCGGGATGCCGCTCCTCCAGCTCATTCAGCAGCTCCTTCGCCGTGGTCCTGAAAGACGACTTCGAATACGGGCACCGTATCCTGGTGTAAGGCAACTCCATGAAGTCCGCGTAATACTTGACCTCTTCCTCGGGGCACTCCCGCAATGGCTTGATGCGGGGCACGAAGCCTTTGTGCCGGCTGACCCCGACTTCCGGACCGAGGCGGGCCATACGCTGCAGGTCCCCGCGGACGATGTTCATGAACCCGCCCTGTATTTCGTCGTCGAGGTTGTGGCCCGTCGCCACCTTGTCCGCCTTCAGTTTTTTAGCGTGGTCGTTCAGCACACGCCGCTTCAGGACACCGCAGATGCTGCACGCCAACACGCCGTCAGCATCTTTCATGACGTCGTCTATGGTGAAGCCGAAGTGCTCCTTGAAGGATGTGAGATGGTGTTCTATGCCGTTGATTCCACAGTATTTCACCGCCTTCCGCAGGCTCTTGCACCGTATGCCCTCGTCCACCGAGAGCGCGACAAGTTTTTGTTTCGGGTTGCGGGAGATGATGTCGTTCAGCATCTTCAATGCTGTGAGACTGTCTTTTCCGCCTGAAAGACCAACCAATACTGTGTCGTTTTTCCCGAGCAGCCGGTTCTGCCTTACTGTCTTCTTCACCCGCTTCTCAAACAACTCCAGAAAGTGTTTTTTGCACAGCCAGTGGCCACTGTAGCGGAGTTCAACCACTCCTTTGCGGGTGCATCGGAAACACCTCATCTTAGGCCGTAGGCGGACTCCATCTTCTCGAGGACGCGTTCGCTGTATTTCAGGCTCTCCGACACCACCTGCCGGGTTTTCTTGAACGCCTCCGACGGCTTCTTGTTGGCTGTGAACCGGTGCTTGCCGCCGACCGTATCCAGCAAGCCGATTCTTTCGAAGTAGTTCATCCACACCTGGATGTTCCGGTCCGTCAACCCGTAGCTTATCCTCTTGACCTTCCTGCGGCGCCGCAACTCAATGATTCCCTCCTTCACCTCCGCAGTCGTCAACGGAACGTCGTTTGCGCGGGACATGACCAACACCTCCATCAGATCCCTCGCAACATCGGATGTGACGCCGATGCTGTCCAGGAACGCTTCAAGAAGCTCACGGGGGTCGTCCGTGATCAATGCGGAGTCGTCGCGCCACCGTAGTTTTATGTCTGCTAGGAGCTCAGCCATCTTCCATCCTCTCCGCGAACTCGCCTATCTCCCGGTCTATCTCCTCCAGCCGCCACGTCTGCTTGTCCCTCAGCAGTATGGCCGCATCCAGCATGTCCTTGCGTATGAGCTTCACGTCCTCCTCCAGCGCCTCCAGGTTCCCCTCCATCCTGTCGTACCGGACTATAATCCGCTTTAACATGCCTTTCAAACGGTCTTCAGTGGCCTCGTCCATGTTATTTATTAAGTACTTAGTGGGTTATTATAAGGATGGCGGACAAACCCGTGTACGAGAAAACCCTCAACGAAGACCTCGACGTCGACCGGAAGATGGGTGAAGGCGGCGTCCATGCGAGAGTCTACCTGGAGGTGCAGGGGACCGACTTGGAGGCCTCCAAGACCGCGTTGGAGAATAGCGTGTACAATAAACTGGGCGCCGAGAAACACATAAGCATTCTGACCGTGAAGATGTATGACATCAAGAAGGAGGAGGGCGAGTACTTTTCGGGCGTCAGCGAGGTCGAACTGGTGGCGGACGACTTCCGGTGGTTCGTCAACACCGTATTGCGTTACGGGCCGTCGGCCATCGAGATAATGGAACCCGACGAGGTTAAGCTGGGCCCGGAGCAGATGCACAGCATCATAGCGGACGTCAGCGACTTCGCCCACATGTACAGTCAGCAGATTATTTCCATGTTCAAGGACCCGGAGAGGAGGGCTCTGTACGAGAAGATGCTGGAGGAGTAGTTTTTTATTCATCCAGCTAATATTTTAACGGGAAAAAATGAGGATTTACGCCGTCTTGACCCTGTTCCTGCTCCTCACCGCATCCGCTTCAGCACAGGTCATAACCGACATAAACTTGTGGATTGGGGAGGACGGGTTCACCTGGGTGGAGGAACGGTTCCTGCTCGAAGACGAGGGGGAGAACGCCCACTTAACACTCCCAGCCTTCGCCGACGACATAGTGGTGATGGACGAACACGGCAGGCTAGCCTATAACGTAACGGCCGAAAACGGAGTCAAGGACGTGAAGGTCGAGCTCCGGGAGTATCTGGAGGAGGGGCAGACCCTGGAGCTGCAGGCCAACTACGGCACACACCACCTCACCAAGAAGGAGGAGGGTGTGTGGAGTTTCAGCTACTACGCGCCTGCTTCGCCCAGGAGGACCATCGTCCGGGTGACGTATCCTGTGGGGGCGCAGGTGCTGACTCTCCATCCCTCGGAGCTGCTGAGGACCTATGTGGAAAACGGTGTGTGGCTGTATCCGCAGGAGGAGACCTTCAACTTCACCAGCACCTACCAGTACGGCGGCTTTAAGCCGGATGTGACCACCACCACGGTCCCCGGCAGGGAGGGGATGCTGGTGTTGGACGCCGGAGCCATCTACGTACTCGCCTTGGCCGTGCTGCTGTTGGCCGCCGGGGCTGGAGCATACGTACTGTACAGGCGGACCGCCTCTGCCCCAGGCAACGGCTCCTCCATGACCGTCGAGGTGGCGGAGGACGTCATCAGCGAACCCAACGTCGTGGAAGGCGGCGTTTCATACGATATGGCGGGTTCCAACGACCTCAGCAGCAGGAACATCAAGGAATCCGTGCTCAAGATGCTCGACGACAAGGAACTGGAGATAGTCAAAATGCTTGAGAATTCGGAGGAGGATGAGGTCACGCAGGCATACATCCATAAAACCACGGGAATACCCAAAGCAAGCTTGTCTGACATTTTAAAGCGCATAGAGAAGCGGAATATAATAGAAAGGCGCGTAGAGGGTCGTGTTAAATGGATAAGACTTAAATCATGGGTTTTAGAATGAAAAGGTCTGTTTCGAACGTTATATTAGGTGAAGGAGGAGCTTCGAACGTTCTTAAGTATATTATAGTATTATGCACCTTATTGTTCACCCCAGGTTATAAATAAAGCAACGTGTAATTCTAGATGCGCTAAAACCCTAGGGGACGCCACGCTTGTTAAGCGTGGTGTCCGAAAGGGATAAGCGTAATCTAAAAAACAAGAAAAACAAGAGGTGAAGTAAGAAGATGAGAACCTTGAAGCGTGTCGGTTCCATCGCCGCAGGCGCTGTATTGCTTGGAGCAGCAGTTTCAGGCGCGGTGTCAGCGGGAATGGACGACACAGGCTTGACAAAGGACTTCTTCTACGACGCTGGATACAACCCAATAGTCCAGATTGTCGTGGGAGAGAAGGGAATGGCCACGGACTCTGTTGCAGCGGGCAACATCGCCGCTGTAATCGGAAACCTGGCATACACCAGCACGGAAGCACCCGTTGGCGGGGGATCCGGCAGCGGAGCAGTCGTGTTGGGTGTGTCGGCTAGAGGCGCGACAGGTAAGTTCGAACAGGGCATACACACGGCCGGGGGCAACGGAATGCTGATTAACGCAGACCTCGACAACAACAACGTGTATGACTTCTACGACGACAACAAAGGTATCTACCTGAACGAGAGCGCACTTAACACGTTACGTGGAACCGCAGGCGTTGAAAGATACGACCGCGGCGAGTTCGTGAGCTACAGCCTCGCCTGCGACCAGCAGGAGAGGACCGAAGCTGGTATCCTGAAGAAGGGTACGTACAACAACATACACTGTCTCTTCTGTGAGACACTGTGTCTGACGTCTCTGGAGAACCCGGAGCACGAGATGGAGGAGTCCATATCCGTCGACTTTACGAAGTTCCACTACTACGAAGACGGACTGGGCAAGGACGAAGCCGAAGAGATGAAGCTGAAGATCGACAGCAAGGCTGTCACCTACATCTTGGACGCCGGCTACATCCCCATGAACAATCTCTACACGGGCTCAGGCACCACACGTGAGGAGATAGACTTCGAGTGGAGGGGGCAGTTCATCCTCTTCGGCGAGGAGTACTACACCAAGGATATCAGCGGAACAGACAAGATATACCTGGCTAAGGGCAGAATCTTGGACGACATCTCGTCTGAAGGATACACTTCAGAGTACATGGGATACAAGTTCAAGATCGACCACCTGATCTACTCGGAAGAGTATAAGGTAGCAGGTATTCTCTTGGACGTTGAGAAGCCCGACGGAACCGTAGTCCAGACCCAGATTTCCAAGATGGCGAACGGCATCGTTGACGACATCGAGATCGCAGGCGTATACGCTGAGGAAGCGGACGCCGTGGCGACCGCGAGCATACTCGTCTACGACACCACAACAAACATCCTCCTGGAAGACGGCAAGGACTTGGAGCTGGGCGGTGAAGTGAAGAAGTACTGGAAGGTCGATTTGACGACCGCGACAGCCAACGGCACGAGCGTTGACATCTCAGACTACAGTGAAGTCAACAGCGCCGGCATAGTGTTGTCGAACGTGACCGTACAGTACAGGCACTCCATCGAGTTGGGGATAGACGAGGCCCTGGAGTTCCCGTCAACCTACAAGATAGTGTGGGACGGATTCAGGACCAACGACTACTCAGTCAGCCCCTGTTCCGGAGCCGGTGAAGGCGACATAGTGATTGAGCGCGACGAGAAGTACCGCGGCTTAATCAGCTTCACAGGCGATGACGGACAAAGGTACAACGGAGTGTACATGGACCAGGGTCCACTGGCAGAAGGCGACATGTTCGTGCTGAACGGAAACGTTTACGAGTACGACGACGCCGGCGAACTGTCCACGGAACCCTCCACAATGAGGGTGACGTTGAAGAACCTGCTGAACGGCGGGAAGCAGACATACGCTTTGTCTGCCATAACCACCAGCAGCTTCTACGTGTACACATACGCTTTCGAGGAGTCAAGCCAGAACGACGACGACATATTGATAGAGCCTGACACCAACGAAAACGACAGCGACGTGTACCTGGGAGGTGGACCGAACCAGTACCTGCTGTACGACGCAGGAGACCTGTACCTGGTCAGGAACATGTCAGACGGCACCAGCAGCCAACTAGAGGTTGACGGTCTGTCCGGGATGAGCATAGGCATAGACCAGTACATCTTCAGCGGAAGCAGCGGTACAGCGACGTTGGACAAGGTCGAGAGAGACGACAACAGACTCTACGTCTCCGTGTTGAACGAAGACGGTTCGACCGACACCAACGACGACCGCGACGGCGACGCTACGGACCACCTCGTTGTTCTGAAGAACATCGAGGACGAGTACGTGGTTGTCGACTTCTACGACCGGGACTTCAACGACAGCAGCGACACCTACTACAGCGAGAACGTCATCTCGGATGGCGCAGCTCCTGCAGCAGGTGCCACGTCAGTGGAGTCGAACAAGTGGGACGACGAGGAAGACACCGTCGTCATCACCCCGCAGGGTGGAACGCAGGTGACCATCGACTACGGTGGAAACCGTGAGATCGAGTCAGTGACCGTCTGCCAGCCGCAGGACGTTGTCTACGCGACAGTGTTCATCGGCACAGCGGAGCAGGCCACGACCATCGACGCGACCATCACCGCGGACGACGAAGGCACTGAGAAGACCGTCGGATGCTGCAGCTACCTGGTTAAGGAGTTCGGCGTCACAACCTCCGGAGCGACAGCGGATTCCGTCATGGTTAACCCCATAGTCGGAAACCTCGTTGTGCCGGAGATTGCGGCAGACACAACCAAGAACCTGGTCGTCGTGGGCGGACCGTCAGTCAACGGACTGTGCGCTCTGACCAAGGACGAGATACAGGCCGCCAGCGGACAGTACGTCGTCAAGAAAGACGGCAGCAAACTGTACGTAGCGGGTTGGACCGCCGCAGACACAGTCGACGCAGGGAACGCCCTGATCGCCTGGCTGCAGGACAACGTCCACGCATAAGTCGTGCGAACGTGAACCCCCGGAAACGGGGGTTCAAAACCTTTTTTTCTTTTTTAACCAGCAGGTGTTTCCACATATATTCTGTCGCTACAATCAATTCATATGCTGTACCTCATAGGCCTCGGCCTCTATGATGAACGGGACCTCACCCGCCGGGCGTTGGATGCGCTGAAGAACGTGGACAGGGTGTATCTGGAGTCGTATACGAGCCGCTACCACGGCAGCCTCGAACGGATTCGGGAGCTGTGCGGGAAAGACGTGGTTCCCCTGAACAGAAGCGACGTGGAGGAACGCCCCGGCGACAACATACTGGCCGGCGGCGAAGCAGCACTGCTTGTTATGGGCGACCCCCTGGTGGCGACAACGCACGCGGACATCGTGCTGCGGGCGTGGGAGAAGAACATCAGGGTGAAGGTGATACACAACTCATCCGTGTATTCCGCGGTAGGGGAGACGGGATTGCAGCTCTACAACTTCGGGAAGACCACCACCATAGCATACCCGGAAGGCGACTACTTCCCGAAGAGCCCGTATGATGCGGTGAAGGAAAACAGCATGCGGGGCCTCCACACACTCTGCCTATTGGACGTGAAGGCTGAAGAAAACCGTTACATGACCGTCGGCGAAGGCATCAGACTGCTGCTGCGGATGGAGGAGGAGCTGATACAGAGCCAGTTCACCGGCGAAACCATGTGCGTGGGCGTCGCCAGGCTCGGCGGCGACACCGTCATAAAATACGGTCCCGCCGAAGAACTGGTTAAGGAGGACTTCGGCGAACCCCCGCACGTGCTGGTCGTGCCTGGGAAACTGCATTTCATGGAAGAGGCTATATTGAAGCAGTTCCGCGTATAACTTTTTCCATCACCGCGAGGTTTTGCCGGTTGTCGAAGGCGCCCACGACTGCTTTGAGTTCTTCTTCCCCGAGTCCACGATACTCACGTGCGTACTCTATCATGTTCGGCAGCGCCCGGACAACATTGTCAACTATGGATATGTCAGCCCGCTGCGCCGCCCTCGACAATGGATTCAGGTCCACTGCAACAACCTTCTTCCCCATCGCCGCCAGTTTCTCCGTGCGGTCCCCGTCCTCCAACATCACCAGCACAGTGTCGGCTTCCAGTATCGCCGTGTCGGATTTTCCCCGTTCACTGTCCAGCCCCGGCACCGTCTTCTCCTCCACCCCCGCACCATATACCTCGTCCGCCCCCGCCTCCAGGAGCACATCCCTTATCTTCACCTCCCGTTCGGGGGTGCGGTAGAACAGGTTCACCTCTATCCTGGAGTCGGTGGCTTCAGCAAGTTGAACAATCTCCCGGGGGCAGAGTGCGGCGGCGTTCCCGTTCACCGAAATCGTTGAATTCGTGGCCAGCAGGAGGGCTGCGGCAGCCCGCTCCGCCTCCTCTGCTTGAAAGCAGGTCCGCTCTCCGAGCAAGTAGTCGAAGGCTTCGCCTCGTCCGTGTGCAACCAACCCAGCATCTGCGACGATGCCGCGTTCGAACCCCTCCGTGAGCCTGTGCCGTAGGTCAAGCGACAGCTTCCGCGGATGCGACCCAGGAACCCTCATAACGCTTATATATGGCGGTGCCGTAATAATAAACCGGTCAACGGCCACAGCGGAGGGGCCACACCTGCACTCATCCCGAACGCAGAAGTTAAGCCCTCCAGCGATCGAGACGGTACTGCATAACATGCGGGAACTCTCGGACGCTGTTGACCACAACCTTTAAATAAATATCCGGGGCATGAATGCCCCGGTATTTTAGGTTAGATACTTTGTTA
>CAZPLO010000007.1:0-35083 GCA_964587725.1 uncultured archaeon
CCCGCCGGAGCCGGAAAACACCACCTCAGTATTCTGCTGCTCGGCATAATATTGCTTTCAGCAACAGCACACATCCCCGGCGAGGGGTCCGCTCAAGGAGGCACCGAAAAAGCAGGGGACGCAGTCCAAAACACGGTGACCATGAACATCAGGGAGTTCAAGGGAACCTTCCTGCCGCTGCTGTTCGGACGGTCGGCCGCACTGCCCTTCAGCAACGTATCCTTCGACAACGTGTACAACGCAAACCACCCCCTGGTACAGAGGATGGGGAGGATCATACTGGAGCTCCTGATACCCATATACATGATACTCATACTGCTCACGGGGATGTATTACATCTGGGGTGCGATGTCCCCCAGAACCAGGTCGCATGCGAAGACCATGCTGCAGAAACTTGTGATGGGCATGGTAGCCTGCAGTATCGCCTTTCCCCTGTTCAACATGGCCTTCGACCTCAACAACTTCATAGTCGCGTCCATACTGTCCGTTGAAACCTCGTCCGGAAGCAGGGTGGTTCCGACATGGTGGGGGCCGGTAACCGGCTTCTACAGCGCAGCGCCCGGTCTGGCCGTGGCAGGGGGGATCATAGCGTTGATAGGCGCACTGACGTTCGGGGTGGGGTGGATGTTCATAATAGGGCTGGTGTGCATGCTGATAGCGTTAATGTTCATGCCCTACCTGATTCTCTCCTTCAGGAACGTGCTGCTCCTGGTTTTGGCCATCTTCTTCCCCATGACCATATTCTTCATGTCCTTCGACTTCCTGAAGGGGCTGGGGTACAAGCTGTTCAAGACCACCATGACCTGGATTTTCATCCCCGTCCCCATGGCCATATTCATACTGCTCTCCAACCTGCTGATAAGGTCCCTACTCTCGGTGTTGGGTCCGTCACCCTCCAACCTATTCGGCATAGCCGATTTCGTAGGCCTGTCCTTCGCGGCATTCGCCGCATGGGCTCTCGTCGGGATGGCGCCTATGATGATGACCAGCTTGATGAGGATAGCGGGCGGCGCATTCATCTACGTCGGACAGGCCGGCGGCAGCACAAAATTGAGTTTCATGGGATTCGTCATGCAGGGGTACAGTGCGGGTGCGCTTACCCAGGCGGCGTTCCAGTCCCAGCGGATGCAGTCCCGCGGAATCAGCCAGCGCGAGACCGCGGAAAAATACGACAGCCACATAGGCGCCATGGGCAGCGGAGCGCCCACCGCAGTCGACGCCGCCCAACCTCCTCCCCCGTACGCCGAGCAGAAGGCCATCAAGGGACGGGACGTGTTCGGTTTGGGTACGCTGTTCGGCGCCGAAAAAGACAGTACTGGGATGCCCCGCGCCAGCATGGGCACCGCGCCGGAGGCGAACTACGTGAGCGGGGTAGAATATGCCAGAAGCCGGGCGGCGGAGGCGGCCGCCAAGGGAGACAAGAGGGATGCCCGCAGGTGGCGGAGAGTGGCCAGGGCCCAGAGGATGAAGGTGGCGGCGGCTCCAGCTGGCAAGTTCCTGCGGAACATGATGAGGCAGACCATAGGGAAAACCGCTGTTGGGAAGGCGCTGATACAGGCTTCATGGAATATGACAGGGTATTGGGAGAAGGACTCGAAGACGGGGAAGAGGGTTTTCAACTACGGATGGATGAGCTACGGAGGCATGTCCCGGGGCGCCAAGAAGGCGGCGGCCGGCTCATACGAAGGGTTTAACGATGGGGGGGTGAAAGGGAAGGGCACCCCCCCTGCCGTGAAGGCGGCCATCACCGCCGCAGGCATAGCCCTCCCCGCAGCCATCCTCGCAGCCCCTATCATAGGAGGTGCTGGGTTGGGGCTGAGTCTCATAGGCGGAGCCGCACTGGCAACCGGGATAGGAACACACATAGCAGGAGGGATGGGGGGGAAAGCCAAGGAGCGAATGGACAAAGGGGAAAGCCAGGGGTTGGATGAAACAGACTCGTATGTGAGGGGGAAGTACCAGGATAAGACGGCGGCCGACAACGCAACCCGGAAAACCATGGTAGATTCCATGGGCCGCGGGAAAAAGAACGAGGAAATAGGGAGGGCGTTGGACGACTTCAGAAAAGCCAAGACCGACAGCAACATAGGATACTTGAACTCCCACCTAGACGACCTCCCAGACGAGAAGAGACTAATCCACGACAGGACCAGGGCCGAGATGGGCAAGAAATACGACGCGGAAAACGGGGAAGGCGCCTGGGCTGAACTTGGGGAAAGCGAACAGGATAAGTGGATGAATGGGAGAAGCGAGGAATACAATAGAGAATTCAACCAGCAGCTCAGTAGACGCGCTGGAGAACTTGACGTAGCCGACCCGAATGATTTCATGGGCGCTTACCTGGACCAGCGACCCGATGAACGGGAGGTCTTTGATGAGAGGGTTAGTGAGGGGATGGGCAAGAAATACGACGCGGAAAACGGGGAAGGCGCCTGGGCTGAACTAGATGGGAGTCAGCAGACTGAGTGGATGACGGGGCATGCAGACTACCAAGATGAAGTGAAAAAACAGGCTGGAAAACGGGTTGGGGAGCTGGAGAACGGAGAGTTCGCAGTGAATGACAAGTGGGCTCGGCGGGAGAGGGAGGCTGGGAGACGGGCTGAACTGGCGGACCACATGACCTCCGGCCTCAGCAAAAAACAGATGGACGAGCTGGTGGGCGGAAAGAGGAAAGAATTATTGGACGGTGAAGCGAGGGGGATGGCGTTCAGGGATAATAAGGTTTGGAGCCAGCTGGGGGAACGCGAGCAGGAGACATACAGGAGGGAAGCCATTGGGGCGCGAGCGCGGAAGCTGGCTTCTGCGGAAGGCAAGGACTTTAACCGGTTAGGGGCCGATGAGAGAATAGGCTACATGGACAGGGCGAAAGCCGACGTCAACCGCGCCGCGGAAGCGCAGGCGAAAAGACACCTGTATGAGACGGGTAGGGATAACGCGTGGGATGCAGTGGACCAGGACAAGAGGTCAAAGTACGCCGACATGGTGTGGGACGGACTGTCCGACCGCCAGAGGAAAACATACATGGAGACCGCGAGAGACCGGCTTGGGGCGAGTGACAACAGAGTGGTTGAATACGAAGCCAAGGCGGAGGCCGCCAAAGACTCCGCGCTGCTGCAGCGGGAATACGTATGGGACAAGGAGTCGATGAGGGGGGGGAAGAAGGCTTCATCGAAGGCATCCGGTGAGAAAGACCACCGGGAACTGGACATGGCCCGGCTGGAGGACGCGAAAAACACAGCATACCGGAGCCATGACATGTGGGAGGACGACATGTGGAAAGAAGGTGAAGACGGTGTGGATTGAGAATACAGACGGCGGAGGGGGGAGGTTGGTTGACCGTCGGAATCTAACGTTGGCTGCATCAGCCCTGCTGATTCTTCTGGTGGCGGCACCGTACGCGAACGCCGACGCCAGTTCATGGATTATGAAGATGCTGTTATCCCCCACCTACGCCCTCGTGGAGTATATTGCAGCCAAGATAGCGGAGGGCGCCAGCAACATGCTGGTGGTCATGGCGGCGTTCATCCAGATAAACCCGTGCGTTTACTCGACCGGAACGTCCTGCCCAGACTACCAGATGGTGACCCCCAAGGGTTCTGTGACGTGGTCGATGCCGTTGGACCCGGGGATCAGGGACATAAACGTGACCCTCATGCAGATGCTTCAGCTGTGGTATATCTTCGCCATAGTGGTGGTGGGTGCCTATCTTATCTTCATGGCCGGCTCCCCCCACGGACGGTCCAACGCCAAAGACGCCTTCATCCGACTCATAATAGGCATGATCCTGGTATCCCAGTCCCCCGTCATATTCCAGTTCATGATAGACCTGGTGAAGTTCCTCACCGAAAGCCTGATGGGCGAAGTCGGGGGCGGGAAGGACATGTCCGCGTTCTTCAAAAGCACCAAGTTCCTGTGCAGCAACATGTGCCTCCTCCTCACGGCGGTGTCGGCAACATTCATCGCGGCAATCAGATATTTCATGGTCTACGCCATGGCGTCCCTGTTCCCTTTAACGCTGTTCCTCTACTTCACCGACATACCCAACCCGTTCTTCTCCACCAGAGGCCTTGGGACCAGGCTGCTGCGGTTCACCATACTACTGTTCATCGTTCAGCTGCTTCAGGTAGTGTTCATTGCGGTGGCGTTCGCCCTCACTCAGACGTCCGGAGGGGGTTTCGTGGCCAACATCCTCGACATGCTGCTGATTATAGGCGCCTACTTCGGCGTATTGTACACGCCCATGATAGGGTTGAAGCTTATGGCGTGGGTTGGTGCGGTGCTGCACCTTTATTCGACTAGAGGACAGGGAGACTTCACCCGCTTCATCGCCACGTGGATGAGGACAGGCAGAATATCCAATGCCCTTGTGACCGCCAGCGGCCAGTACATGATAGGCCACAACATGGGAGACCACGCCGGGGGGGAATCATCCGGTCCCAGTTCACCGTTCAGATACGGCGTCGCAGACGGGTTCGGGAAAGCATTCAGCGCACCCGGCGTGTCACCGTATCTGAGCCGGAGGGGATACTCCGCCCCCAGAGGCCTGGGGTCTGCCAGGGCCATGGGCGCGTTGGGCGTCGCAGGAACCGGCAGAAGCATGTACACGCCATCCGTATTCTCCAGGGCCCCTGGAGGGCAGGGGAGAGGCGCCCACCCCGTAAAGCACAGGGGAGTGGGATCCGGCACAGCAGAGGCGGTCTCACATTCAACATCTCATACGGAGATGGACATTAGAGGCGGTGGCACACTAGTTGATATGACAGACGGAGGGCTTCAGACTGCCACAACATTCACGGACAAGGGTAGGGTTGTGAGACAGGAGTTCGAGCCTGGGGGTACCTCAACCCGTGACCGGCGGAGGAGTAAGCAGGGTGGAGGCAACGTCCGCAGGCGAGAGATGGTGGGGGCCAGGTTGGACAGGAGGCGGGGCGCCGCAGTGGGACAGCATATGGCCGCGAAAGGAGTCGCACCGCCTGCCGCGGGGGAGGCGCCTGCCGCTCCGGCAGCCCCCGCCGGCGGAGGAGGGGGGAGCAGGATGCCCGCAGGAGGCACCGGCGGGCCAAGCGGAGCCGCCGGACCCGGTAGCGCTACCCCAGGTACTCCGGGCGGAACAGCGGCGGTCGTTGCAACCGCCGCAGCAGCCGGAGGACGGGCAATGTCGGCGGAGGAGCGAGCCGAGGACAGGAAAACCCAGCGCGACATAATGAATGCGTGGAGGGACTGGGATAAACTCGGTGAAGAGGAGCGGCGGAAGACGGAAGATGCTACCAGAGAGTGGGTTAAAAAATACTATGCCAGGATGCGCGGCGGCAAACCCGAAGACCATGGCAGAGCGGCGGACCGGAGTGTGAAAAACTTAAGGGACTTCCACACACTCAAGGCGAAGGCCGCGGGAGACCCCGGCGACTACGCGGCCGGGCAGGCCGTGGAGATGGACAGGCGCCTGGACGACATGGCGGGCAGGGGCGAAGATGAACGAGGACACCTTGAAGGTCCGCTGGCCGCGAAGACTAACATCCTCGGCCTCGCAGACAAACACGACGGCAACATGACGGAGATGTTCAAACGGGAGGACCCCAACAGCATATTAGCCAAGGCGGCGGCGGCCGACCCGGAATACACAACAACAGACCAGCAGATACGGGAGAAGGTGTCGGCCAGGATGCCAGCGCCCGACGCCGGAATCGAGAGGCCGCTTACCCGGCCGACTGTGGATGAGATAATGGACGAGGCCCTGGCGGAGGATGTCGTGCGCAGCGCCAGAATAAACGGCGATGAGATACACGGTATGAAGCTGACAAACGAGATGCTGCTGGAGCACGGGATGCAACCCAGGTACAGGATAGACCTGGGCGAGGAGAGGGTGTGGTTGTCTTCGGAGGCATTCGTCGTACACAACGAAAGGAGGGCTGTGATAGCGTACGTGGAGAGGGGGGGTGAAACATTTGTCAGGACATATTACAGGAGCAACTCACAGGATGTGTGGAGGTACCTGCCGGAGTACCGTCTAGAAGAAGGTGAGATTAAATGGTACAGTAAGGCCTTCAGTGAAGACTCCATAACACTGCCCATCAGCATACAGAAGGCACTGGCCAAAATCCCCACAGACGAAGCGTCGGTCAGGAGATTCGACGACCCCCGGATGCGCGATGTTTTCTTTGCCGGAACCGCGAAGAAGCTTACGGGAGACAGGCAGCCTGGTTTCACGCTGACTGAGATTAATCAGAGGCCGGATAAACTGGAGGGCAGCTTCTATGGAAAAGTCAGCCCGGAAAACATCGTGTTCAGCAACCCAGACGACAGACCAGACTTCAACGCAGGCCTGGTGGACGGGTGGGTTCAGAGGGACTCCCCCATCTACGGGGAGACGAATGTTGAAGTCTTCCAGTCCAAAAACGGCAGATACGCTTACATGATGTGCAGCGACGGCGAAGGGCGGGCATGGGTCGGCGGAGTGGAGGATTTGACGAGCCCCATAACATCCACGGGACTTAGGAAAAACTGGATATACGGGGGCAACTTAAACACGCCGGTATTCGAGTACGATACACAGGACGGAGGATACGGCGGAGAACGGCATCCCGTCTACCATGGATATAAGGACATGATGGAGGGATACCACAGTAAAGTAGGAGTCATAAGGGACTACCTGACATACAAGGCAGTCGGCAGGGTCGCGGAGCCGCAGGCACCATCGTCGCCCGCAACAATTGAAGGGTTGAGGCAGGCAACGACAAGCCGGGAGTTCGTAGAGCTGACCCACACGCTAAAGGGACAACACGCAACAATCACTGGGAGGGAGGACGAGGGTCTGGAAATCCTGGGAGGCACTGTAGACGGATACAACAGGCGTGCGTTAACAGTGAAGAACCGCTCCGGAGAGTCAACGCAGATAACCCTGAACGAGGTCACCGGCATACAGGAGCCAAATGCTGCAGCACCAGCTGTGGCGAAATTGGAGGAAACTCTGAGGAGGGGGAGGATGTCTGAGGAGGCGATAGAACGCGTCCACGAAGTAGTAGAAACCGAGGAGGAAGCTGGTGAGGTGACGCGGCTGGTGCGGAACGCCAAGGAGAAGGGCGTGTCTACGGAGACGATAAGCGAGGTGTTGAGACAGTCAACCAGTTACGCGATGATAAGGAAAGGCCTCGAAGAGGACGTATTTGAGAAGGATTATGCGGTTGCTGAAGAAGAATACGGTGTTGCGCCGACGGAAGCCACGGTGAAATCAGAGCCCCCGGATGCTGGTGAAAGGCCCTCCGAACCAAGGAAAACAGGGGGAAAACCACCTGCCACAGAGGTCAAAGAGAAGACGCCAGGAGACGCCGAGCCCCCGGAACAGCCGAAGCCCGACGGCCAAGACCTGAAGGCGATGGCGAGGATTCGGGCAGAGTACATGCGGGAGAAGGAACGGAGGGAGAAAGAACAAGGGGAAAAGGAGAAAGCCCAGGAACAAAAGAAGAAAAAAGAGGATGAGGATGAAGGGGGGGAAGACTGATCAGGTGACTTCCCCTAGTATGACTCCGCCGACGCTCAGCGGCTGCGTGTCTGCGGCGACCTGTATGGCGTAGTCGAGTTTACTTTCGCTGTTTGAATATATGGTGAAGAGTTTACCGCCTTTCTCCACCCGGTCGCCGAGTGTGGCGTGCAAGTATATTCCTGCGCCGCGGTCTTTGGGTGCGCCGGCGGCCCGCGCCACCTTAGCAACTAATTTGTTGTCTATGAAACGGACTTTCCCGGTGATTTCGGATGTGACTTCAAATGATTTGTCGCCGACTGGGACGTCCTCCGGCCTGACCTTCGGGTTGCCGCCCTGGGCTTCGATGATTTCGCGCATCTTCTCCAGCGCCTTACCAGAGTTCAGCAGTTGTTCGGCGTATGTTCTGCCGCCGCCGGGCTTGACCTTACCCGACAACTCCAGCAAAACAGAGCAGAGGTCCAGGCTCTTGTTAACCAAATCCGTCGGTCCCTTCCCCTCCAACGCCATCATGCAGTCCCGGGCCTCCAATGCGGGGCCGATGCCGTTTCCTATCGGGCTGCTGCCGTCGGTGACCACGCATTTGGTCTTAATCTCCAGACGCTTCCCCAACTTGATGAACTTGCGGGCTAACTCGTTGGCGCGCTCCATGTCGTCGAGTTTCGCGCCCCTCCCCACCGGTATGTCGATGACCAGGTAGTCTGAGCCCACGCTCTTCTTCTTCGCCATCACGCTCGCCAGCACCTGACCCTCAGGGTCGATTGAAAGCGGGTATTCGACGCGTATTATCTTGTCGTCTGCGGGGGCAAGGTTGACGGAGCCGCCCCAGACTATGCACCCGCCTATGCTGTTGACTATGTTCTGCAGCTCCTCGATGCTGAACTCCACGCCCGCCAAACACTCCATCGTGTCGGCGGTGCCCGCCGGCGAGGTTATGGCGCGGGAGCTGGTCTTAGGCATAGTCAACCCCGCAGCCGCTATTATCGGCACCATCACCATGGTGGTGCGGTTGCCTGCGACGCCGCCGATGCAGTGTTTGTCCACCACCTCGTCGCCGAAGTCGATTTGGTCGCCTGTTTCAACCATCGCCTGCGTCAACGCCACCGTCTCGTCCATGTCGTAGCCGTTTATGTAGGCGGAGACCATCAACGCAGTCAACTCGATGTCGGACAGGTTGTTGTCGACTATGTCCTGGACGATGGAGGTTATTTCGTGGCCGTGGAGGTGCTGGCCGTGCATCTTCTTCTTGATGAACTCGATGCTTTTGGGGCTGGAGGCGGCGCTTATGTCCACGATGTCGCCGGAATTCAAATCCAGCATCTCCTTAACCTCCTCGAAGATGCCTATCTCCCCCTCCGGCACCAGGGTGGTGGTTGCGTCGATTATGGCTGAAACCGCGCACTTGCTTTCATTGCATATCTTGATTCTGTCGCCTATGTGGACGCCCAAGTCCTTCATGTCCTCTTCGTTGAGGACCACTATGGGTTTGCCGGTCTCGATCTCGTACAAATCGACTTTAACTTTCATGTGGAATACAGATTAGCTCCAGGATAATAAATACTGTCAGCCTTCCCGGAGCTCCCGGTACCTGAGCTCCAAGCCACGGTCGGATACTATGCGGTCTAGGACGCCGCCGACGCTCACCCGCCTGGTAAGGTGGTCGGCCATCCGCACCGGATACAGCTGCGGGTGGATGAGTTCAAATTCACTCAACCAAGCGCCCGCAATGCAGTCAATGTCTTTCTCCCATCCGCCGCCGGTGAACTCCCACCGGACCGTGAGAGGCATGCTAATGCCTGACGGGTTGGAAGGCAGCTTCTTCGAAGGCAGCTTCACATAGCAGATGCTTATGTTGTCGCGGACGTCCGACACGTACTCGCCCGGCTTCAACGCTATGTCGAACAGCAACATGTTGGTGAAGTTGTATCCCAGGTCGCGTGAGAGGTCGGTGGCGTGGCTGTCCTCCACCAACCCCACCGCCTTGCCCGTGTCGAGGACTCTGTTGAACGCGGACGACGCGTCGGCGTGTTCGGCGTAGGAGCCTTTCTTGTTGCCGAGGTTCTGGAGGTTGGTGTACAGGCTGCCGTCAACCAGCAGGTAGTCTGGTTCCACGCCGTCGGCTGCGAGCTCCCCGTACGCCTTCATAAGGGAGTCGAACTCGAACGCTACGCGCATGGAATTGCGTCTGCTGTCCAAGTCGCTGTATGGGATGAAGCGGCCGACGTCCATGTATGTCGAGTAGAGGAGGTCAGTGTAGGGTAGGGTTCCGCGGCCGGCGAGGGGGTCTACGTGGTCGCCTCCGTCGTATCGCGCATATACGGCGGCCGCATGGACAGCCCACAACGCATGATACCTCAGCTCCCGCGAGGCCACGGAGCAGTCCACCGTTAGATAGGTTGACTCCCGGGCGGACGGGTTTATGGAACCGAATTTGAAGCCTGACGAGGTGAGTTTGTCGCGGAGCCCCTGGGGGTCGATTTTCTCCCGCTCCTCCAGGTTAAGGGACTGTATCCTGGACTGCAGAAGGTTATAGTCCGCCTTGAAGTCTGGGTCCAGGGGCCGCATGTTAGGGTGTGAACTCCCGCAGCTCCCTTCCAAGGAGATGGTACTGCTGACCCGTTATCGCGGAGGGATCGACTGCGACGACAAGCCTCGAACGGTTCTGGACGACGACGTCGTCGAGTCCCTGTATCATCTTCAATACGTCGCCGAAGCTGTTGTGGAGGATGAGGTACTCTATGCCCTGCAGCAGGACGACGGTGTCGTCGCCCTTCCAAACGAAATCCTTTATCATGTGGCTGAGTTCCGTCAAATCCGACGGGTGAACGCGGTCCTCGTAGTCCTTCTCCTGGGTAAGCCACACCATCGGCGTCTTCACCAGCCCGTACTGTTTCCGAAGCTTCTCCGGGTACGTTCTGGTGGCCGCGAAACCCATTACGCCGTGGGTCACCAGGTCTGAGAACAAATCCAGGGAAGACAGCTCCCGGCGGTCGCTGTGCAGGTAGTATTCGCGCACGTCCCCGCCCGGCGGACCCTCCTTCACCAGGTAGCTGCAGCCGGGTTCGAGACTGTATTTCGCCTCGGAGGCACTGTGGTTTTCCGTCACCAGCACCACCGGCTTGAACTGGAACTTCACGTCTCCCCGGGACTTCATTGAATTGTATAGAAGGTAGGCGCCGATGGTCATGGAAATCGCCATCACCGTCCTGCTGAAGGTGGTCACAAAACCCAGGGTGCTGACGTCGACGGTGAACACGCGGCTGGCGCCCAACGTGACTCTGCCGTTGCTCGCCACCAGCAGCATCGTCGACAGATTCAGCAGCAGCACCATCAGCACCGACGCGAAAATCCACAGCCAGCCCTCATCATGCCTGCCGGAGATGGAAATCCTCTTGAACAGCTTCACCCAATAGATTACCGCCGCCAGGGACACGACTATGGTTGCTATGTTAAGCTGGAACTCCAGCCCGCCCAAACTCATTAAAGCAGCCTCCATGGTGAGGTCATATTAATATGTAGGGGAATATTTAAAGACCATGCTGAAGACACTCGTGTTCGACTTCGACGGCACCCTCGTGGACAGCGTAGACAGCATATGGTGCGAGTACCAGAGGGTGATGGATGAGATGGACCTGCGGCGGGTCAGCCACCGCGAGTTCACCCGCGTCATAGGCAAGACCTGGGAGGACATACTCGCGACGCTGTGGCCTGAAATGGACCCCTTGGAGTTCACCAGCAGATACAAGGTCAACTCCGAATGCTTCAAGCTCGTCGACGGCGCCGGTGAGGCGCTGAGGGAGCTTGCAAAAGACTACACGCTGGTGATTATGACGTCCAGGGGCGAGGAGACACTGTACAAGCACCTGCGGGGCTCCGGACTGGATGAGGGACTGTTCAAGGCCGTGTACCATAAAGACAACCTCGGATACAACAAGCCGGACCCCAGGGCGCTGCTGCAGATAACCGAGGACCTGCAACTGAAGCCGGAGGAGACCGCCTACGTGGGGGACAGCATAGTCGACGGCGAATGCGCGTTGAACGCGGGCATGGACTTCATCGCCGTGCTTACGGGCGGCTCATACCCCGAAGACTTCCAGGCGATGGGGGCGGACAGTATAGTGGATTCAGTCGCGGACCTGCCCGCATTCCTCAATGAAGGCGGCGACTGACTCAATAGGCGCGTCCGACTTGAAGCCGACGCCGATGAAATGCGTTCTAGTGAAGGCGTGACCCTGGGATGTGAGATACTCTTCCAGGTCGCTCATCTTAGGGGCGCCCACGCCGGCCCTGCTGCACAGCTTATGGAGGTCATAGTAGGGGAGGTCCACCCCCTGCTCGGCGGCTACCGTTTGAACCAGGGACAACGCCTGCCTGGAGTATGCGCCGTCTGATAGTTCATCCGTCATCTTCCCGCATAGTTTCACGTCCGCGTATGCGCCGTTCCACATGGGGCCCGCGGTCTCAAGGCTGCTGCCGCATCCGCACGTACGTTGCAGCTCCTTAAGTTTCCTGTACCCGCGCCAACCGCACCCGAAACAGTACTGGAGGTGAGACAGATGCTTCAGCGTCCGAGAGTGCCTCCTGTTCAACCGCACCTGTGCGCGGGCGTAGTGGCGTGTGACATGGGAGAACAACGGCTCTATGCCGCGGCCGTGCCGCAGCGCAGTGCGGGCAATGAACCCAACCAGTATCCGGAGGGCGAGTTCGTTGTAGCAGTCGCACCGGAGCGGCACCGCATCGTATTTCCGCATGCACGCCCTCGGATACGTTCCAGACAGCGCACTGGTGTCGGTGGCGCAGACACCCAATACGCCGTTGTGTGCGACTGAATTGACGGCCGCGTCCGCGTATTCCACGGGCGGGCCGAACGGGTCCACGTCCACGTAGTCGAATAACCTCTTGGACATCAGCCCCCGCGCGTCCTCGGACACAATTTCCACGTCGACTTGGTTCAACGCCGCATTCTCTCTGATTAATTCCACCGCATGGGGGTTCAGGTCGTTCAACGTCGCGTTCACGCCCGCCTCGTTGGCTGCGCGGACGCCTCTGGCTCCGCTGCCGGCCATCGCATCCAAGAAGGAGTCGGGTTTCAGCCGCCTGCACATTACGACGGACAGGTCCCGGTTCAGCTTCATGTGGGGGTTGTAGAAGACCTCCTCCCTCCTGCTTATCCCGCCGCCGACCGGCACTTTAAGTTTTGTGGAGCCCTCCACCAGAACCTCATAATCCATCAAGTATAATATTTAAGGGGGTGTTATATACTACCATGCGTGTCGTAGTGGCTGTGACCGGGGCTTCGGGGACCGTGTTGGCGAAGCGGCTGGTTGAGGAGCTGAGAGGTCATGAACTCCACCTGATAGTGAGCTCCGGCGCCGAAAAGGTGGCGGAACACGAGGGCGTCGATTTTAAGGCGTTGGAGGGCGTTCAATTCCACGACGAACAAGACATGTACTCGATGCTCGCGTCCAGCAGCAACCGCGTCGACGCCATGGCGGTCGTGCCCTGCAGCATGAAATCCCTCTCCGCCATCGCGAACGGCTACGCCGGCAACCTCATAACCCGCGCCGCAGAGAACGTTTTGAAGCTGGGCTCCACATTGGTGGTGGTTCCGAGGGACACGCCGCTGACGCTGGCTGCGATAGAGAACATGCGCAGACTGAAGCTCGGAGGCGCAGTAATACTGCCTCCGAACATAGCATACTACCATGAACCAGAGTCGGTCGACGACCTGACAGACTTCATAGTCGGGAAGATACTCGACGTCCTGCGGATAGACCACAGCCTCTACAGAAGGTGGGGGGGTTAGTCACTTTATCCCGTGTTCGCGGCGCCAGTCCTTGCAGAGTTTGCAGTTGTCTTCGTGGGGTTCGTCGTATGTCCATTTGTTGCCCCATTTTATCATGTCGCGGATTATGTCCTTGAAGTCCGCACCCTTTTCTGTAAGCCTGTATTCGACCCGGACGGGGGTCTCATCAGGGTATACTATGCGTTCTATGATGCCGCTGGCTTCAAGCTCCTTCAGCCGCTGCGAAAGCACCTTGGGGGTGATGAAAACCAGCGACTTCATGAGCTGATTGTATCTTCTGCTGGCGCCGTTGCAGATGAGCTCCGCCACTATGTCCATCGACCAGCGCTTCCCCATCACCTTCAGTGTGCGGTATACGGGACAGTTCTCCCTCAGCTCCTCATAGCCTTTCTCCTTCATCTTAGGGGGTGGTTAGTATGCAATAGTATGCTACTATCCATATAAAAAGTTGGGTTCTGAACGGACTTTATATATCCTCTGAAGATTATATTTTTTAGATGGAACGGGTCAACGCCCTCGAGATACTCCGGGAGGCCATGGAGCTGGAGAAGGACGGCATCAAGTTCTATTCAAAGACCGCCAAGTCCTGCAAGGACGCCGACATCGAATCGGTGTTCAAGCAGCTCGCCGAAGACGAGCTCAACCATTTGGAGAAGCTGGAGCTCCTGTACGACAGCCTGGCTGAAAACAACGAGTGGCTGGTGATGCAGGACATGATGGACGAGGGCTCCAGGAAACTGGAGGACACGGACCTGTTCGAGGAGGACTTCGAGTGCGAGGACGTCAGCGAACTCGAGGCCATAGACCGCGGCATAAAGGCCGAGAAGGACTCCATAGAATTCTACAGGAAGGCGCTGACGGAATGCAGGGTGGAGGCGGAGAAGGGCTGCGAGCTTTTCAAGTGGCTGGGGGACTTCGAAAGAGGACACCTGAGGCTGTTGAAGGAACACAGGAAGGCGCTGGTTTCAAAGAAGCCGGTGAAGGAGACCTAGTTTGTCGTGGTCTATCCTGTAATAAACTCTCCTGCCGTCCCGCCGTGAAGTGACCAGACCCAGGTTCTCCAGCTTCCTCAGCTGGAGGGACGTCGTCGACTGCGCGCGTTTGCAGTGGGCCGTCACCTCCTGGACCGACTTCTCGCCCGACAGCAGGTGCTCAAGGATCCTGTATCTGGTCTCGTCCGACAACGCCTTGTAGACCTGGAGCTTATCCTTCCTCATCAGTTATATTTACGTATTTAGATTTATAAATTATGAAGTCTGGGGGGTGGAGACGCTCTTGGCAGCCATGTCCTGTTATACTAAGGCTGCGCCGTCCTGAGAGGCGGGCTGACCAGCCCCGAATCGCAGTGGGATTTCCTGAAGGACTACTACGCCGCGGAAGCATACGGGAGGGGCCTGAACCCGTACAAGAACATCGTGTTGTCGGAGGCCGGCGGCATGGCCGGTTACTATCTGCTGGCCTTGAACCCCCCTAATATGGAGCCTGTACGTGAACAAAACAAGAGTAGATAAGAGATAGTATTTATTCGCGTGGTTCCAGTGATTAAACATGGGCAGAGGGCACAACTACAAACAGGGAGGAACCCCGCAGTGGGTTAGAGACAAGGCGAAGGCACAGCAGGCCAAGGCACAGGCCGAGGTTTCCCAGCAGGAAATCGGTGAAAAGGTGCATCCCAAGGAACTGAAGAGGAAGCGGGAGACCGTTCAGGTTTAAACGCCTTTTTCAGCGACCACGTAGCCTTCCTCGGTTTTGGGAGCCAGTTTCAGGAACTTCTCCCGGAAACCTCCGCAGTCCCCGGAGTCGGGGCGGCGGACGTTCTTCAAGTCGACTACATAGTGCGTTTCCTCGGTTTCCGGGACATCCTTGAGTTTGTCACTGAACTCCTCCAGCAATTTCACGCCCTCCGACCTGATTTTGTCCGCGTCCATTGATATACACCATTCGAACACTATATTATTAATCGAAGACCACGGACTCCAATACGCAGTCGCGGCCTCCAACGACCTCCACCTCCAGTTCGGCGCCCTTCAGCAGGGAATCCCTGGTCAGCAGGTCCCATGCGCTGTAGAGTTCATCCAACTCCTGGAACACCGCGTCGCCAACCTTGACCGTGACTTTGACAACCCTGGAGTCCGGCCTCCTCCCATGCTCCTCCATGACCTGCCTGATTATGGCGTCGGCGTAGGACATGCCGTTCATAATAGCTCATGCGACCCCTGCAATAAAAAAAGCTACCGCAGCAGCTTCAGAACATCGTCCGGCAGCGAATCCCGGTTCTCCTTCGTAACCTCAATCAACTCCACGCCGTCGCCCATCTTCAGATTCTCCTCGAAGGGGCCGCCGTATTTGCTGATGGTCGCCAGGACGGTCTTGCCAGAGCGGACAACCTTCAACACCGCGTCCCGGAAGCGGTCCGAGAACAGCTCCATCCGCCCTATCTCGTCTATGACCACGACGTCGGCGGATTCCACCGCCTCCAGCACGGATGTTACGCCCACTTCCTCCAGGTCGCGGATGTTTATCCTGTACTCTGATTTGTCGTCCTGGACAAAGTAGGTTCCCTCCCCGCTTTTGTGGGCGAGAACCCCCTTCCCGCCGTCGACGGTCCGTATCATGAACCCCACGCGCCTGCCGCCCTCCCGCATCTCCTCCGTGTAGAAGCCCCCCACCAGGCCGGAAAGCCTGCTCACCACCTTCCGGACCACCGTCGTCTTCCCAACGCCGGGGCGGCCGGTCAACAACACGATCATCGTTAGAGAATGTGACCGCCAGCTTTTAAAGAAACCCATGCATGGTTAACAGGGATGAAGGTGGTGGCTGGCGTCTGCATACTGCTGCTCATAGGATTAGCGTCGGCGGCTGAGATGAAGGCTTACGTTTACATCAACACCACGACGTCAACCACCGTAACAACCACGTCAACAACAACCACCGCGGCGGTGCCGTTGGTCGCTGGGGCGGCGGTGGCGGCTGAACCAGACCCGCCATCCCTCTGGGATTGGCTGAAAGATTTCTTCAGTCTATGGCTTTAACGTCCTTCCGCTGCGCCATCCGGTAGCCCATAACCACCCTCCTGTATCCGGCAAGTTCACGGTCCAGTTCCCGGTCGCCGGTGTCCACCAGGAGATACGGTGTTCGGTTGAGTTTGTTCGGCGTGGACACGTAGATGATGTTTCCGACGCCCACCCGCCTCAGAACCTCCGGGCTTATCTGCTGGGTGCCGCGGCCGAACACGAACCCCTGCGCCCCGATAGGCGACACAATAACCTTCACATTCTCCTCTGAATCCAGGAGTTGAAGCAATTCCCTCTCCCCCACATCCTTCATCAGCACCTCCCCGTTCTTTATGACGTCCACTCCGAGCAGGGTCTTGTCGACTCCGAGGCGGTCTCCCACGGCCTTGGTTGTGGAGCCTGCGCCGACCATGTAGGCGGAGCCGTCGGACATGAACTCCGCCGCGAACTCCGCAATACCCTCCTTGGCTTCCTCGTCGCCTGTTGACTGGAAGGTCATCTTGCTCGCCTGCACCATCTGCGGCTTATACGGCGTCTGCATTATACCGTACAATCTAGTCTTCAGCTCGTTGCCGCGGTAGGCTTCCTCGTCCACGTCCACGACCTCTGCGTCATGGAGGCCCGCTTCACCTGAAGCGTAGTCGAGTGCCAGCTCGCCGGCGGCGTGGGGGTTGACTGCGAACACCGACGAATGCATTTTAACGCCTGCTGGAACGCCCAGGACGGGAACCTTCGAGTCGACTTCGGAGTAGACGTCGCGGGCGGTTCCGTCGCCGCCGCAGAACAATATCAGTTCGGCATCGGATTCAACGAACTTCCGGCACGCCCTTATGGTGTCGTCCGCCGATAACTCACCTCCGGGCCCGTATACCGCCTCATATTCCATGCCTTTCAGGACGTCTGCGCCCATGGCCCCGGAGCAGGTTAGGATATCCAGTTTATTTTTGCCGGCCTTCAAAACTTCGACGCATTCCCTCGCCCTGTCGGCGGCCACAGGCTCGGCCCCCCTCTTCAACGCCTCCTCCACCATTCCGTCGGTGCCCTTCAAACCCACGCGCCCGCCCATGCCGGCGACGGGGTTAACCAGGAAACCCAGTTTCACGTGAATAGAATTCGAGTGAAGGGGTAAAAACTATTTTTTCTCCAGCAGCCGGGTCACAGCCTCCACCGTCTCCGGCTCCCCTATGACGTGCTCCGGACGGACGACCAGACGGTAGCCGCGCCCCATATGTTCGGTCCCCTCCTTGGGCGGGCTTCCAACAGGCAGGTGGAGTTCAAGCGCATTAGGCAGGGTTTTCTCCAGCATCTCGGGGTTGTTGCATTCCACGAAGTTGATGCCCAGGCTTTCCGGGTCCTTGATGGTCTGGCCTTCGAGGCCTGTGTTCTCTTTTATCCTTTTCTCGAGCAGACGTGAGGGTTTGGCGACGCGTTCGTAGTTGGTGACTTGGGAGCGGTAGGATTTCCCCTCCTCGGGCGGCGGCAGCTCCGACGTGTCCAAGACCGTGATGAAGTCCACGTCCCCTGGCATCTTGTTCCCCCTGGTCAGGCTGCCGTAGAGTATCACCGCCTTGAGGGTGGCGCAGTCGTCCATTTCCGCGGTCTTGCCCATGACGTCGGCCACCGCCGCGACGACGCCGTCGAATATCTGGCGCAGCCGCCTCTGCTTTGCGGGTTCGAGGTTTTTGAGCCCCGGCATCACCGTCTCCAGGTCAGGGTGTGACATGCGTTCAGAAGGTTTGATTACCATTGGTGTTATAAGACACGGAAGGACACACATATAAATAATTTAAAAATATTATCAATTATTTTGAAAGAAGTATAAATTATTTTAAATTCTTTTCTGCTGGCCCTGGACTACCACGCCCTCGCCCTCCGCCAGCTGCATCACCAGCGGCTTCAATGTGTGGTCTATGCCACGCATCTTAATCACCTTCACGGTCCGCATGTCCAAGGCCTCGTTCACCTTCAACTCTATGACCCCGTCGACGGTGAAGTTGATGAACCCGTATTTGTCGTCTTCGTCGCCTGTTTTTTCGCTGAGCGTGTAGGTTGTGATGTCCTCCTTCTTCAGCAGCACCATAATCTTGGAGACGGTGCGGCGCAGCTCCTCCACGTCCTTCTGACCCGACAGGTCATAGAACGTTGTCGCGAACGTCTGCAGGCCGTCGATTACGACCCGCTTGATGGTCTGCCCCCTGATGTCCAGTATCTTGTCCTCGACGTATGCTATGGAATCCACGCGCTCCTTGGAGGGGATGGTGACTTTCTCGTCCCCCACCACCTTCTCCCTGTCATGGTATGTGTGGTGGGGGCTGAAGTCCATTATCTGAATAATGCCGTTGTCCACATGCTCCCGGAGGTCGGGGAAGAACTTGCTCCCGTACTTTATTATCTGCTCGCTGGACTCCTCAAAAGTCAGGTACATGCCCTTCTGGCCTTCACGCGCGCCCTGAACCAGGAACTGAAGAGACACCGTGGTCTTCCCGGTGCCTGTCGCGCCGGACACCAGTATGTTAACACCGTGGTAGACGCCGCCATCCAATACCTCATCCAGTCCGGCGACGCCAGTGGAGAACCGCTCATCAGCCATTACAGTAAAATATTTCACCCGGGAGAGTATAAAAGGGGGGGCCGCCGAAGCCACAGGGCCGCCTTCAAGGCCTTTCCCGGCCGCGGAGCCCGCACGGCAGATGCAATCCCGAACACAACAAAGAAGAATACGAATCCGATTAAAAACACCTTACGGTAGAGGAGGGGAAAAATAAAGGTGGGTGAGGGGTTACTTCCCCTTCACCTTCGGCAGGTTCTTCAGACTCTGCTCTATCAGCTCCGTGGGGTACTCGTAGTCCACGAGCTCGCCCTTCAGGTACGCGTCATACGCGGCGAGGTCGAAGTGGCCGTGTCCGCTGTTGTTGAAGAGTATGACCTTCTCCTCACCGGACTTCTTGCACTCCTTGGCGGCCTCTATGGCTGCGTGGACGGCGTGGGCGGTTTCAGGCGCCACAATGAAGCCTTCGGTCTCCGCGAACAGTCTGGCAGCGTCGAAACACTCCAGCTGATGGTAGGCTTCCGCCCGCATTATGCCCTCGTTCACCAGCATACAAAGCTGGGGGGCGTCGCCGTGGTATCTCAGCCCCCCGGCGTGTATGGGCTTCGGGATGAAGTCGTGGCCGAGGGTGTACATCCTCACCACCGGCGCCATCTTCGCGGTGTCGCCGTAGTCGTACGCGTACAATCCCTTCGTCAGCGTGGGACACGCCATAGGCTCCGCAGCCAAGATGTCGACGTCCTCGTTTTTGCCTGTGAGTTTGTCGTGGGCGAACGGGAACGCCATCCCGCTGAAGTTGCTTCCGCCGCCGCAGCATCCGATCACCATGTCCGCCTTCTCCTCGCCGGCGACCTCCAGCTGCCTCTTAGCCTCTATTCCCACAACCGTCTGGTGCATGCACACGTGGTTCAACACGCTCCCCAGGCTGTAGTGGGTGTTCTCGGCCTTGACCGCGTCCTCCACCGCCTCGCTGATTGCGAGGCCCAGGCTGCCGGGGCAGCCGGGGTCCTTGGCGAGCATCGCCTTCCCCGCCTCCGTGAGGTTGCTGGGGCTGGGAACCACCTTCGCACCCCACGTCTCCATCATGACTCTGCGGTAAGGCTTCTGCTCGAAACTGCATTTCACCATGTATATCATGCACTCGAGGTCGAACAGCTTGCACGCGAACGCTAGGGAGCTGCCCCACTGGCCTGCGCCGGTTTCGGTGGCAAGCCGCTCCGTACCCTCCTTCATGTTGTAGTATGCCTGGGGGACGGCGGTGTTGGGTTTGTGGCTGCCGGGAGGCGACACGCCCTCCCACTTATAGTATATCTTCGCCGGCGTCTTCAGCTTCTCCTCCAGGCGGCGGGCCCTGTACAGCGGCGAAGGCCTCCACAGGCGGTATACGTCCCGCACCTCATCCGGAATGTCCACGTACCGGTCGGTGCTCATCTCCTGCTTAATCAGCTCCATCGGAAACAGCGGCGCCAAATCCTCCGGCCCCACCGGCTCCAGCGTCGCCGGATGCAGCGGCGGATCCAGCGGCCGCGGCAAATCAGCGTTTATGTTATACCACTTCTTCGGAATCTCGTTCTCGTCCAAAACAAACTTGACATCATCCATCTGCAATCACCTGGGATGAGAATAGATTACGAACACACAATAAAAACACATGAATGCACGGAAACGGACATATTTTAGGGATTGGGTCGCATATTCTAGGGTATGAGGAGGCTGGATGGACTACCGCCTGAGGAAATAAGAGCCGAGTATGATAGGTCTGTGAAGCGCGCCGCAGAGGCGGAGAGGGGGGGCGGGCTGGCTTTGTCGGCGTCCCAACACAGTTTCGCAGGGGAGGCCGCCAGCAGGATGGGGATGGCGACGGAGGCTTATGGACACTATAACACGGCCGCCGACTACGCAGAACAGCTGCTGAAGAACCCATCCGATGCACGGGAAAGGGAGGATTACGGGTTGGATGCGGCCTACTGCAGATTGAACGCGGGCAGAAACGCCTTCACCGCGGGACACATGACGGACGACCCTGGCGAGAAGGACGAGTGGTGGATGAGGGGCGTCGGCCAGCTGTGCGACTGCAAAGCCCACATCAACCAGCTCAAGTCACAGGGGGTTCCGGTGGATAGGATACGCAGTAGGTTCACTGGATCCCTGGAACGCATAAGGGACCCTGTCGTTGAAGAAATGCTGGCCGACGGCAGACGGAAGCTGACCCACTAACCGCACGCCGCCTTCATCTGTTTGACTAATGACTTGATTTTCTCCCTGTCACCATTTGCAACCAGTTTCACTATTGCGCTGCCGACTATTGCGGCGTCCGCGCCGTATGAAATGACTTCCCTGGCGTGGTCGGGGGCGGATATGCCGAACCCCACCGCAACAGGCAGGCTGGTGTGTTTCTTAACCCGCTTAATCAGCTTCTTAAGGTTTTTCGACACCTTCTCCCGCGCCCCCGTAGTGCCTAACAGGGCTACGACGTAGACGAACCCCGACGCCCTGGAAAGTATCTTGTCCAAACGTTCATCAGGGGTGGTCTCTGACACGAGGAAGATGAAGTCGACGCCCTGGTTCCGTAGTTCACGGGTGAAGGAGCCCGCCTCCTCCACCGGGAGGTCGGGGACGATGACTCCTTCGACGCCGGAGTGGTAGCACTTCACCGCGAACCTCCGCAGACCATACTGCAGAATGAGGTTGTAGTAGGTGAGGCACACCAGCGGCGTACCGTATTCCTTGCTTATCCTAGACGCGAGTTTGAAGTATTCGTCGGTGTTCATGCCGGCCTCCAGCGCCCGCTGGCCGGCGGCCTGTATGGTGGGGCCGTCCGCAATCGGGTCCGAGAACGGGAGACCCAGCTCCAACACGTCCGCCCCCGACCCGATAATGTCGCATGCAATCTCATATGAGTCCTCCACCGACGGGTCGCCTGCGGTGATGAACGCGATGAACTTTCCGCCGCCCTTCAACGCCTTCTCCAGCCTCACAATTCCACCCCCAGGGCGTCGGCTATGGTGTGGACGTCCTTGTCGCCGCGCCCCGACAGATTCACCACCACCGTCTTACCCTTCAGCTTCTTCCGGTCCTTCATCACGTACGCGATGGCGTGGGCGCTTTCGAGCGCGGGGAGTATGCCTTCGAGTTCGCACAGCAGGGTGACCGCCTCAACCGCTTCGTCGTCTGTCGCGTACGCGGTCTTCATCCTGCCCGTAGCCTGAAGGTGGCTTAGCTCCGGTCCGACGCCAGGGTAATCAAGGCCTGCGCTGATGCTGTGTGAGATTCTTATCTGGCCGTAGCTGTCCTGCAACAGTTTGCTGTGCATGCCGTGGAGTACGCCGTCGGTGCCCTCGCACAATGTGGCGCCGTGTTTACCGGACCTTATGCCGTGGCCGCCCGCCTCCACGCCGACGAGTTCGACTTCTTCTTTGATGAAGTCGTAGAACAACCCCATGGCGTTGCTTCCGCCTCCGACGCACGCCACCAGCACGTCCGGCAGACGAGGCTCCACCCCCCTTATCTGACGCTTAGTCTCCCTGCCTATCACACGCTGGAACTCCCTGACAACCGTCGGATACGGGTGGGGTCCGACGACGCTGCCGATGCAGTAGTATGTGTCGTAGACGTTCGCCAACCAGTCCCTCATCGCCTCGTTCGTCGCGTCCTTCAGCGTGCAGGAGCCGGAGGTTACTGGAATGACCTTCGCGCCCATCAGCTCCATCCTGAACACGTTCAGCCTCTGGCGTTCGATGTCTTCAGTGCCCATGTACACCTCGCACTTCAGGTTCAAACGGGCTGCCGCGATGGCGGTTGCGACGCCGTGCTGGCCCGCCCCCGTCTCCGCTATGACGCGCTTCTTCCCCATCTTCCTGGCCAGCAACACCTGGCCGAGGGTGTTGTTGAGTTTGTGGGCTCCGCCGTGCACCAGATCCTCCCGCTTCAAATACACCTTCACGCCCAAGTCCTTCGAAAGGTTCTCGGCATGATACAAGGATGTGGGGCGGCCCGCGAACCTCTTCAACAACGTGTTGAGCTCGCCCTTGAACCCCTGGTTCCGCCTGTACAGCTTGAACGCCTTGTCGAGTTCCTCCAATGCTGGCATCAACGTTTCGGGGGCGTATCTGCCGCCGTATCTCCCGAACTTCCCTACAGGCATGCCGTCACCTCCATGAACTTCCTCACCTTCTCCGGGTCCTTTTTCCCCGGTTCGGATTCGACGCCGCTGGAAACGTCCACCGCATACGGCTTCACCGCCTTCACCGCGTCGGCTACGTTGTCGGGGTTCAGGCCGCCCGCCAGTATGATGCGCTTCCCCGTCTCCTCCCTTATCTTCCTGTCCAGGCCGTAGTCGTGCTGGGCGCCGGTGCCTCCGACTTTCCCGCCTGCTTTGGTGTCGAGCAGCAGCATGTCCGCGTACTCGGAAACGGATTTCACATAGTCCATGTCCACGTCGTCTGAAACGTGGATGGACTTTATTATCCTGCAGCTTACGCGCTCCTGCAGCTCCCTGAGGAAGTCCTGTGACTCGGTGCCGTGCAATTGCACGCCGTCCGGCTCCAGCCGGACGCACGCGTCAACCACTTCGCCGACCGTCTCAGGCATCAGCACCGCTATGAACGTGTGGCTTATGTGGGATACTGAATCCCGTATCTCGGCGGCGCGCTCCAACGTTATCTTGCGCGGAGTCTCCACAGGCACACCTATTATGACGCCGATTGCGTCGGCGCCGGCCTCCAACACCATCCCCGCATCCCCCTGGCTGGTGATGCCGCAGACTTTCACGTTCATCCAATCAGCTCCCTGATTTTTTCGGCGATATTCTCGGATTCCATGACCGCGGTGCCGACGAGCACCGCCTTCGCACCGGCCTTCCTCATCCGCTCCACATCTTCCCTGGATTTCACACCGCTTTCAGCCACCAGAATGCGGTCTCCGGGTATCATAGATGAGAGATGCTCCGTAGTGCCTAACTCTATGCCGAGGGATTCGAGGTCCCTGTTGTTGACTCCAATCAACTTCGCCGTTGAAGCGAGGGCGTGGCATAAATCCTCTTCCCCGTGCACCTCCACCAGGCACTCGAGGCCGAGGTCGCGGGCCATGACCACGTAGTCGGCAGTCTTCCCCCCCAGTATCGACGCAATCAGCAACACCGCGTCTGCGCCGTACAGTGCGGACTCCGTCAGCTGCCGTTCATCCACTATGAATTCCTTCCGCAAAACGGGAACCTCGACAGCCTTCTTCACGGCCGACAAATCCTGCAGGGAGCCGCCGAAGTACGTCGGCTCCGTTAACACTGAAATCGCGGAGGCTCCGGCGGCCTCCATCTCCAACGCAGCCTCGACAGCGTCCACGTCGCGTATGTCGCCCCTGCTGGGGCTGCGGCGCTTAACCTCCGCAATCAATGAAACGCGGTCGGATTCCAACGCATCCACCAGGCTACGCCGCCGGAACGAAAACGCCTCACGCTTCTCGCCCGCGACCTTGTCGAGGAAATTCATTTCGTAGACTCTATGAACTCCTCCAGCTTATTATATGCGGCGCCGGAGTCAATGAGTTCCGCAGCCTTCTCAAGGCCGCCACCCATGTCCTTCTCCTCCCCTGCGACCATCAGTCCGGCGGCGGCGTTCAACAGCACGATATCCCTTTTCGCGCCCGCTTCCGAGCCTGAGAGTATTTTGCGCAGTATGTCCGCGTTTTCAGGCGGGGAGCCGCCGACTATGTCCTCCAGTTCGGCCTTTTTTATCCCGTACTCTTCCGCGTCGACGATGAACGACTTCACATTCCCGCCGGACAGTTCGCTGACGTTGGTGGCGCCGAGGTTGCTGAACTCGTCCAGCCCCGGGTCGCCGTGCACTACCATCGCGCGTTCGGAACCCAGCCCCTTGAAAACGTATGCGAGCTTCTCCGTCAACCCGCCGTCGAACACTCCCATAAGCTGCTTCTGGGCGCCGGCGGGGTTGGTGAGCGGCCCCAGTATGTTGAACACCGTCCGGATGCCTATCTGCTTCCGCGCAGGCATCACGTATTTCATGGCCGGGTGGTGCATGGGCGCGAACATGAAACCGATGCCCGCGTCCTCTATGCACGCTTCAATCTCCTCCGGCTTCAGGTCTATGCGCGCACCCAATGCTTCGAGAACGTCGGCGCTGCCGCAGTTCGACGTGAGGCTGCGGTTCCCGTGCTTCGCCACAGATATCCCTGCCGCCGCCAGCACGAACATGCTGGCCGTGGACACGTTGAACGTGTTTTTGTGGTCTCCGCCGGTCCCGCAGACGTCCACCAACGCACCCTTCACCTCCGGATTTATCCTCACCGAATGGTCGCGCATCACCTTAGCGAACGCCGCAATCTCCTCCGGCGTCTCCTCCTTAATCTTCAGCGCCGTCAGAAACGCCCCCGCCTGCGCGTCACTGGCCTGCCCGGTCATAATCAGCGTCATAGCGTCCTCCGCTTCCGCGGGCGTCAAGTGCATGCCCGCGGACACCTTCCTTATGTACTCCTTCATTTTTTCACACCCAAAAAGTTTTCTATGATTTTTTTCCCGTCGACTGTGAGTATGGACTCGGGGTGGAACTGCAGCCCGTACAGGGGGTAGTCTCGGTGCTCCAACACCATCACCTCATTGTCGTCGACGCTCCTCGCAGTCGCAACAAGCTCGCCCGGCAGGTCGTCGACGACGAGGGAATGATACCGTGTGGCCTCCAGGGGATTCACCATGCCCTTCAGCAGTCCCGTGCCGTCGTGCTCTACCCTGCTGACCTTCCCGTGCATCAATGTCCGCGCATTCCTTATTGTGGCGCCGTGGCAGTATCCGATGCACTGGTGGCCGAGGCACACGCCCAGAAGCGGCGTTTTCGGTCCGTACTCGCGGATCACATAGTTGGAGACGCCCGCGTCCTCCGGCCTCTTCGGCCCGGGACCCACTATGATGTGTGAGACGTCGCCTGCGGACATGATGTCGTCTATAGCCTGTTCGCCGACCCGGTTGTCGACCACCACGGGGTTGCCGCCCAGCTCCCCCACGTACTGCACCAGTATGTACACGAACGAGTCGATGTTGTCTATGACAAGGGTTCTCATCCGTCCACCCCCAGCGCCTTCAACAGCGCCCGCCCCTTGTTCATGCACGGCTCGCTCCGTGCACACGCGTGAGCGACCTCGCTACGCTCGGTCCCTCTGAGATTCGCCGCCAAAGCCACACATAAATTCACTCCCGCACCCCCAGGGCTTTGAGTAATGCTCTTCCCTTGTTCATGGTTTCATCATACTCTTTCTCCGGCACGGAGTCCGCGACTATGCCGGCGCCCGCCTGCACGTACGCCTTGTCTTTTTCGAACGCTATGGTGCGGATGGCTATGGCGGTGTCCATGCTCCGGTTGAAGCTGAAGTAGCCTACGCAGCCGGCGTACACGCCGCGACGGTCCGGCTCCAGTTCGTTGATTATCTCCATCGCCCGCACCTTCGGGGCGCCGGAAACCGTGCCGGCGGGGAATATGCTCTCCAACGCGTCAAACTCCGTCCTGCCAGCTGCGAGTCTGCCCGTTACTTCGGAGCTCAAGTGCATGACGTGCGAGTACTTTTCGACGGCCATGAACTTCGTAACATCCACTGAACCATACTCAGCCACCCTGCCGACGTCGTTCCGGCCCAAGTCCACGAGCATGACGTGCTCCGCCCGCTCCTTCGGGTCCGACAGCATGTCCTCAGCCAGACGTTCGTCTTCGGCGTCGTCTTTTCCGCGCCTTCTCGTCCCCGCTATCGGATAGGTCGACACAACACCGCCTTCAACCCTGGCGAGCGTCTCCGGGCTGCTCCCCACTATCTTACGGTCGCCGAAATCGAGGTAATACATGTATGGACTGGGGTTGATGTCCTTCAGGCGGAGGTAGGCGCCGAATTTGTCGCCGCCGTATTCCGTGGCAAGCCGCTGCGACAGCACGGTCTGGAAGGTGTCGCCCGCGCGGATGTACCCCTTTATTGCGCGCACTCCATCCTCGTATTCGTGTTCGGTGGTGTTGCTTTCGAACCCGTCTGCGACGGCGCCGTCGTCGAACCCAGTCTCCTCCAACCCCGCGGCTATCTCCTCGAGCCTCCGCAGCGATTCCTCCACGTCCACGTCGTGGCCGTTGAGGAAGTGGTTCTCCACCAGGTAGGTTTCGCCTTTCACGTGGTCGAATATGATGTTGTTCCGGGTGAGGCAGAATTCCGCGTCCGGCTGCCGCAGCGCGTCCACCCCGTTTTCGAGGTCGACGTAGTATCTGACTGCGTCATAGCTGAGGTAGCCTACGAACCCTCCGCTGAACCGCGCCAGCGACGGGCCCCGCTGCGGATACTGCTCCACAAGACCCCGTATCACGGTGAGGGGGTCGCGTCCTTCCGGTTCGGCCTTGAACTCGCGGTCGAATACGGTGAAGTCCACGACGCCGTCTTTCACCTTGACTTTGGCGGCGGGGTTGAATCCTATGAAACTGTACCTGGCTTTTTTCTCGCTGCCTTCTATGCTCTCCAGCAGGTACGTGTTCTCACCCCTAAGGCTCAGGTAGGCGTGCTCCGGGTCCCGTGCGGGAATCTTAACGTAGGTTTGATTAACCTCCATGAACAACAAATAGGTAAAATGAATATAAAAATGTAAAAATGAACAACAATATACATATTATGTGGAAGATGATAAAATTCTATCTTTCACTCAAAAAGTGCATGAAAGCTTTAAATTATTCAACCCAATATTTTAGCCCATATGGGCATTTATATTCTCTGATTCCGAAGGAACATACATGGTAGGTCGCGGACGGCCGAAGTGCATACGGGTGGTGGGCGGCATGCCGGGAGCGGACTACTTCAAACCCCGCGGCATACCGCTGATAGAGTTGGAATCCAATACCCTCACCGTCGAGGAGGTGGAGGCCATCCGCCTCACAGACTACGAGGGCATGAGCCAGGAGGACGCCGCAGCCGAGATGAAGGTTTCACGCCGCACCTTAGCCCGCGACCTCGGCTCCGCCCGCAAAAAAATAGCGGAGGCGTTCATAAACGGGAAGGCAATCGAAGTACGCGGCGGATGCTTCAAGATAAAAGATGAAGGCTGAACAGAAGACAGGGCTGGAGGAGATGATGGAGCGGCTGCGCGAGAACATGACAGACGTAAAACACACCATGGCGGTGATATCCGGCAAGGGAGGGGTGGGCAAGTCAACGATAGCGGTGAACCTCGCATACACGCTCTCCGCAGACAAGAAGGTGGGGCTGCTGGACGCGGACATAACAGGACCCAACGTGCAGCAGATGACGGGAACCGCAGACATGAAGGCCGGAGCCTCCGACAGCGGCATAAACCCTGTGGACGCGGGAGGCGTGAAGACCATGTCCGTGTCATACCTCATGGACGACGCAGACACACCAATCATCTGGAGGGGCCCCCTGAGGGGGAACGTGATAATGCAGTTCCTCTCCGACGTGCGGTGGGGTGAACTGGACTACCTGATAGTGGACCTGCCTCCGGGAACAGGCGACGAATCCCTGACGGTTGCTCAGACGCTCCCAGGCATCGACGGATTCATAGTGGTGACGACGCCGCAGGAGGTGTCGGTGATGGATGCGAGAAAGGCAGTCAACTTCGGCAGACGACTGAACGTGCCGGTACTGGGGGTGATAGAGAACATGGCCGGCATGCGGTGCCCCCACTGCGGAAAAGACATAACGTTGTTCGGCGTCGGCGGAGGAGAGAAGGCTGCCGCGGAACTGAAGGTGCCGTTCCTGGGCGGGATACCGTTCACATACGGTATGACGGAGTCCTGCGACGCGGGAAGGCCGTATGTGCGAGAACACATGGGGGAAGAGACGACATCAGCGTTCAACAGCATAGTAGATAACATTAAGGCTAACATGAGGTGATTGAAGATGCCAGGATACGACGGAACAGGACCACAGGGCAGGGGACCAGTGACAGGTAGAGGGCTTGGATTCTGCGCCACCGGACAGCCCAGACGATTCTACGGGATCGGATTCGGACGGGGCGGAGGATTCGGCCGCGGGAGAGGCAGAGGCTGGAGGCACATGTACTACGCCACAGGACTCCCCGGGTGGACCGGGCATGACACGCCAACGAAGGAGGAGGAAGCGGAGTATCTGAAACAGGAAGCCGATTCACTGGAGCAGGAGTTGAAGGCCGTTCGGCAGCGGATAAGCGAATTGGGTGACTGAGATGCCGGGCGGAGACGGAACAGGCCCCCGCATGGGGCCCGGCCGCGGAGGACGCGGCATGGGAGACAGAGGCCGCAGCCCCACAGCATGCAGATGCCCCAGATGCGGGCACATGCAACCCCACAGTCGGGGAACCCCATGCAACAGAGTTAGGTGCCCGAAGTGCGGGTCGCCGATGGCCAGGGGATGATGGAATACGACAGCATAGAGGAGGCGAGGAAGAGGCTGGGGCTGGGTAAGACAGCCACATTGGATGAGGTGAAGGAAGCCTACCGGCGGGTGGCGCGGGAAGCCCACCCCGACCGGGGCGGAGACGCCAAGGCGATGGCTGAGATAAATAGGGCATACGACACAGTAATACAGTACATCAGCGGGTACAGGTACTCCTTCCGCAGCGAAGACGTCATGGAGCAGAACCCAGACGAAAAGATGTGGGAGGCATACAGGAAGAATCCGCGGTGCTGAAGGAGGACGTGAAAATGACCGGAGAACACGAGGGAAGGAAGAACCTTACGGACGAGACATTGGATTTGGAGCGGGGCAGACAGAGCCTCATAGAGGAACTGGAAGCCATAAACTGGTACCAAGAAAGGGTTGAGGTCTGCAAGGACCCTGAATTGAAGAGGATACTGGAGCACAACCGCGACGAAGAGAAGGAACATGCGGCGATGCTGATAGAGTGGCTTCGCAGCAGGGACGAGACGCAGGACAGGATGTTCGAGGAGCACGACTGAAGATGAGAGTTGCGGTGGCGACGAACAAGGGAGGGCTCGGAGACAGTGTGTCGCCGGTGTTCGGCAGGTGCCCCACCTACACGGTCGTCGAGGCAGATGATGCTGTGAAGGGCGCTGATACCGTCGGCAACCCGGGGCATACTGCGGCCGGCGGCGCGGGCATACAGGCGGCGCAGTATGTCACGGAACTGGGCGTGAATGCGGCGTTGGCGGGGAACTTCGGACCGAACGCCGCCGCAGTGCTCGAGCGCAGCGGGGTTGAAATGGTCCGGGCAGAAGGCAACGTTAAAGACGCCGTGGAAGCCTACTTGCGCGGGGAACTGAAGCCCCTGGAGGAGCCAAACGTGAGAGGCCATTTCGGCATGGGCCGCGGAGGAAGGGGCGGCGGAGGCCGCGGAGGAAGGGGCGGCGGAGGCCGCGGAAGAGGCGGCGGCAGAGGGGGACGGTTGTAGAATGGATGACATGAACGACATATTAAAGGAAGTGGAGGGGTCGCTGAAGCAGTTGGGCAAGGAGTATCCGGAGCAGATGAATGCGTTCGCCAGCTTCATGCACTCCGCCGAAAAGGAGGGTGTTTTGCCGCATAAGACGAAGGAGCTGATAAGCATCGCGCTGTCGGTTGCGACGCAGTGCAAGTGGTGCGTAGCATACCATGTGAAGCATGCGCTGGAGGCCGGAGCAACAGAGGACGAGATTATGGAAACCTGCTTTGTGGCGGCGTTGATGGGCGGTGGTCCGTCGCTGATGTACACGCAACTGGTGGTGAAGGCCTTGGAGGACTTCAGAGAATGAGGGTTGCTGTGCCCACGCAGGGAGGAGGGGGCCTGGAAGACACAGTGGGGGAGCACTTCGGCCGCACACCCACTTACACCCTCGTGGACCCTGATTCGATGGAGGCTGAGGTGATAGAGAACATCAGCCACCACATGGGCGGAGCAGGTTATCCGCCGGAGCTGCTGGAGAAACACGGCGTCAACGTGCTGCTGTGCAGGGGCCTGGGCAGGCGGGCGATTCAGATGTTCAGCGAGAAAGGCATAGGCGTCTACTGCGAAGCCTCCGGAACCGTGGAGGACGCGCTCCGGCAGTGGAGGAACAACGAGCTCGTGAAGGCCACGGAAGACACCGCCTGCAGCCGGCACGAGTTCCGCGGCAGAGACCATGGGACTGAGAAGTGCGGGCATTGAATTTTTCACTGTCACGGTAATGGCTCATACTGAAGCTGGAGACTACAGAGGCTACTATGACACGCCTTTGGGGAGGCGTGTGCTGAAGGCGGAGGCAGACTACATTAGGCCCTGGCTTCGGGACTGCGACATGGTACTGGACGTGGGCTGCGGTCCGGGGGCGTTCGAGGAGGAGCTGGCAGACCTCAACATAGTGGGTGTGGACGTTGAAGTGGGCATGGTTAAGGCTGCGGGTGAGACGGGGATGTTCACGGCGGCTGACGCGAAGAACCTGCCGTTCCGCGACGCATGCTTCGATGGAGTGTTTTCGGTTTCCACCATGGCTTTCACAGACGACTACCGGGCGGCCGCAGAGGAAATCGACAGGGTGCTTTCTCCCGGCGGGCGGACGGTGTTCCTGCTCTGCAACACCAACTCAGAATATTTCAGGAAGAAGCTGCACGGGGGAGGCTACACCACAAAACACATAAGACACGTGGACGTCAGACCCATAGCGGATTTTCTGCGTGAGAGATTCGACCTGCAGGGACAGTATCTGTTGGGCATCGAAGGGGACAACGTGTTCAAGACGTCTGACCCTGAGCGGGCGTGCATGTACGCTTTGAGGGGTTACTCCAGGGGGGAGGGGGGATGAGAGTCAACCTGGACTGCATACCCTGCCTCATGAGGCAGGCCTTGGAGGCGGCTCGGATGTCGTCCGACGACCCCGGCGTCCACGAGCGGGTTTTGAGGGCGGTGGCGGAGTTGATGCACGAGACACCATACCGGAGGACGCCGCCTGAGATGGCGCATGAGATACACGCGCTGGTTCGGGAGATTTCAGGCAACCCGGACCCGTACCTGAAGCTCAAGGAGAGGGACAACCGTCTGGCCATGGAGATGTACGGTTGGATGAAGGACACCGTCGCCGACTCCGACGACCCCCTGCACACCGCGTTGAAGCTGGCGGTCGCAGGCAACATAATAGACTACGGCGTCGGCGGAGTGTTCGATTTGGAGGGGACGGTGGAGGACGTGTTGGCCAGGGACTTTGCGGTGGACCGGTGCGCGGCCTTCGCCCGCGACCTGGAGTCCGCCGAAAACATGCTGTATCTCGCGGACAACGCGGGCGAGATTGTGTTCGACCGGGTGCTGATTGAGGAGTTGGACGGCGCCGACGTGACAGTGGTGGTCAAGGGCGGGCCCATACTCAACGACGCCACCGAAGACGATTTGAAGGCTGCGGGGATACGCGGAGTAACGGTGGACTACATGGGCAACGGCAGCCCCGGGTCGGGGCCGGACAGGAACGACCCCGGGTTCATAGAGAAGCTGAAGGCCGCTGACCTGGTGTTGAGCAAGGGCCAGGGCAACTACGAGGCGTTGAACGGAGAGGGATACATTTACTTTCTGCTGATGGCCAAGTGCGGGCTGGTGGCCCGCGACCTAAGCGTGTCGAAGGGGGACATAGTGTTCTGCGGGGGTGCGCGGTGAAGCACGTGTTCGGTCCGGTGCCGTCCAGGCGCCTGGGCAGCTCCCTGGGGGTGGATTTGGTGCCGCATAAAGTGTGCTCGTTCGACTGCATCTACTGCCAGCTAGGGGGTACCACGGATAAGACGCTGGAGAGGAGACACTACGCGCCGGTCGAAGACATCGTGGGGGAGGTGGGGGATTTCCTGGACCGCGGCGGCTGCGACTACGTGACCATGTCGGGTTCGGGGGAGCCGACGCTCAACGCCGACATGGGAGCAGTCATAGACGGGGTGAAGTCGCTGACGGACACGCCGGTGGCGGTCCTGACCAACTCGTCCCTCATAAACGATTCCGGTGTGAGGGCGGAGCTGGCCGCCGCGGACGTTGTGGTCCCGTCCTTGGACGCGGCCACACAGGAGGTGTTCGAACGGGTGAACCGGCCCGTGGATGGCCTGCTGGTGGAGGACATAATAGACGGGCTCGCGTCATTCAACGGCGCGGAGGTGTGGCTGGAGGTTATGCTGGTGGACGGAGTCAACGACACACCCGATGAACTGGAGGCCCTATCATCCGCAGTGGACGGGATAGAACCAGATAAGGTGCAGTTGAACACGGTTGTGAGACCGCCGGCGGAAGATTATGCGGGGGCGATTAGGAGGGACAGGATGGACGAAATCGCGGGTTTCCTCGGGGCGGAGGTGGTGGCTGACTTCAGCCGCGCCGCAGCGGAGTCCTACAGCGGCGACGTGGAGGAGGGGATACTCGAACTCCTTATGAGGCGGCCTTGCACTGTGGATGACCTGTCTTCCGCGCTCGGCGTGCACGAGAACGAGATACTGAAGTACGTGGGCGAGCTCCGGGACGACGGCAGGGCTGTTGAGGAACGTCGGGGTGGAAGAAGATACTTCAAGGGTGTTGTGGAATGATTCTGTCTGTTGCGAGCGGCAAGGGGGGGACGGGGAAGACCACGGTGGCGGTGAACATGGCGCTGTCCCTGGACGACGTGCAGCTGCTGGACTGCGACGTGGAGGAGCCGAACTGCCACGTCTTCCTCAACGCGGAGACATCCGAGGATGATGTGAAGGCCGTGATGCCCGTGGTCGACAGGAGTAAATGTGATTTCTGTGGCAGGTGCGCAGACTTCTGCAGATACAATGCGTTGGCGGTTGCCGGCGAGAACGTGATGGTGTTCAAGGAACTCTGCCACGGATGCGGAGGCTGCGTGCTGGCGTGCCCCCGGGACGCGATAAGCGAGGGTGAGAGGGCGGTCGGCGTGGTCCGGTGCGGGAAGGCGGACGGCATGGACTTCGCCTACGGGCTGTTGAACGTGGGAGAGGCCATAGCAACTTCCGTCATCCACGCAGTGAAAAACAAGGCGGGGGAAGGCGACGTCATAGTGGATGCGCCGCCCGGTACTTCGTGCGCTGCCGTGGCTGCGGTGGAGGGCTCCGACTACTGCGTTTTGGTTGCGGAGCCGACGCCGTTCGGGTTGAACGACCTCGAACTGGCTGCGGAGATGCTGGATTCAATGAAGATACCGTATGGGGTGGTGGTCAACAAAGACAGGACCGGATACGACGGCGTAGACCGCTTCTGCGGAGAGAAACACATTCCCGTACTGATGAGGATACCCGACGACCGGCGGATAGCCGAACTGTACAGCGACGGCATACCGTTTGTGGGGGAGATGCGGGAGTACCGGGAAAAATTCGGGAAACTGTTCCAGGAGGTTAAGAAGTGAAGCAGCTGACCGTCGTAAGCGGGAAGGGCGGCACGGGGAAGACCAGCATCGTCGGCGGATTCGCGTCATTGGCGGAAGACAAGGTGCTGGCGGACTGCGACGTCGACGCATCAAACCTCCACCTGCTCCTGCACCCCAGCGTAAAGTCGCGCGAAGACTTCAATGCCATGCAGACTGCGTCCATAGACCGTGCGAAGTGTGTGGAGTGCGGTCTGTGCGCGCGGCACTGCAGGTTCAACGCCATAAAGGATTGCATAATAGACCCGCTGCTGTGCGAGGGCTGCGGCGTCTGCGGGCTCGTATGCCCCCACGGTGCCGTGGTGATGGAGGACGTGGTGGCGGGCGAGTTATTCGTCTCCGACACACGCTGCGGGACGATGGTTCACGCTAGACTGGGGCCGGGACAGGACGCGTCCGGCAAGCTGGTTACCGCGGTTAAGGAACGGGCGGTCAAACTGGCCGAACGGGAGGGTTCAGAGCTCGTGCTGGTGGATGGGTCCCCCGGCATAGGGTGTCCGGTGATAGCGTCTATCGGGGGCGCGGATTTGGCGCTGGCTGTGACGGAGCCGACGGTGTCCGGCATACACGACCTCAAACGCGTGCTGGATGTGGCGGACCACTTCAAGATAGATGCGGTGGTGTGCGTGAACAAACACGACCTCAACCCCCGCAGGACGGAGGAGATAGTGGATTACTGCGGCGGCAGGGGCGTGGAAGTCGTCGGGAGAATACCCTACGACAAGTCGTTCACGGACGCGATGGTGGATGGGAAGACGATTGCCGAATACGGCGGAACCGCAGCCGACGATGTTGCGGCGGTGTGGACGCGGATTAAAAAACGCCTGGGGGTAAATGACTTAGGATGAGGTTAGCTGCCATTGCGTTGGTCTTGTTGGTCGCGGGGTGCGTGGGAGTCGAGGAGGCGACGACAACGACTTC
>CAZPLO010000007.1:35183-66358 GCA_964587725.1 uncultured archaeon
ACGACAACCACAATGCCTGCGGAACCCACCACCACGCTGCCGCCCGTGCACTGCTATGACGTGGTGAACCCCAGCCCCAGCAGATGTGCCGCCGCATACTGTGATTCAGGCAGAGAATGCGCCTACAGGCCCGCGGGCGGCGGATGCTGCGGTATGCCGCCGACGTGCTACTGCAACTGACCTAGTTCACGCCACACGTCTATTGGTTTCCTGCCCCCCGACGCCTTAAGAGCCTTCACGAACCGTTCGCGTTCCGGCGTGTCTTCAGCAGGTATCTGGGGGTTTTGACTGCGGCCTGTCTCGCGGGAGCGGATGTCGGCTATGACCTCCGCCAGTTTCATGGCATCGGGTATGCGTTCCGGCCTCAGGTCGGACATCAGGCACAGGTCCTGGGCGTCGTCCTCCAAATCAGGGTTGCCGGGGTTGCTTTTCCCCCTCTCCGATTCCCTCCGCTCCTGCAGGCGCCTGTTGAACAGTTCGTCCGCAGGCGACTTCACCTCCGGCAGACTCTCGCCGAACATGCGTTCGCGTAGGAAGTTCACGGTCCTGTTGTCGGCCGCGAAACGTTCAGGGTTCTGCCCTGTAGACTCGGCGTAGGATATCATGGATTCCGTGAAATGGCGTGGCACCCGGTGTGCTATGACGAACTCCTCCAGCACCTGACGGTTCACTTTGCCGGGCGTGCCGGTGGCGTGCTTTACTATGGCCCCAACATCCTGCAACAATTGTTTGTCCGAAGGACTTCCCTCGGACAGTCGTTTAAGCGCCTTCCATATGATGTCTGCTTTCTCCTCCACCAGACTGCCGTCTATGGGCTTCAGCTGCGAATCCAGGTCATTGCTATCCTGACCATATCCTTTGCGCGGTCCGTTCGGCCTCTGAGACTGGGGGGACATTGTTTATTATTGGGGTGGACTTCAATAAAAAATAGAAACTAATTCAAAACCACGACCTTGTGGACTCCATCCACCCTCAATAGTTTGTCTATGAGGTTGCGTGGTATCGGCTTCTCCGTTATCACCGTCAATTCGGGGTTGTCGAACATGGGGTCGTCAGCGATGACCTGGCGTATGCCGACGCCGGCGTTGCTGATGGTGTTGGTGACGCCGGAGACTATGCCCTTGCCGGCGGCGTCGGTGGGTATGATTTCTATGGCCCCGTATCCTAGAACCGGCGCGAGCTCACGCAGCGACGGGGTGACGGACAGGTTCCTGAAGATGCGTTTCATCCTGTCGTCTTCGTTGATGGAGTCGACGGTGGCTTTGACCACGCGGCGGTCGACGTCCAGCACCCGCGAGACGCTGATGTGCGTCACCTCGAGTTCGCCTGCCATCAGCTCCCCCCTCTCGGTCACGCGCACGCCGTGTTTCAGCAGGTACTCCGCCACACGCCTCTGTCCGCCTTTCCCTGCGAACGCCTTATCCAGGTCAAGCATTGTATATACTTAACTGGGAATATAAATTACTGCATGTCCGCAGACAACGTGAAGCCGTGGATTACTGGTTTGAAGCCTTACAGTCCCGGAAAGACCGTAAAAGACACGGTGAAGCTGGCGAGCAACGAGAACAGCTACGGCCCCAGCCCCACGGTGGTGGAGGGGCTGCGGGATAAGGCTGGGACGGTGTACCGTTACCCTTACAGGGACGCTGACGTGAAAAATGCCGTGTCAGGATACTGCGGCGTGAAACCGGAGAATATTGTGTTGGGTAACGGCAGCGACGAACTCATCGACCTGTGCGTGAAGACATTCAAGGGGCCGGCGGCCAGCCACTACCCCACCTTCGTACAGTATCCGGCGTACGCGAAGGCGTTGGGTGAAGAGTACGTGAGCGTGCCGTTGGATGAGGACTTCGGTTTCGACGGCCGCAGGTTCCTGAAGGAGGCGGGGGAGGCAAACCTGGTGTTCCTGTGCACCCCCAACAACCCCACCGGAACCACAATCCCTCTGGACGACGTGAAGGCGGTCGCGGAGTCGGGGAAAGTCACTGTTGTGGACGAAGCGTACTTTGAGTTCCACGGTGAAACCGCCGTAGACCTGATAGGGGAGTATGATAACGTGGTTGTGCTGCGGACGCTGGCGAAGGCGTTCGGGTTGGCGGGACTCCGGTTCGGTTACGGGATAGGCTCGCCGGAGGCGATAAACGCCCTCCACAGGGTGAAGCCGCCGTTCAACGTCAACGTTCTCGCGCACGAGGCGGCGCTGCTCGCCCTAGACGACATACAATACATGCGGGAGACGGTGGAGAAGATAAAGGCTGACAGGGAGCGGGTTGCGGAACGGCTTGCTGGTAAATACCGTGTCACACCGTCGGCCACAAACTTCCTGCTCGTGGACGTGTCTCCGCATTCCACGGACGAATTCTTCAATAAAATGCTGGAGCAGCGTATTGTGGTGCGGCAGATTCCGCCGCTCAACGGGTTCCCAGGCAACTGGGTGAGGATAACAATCGGGACATCTGAGGAATGCGGCCTGCTGCTGGATGCCGTCGACAGCCTACAGTAAAACAGCCCTCATCGTAACCCCCACCGCCACCGTTATAACAAGCATCAGCGCCATAGACTTCAGCAGCCCCTTCAACCCCAGTTCGCGGTAGAGTACCGTGAACGTCGCTATGCAGGGGAAGTATATGGCCAGCAGCGTCGACGCCACAGTAAGCTGCATGGCCGTCATCCCCAGCGGCGCGAGCATCCCCACCGCCACGTCCTTGCGGAGGAACCCGACTATCAACGCTATAATCGCCTCCTCCGGAAGCCCGAACAATGTGGACATGAGCGGTCCGACGGTGGATGCGATGAAGTCGACCAACCCCGCCACGTACGCGAGATTAACAGCCAATACGCCGAACAACACGTACGGGACGGCTTCGGTGAGGAAGTACCTGACACGCACCCACGTCTTCTTCAGCAGCGCGCCGGCGTCCGGCATACGGTACGGCGGTATCTCCAACAGTATTTCGGGGCTCTCGCCCTTCATGAGCTTGTTCAACGCCAGCCCGACGAGCACGTACAGTATGAACAGCGTCGCATACACTATCGCGATGTACTGTATCCCGTAGCGTGACAGCAGACCGATGATGACTGCGTTCTGGGCGAGGCACGGTATGCATATCGCCATCAGCGTCGCCGAAATGAACCGTTGCTTCTCAGTCTCCAGTATCCTGGTGGCGAGGACGCCGGGGACGTTGCACCCCAGGCCCAGTATGCTGGGTACGATTGCTGACCCGTGCAAGCCTATCCGGTGCATGAGGTTGTCCATCAACGTGGCGAGACGCGGCAGATAACCTATGTCCTCCAATAGGCTGAGCATGAAGTAGAAGAGTATGACGAACGGCAGCACCATGTCCAGCGGCACGTACACTCCGGTGGTGAGCAGGCCGAGGCTCTCTATGAAATCCTCTCCCGTCCCCAGCAGTATGTCGTGCACCATCCCCGACGGAAATATTTGCTCCACGGCCGTTCGCACGATTGGACCGTATATGTTGTAGAAGAACGGGTCCAGGATGTTTTCTATCACCCAGTTGCCTGTGGTGATGATGACCGCGAACATCAGGTACAATACCAGCAGGGCTATGGGTATTCCGGTCAGCGGCTGTATGGTGGCGTCCTCCAGCCGCTCCAACAGGGTGTGTTCGCGGGCGTGTAGGGTCTGCACGCCGCCGACTATGTGTCCCGCCTCACGCCAACGTTCGTCGTCCGTCCGTGACGCCGGCGACGCCTTCGCCTCAGGCAGCCGGTCGACCAGTTCCCTGACGCCTTCGCCGGTGACCGCCACCGTCTCCACCACCGGCACGCCGAGCATCCGCTCCAAACCTTCGACGTCTATTTCGACGCCGAGGTGGCGGGCGTCGTCGCTCATGTTCAACGCCACCATGGTTGGTTTACCGTGTTCGAGTATCTGGAGTGTGAGGTACAGGTTTCTCTCAAGGTTTGTGGCGTCGACGACGTTCACGATGACGTCTCCAGACTCCAGCATCTCGGTCGCAACCTTTTCCGCAGGGCTCTCCGGCGTCAGCGAGTAGGTGCCTGGAACGTCTATGAGTTCCGCCTTTTCGCCGGCGTACGGCATGGTGCCCCCGCAGTAGCTTATGGTGGTGCCGGGGTAGTTGCTGCAGACGACGTCGACGCCGGTGAGCCTTGAAAACAACGCGCTCTTCCCGACGTTGGGGTTGCCCATCAGCAGTATCCTCATTTACTCACCTTCACCTTAGACGCCATACCCCTGCCTATGGTGAGGCGGGTGTTCCCCACCTTCACCACCACCGGGCCGCCGAGGGGCTCCCTGGCAACCATCCTTATCTTCTTGCCTTCGGTGACGCCCATTGACTTCATCCTGGAGCGGAAGCGGCTGCCGCCCGCCAGCTCCTTCACCGTCGCATGGTCGCCGACGGCCAGGTGCATGAGGGTGTCCGGCGGCGTAATGTCCCCTGCCTTAGGTATGGGTTTGCCGTCGTCGGGGCAGGTTTCCGGGTGGTCCATGAGCTTGTCGAGGGCGTCGGCTGCCTCGTCGCTGAGGCCGTGTTCCATCATGGACGCCTGCTCGTGGACGCGGTCTTTACGAAGCTTCAGAACGTCGTACAGGAACCGCTCCAGGAGGCGGTGCTTCCTCTTTACCCTGCTCGCCACCTTAAGGCCTTTTTTGGTGAGCTCGACGCCGCGGTAGGGCTTGTGTCTGATGTATTCTTCGCTGTCCAGCTTCTTCAGCATCTCCGTGACGGAGCTGTCCCTGACCCCCATTTCCCTGGCTATCTCCCCCGTCTTCGGGGCCTTCCCGTCCTCCATCAGACCGTAGATGGCCTCCAAGTACTCTTCCTTGCTCTTCCCGGGCATAAGAGATGTATTGGACATCCAAGAATAAATACTTTAGGCCAGCCTAAAAGTCGGGTGGCCGGCGTATTATGGGGCGTACCACACGTTCATATCCTCGATGGATCCCATAATGTTCGTGTTCTGGGGGATGGTTCCCGCGTAGACGTAGTTGTTCTTCTTGAACACCATGTTGATTCCGACAGAGGAGCCCCGACATATTGTATAGAGGGTTTTTGCCGTGCGCCTCAGGCACCCCCCCATTTCTTTCACCAACAAGCTTCCCAGCCCCCGCCCCCTGTATTCCGGATGAACTGCTATGTCCGTGATTTCAGCGGATCCACCCCCTGGATGAAACTCCGCCCCGCCGGCGCAAACGAGCGCTCCGCCGTCGAAGAAGCCGTAGTATCCGGTCTTCCCAGCCATGGACTCCCTCAAGTATCCGGGATTCTGAACAGGGAACGGGTAGGTTTCAAACACGGTCTTGAACAGCCGCGCGAGATGAACGGCGTCGGCTGCCGTCAGATGCCGGAAGACCAGGTTCTTCGGCGGCTGACGCATGCCGTTCCCCCCGGCGGAAGTAACGGCTTCGACCACTTCACGCGTCTTATCCCGCACCAGCATCCTCGACCTGTTAAGGTACTTGCTGGCGAACAATATGCCGCCGGGTATCCTTGACTCCACGGAGTAGCCGTCGGCCGTGAACCCGTCCTCCGCGGCAGAGGTTATCTTGGCGAATATTTTCCCGTAGCCGTTTTCCCGAGCCAGCGAATCCAGTTCGTCGATTATCCACGGGAGGTCGGCTTCATCCAAGCTCATCAGGTACACTCGGTCGTTGTATGGGCCGTGCTGTATCCTGGAGCCGCCGAGGGTTTCCTCCACGTCCGTCACGCACTCCGCCTCCTGATTCTCTCGTTTCCTTCGGGCGTCAAACTGATTCGTTTGTCGTGGTCGTCCAGCAGCCTCGCTATCCCCGTGGACTTGGACTCGTCCGCATCGTCCAATCGGAGGTTTCTGCCGCATTCCCCGCAGTTGCGGTCGCAGAAGTCCGCCTTATACTCCTCCGGCTCGTGGTAGGTTGTGATGACGCCTTCGCTGTTCCTCAACACAACCTTGTTTGTCCCGCGGGTTATCACGTAGTTTGGCATCACCGGGATTTTTCCGCCGCCTCCCGGGGCGTCCACAACGTAACGTGGAACCGCGAACCCGGTGGTGTGGCCTATGAGGTTCTCTATTATCTCTATGCCCTTGCTTATGGGGGTCCGGAAGTGGTTGAGCCCCCGGCTCATGTCGCACTGGAACAGGTAATACGGTCTTACGCGGTTTTCCACCAGCTTATGGTTCAACGCCTTTATTATCCTGGGACAGTCGTTGACGCCCCTCAACAGGACGCTCTGGTTCCCCAGGGGTATTCCGCCGTCGGACAGCCGGGCTAACGCCTTGCGCGCCGCCCGCGTGACCTCGCGGGGGTGGTTGAATTGGGTGTTCAACCACACAGGCTTATGGCGCCCTATCATGTCAACCAGCTCCGGCGTTATCCTGTAGGGGAGCACGACGGGCATCCTGGAGCCTATGCGCAGTATCTCCACGTGTTCGATGTCGTCCAGCATCCCCATTATCCAGTCCAGACGTTCGTCGGACAGCATGAGTGGGTCGCCGCCTGACAGCAGCACATCGCGTATCTGCGGAGTCTCGCGTATGTATTCGACGGCGTCCAGTATGTCCTGGTCGCTGAACTGCCTGTCTAGGTCGCCTACCCTGCGTTTTCGGGTGCAGTGGCGGCAGTACATGGAGCAGGTGTTGGACGTCAGGAACAGAACCCTGTCTGGGTAACGGTGTGTTACGCATTCGGTGGGGCTGTCTTTTTCCTCGTGCAGCGGGTCCTCCATGTCCGCCTTGATGTGCTCCAGTTCGTCCGGGCAGGGGACGGCCTGCCGGTACACCGGGTCGTTCACATAGTCTGTTACGTCGATTAATGACAGGTAGTAGGGGGTCACGGACATGGGAAACACCTGCAGGGTTTCCTCAAGCCTTCCCTTGTATTCGGGGGGATACTCTATGCCGAGGAGCTCCTCCACCATGTCCACGGACTGGATGCGGTGCTTAAGCTGCCACCTCCAGTCCCTCCAGCCGTCTAAACCGCTTTCACTGCATATTTTCTCCGCCATCAGCGCGCTCGAGTCGTTCATCGTATCACAAAAGATTTGTTCAAAAAACCGCGGGCGCATGCATAAAAGAACACAAAATGCATTCAAATGGTAGGATCAAGCATGCCTGGCGGCTTCCATCATATAAGTGAACACATGTTAAAAAGTGCCGGCGGACGGTTTCCGGTCGGACACGCCCGTATTTATAATATACTACATATTATGTTCTCTTATGGACGCCGACTACGCCAAAGGCCTGAAGTACGTGCTCGCCACCGCGTTGGTGAGCGGTTTCGCAATATTCGTGAACAAGTTTTTTGTAGCTTACAGTGACCCCTACGTGTTCACGGCCGTTAAGAACGTGTTGGTGGCTGCGGTTCTCGTCGCAGCTTATGTATTGTTCAGGGACTTCAACTCGGTGAAGGAGCTCACGAAGACGGAGTGGGTGAAGCTTGCGGGCATAGGCGTGGTCGGTGGAAGCATACCATTCCTCCTGTTCTTCAAGGGACTGTCGATGACGTCCGCCGCGAACGGCGCGTTCATACACAAGACCATGTTCCTTATAGTAGCGGCCTTGGCTGCCGTCTTCCTCCGGGAGAGACTGAATTTCAAACACCTTGCGGCCGCCGCTGCATTGTTGACGGCGAACGTGGTGTTGATAGGATTCAATCTCATGTCCGTCGGCATGGGAGACCTGCTTGTGCTGGCTGCGACAGTGTTCTGGGCTGCTGAAACCATACTGTCGAAGCACACGCTGAAGACGGTGAAGCCGGGCATCGTCGCCGCTGCACGGATGGGCTTCGGCTCCATCATACTCTTAGGTTTTCTGGCGGCAACGGGACGCGCCGGCGCATTGACCGCTTTGTCGGCTGCGCAGGCCACCGCCGGACTGGTGTCCGCCGCAATATTGTTCCTGTACGTGGCCACATGGTATCATGGATTGAAGCACGTGCAGGCGTCGACCGCCACCGTCGTACTGCTGCTGGGTGCGCCGATTACGGCGCTACTGTCTGCGGCGTTCTTGTCGACGGCCGTGACAGCCGCCCAAGCCGGCGGTTTCATACTGTTGGCCGCGTGCGTCCTCGCGTATGTGCGCCTGAGGCTGCCGTCGCCGCAGACTGCATGATGGACGGGCTGAGGCTGGACAGCAGATACTCGTACATGCCGAACAGCCTTGGATACTGCGGCCCACACGACCCTCAGGGGAAGATACTGGACTGCGCCCTCGGCGGAGAAGGAGACGTCCGCGACATACTCGCGGGATTCGAGGCGCTGACTCCGTACCTGAAGCTGATAGCGGACCGCAACGGCATCGACGACATGTTCGACTCCGACGTGGTGGAGGCGTACTGGATAGGCAGCGAACTCCTGAAAAACGTGTCCGCAGACGACTTGAAGGCTATGATGGAGTCGGACTTCAGGAAGTACCTGCCCGACAAAATCCTCCGCTGCCTGGTTGATTCAGTCCCCAAAGGGGTGTCGCCGCACCACAGCTTCCACGTACTCCACATCCAAACAGTCACAGGAGTAATATCGAAGACGGTTGAAAACCAGGACCTGTGCAGGGTGTCATGGGGGACGGTAACGTCAAAGGGTGAACGACTGACGGTGGACACGCAGGAGCTGAAGGTGGAGGATGGACGGTACGTGTTGACGCCCGCGGTGAATGAAATCGACTACAACGCCGGCGGCAGGGTGTTCACCGACGCCCAAGTCGGCGACATCGTGTCCGTCCACTGGAACCTCGCCGTCGAGGTGCTGGGCAGGGAAAGAGCCGGACGGCTGGAAGAATACACCCGACACAACCTCGAGCTCATAGACCCGCCGGAATACTTGAAATGGGCTTTATAAACCCTTAACTCCAAAATTATAGTCCTGAGTTTGGAGTCTTTAAGATGATTGGGAAACGCATTCGGATGGAGCGCATCATGGACCGCGACAGCGGCAACATGGTGATTGTGCCCATGGACCATGGGGTTACCGTGGGCCCTATAAAAGGATTGGAGAACCTTGCTGAAGCAGTCAACGACGTCGCCAAGGGCGGCGCGGACGCCGTGCTCATGCACAAGGGCATGGTGGGCAGAGGCCACCGTGGATACGGGAAAGACATAGGGTTGATGATCCACTTGAACGCCGGCAGCAGCGTAGCCCCGGACCCCAACAACAAGATAATGGTCACCTCCGTCCGGGAGGCGGTCCGGTTGGGCGCCGACGCCGTGTCCGTGCACGTGAACGTCGGAGCAGACCGAGAACACCACATGCTACACGACCTCGGAATGGCGGCGGAGGAATGCAACACCTACGGCGTGCCGCTGCTGGCGATGATGTACCCCCGGGGGAAGGAGATAAAGAACAGCAGCGACGCGAAGTACGTGAAACACGTGGCCAGACTAGGTGCAGAGCTGGGAGCGGACATCATTAAGACCCTGTACACGGGCGACAAGAAAACCTTCACCGAAGTCGTTGAAGGGTGTCCGGCGCCTATTGTGATAGCCGGCGGCCCCAAGATAGACAGCGAAGAGGACCTGCTGCGGATGGTGGAGGACGCGATAGAATGCGGAGCCAAGGGCATAAGCATAGGCAGGAACATATTCCAGGCCGAAGACCGCGTCGGAATAACCAAGAAACTCTGCAGGATAGTGCATAAAAAGTGAGACTGCTGGATAGCGGAAGCCTTATAAATAATATATTATACATGTTACAGTAGGATGGCACGCAACCCAAAAAGATACTCGGACATAAAAGGCGGCATGGACAGGGGCCCCAAGGAGATGGGAAGCCACCTGGTGGAGAAGGTGGGCGACATAATGGACGTCGCCTCCAGGAAAGTGATAGCTACGCACCCTTCCAACACCATACGCAACGCAGCCACATTGATGCGGGACAACGACGTCCGCCGCCTCCCCGTATTGGACGCGGGAACCGGGCGACTGGAGGGCATGGTCACGGCCATAGACGTGCTCGACTTCCTCGGCGGAGGGGAGAAATACAACATCATAGAAAAAGACTACGGCGGCAACTTCCTGTCAGCCATCAACTGCCCAGTCAACAAGATAATGAGGGAGGCTCAGTGGCTGACCAAAAAGGATTCCGTGGAAGACGCCGTCGGAATCGTGCTGGACAAGCGGAGCAGCTGCATCCCCGTCGTCGAAGACGAGGAAGACATGAAGGTTATCGCGCTGGTTACGGAGCGGGACCTGCTGCCGGAAGCCGCGGACACCGGCATAAGGGTTAGCGAGATGATGGAGTCCCGGACCATATCCGCCACCGCGGGAATGATGCTGTCGGACGTCAGCAAGGTGATGGTGAGGAACCAGCTGCGCCGGCTGCCGGTTATGTCCGACGGACGCCTCACAGGCGTTGTGACAGTGTTCGACGTCCTCGGCTACCTGGAGGACGGCGACTTCAAGGGCGTGTACGCCGAAGAGAACCTGTCCACCAGGGTGGAGGGGATAATGGAGTTGAAGGTGGTGTCCGTCGGCCCCGACGACGACATGGGCACCGTGTTGAAGCTCATACGGGAGACGGGGTTGGGCGGGTTCCCTGTTTTGGAAGACGGGGAGGCCCTGGGCATAGTCACCATAACAGACATACTGGGGAAGATTTACAGGTGAAAAAGAGCGTAAAACCCGGGTCATTTATAAATGATGATTGGATAATATGTAGACACGCTCTTTTTCTGAACCCGGGATGCCATAAATCCTGTGGAGGTGCAAGTTGGTAAAACACAAATTAGTGCCCGAACACGAGCTGCTAAGCCCCGAGGAAGCACAGAAAGTGCTGGACAAATACAATGTCGGCAGGGAACAGATGCCGAAGATAAAGTTGAACGACCACGGCATCAAAGACCTGTCAGCCAACGTCGGGGACGTAATCAGGATAACGCGCGAACACGATTTGATTGGCAATTCAATATACTACAGGGTGGTTGTCGAATGAGCAGGAAGACGGAATCCAAGATGCCGTTCATACGGCTTTCGGATTTCATACGCCGCGACGACCTCACCAGGTTCCAGATAGAATCCTACAACTGGCTCATAGAGAAGGGGCTGCAGGAAGTAATCGATGAGAAAGGCAGCCTCGACATAGAGATACCGGACTACAGCCTGGAGCTGGGGAAGATAAGCGTCGGCAAGCCGGAGGTCAACGAGTCAGGGATGGGCGTCGAGTCGCGGTATCCCTTCGAGTGCAGGCTCAGGAACCTGACATACTCTGCACCCATATACCTGGAGTTCATAGAGCGCGGCGAGCCGGTGGTCGTTGAAATAGGCCATCTGCCGGTGATGCTGCGCTCCAGAATCTGCTTGCTGAACGGATTAAGCGAGGACGAAGTCGTTAAACGCGGTGAGGACACCCACGACATGGGCGGCTACTTCATAATAAACGGCACAGAACGCAGCCTCATCATAGTCGAGGACCTGGCGCCCAACCGCATCGTCACCACGCAGGAGACCATCATGGGCAAGGACGTGGTCATAGCGAAGGTGTTTTCCGTCCGCCAGGGCTTCCGGTCCAGAGTGACTGTGGAGAAGAGGGACGTCAGCGGCGGCAACACGTTGTTCGTGTCTTTCCCGGGCATACCCAACAGGATACCGTTGATTACGCTGATGAAGGCCTTGGGCCTCGAAGACGACGAGATACTCAGATTGTTCGACGACGAAACCCAGTTGGAGGTGAAGATAAACCTGGAGGTCAAGGACATGACCCATGAGGAGGCCTTCGACTACATTGGGAAGAGGGCGGGGGCGGGTCACGCGAAACAGTACCAGGCCACCCGCGCCAACCAGGTCATAAACAACTTCCTGCTCCCCCACATAGGCAACAGCGAAGAGGACAGGCGGAGGAAGGCCATATACCTGGGCATCATGGCCAAGAAGGTGTTGCAGCTGGACCTCGGAATACGCGAGGAAGACGATAAAGACCACTACAGCAACAAGCGCCTGCGCCTCAGTGGAGACCTCATGCAGGAGCTGTTCAGGGTCAGCTTCAACAAAATAGCCCGGGACATAAAATACCAGCTGGAGAAACAGAACGCCAGACACAGGGTAGTCAACGTGAAGACCGCGGTGCGGAGCAACAACCTCACGGAAAGCATATCCTATGCTCTTGCAACAGGAAACTGGACCGGCGGCCGCAGCGGCGTCAGCCAGGTACTGGACAGGACAAACTACCTATCGTATGTCACCCACCAGAGGAGGGTGAGTTCGCTGCTGAGCAGAAGTCACCCCCACTTCGAGGCCCGCGACCTCCACTCAACCCAGTTCGGGCGGATATGCCCTAACGAGACCCCGGAGGGCCAGAACTGCGGATTGGTGAAGAACCTTGCCGTCGGAGCCGTCATATCCCAGGAAACCGAAGAGGAGCCGCTGGAGAAATACCTCAAGGAATACGGGGTCAAAGACGCGGGAGGCACCGGAGTGTATTTGAACGGCCGGCTGATGGGCGAGCACAGGAGACCCGACACCCTGGTGAACCGGCTGCGGAAGCTGCGCAGGCAGGGGAAGATACACCACACGGCCTCCATAAGCTACCACGAGGAAAACAACGAAGTCCAGGTTTACACGGACAAGGGCAGGACCCTCCGCCCCCTCATAATACTCGATGACGGGAAGCCGGTGCTCACAGACAAGCACGTGAGCGACCTTCAGGACGGGAGAATCACCTGGCAGCACCTCATGGAAAACGGCGCCATAGAATACATCGACGCGGAGGAGGAGGAGAACGCGTACGTCGCCGTCAGAGAATACAAGGTGACGGCCGAACACACCCACCTGGAGCTGACTCCGTCGCTGATGCTTGGCATCAGCGCCGGGTTCGCGCCGTTCCCCGAGCACAACAGCTCTCCGCGCGTCACCATGGCGGCGGCCATGGCCAAGCAGAGCCTCGGCATGTACACCTCAAACTACTTCTCGCGGTTCGACAGCAGAGCCAACGTGTTGCAGTACCCGCAGATGCCGATGGTGAAGACAGACATAGCAGACTCCCTGGAGTACTGGAAGAGGCCTGCGGGACAGAACTTCGTCGTAGCCATCATGAGCTACGAAGGATACAACATGGAGGACGCCGTAGTGCTCAACAGGGGCTCCGTTGAGAGGGGCCTGGGACGCTCCACGTTCTACCGAACATACAGTGCAGAGGAAAGAAGGTATCCGAGCGGACAGCAGGACCGGTTCGAGATGCCGGCGATAGAGGTTGAGGGCGCGCAGTCCGAGGACACCTACGCGAAACTCGGCGAAGACGGCATAATATTCCCCGAATCCGACGTCGGCTCCGGCGAAGTGTTGATTGGGAAGACGTCGCCGCCCCGTTTCCTGGAGGAAATCGGACCATACGGCATCGTCGAGGAAAGGAGGCGTGAGACGTCCACGACGGTGAGGCACATGGAGTCCGGCGTCGTCGACGCGGTCATACTCACTGAAACCGTTGAACGGAACAAGCTGTCGAAGGTGCGGGTCAGGAGCCTGAGGGTTCCGGAGCTCGGAGACAAGTTCGCGTCCAGGCACGGGCAGAAGGGGGTGGTGGGATTGATTGTGCCGCAGGAGGACATGCCGTTCACCAAAGACGGCGTCGCCCCAGACATCATCATAAACCCCCACGCGATACCGTCCAGGATGACGGTCGGCCACGTACTGGAGATGATCGGCGCCAAAGCTGGCGCGATGGAGGGCCGCCTCGTCAACGGCACCGCGTTCGCCAACGAGGAGGAGGACGATTTAAGGGAGGCCCTCAAGGAGCACGGTTTCAACCACACCGGCAAGGAGGTCATGTACAACGGCAAAACCGGCGAACCCTTCGAGGTGGACATATTCGTCGGCATAGCATACTACCAGAAACTCCACCACATGGTCGCCAACAAGGTTCACGCCCGGTCAAGGGGGCCGGTTCAGATGCTCACCCGCCAGCCCACGGAAGGACGGGCGCGGGAGGGCGGACTCCGTTTCGGAGAGATGGAGCGGGACTGCCTCATAGGCCACGGCGTATCAATGATGCTCAAAGACCGCCTGTTGGACGAGTCGGACAAGGTTGTGGTCCCGGTGTGCAGCAAATGCGGGATGGTGGCAGTCAACGACGTCGAACGCCGTCAGGTGTATTGTCCGCTGTGCGGCGACACACCAACCTACCCGGTGGAGATGGCGTACGCCTTCAAGCTGCTGCTGAACGAGCTGATGGGCATGTGCGTTTTACCAAGACTAAAATTGAGTGATAAAGCATGATTGTACGTAAGAAGGTCGACCACGTCGAATTCGGGCTGCTGTCTTCGAAGATGGTGCAGAAGATGAGCGCCGCCAGGATATACACGCCCAACACATACGACGACGACGGATACCCCATCGAAGGCGGCCTCATGGACTCGAGGCTGGGCGTCATAGACCCGGGCATACGATGCAAGACCTGCGGCGGCCGCCTCGGAGAATGCCAGGGCCACTTCGGCCACGTGCAGCTGACGCGACCGGTAATACACGTCGGCTACGCCAAGGAAGTCTACAACATACTCCGCGCCATATGCAGGGACTGCGGGCGCGTGCTGGTCTCGCAGGAGCAGATACAGAAGTACAACGAGGAAGGCTGGACCCCCGAGACAATAGAGGGCGACGTCTGGAACCGGGCAATGAAGGTCTCCAACCGCGGCGGCGAATGCCCCCACTGCAAGGCCAAGCAGGTTAAGGTGAAGTTCGTCCGCCCGTACTCATACTATGAGGGCGAAAACAACCTGCTTGTCACCGACATCAAGGAGCGCTTCGAAAAAATAACCGACGAAGACCTCCGTTACCTGAACCTGCAGGTGCGGCCGGAGTGGCTTATTATGACCGTGATTCCAGTATTGCCTATTACGGCGAGGCCGTCCATCACGTTGGAGTCCGCGGACCGGAGCGAAGACGACCTCACACACAAGCTAGTCGACATACTGAGGATAAACCAGCGCCTGGAGGAGAACATAAACTCCGGAGCGCCGCAGCTGATCATAGAGGATTTGTGGGACCTGCTTCAGTACCACGTCGCAACCTACTTCGACAACGGCATAACCGGGATACCTCCTGCGAGGCACCGGAGCGGACGGCCGCTGAAGACCATAGCCCAGCGCCTCAAGAGCAAGGAGGGCCGGTTCAGGAACAACCTGTCGGGTAAGCGTGTTAACTTCTCCGCCCGTACGGTGGTGAGCCCCGACCCGAACCTCAGCATCAACGAAGTCGGCGTACCATACTACGTCGCCATGGAACTGACGGTGCCTGAGGAGGTGAACGAACGCAACATCGACCGCATGCGGAAGATGATACTGAACGGCAGCGAAGAGTACCCTGGCGCACACAACGTCATATCCAACGGCCGCCGGAAACGCGTTCTCGACGATACGAAGGAGACCATCGCGGAGATGCTGGGGGTGGGCGACATAGTGGAAAGGATGCTCATGGACGGCGACAACGTCGTGTTCAACCGGCAGCCGTCGCTGCACCGGATTTCGATGATGTGCCACGAGGTCAGGGTGCTGCCGTACAACACCTTCCGCCTTAACACCGCCGTATGCGCACCCTACAACGCGGACTTCGACGGCGACGAAATGAACCTGCACGTGCCGCAGAGCGAGGAAGCCATCGCAGAAGCGGACCTGCTGATGAAGGTGCAGGAGAACATCATATCCCCGAGGTACGGCGGACCCATTATTGGAGGCCGCCACGACCACGTCACCGGCGCATACCTGCTCACCCGCGAGGGCGTGGAACTAACCCGCGCGGAAGCCCTGCAGGTCACCCGAAACATCGTGGAGCTGCCGAAGGGCAAGAAAAAGTTCACCGGCCGCGAAATATTCGACCTCCTGCTGCCAGACGACTTCGACTTTGAATACACCAACAAAATCGGGAAGAAGGCGGGCGGCGGGGACGAGAAGGGCGAAGGCCACGTGAAGATAGTGAAGGGTAGGATAGTGTCGGGCGCCATAGACGCGGAAGGCATGGCCGGGAAGCTGCTTAACCAGATTTTCGTCAAATACGGTCCCGACCGCGCCAGACAGTACATAGACCAGTCCACGAGGATAGCGATTAACGCGTTCATGAAATACGGGTTCACCGTCGGCATAAGCGAGAACGACATACCAGACAGGGGGAAGGAGGAGCTGAAGGAGATGCTCTCCAACGTGGAGCACAAGGTCAACGACCTCATAGCCCTGTACGAACGCGGCGAACTCAAGATAATACCGGGGAAGAGCAGGCAGGAGAGCCTGGAAGAATACATCATGATGGAACTCGGACGCTCGCGTTCGAACGCCGGAAGAATGGCTGAAAAGTACGTGGGCGAGAACAGCGCAGTTTTGATGGCTAAGACAGGGGCCAGGGGAAGCCTGTTGAACCTGACCCAGATGGCTGGCTGCGTCGGCCAGCAGGCCGTCCGCGGACTGCGTATCAAGCGGGGATACCATTTCAGGACGCTCTCCCACTTCAAGCAGGGTGACGTCAGCGCGGAAGCGAACGGCTTCGTCCGCAGCAACTTCAAACGCGGGCTCCGGCCGACGGAATACTTCTTCCACAGCATGGGAGGCCGCGAAGGACTGGTGGACACCGCCATAAGGACTGGCAGGAGCGGTTACATGCAGAGGCGGCTGATAAACGCGCTGCAGGACCTGGTGGTGTTCCCCGACCGCACAGTACGGGGGGACGGCGGAACCATAGTGCAGTTCGTATACGGCGAAGACGGCGTCGACCCGTCGAAGAGCGGAACAGTCGGGGAGTACATGTGAACATGGATTTCGAACTACCACTTCCGGTGCAGGAACGCATCAAGGACATGAAGAAAAAGGAGAAGGATGAGTTCCTGGAAGCATACGAGAAGGCGTTGATAACGCCGGGCGAGGCCGTCGGCACCGTGGCGGCGCAGTCCATCGGCGAACCGGGCACGCAGATGACGCTGCGGACCTTCCACTACGCCGGAGTCGTCGAACTGAGCGTGCCATTGGGCCTGCCGAGGCTGATTGAGATAATAGACGCGAAGCGGACGCCGAAGAACGCCATAACCACCGTGTACTTGGACGAGAAGCACAACAAAACCAAGAAGGCCGCGGACGAGATAGCGAAGAAGATGCGGCAGGTCATGTTCAGCGACGTCGCCACCGTGCGCGTCGATTTGTCGAAGAACAGGGTGAAAGTCCACACCGGCGACGAGGACGCGGTGAAGTTCCTGCAGAAGTTCGACAACGTCACCAAACGCGGAGACGACTACACCATGTCCGCTGAAACCCCCAAGGACGTTCAGAAGATAAAGAACAAGCTGAAGAGGAAGAAGCTCCGCGGAGTCAAAGACATACAGAGGGCGTTCATCCGGAAATCGGGTGAAGAGTACGTGATATACGCGGAAGGCAGCAATTTGAAGGGTTTGATGGAGTTGGAGGGCATCGACGCGTCGCGGATAACCACCAACGACATATACCAGATAGGCAGCACGTTGGGCGTGGAGGCTGCGCGGAACGCGATAATAAACGAGGCCGTCGCCGTATTAGACGACCAGGACTTGAACGTGGACATACGCCACATCATGCTGGTGGCGGACAGGATGACCGTCAGCGGAGAGATTCAGGCCGTCGGCCGGCAGGGTATTTCCGGCAGCAAGGGGTCGGTGCTGGCGAGGGCCGCGTTCGAGGAGACCGAAAAGCACATACTCAACGCGGCACTGCACCGAGAAATAGACCCGCTGGAGGGGGTGGCGGAAAACATCATCATCGGACAGCCCATACCGGTGGGCACCGGCACCGTCGAACTTGGAGTGGATTTGACGTCGTTCGGCAAATCGGGAAAAAAGAAGAAGACAAAGAAGAAAAAGAAGGAGGAGGGTGAGTGATGGTCGACGTTAAGAAGCAGCTGAGCAACGCCGTTGAATCCGGGAAAGTCCTCCTGGGCTCTAACAAGACTGTGGACAGCCTCCTGCACGACAAACCCAAGCTGGTGCTGTTGAGCAGCAACTGCCCTGCTAAGCAGGCGGAGACGATAATCTACTACTGCCGCCTCGCGGACGTGCCGTACGCGAGGGTTCAGGAGACCAGCATAGAACTGGGGTCCAGCATAGGCCGGCCTCATCCGATATCTGTTGCGGCGGTCATGGAGGAGGGGGAATCCGGCATCCTAGAGGTCGGACGGTGAACAAGATACGTTTGGACTCAGACGACATACAGCACATCACCCTGTTCGAGCAGATGACCGGCGCCAAAGTCGAGGACTTCGTCCGCGAAGACGACGCCATGTGCTTTCTAGTGAAGGAGGGCCAGATGGGTTTGGCCATCGGCCGCAAGGGCAGCAACGTCGACAAAGTCAGGAAGGCGTTGGGCCGCACCGTTATTGTGTTGGAGGACAGCGACGACCCGGAGCAGTTCATGCGCAACATGTTCCAGCCCGCGGAAATACACGGCCTCAGCGTAGACAACCTCAGCGAAGGCCGCGCCGCAACCGTGCAGATAAGCCGCAGCGACCGCAGCAAAGCCGTGGGGCCAGGCGGCGCCAAAATACGGATGGTCCGCGTCCTCGCCAAACGACACCACAACATCGACGACATCAACCTCCGCACGATATGAAGTTCAAATAATTGCTACTTTTATTCAAATAATTTATAAAAAATTTGAAATATTTTATATTCATCGTTTCCTAGAGTTGTTCATGGCCGGGCCTGCGGTGCTGGAGAAGCCGCCGTCCAAGGGATACGAGAACCTGCCGGAAGCCAGAGGCATACTGTGGACTGCGTCGGTGAACCGGAAGGGCAGAAACGTGCTGGACGTGGACGGCCCCCAAACTGAAGGAGAAAATCAGCGGGTTCACCGGCCTCCTGAGGAAAGCCACCTCACCCGCTAATGCGACAATACCGAAAAACACGGCCTTTTTATACTATATCTCCCTATTATGTGTATCCGTTTTCGGGCGGAGGAATTGGTGGCCCACGCGGTCTCGTGGGGTTCCAACACTCCCCGCCTAAATGTTAAACTCTGACTTGGTCAGCTGTTTTTGATGTAAGATGGGTAGAGGAGAATTCGCAGCCAAGAAGCTGCAGGACACGCGCCGGAAGTTCAGGTGGAAGAAGACAGACTACAGCAGGCGGGTGCTTAATCTGAAGGAGAAACACGACCCCCTCGAGGGGGCTCCGCAGGCCCGCGGCATCGTGTTGGAGAAAGTCGGCATAGAGGCTAAGCAGCCTAACAGCGCCATCCGGAAGTGCGTGCGTGTTCAGCTGATAAAGAACGGCCGCCAGGTGACGGCGTTCGCGCCCCAGAACCGCGCCATAACATTCATAGACGAACACGACCAGGTAACCATAGAGGGCTTGGGCGGGAGGAAGGGCCGGAGCATGGGCGACCTCTCAGGCGTGCGGTACAAGGTCATCAAAGTCAACGACATATCACTGAACGAACTCGTCCACGGACGCAGGGAGAAGCCGCAGAGGTAAAAATGAGGCACGACCCATTGAACGACGCGATATCGACGATAAAAAACGCTGAAAGGATAGGGAAGAGCGAGTGTATCCTGAAGCCCAATACGAAGCTGCTGGTGAACGTGCTGCAGATATTCCAGGAGAACGGCTACATAGGCGAATACGAGGTCAGCGAAGACCGGCGCGGCGGAAGCGTCCGGGTGAAGCTCATAAAGCACATAAACGACTGCGGAGTCATTAAACCCCGTTTCCCCGTGAAAAACGACGACTTCATACGGTGGGAGAAAAGGTATCTGCCGTCCCGCGGCTTCGGCCTCCTGGTGGTGTCCACCCCCAAGGGCGTGATGAGCCACGACAAGGCGAAGGATGAGGGGGTCGGCGGACGACTCATAGCGTACGTATACTAAAGATGGCTGAAGAGAAACTCCACCACGGCGAACTGGAAGTGGACCTCCGCGACGGCGTGGAGGTGGATGCCAAGGGCAGGAGCATCACCGTCAAGGGCCCGAAGGGGGAGTTGGCGAGGAAGTTCCGCGAAGACTTCATACACTTCAACCGCCGCGACGGCAGGCTCAAGATAACGGCGAAAAGCAAGCGCCTGCCGCTGAGGAAGCAGATGGCCATCATGGGCACCATAGCGGGGCACGTCAAGAACATGATGAAGGGCGTCACCGAAGGCTTCGAATACCGGCTCCGCATAGTCTACTCGCACTTCCCCATGAAGGCGATGGTGCAGGGAGACGAGTTCGTCGTCGACAACTTCCTAGGAGAAAAATACCCGCGTAGGACAAGGATACTCGACGGCGTGAAAGTCGAGGTCAATGGCAACGAGGTCGTCGCCACGGGCATAGACAAGGAGAAGGTGGGGCAGACGGCCGCCAACATAGAGCAGCTCACCAAGGTCAAGAACCTGGACGTCCGCATATTCCAGGACGGCATATACATAATCGAGAAAGACGGCAAACCAATAATGTAAGATGGCTGAAGACAAGAAGACGAAGAAAAAGAAGGCGGGGAAGAAATCCGCCGCCAAGAAGGAGGCGGGAGATTCAGCCGAAGGCAAGAAGAAAGCCGAGAAGAGGACTAAAAAGAAGGCTAAAGCCAAAAAGAATACGAAGAAGAAGGCCAAGACCAAGAAAAAAACCAAGAAGGCCGTGAAGAAGAAGAAAGGGACGGCCGAAGAAGAGAAAAAGGCCGTTGAATCAGAGGAGAAGGCCAAGCCGAAGAAGGATGCGGCGGAGAAAAAGAAGGCCGCCGAGGAGAAGACGCCCAAGAAGGAAGAGAAGAAGGATAAGCCGAAGCAGCCTAAGGAGGTTGCGAAGATAAAGTACCTGCCGGACGAGAGCAAGAAAACCCCGAAGACCACGCCGAGGTTCAACCGGCAGGAGCTGGGGAGGCTCCCGCGGCTGGACGACAAGTGGAGGCGGCCGAGGGGGATAGACAGCAAGAAACACGAGAAAAAACGCGGCAAAGGAGCGCTGCCGTCGATAGGGTACAAGAAGCCGGACAGCGAATCCGGCCTCCACTACGGGTATGAGGCGGTGCGGGTGTTCAACCCAGACGGCCTTAAAGAGATAAACCCTGAGAAGCAGGCCGCAGTGATAGCCTCCGCCGTCGGGAGGAGGAAGCGGAACATGATAATAGAGGAAGCCAACAAGCTCAAGATAACGGTGTTGAATCCGCGGAGGGGTGAGGCATGAACCTGCGCGGACAGAGAAGACTGGCGGCGGACGTGTTGGACGTGGGAGTCAACCGGGTCACATTCAACCCCGAACGCCTCGAAGACATAGACGAGGCACTTACTCGAGAGGACATACGCGCGCTCATAAAAACAGGCGCCATCGGGAAGAAGCCGGTGAAGGGCGTCAGCCGCGGCAGAGCCCGCGCCAAGGCGGAGCAGAAGAGGAAGGGCCGGCGCAGGGGCAGCGGCCACCGGGAAGGCAGCGGCAACGCACGCGACCCATCCAAGAGGAGGTGGGTCAACAAGATACGCGCCATCCGCGACGAACTCAGGAAGATGCGGGAGAACGGCGACATCACGGTGTCCGAGTACAGGAAACTCTACCGGCAGGCGAAGGGCAACCTGTTCCAGAGCAGACGGCACCTAAGGGAACACGTGGAGAGGATGAGGAAATAATGGCTACCGGCGCGACATACAGTGTGAAATACAGGAGGCGGCGCGAACAGAAGACAGACTACAAGCGGAGGCTCAACCTCCTGAAGTCGGGGGCCACACGGTTCGTGGTCCGACCGTCCAACAAACACACCCTCGCCCAGCTAATAGAATACCACGAGGACGGAGACAAGGTGGTTGCGCAGGCGAACTCGAAGGAACTCGCCAAGATGGGGTGGACCCACAGCACCTCGAACACATCCGCCGCATACCTCACCGGCCTACTGTGCGGGGTGCGCGGAAAAGCCAGAGGAGTGGAGAATGCGGTATTGGACACCGGCCTGCACCCGCAGATAAAGGGTTCAAAAATTTATGCGACGCTGAAGGGCTTGATAGACTCGGGCGTCGAATCCAAGGCGGAGGAGGAGATCTTCCCATCCGAGAGCAGAATGAAGGGCGAGACCGTGGCGGCCCGCGTGGAAAAGTCCGCGAACATAACAGCGGACTTTGAGAAACTCAAAGAGGAAATATTAAGTTCAGGCAAGTGATAAAATGGCTGAAGAAGAGAAAACCGGCGGAGAAGAGGTGAAGGAGAAAGCCGAGGCTGCTGAAGAAAAGAAGGTGGAAGACCCCAAGAAAGCGGCGCCTGAAAAACAGAAGGCGGAGGCCGAAAAGAAAGACGCCGGAGAGAAGGGGGGGAAGGAGCCGAAGAAAGGGGAGGCCATGGAAAAGAAGGAAGAAACCGGGGAAAAGAAGAAGGCCGAGCCTAAGAAAGAGGATGAATCCGGCGGAAAGGGAGTGAAGAAGGCTGAAGAAAAAGCCGGAGAGAAACCATCAGAGAAAGAGGGCGAGGACGTCGAAGCCGCCGGAGACGAGCCTAAGGAGTCCGAGGAGGTGGTCGACGAGGCCGAGGACGAGAAACAGCTCAAGAAGAAGATAAAAAAGAAGGAGCCGGGCAGGGACCGGAGGGACAGGGACGAACAGGAACTCCCGCCGTGGAAGCCCAAGACCCGACTGGGTATGCAGGTTAACAGCGGCGAGATAACGTCGATGCGCGACGTCATGGCCCAGCCCGCGCCCATAAAGGAGGTTGAGCTGGTGGACCGGCTTCTGCCCGACATGCAGGAGGAGATACTCAGCGTCGGCAGGGTGCAGCGTGTCACAGACTCCGGACGGAGGATGAGGTTCCGCGTCGTGTCGGCGGTCGGCAGCGGCGACGGATACGTGGGCGTCGGAGAATCCAAGGGCAAGGAAGCCGGGCCGACCATCAGAAAAAGCATTGAAAGAGCGAAACTCAACATACGGGAAGTAAAGCGCGGGTGCGGCAGCTGGGAGTGCGGCTGCGGAATGCCCCACACCGTACCCTACAAGGTCGCCGGGAAATCCGGGAGCGTCACCGTCACATTGAAGCCCGCGCCCAGGGGCGTGGGGATAGTCAGCGGCCAGATAGCGAAGACCATAATCTCGCTGGCAGGCATAACCGACGTGTGGGTCACCACGGAAGGCCACAGCAGGACCGCCATAAACTTCGCCCACGCAGTCATAAACGCGCTTGAAAACACCAACTACGTGAAGGTGAAGGAGGGGGACGCGGACAACCTCAACATCGTCACCGGAGCGTCCGTTAAGAAGGAGGCACAGGAGGAGATTCAATGAGCGCAATCGCAGTGGTCCGGGTACGGGGGACAACCCATGTGAGAGGCAACATAGAGGACACCATGGGGCATTTGAACGTGACCAGGAAAAACCACTGCACCATAGTCCCCGACACCCCCCTGTACAGGGGGATGGTGCAGAAGGTGAAGGACTACGTCACCTTCGGGGAAGTCGGCGAGAAGACGGTGGAGAAGCTGCTCAGGGAGAGGGGGAGGGTAACAGGCGGCAAGCAGGTCACGGACGAGTACGTGAAGGCTAACAGCGGACACGGCGACATCAAGGCCCTGTCTAAGGCTGTTGCAGCCGGGGAAACCACCCTGGGTTCGGTGAATGGGCTTAAGCCGGTGTTCAGACTCAACCCCCCCGCAAAAGGCTTCGAACGGAAGGGCATCAAGAAGCCGTATTCCGTCGGCGGGGCCCTCGGATACAGGGGGGATAAGATTAAGGGACTCGTGGAGAGGATGATTTAATGGCCCACGGAGACCGCAGAACCGGGAGGAAACGGGGTAGCAGGACCCACGGCTACGGCAACGCCCAGAAGCACCGGGGAGCCGGGAGCAGAGGCGGCCGCGGCATGGCCGGCAGCAAGAAACACAAGTGGCAGCGCATCTCCAAGAACGAGCCCGGGAGATTCGGCAGGAAAGGATTTAAGAGGCCGGGCAGCTCGAAGCTGAACGCCGTCAACGTCGGACAACTGTCAGAGGACATACTCAGGTACGTGGAGTCCGGCATAGCAAAGGAGTCCAAGGGCGCATACGACGTCGACCTCGCTGCGGCGGGAATAGACAAGCTGTTGGGTGCCGGCGCAGTCGACAAAAGACTCAACATAAAGGTGGGGGGCTGCTCTCCCAAGGCCAGGGGGAAGATAGAGGCCGCGGGCGGATCGGTCGAGACGACATCAGAAGGGGAAGCCGTCGAGGAGCCTTCATCCGGTGAAGCAGATGAATCTTGAGTTTGTCAGGCCGTTCATAAAGTACCTGCCGGAGGTTAAGATACCCGGCAGGAAGGTGCCGTTCAAGGAGAAGCTCATCTGGACCTCCGTCATACTTGTTCTGTTCTTCGTCATGGGCAACGTCTACCCCTACGGCGTAACCCCCGAAGGCCTTTCGGAGAGGATACAGGGGTTCGAGCAGATGACCATGATTTTCGCGAGCAGGATAGGCTCGCTCACGTCCGTCGGCATCGGCCCGATTGTGACAGCGTCCATCATACTGCAGCTTCTGACCGGCGCGGAGATGATAGACGTGGACCTGAAGACCAAGGACGGTAAGGCGCTGTTCCAGGGGGCGCAGAAGATTCTCACAGTCATTATAGCGTTCTTCGAGGCGGGGGCGCTGGTGTACTTCACCAACATGGTGGAGGGGACGGCGCTGATAACGTTCACCATATTGCAGATAGCCATGGGCTCGATACTGTTGATGTTCATGGACGAGATAGTGTCGAAGTGGGGCATAGGCTCCGGCATATCATTGTTCATAGCCGGCGGCGTCAGCCAGACCATAATAAGCGGCTCCATTAACCCGCTGACCAACCAGGCCGGCGCATTCTTCGGAGCCATACCCGGCTTCATAGTGCAGATGATGGCAGGCAACATGGACTTGGTGCTGATTGCACCCATCATAGCGACGGTGCTGGTGTTCCTGATGGTGGTGTACGGGGAGAGCATGCGTTTGGAGATTCCCTTGTCCTACGGCGGCGTCCGCGGGATAGGCGCGCGGTTCCCGCTGCGTTTCTTCTACGTCAGCAACATACCCGTGATACTTGCGGCGGCGCTGCTCGCCAACGTCCGCATGTGGACGGGGGCGTTGGGGGTCGACATAAGCTCGGCTGCCGCGTCCGAAAACCTCAACGCCTTCCAGAACATCGTATACACTGTGGGGAGGAACATCAGCCTTGGGAACCTGTACGGGATACTTCAGCCGCAGAGCTGGTACATACTATCCGACTCCGGCGTCCTCTTGCATCTGGTGATATACATTATAGTGTTCTGCGGATTGTGCGTGTTGTTCGGCCAGTTCTGGGTTCAGACCACTGGGCTGGACAGCGAGTCCGTGGCGAAGCAGATACAGGAGGGGGGGATGCAGATACCCGGGTTTCGCCGGGACAAGCGGGTGGTTAAGAGGGTTCTCGACAGATACATCCCGCAGGTAACCATCATAAGCAGCGTGGCAGTGGGGTTGGTTGCGGCGGTGGCGGACCTCATGGGGGCGTTGGGCTCCGGCACCGGCATACTGTTGACCGTCGGCATAATCTACCGCCTCTACGAGGAGCTGCAGAAGGAGCAGATGGCTGACATGAGCCCGATGTTCAGACGGTTCCTAGGCAAGGAGTAGATTTTTAGGCCGTAAATCAGATTGTATACCATGAAGGCTGCGTGGCCGCTTCTTTTGACAATCATCCTACTGTCCGGGTGCCTGGGCGAATACAGGGTCAAGCCGCATGAAAGCGGAGTCCGCGTGGAAGTCCACGAGGCCACCACCACGTCGACGACCACCACATCCACAACAACCTCGACATTCTACATGGTGTGGTCGAGCACGTCGACGACGCAACGCAGGCAGGTGCCGATAGAGGCTCCGCACGGCATAACCACCACCTCCGTGTCCACGTCCACCACCACGTCGGCGACGTCGACGACCACCACATCCACCACCACGACCACTTTGGAGGTCACCCTCAACCGGAGGGTTTACACACGCGGCGGAGAAAACGTATTCTACCTTCGGGAAGCAGACTATACGACGGGTGAGTGGGTCTACACCGTCGACTACAACACCTCCGACGGACGGTGGGATACCATCGTGTTCGACGATGAAGCGTGCGTCGACGGGCTGAAGGCGGAGGTCGTCGGCATGGGCCCCGGCGTGGCGGTCACCCTCCGGGTGTCCGACATACCCTATGTGAGGGCGAACACACCCTCCGGCGCATCAGCCATCATGGTGGGCGGCGGCCTCGTCAACCGGAGCTTCGGAGACTACGTGTTCAGCCTCGACAGCCTCCACACGGACAGGGTTAAGCTGAGGGTTTACGGTCCGGAGGAGTCGAAGGTTATGGAGATACGGGACGGCGACGTAGTGTACAACGACGACCTGGAGCTGGGCGTCATAGACTCGAGGGTGTCAGGCGGCTACGCCATCGTATACGCATTGGACGACAAGGCGTTGTTCAGGGAGCACGAGGGCGTCCGATTCTGCGGCCGCGACCTCCTAAGGTATGCGGACGCGACGCCGCTGCTGGTGAACGCCGGATACAACACCACATACAAGGGCATGAACTTGACCGTCAGAACCTACAAGGGGCCGACAGTCACACTCGGAGTGTACAGGGGAGACTTCCACCACGACTTCCAGATAACCTGCGGCAGCAGCCTCCTGCTGTTCGGCGAACGATTCAACATGCTGTGGTACGGGAAAGATGAGGGCGGAACCGCCAAGCTGGTTGCACACACCTAGTCCTGCATCTCCTTCAGCTTCAGCTCCAGTTCGATGACCTTCATCTGATTGTCGCGTATGATTTCGCGGAAGCTTTCCTCGTCCAGCTCCCTGCGGTGGTATTTCGCCCTCGCTATCGCCATCATCTCCTCCAACTCCCGCTTCCTCCTCCCCAGCTCATCAGCGGATTCCTGTTCCCCCACTGAAACCCCGCTGCTTCTGCGGCGGCTTAGGAACAAGACGGCTGCGGCAGTCAACACGACAGCCAATACCGCGGCCACCAGCATCGCGTCCGGGCCCTCGTCGATTAACCGGATTTCACCGCAGTCCACCATGCAGTCTCCGGACCTGCGCTCCTGCTCGGTGCAGAATCCGTCGCCGCAGGAACCCGAGTCCGGGGCCTTTTGTTCGGATGCGACGTACAGTGTTTTGGCCGCATGGTTGTTGGCTTCGTCCGATTCATGTATCAGGTCGTTCAGGTATTCGAAGTTGGCGTTCCTGTCCACCTCCGCCTTCACCCTGAACGAACCTGTGGCGCCCAAGCCGAGGTTGTCTGTGAACGTGTGCGCCACCGTATCCCCTGGCTCCAGGGCCTCCCTGGATTCATAGTGGACTTCGGTGAGCGTGTCCCCGCTCCGGCCGTCCTCTATGAGGAGGAAAACCCAGAAATCCCGGACTACAGACGCTTCACCCACGTTCTCCACCTCCACGGTCACGTTGACCCTATCGTATCCAGTTGGTTTCGGGGGGTTAACCTCGATGGACTTGATTACCAGGTCCGGCTTCTCAGCCGGCTCCTCCACGGACTCGCACGACGACTGCCGGTAGCTGCATCTGCCGCCGCAGCAGACACCGGAGAGGCCGAACTCCTGTTCGAGGTCGGCGGGCAGGTTGCATTTTTCGCCGTCTTCAACCCCCAGGCACGCCAGCACCTCCATTTCCTTGGTCATCTCCTCTATGGACTCCGGCTTCCCGCCTCCGTCCACGATGTCTGAGCCGCAGTCGTCATAGCATTTCCCGCCCGCCCGCTCAGCGCCCGAGCAGATGCCGTCACCGCACACGTCCCAGGTGACACCCGAGCAGTCCTCCATGCAGTTGCCTTCCATCCGCTCCTGATCCGTGCAGAATCCGTCGCCGCAGAAGCTGCCGCAACCTGATACGCCGAACCTGCAGAGGCGGGTGCAGCATGTGCCCTGAAGTTCATAGCCTAAGACCTTATTCAATCCCTGTGGGATGTCGCAGTCGCCTCCGTCTTCAACCTCCTTGCAGGAGTAACGCTGCAGTACCTCGTAGAGGTCGTATGATGATTGCCCTCTGGAACCGGAGCAGTCGTCCTGCCTGAACGTGCATTTGCCGTTGCAGCAGACACCCCATAACTCACGGTCGTATGGGGCAGGGACCTTGCAGGAGCCGCCTTCGGAGACGCCTGAGCAGATGTGTTTGGAGAAGGCGTCCACGATGCGGGCGGGCTCCTGAGAACACACTAAGCCTGTTAGGGAGAGCAAAACAAGGATTGCCAGATACCTCATTTTATTCGTCGAGTATCTCCATCCCCTTCTCCGTGAAACGGATGGTGTGTATGTTCTCGCTGTGGCGGGTCCGCCGCATCTTGTCTATGATGAGCGTCCGCCCGGGGTCCGGGCCGACGGTAACGTAACGCAGCGTCACCACGCCGTCGACCACGTATTTCTCCGCCGCCTCGGTGATGTCGCCCGCTATCTCGTCCGAGATTATGAGGGTTGTCAACCCCATCTTCTTCAACCGGTAGTTGAGGTCGAGTATGAGCCGCCGGAGGCTGCGGTCGTCTTCGAATGACATGGTCATGGAGCTGAGGCTGTCCAAAACCGCCCTCCTAGCGTTTATCTTCCCGGCGGCCTCCTCTATTATCTCCGTTATCTTTTCTATGGACGCCATGTCGGGGCTTATGTCGTGTGTGTCGGACTTTAGCTCCAGGAAGTCCCTGCCCTTCTCCCCCGTCAGTTTAGCGTTTATTATTATGAGCTTCCCCCCCTCCTCCAGCTTGGATATGTCGAGTCCTATGCTGCGCATGTCCTCCTTGAACTCTTCCGCGTCCTGCTCCAGCATCACGTAGATTCCGGGCTCCCCGAGTTCAATGACGCCGTTGTGTAGGAACTGGGTCGCGAATATGGTCTTCCCCGTCCCGCATGAGCCGTTCAACAGTATGGTCCGGCCGCGGGGAAGGCCCCCGCCGACCAGCCGGTCGAACCCCGAAATCCCCGTGGGACATCTGTCATCCATCTTAGCAACGTTAACCTATCAGCTTGCGGGAATAAAACTACTCCACCTCCGCGAAAACAACCGTCTGAGGGGGTTTCCCCTCGCCTATGCAACGGGGGCATGTGGCGTGGTACATGTAGGTTTCGCCCGCATCCGAGCCTTGCTCCCTTAAATCCGTCTTCGTCTCCCGCACGTACTTTCCGGAGTCGGCGTACGGGCCCTGAAACAGCCTGCTGTAGTATCTGCCGGAAAGCGTTTCAATCGGGAGCTGATCCGTGAACCGGCTCACGGATATGAGCACGGACGAGTGGAATGCCGTCTCATCGCGGCCCAGGTATATCATCGGCTCCGTCCACAGGTTATGTGAGCCTATTTCCTCCACCGCCTTCTCAACCACGGAGTCGAGGTTCAGGGGTATGTTGAAGAACGTCAGGTATGTTGCCCGGTAGAACGGCTTGTCATCCCAACTCCAGAACCTGCGGTCCCACGCCCCGGGGCCAAGGCGTCTGCAACAATTCCTCATCCCTGTATCCCGCTCGTCATGTCCCTGACTTCGAAGATTATCTTCTGAACCCCGCCGGGGGCGTGCTCCTCCACGTAGGGTTTCAGAAGGATGGTCTTGTCTTTGCCGTCTATGCTGACCTCAAGTGTGGCGGCAGGCTGGTGTTCGGAGTAAACCGGGGATGCGGTGCTGTACTCGTCCAATAGGCCGTAGACACCCAACTCCACCACCTCCTTTCCGAACCTACGATAACGCTCCTCGTCTATGCTGGCGGATTTCTCGTATGCGACGCGGCCATCGGGATAAAGTCTCCTGTAGGACACCACTGTGTTGTTCACAACGTATTCTGTGGTGTGGCGGTCTGCGGCCACCGCCCCGCCGGTTATAGTATATGATACGTAGACGTCGTCGTAGCTTTGGTTGGTTCCTGACTGAAGGCACCCGGACAGCAGCAGTATAATCAACAGCCTCTTCATCCATAGTATATTATATCAACGGAATAAAACGTCTTTTATCTCCGCCTTCATATTGGATTCTATGCTCGAGTACGTCTTAATCGCCGCAGGCTTGGTGGGTTTGTGGCTGGGCAGCGACTACGCCGTGGAGGCCGCCAGGGAGGTCGCCAGCAAACTCGGGGTCTCCGACCTGGTCGTCGGGTTGACCGTCACCTCCATCGGGACGTCGCTGCCGGAGATACTCACCAACGTGATGGCGGGTTTCAGCACCGCCGCGGGCGTGGACGCCTCCGGCATAGCGGTGGGCAACATTATCGGCAGCGAGCTGGCGCAGATTACATTGCTGCTTGGTTTGGTGGGGTTCATCGCCACGTTGACCATACCCAGGGACTCCCTTAAACGGGATGGGCGGATGCTGTTCATGGCGGTGTTGCTGATGTACGCCACCGCCTTCGACGGTTATGTAAGCCGGTTAGAAGGTGTGTTCCTGGTTTTATGTTATGTCGCCTACCTTGGCTTCGTGTTCCACCAGGAGAACCGCGCCTCCAGACGGAGGGGGGTGAAACGCGACTACAACATCCTAGTGGACCTGGTGAAGACCTTCATCGGGTTGGTGGTTGTCGTGTACAGCGCCAACCTGGTTGTGTCCAACGGCGTCGAAGCGGCTACGGAACTCGGCATAGCAGCGTCGATAGTGGGGTTGTTCGTGGGGTTGGGCACCAGCATCCCGGAACTGAGCGTCTCTTTAAGGGCTATCTCCAAAAAAGCAGGCACCTTATCCCTCGGCAACCTGATAGGCAGCAACATCACCGATCCCCTGTTTTCGTTCGGCCTCGGAGCATCCATAGCGGGCGTAACGGTTTCCGAAATCGTGTTGCGTTTCGACTTCATATACTGGATGGCAGCCACCGCCGTAGCGTTGCTCCTGTTATACAACCACCTCGACCTGAACCGGAACGAATCCAGCGTACTCATCATAATGTATCTCCTGTTCATGTACGTACGGCTCGCCTTCTTCATCGCGTGAGCTTTTATTTCAGCCGTTGTAATGTGTTTCTATGGCGGGGCCTGCGGACGGCATATGGGAGGAGTCAGAGACGGTTGAAAAAAAGAAGCGGTGGCGGTTCAAATCCGGCGGCATAATCTGGCCGCCTGTAGCCGGTGCCCTAGCCGCAGCCGCAGCCTACCTACTGTCCTGGGTTGTTGCGGTGTTCGCGGAGGTGATGGACTTCACCTTCCTCCAACCGGTGTCTGAGACGCTGCATGCCAATCTGCTGTGGTTTTTCGTGCTGGTGACATTGTTCGACTACCTCCGCTACCTAGGGGACGTGTTGGGGGGCAACGACTGGCTGGTGAAGCCCGCCGCCACCGCGCTGGCGATAACCGGGAGCCTGTGGCTGGGTGGGTTGATTGTGAAGGCGTTGAACACGG
>CAZPLO010000008.1:0-49607 GCA_964587725.1 uncultured archaeon
AATTCCGGCCGGGGCGAATCGTCTCATTCTGGTAACGCCATAGTATCCTGTGCCGGGCGGAATAAGCGAGCCGGCAGGCGAGTGGAATTCCGGCCGGGGCGAATTTTTCTTTTTAGTCGTGTGGCAGAGCATATATTTCGTCGTGGTGTGCGAGTCTTGTGAATCTGACGTATTCTCCATCTATCCTGAATGTTATGACAAACGGCCCGACCTGCACTCTTCGATAGCCATGCAAGGGTCTTCTGAGGGGTTTGTAGACTTCAGGGTTCTCGATTATCTGGAGTATTTTCTTGTCTATCCGTTTCTGTAGGCCCCTGTTTTTTCTGACTAGTGAGTGATAGTCTTTTTTGAAATGGTTAGAACGGGTAGGCAGGTATCTTCTATTCATTCTCTGACGCCCTATAGTCCTTCATGCAGGTCTTTAAGTAGGTCTTTTCCGTTTTTGAATTTTTTATGCCCGCTTTTCTCTGCGGCCTTCATGGATTTCACAAAACCAGGGTTAATCTCTCTTTGCATATCCATCTCATTCCTGATGCCGGAGCGCACCATCTCGGAAAAAGACCCATATAAGCCCTTTTCAACAAGATTCTTAGCTTCTTTATACATTCCAACAGGCAGAGACACATTCACCTTCAGTGTATCCATGTTACACACTAGGAGAGTGGGGCATATAAATTAATTCCGGGCGGGGTGGAGAGCATCTATTCATAGCCAAGTCGTCTCACGACAAGGTCGGAATAAGCGAGCCGGCAGGCGGGCGTGGTTTAGGCCTGGGTTGTTTATGTCGTCTTTTTATTCCCTGGTTTTCATTTCTTATGGTTGCATGATGGAGTCGGATGATTTGCTGTGTGGGCGGCTGTACAGGGCTGTTACGATGCTGGAGGACTGCGGGGAGTTCGCGGCGTTGGTTCCCGAGGTCAGGTCGAATTTCGTGTACGCGCGGGAGAACCCTCAGTCGAGGGAGGATGTGTTGGCCGTGGACGGACGCATAACCGTCGTCGACGGGATGCCGAAGGCGGCCGGCAGGTTGAAGTTCGGGGCGTCCAGCCACATGGCCCGGCTCATGGTGGAGGTGCACAAAAGGGACGGGCGTTACAGGGCGGGGGTGGACTTCGCCAACAACCCCGAACTCGCGGACTGGCTTGAACGATACTGTCAAGAAAAGGGTTGGGTGTTCAGTGTCATGGACCGCAGCACCGAACCCGATGACGTGAAGGCCGAGGAAGGCGCTAGCATGCCGTGGAAGGTGGGTAAGGCTTTTGAGGCTGCCGGCGGTAAGACGCCGAAGATGTTCTACGAGACAGGCGCCGTCGGCAAGGAACCGGTGACGGTGCTGATAGGCGGGGACCCCGTGGAGGTCGCGGAGGAGATGCGGGAGCTCGCAGTGAAATGGGCTGAGAGATGATAGGTAAAATAGACGCCGACACGTTCGAGAGAATCGTTTCGGGCAGGTTCGGCAGACGGAACCCGGACGTGGTGGTGGTGCCGCGCAACGGAGTCGACGCCGGCGTAGTGAAAGTCGGCGGCGGACGTGTCATGGTCGTTGCCGAGGACCCTATTTTCCCGGCGCCGGGGCTGCCGCTGGACACCTTCGGGTGGTTCACCGTCCACATCGGAGCCAGCGACGTCGCCGTCATGGGGGTGAAGCCGGAGTACATGACATACAGCCTGCTGCTGCCGCCGGAGACTGGGGAGGAGGATTTGAAGGCGGTGGTGGATTCTATTCACTCAGCAGCGGACGAACTCGGAATATCGATTGTGGGCGGCCACACAGGATACTATCCGTCGGTTGTCACGCCCGTAGTCGGGGGAGTCACCGTCTGGGGCTTCACAGGAGAAGACGAGTACGTGACGCCGGCGGGAGCGGAGCCTGGAGACGACATACTGCTGACCAAAGGCCCCGCCATAGAGGCTGCTGCGCTGCTGGCCGTGCTTTATGAGAAACAGCTGGTTGAAGAATACGGTGAAGCGTTGGTCGAGAAGGCGAAGAAGCTGTGCGGTAAGATAACCGTTGTCGAGGACGCGTTGACCGCCGTTGAAGCAGGAGGCGTGCATGCGATGCACGACGCCACCGAAGGCGGAGTCATCGGCGGCCTGTACGAGGTTGCGGATGCGAGCGGCGTCGGCATGGAAGTGGATGAACGGGAGTTCATCATGCCGGAGGAGGTGAAGGCCGTCTGCGACTTCCTCGGCATAGATTCGGTTCAGGCCATCGCCGAAGGCTCGCTGCTGATAGCCTGCAGCCCCGAGTCGACAGAGGAGATAATAAGGGCACTTGATGCCAATGGGGTGCCTGTTTCCAGGGTCGGCGAGGTCGTGGATGACACTGGCACACGAACCCTGAGGAGGTTGGACGGTTCTGTTGAGGAACTGCGTGTGCCCGGGCAGGACCCGTTTTGGCCGGCATTCTTTAAGGGGCTTGAGCAATAAGTAGAGGAGATGGCTAACATTCACGACGATCAGAGGGTTGGCGTGTTCGTGGACGTGCAGAACATGTACTACAGCGCCATAAACCTCTACAACAGCAAAGTAGACTTCAGACGCATACTTAACGATTCGGTGGGGAAGCGGAAGCTTGTGCGGGCGTTCGCGTACGTGATAAAGGCGGACATAGGGGAGGAATCCAGCTTCTTCGACGCATTAGAGGACATAGGCTTCGAGGTCCGGAGCAAGGACCTTCAGGTGTTCTACGGCGGCCACAAGAAGGGGGACTGGGATGTGGGCATAGCCATGGACGCGGTCCGTATGGCGCCGAAACTCGACACCGTCGTACTAGTCTCCGGAGACGGGGACTTCATAGACCTGGTGAAGTACCTGCAGAGCCAGGGCTGCCGGGTGGAGGTTATGGCGTTCGGGAAAAGCACCTCCAGCAAACTGATAGACGAGGCCGACAGCTTCCACGACCTGGACGGCGAGAAGAAATACCTGCGGAAAAAGAAGAAGCCCAGGAAGAGGTCGACGAGTAAGAAGAAGAAGTAGTTCAGTAGGTTTCTCCGCCCTGTTCCTTCCAGAGAGTGAATAGTCTGCGGCATTCGTCCTCCAAGACGCCGCCCACTAATTCAACTGGGCTGCCACCCTCCGCCTTCAACTTCTCGTTGGATACTGTGAGTTCGTTGAAGCCTGCCTCACGGGCGTCGGATATGCGTGCGCCGTATACTAGCCTTTTTATCCGAGCCCAGTGTATGGCCGTGAAACACATTGGACAGGGTTCGGTGGTCGAATAGATGGTGCAGCCCGTCAAGTCCACGCCTAGTTTCTCATTGGCTGCGCGGATTGCGTTGACTTCCGCGTGGGCTGTTATGTCCTGGTCGGCCCACACGCGGTTGTGCTCCCGCGCGATTACTTCACCGTCTTGTACGATTACTGCGCCGAACGGGGTCTGCCCCTGTAGAATGCCTTCTCGGGCGACCTCTAAGGCCTCCCGCATGCACTCTACGTCAGACTCCATGATAAGAAGGGGTGTAGTGGAGTCCTATGCCTCCACTACCTGGGTTTTTGCCAGTTTGTCGCCGAAACGCAAGCCTTCCTTGTCTATGAAGGGCATCAGCAGCTCGACCAACACAAACAACTGGCCGATGACGGGTATCACGCCGGCCAGGAACGTCACGTTCCTCATAGCGGAATCCTTCATCGTAGCGGGCATCCCGGCCTTCAGAACCTTCAGTTTCATGAACTTCTTGCCGTAGCTGGCTCCGTTGTTGAGGCCGTCCCTCAGCAGCATGTATACTGCTGCCAAAAGCCACGTGAGGACGATTAATGGAAGCGAAAGTAACGCGACCATGCCTCCAGCCCGCCCCATCATCCCGGCCACGATGCCGAGGATTACGCTGCCTCCAAGGCCCACAACCATCACGACCGCCATAACCAATACGACGTCTATGAGGTATGCGACAACCCGTTTACCCAATGGTGCCTTAACCATATTATCACCTCCTCAAACTATCGGCTTACGCGAATAAATACCCGTAGGCGGGGGGGTTTTTATTTCCGTAGATGTGATAGATATGAAATTCCTCCGGTGTCTGTGATGGCTGAAGCATACGATGTTGTGGTCGTGGGTGCGGGGGTAGTAGGGTGTTCCGTGGCCCGGGAGCTGGCCCGGTACAGGCTGAACGTGGTGGTCTTGGAGAAGGAGTCCGACGTCGCCGAAGGCGCTTCCGGCGCCAACAGCGGCGTAATACACTCGGGGTTCAAGGAGCCGAAGCTGTCCAGGAAGGCATTGTACTGTGTTGAAGGCAACAAACGGTTCCGGCAGATAGCAGAGGAACTGGAGGTGCCCTTTGAGGAGATTGGAACCTACACCGTCGGCAAGACAGAGGAGGACAGGGCGAAGCTGACTGAGCTGAATGATGCAGGGGAGGCCGCCGGCGCCGAAGGACTCCGCATAGTTGAGGAAGACGAGCTGAAGAAGCTGGAGCCGCACGTGGACGGGAGGATAGCGTTGCTGGCCCCCAGCGGGGGCATAACAGACCCCCACGAGTACACGATAGCGTTGGCGGAGAACGCGGCGTTGAACGGTGTCCGGTTCTGCTTCAACCACGAAGTCCAAGACATAGAAAAAGACGGGGGTTTCTACGTGGTGAAGACGCCGTACGGGGAATACACCACCAGGTTCGTCGTCAACTCTGCGGGAGTGTACGCCGACAAAGTAGCGGAGATGGTCGGTTACATGAAACACATGGTGAACTCGTGCCGTGGAGAATACTTCGTGTTGGACAAGAAAGTCGGCCACCTCATAGAGGGGATGATATACCCGATGCCTCCCGAGAAGACCGGGGGCATAGGAGTGCATTTGACGCCCACCATCCACGGGAACATCATAGTCGGGCCGAGCGCACAGTACATAGAATGCAGAGACGACGTCGGAACGACGTCGGACATCATGCGGGAGCTCATAGACGGGGCGAGGGAGCTGGTGCCCGACATAACGTTGAAGGACGTCATCCACGAGTACGCCGGCCTGAGGTCCAAGATAATAGAGCCTGAGGCGGCGAACAAAGGCGACTTCGTCATGGAAGAAGAACCAGGAGGGTTCATACAGTTGCTGGGCATCGAATCCCCCGGCCTCACCGCAGCGCCGGTGATAGCCGAGAAGGTGCGTGAGATGATTGAGTCCCACGGCACGCTGGAGAAGAACCCGGATTTCAACCCACGGAGGGAGTCGCGGGTGAAGTTCGCCGAACTCCCGGAGAATGAGAAGAAAAGACTCATCAAGGAGGACCCCGACTACGGGGTGATAATATGCAGGTGCGAGGAAGTCACCAAACGGGAGATACTGGATGCGTTGAACAACCCGTTGGGTGTTAGGACGCTTAAGGGCCTGCGCATCAGGACGCGGGCTGGTATGGGGCGGTGCCAGGGAGGGTTCTGCCTACCCAACATACTCAGGATAATGAGGGAGGAGTGCGGCGTGGGCCTGGAGGCCACGTTGAAGGGCGAGGGCAGCCGGGTGTGCGTGTGCTCCAGCAGATGATGGAACGCGACATAGTGGTCATAGGGGGAGGGCCTGCTGGGTTGGCGGCCGCCATAAAAGCCAGTGAAAAAGGCGCGGACGTGCTGCTGGTGGAGCGGAGCGGACGCCTCGGAGGCATACTCAACCAGTGCATACACGACGGCTTCGGCGTGGAGATATTCGGTGAGGCGTTGGCCGGCCCGGAGTACGCTCAGAGGTACATAGACCGGGTTGAAGAGCTTGGTATAGACTACGTGGTCGACTCCACCGTAACAGACCTGAAGGACAAGACATTGACGATTATGAGCCCGGCGGGGTTCATGAAGGTGAAGGCCAAGGCGGTTATATTGACGACAGGGTGCAGGGAGCGGACGAGGGAGATGATTAGGATACCCGGCAGCCGGCCCGCTGGAGTTTATACTGCGGGGTGCGCGCAGAACCTCATCAACCTCCTCGGTTATATTCCTGGGAGGAAGGTGGTGATACTGGGTTCCGGGGACATAGGTTTGATTATGGCCCGCCGCCTCACCCTGGAGGGGGCGGAGGTTCAGGCGGTTGTGGAGATTATGCCGTACAGCAGCGGACTAACCCGCAACATCGTCCAGTGCCTGGAAGACTACGACATCCCGTTGTATCTGAAGCACACGGTGACGGAGATACGCGGCAACAAGCGGGTGGATGGAATTACAATATCCGAAGTCGATGAGCGGTTCCAGCCGGTGGAGGGGACGGAGAAGGAATTCGACTGCGACACCCTCCTCCTGTCCGTTGGATTGATTCCCGAAAACGAGCTGGCGGAGAAGGCGGGGGTGGAACTGGACCCTCGGACGATGGGGCCGATAGTGAACGAGTTCAACGAGACCTCCGTGGAAGGAATATATGCGGCGGGGAATTCGCTGCAGGTCCACGACCTCGTCGACTGGGCCACATTGGAGGCTGAAAATGCGGGAGTGCATGCGGCGGATTACGTGAAGAACGGGGAGAGAGCCGGCAGGGGGCACACCATGAAGGCGGGCGAAGGCGTCTTGCAGGTTGTGCCGCAGCGCTACGGCGGCGGACACGACGTCACCATTTCACTCAGGGTTCGGGAGCCGTTCAAAAACCGTAAATTGGTGGTCCGCGACGGCGACAAATTAGTCAATGAGGAGTTTCACGTGAAGATGGTGCCCGCGGAGATGGTGCGTGTGAAGCTCACCGCTGACCAGGTGAAAGACACCGGGGGGTTGGTTGTCGATGTCGGTTGACCGTGAGATAACGTGTATCGTGTGCCCGCAGGGGTGTCGGATAACGGTGAAAGGCGACGCAGGAGACCTGGTGATTGAGGGGAACCGGTGCCCTAGGGGTTTGGAGTACGCGAAGAAGGAGGTCACCGCCCCGGAGCGGACGATTACCTCCAGCGTCAAGGTGACATGCGGGGAGCTTCCGCTGGTGAGCGTGAAAACAACGGGGACCGTGCCTAAAAAGCGGATAAGGGAGCTGATGGAGGAGATAAAGGCCGCTGAAACAGATGCGCCCGTGGACATAGGGGACGTGCTGGTAGAGGACCTGGGTGGTACGGGCGTTAAAGTGGTCGCCACCAAGAGGGTGGGCGAGAAATAAAGGCTGCCGTCACATACTATACCATGGGCGGGGAGGAGACGGTGATGGCGGCGCTAATAGCTGTCATGGCAGCTATACTGCTGTTTCTGCTGATGATGCCTTCGCAACGATTCATGGAGCACATGGGGGGGGCGGCCGACCGCCTGTTCCCAACCACATCTTCGACGACAACCTCGACCACCACCACCTCGACCACGACGACTTCGTCCACCACAACCACTACGACGACGCAGTCCACATCAACCACCACTACCACGTCATCAACGACGTCGACGATGAGCGGGATGCGGTGCGACTCCGACGAGGACTGCGGCGGAACCGTAGAGGAGCTGCGTTGCAAGGGCAACACCATATACCGGTACACCACCACATACAGGTGCAGCAACAGGGGGACGCCGGAGAGCATCTGCCTGGGCAGAATCAAGGAGGAGCCGGTGGTCAGCTGCGAAGTCTACGAGGACTGCGTCGGCGGAGGATGTGTGCGCGTGTACAACAACGAATGCGACTACCGCTGCTACCAGCAGGGGTACGGCGGATACTACTGCACCGACGACGGCTGCGGTGAAATGGACGTGCGTGTGAGCGTTGACGAATGCTCCGCAGCAGGCAGCATATGCTGCTGCGAAACAGGGTTGACCACCACCACCTCAACCATCCAGACGACCACCACCTCCACTGCTTCGACCGTGACGACAACGTCCGACACCACATCCACAACGGAGCCGACCACGACCACGGTGGCTTAACCGTACCATTCACGGCGCATACGACGGTATTCCCTGACCGCTTCCGGGATTTTCACATGCAGCCTCGTGTACGGTGTCGCGTATATTACGTGTTGTAGAGCCTCCAACGGCATCGCCTTCAACGCCTTCTTCACCTGGTTAACGGTCTTCCTGTAGAGGCTCATCTCATCCCGTATCCTCATCCGCTTTTTCTCCAGGCGTTTCCGGAGCCTCTTCACCCGCTCGCCGAGCTCCCTTCTCTCCTTCTTCGTCTTCGCCCTCCGGCGCCTCTTCTCCAATGCCCTGATTTTCTTGGCGGTGGCGGTGTAGCTGAGGTAGTCTTCCGCCTGCTCACGCACCTCCTCCGCGAGGCCGCGGCGGGAGTTCTCGTTTATTATCCTCCACCGCATGTCACGGCTGTCGCGGAAGTTGTGGAGGTAGGCGTTCAGCTCCGACTTAATCCTGTACCGCATGTAGGCTAGGTCGTCCCACGGCTGCGGCCGCTTCTTAACGTAGTCTTCGAACGCGTGGACGCTCTCATGACGTATAATTTCCCTCGTCTCTATGCTCCATTCGGACTCCCTGCCGAACGACACCAGCCCCCTTAACTCCTTTATCTTGATGTCGCGGTCTCCGACGCTGTAGTATCCGCCGCTGCCGGGGCCCCATCCCACCCGCCTCCAGAACGCCATCAAATCGTTTTTGCGGAAGATGAAGTGTACGTTGAACGGGCTCCAGATTATCTTAACGGGCTGCTGCGGCCTCGGGCGGAACCCGAAGACTTTTTCGTAGAACAGGCGTGGCCGTCGGGAGTGCTGTTTCCTGTACTTCCGGACTGTGTTGCGGGCTCCGTACATGTCGCGGATGAGTGATGTGAAGCGGACGCGTTCCTCCCTGGTGAGGGACACGTGCATCCCCCGCTTCGGCCTGGTCAACTGGGTCAAGAGTCGGGACGGCAGGGGGTTCTTTCGCCTGGGGCGGCGGAACCACTTCAGTATCCGCGCCTCCACCACCGCCCTCTTCACCATATCCCCTGTTCCGTTGGCGGACATGAAATAGATATTGGCGTCTTCGGAGATAAGTTATTAAGGTTTCGGTTGAATACTCTGTCATGGTCATCAGGGAGATTACGTTGGATGAGTTGGACGCTGGGGATTTCATAGAGGCGAAGGCGGCTGAAATACGGGAGGCCGTCGGAGACGGCACGGCCGTGAACGCGCTGTCCGGCGGGGTGGATTCTTCTGTCGTCACGCTCCTCGGACACAAGGCCCTGGGGGACCAGCTGAAGACATACTTCATAGACAACGGCATAATGCGGGAGGGCGAGCCCGAACGCGTCGCATCCCTGTTCACGGAACTGGGGGTTAAGGTGGAGGTCGTGGACGCGAGGAAGGAGTTCTTCGACGCACTCAGGGGGGTGGCGGACCCGGAGGAGAAGCGGGAGGCCATCACCCAGACATTCTACAAGAATGTGTTCGGCCGCCTGGTCAGGGAGAGCGGGGCGAAGCACCTGCTGCAGGGCACCATCTTGACGGACGTGGACGAGACCGTCGCAGGCATCAAGCGGCAGCACAACGTGTTCGAGCAACTGGGCATAGACCCTGAGGACGCGTTCGGCTACAAGATTATCGAGCCCGTGATTCAGCTGAGGAAGCCCGCCGTCCGAGTGGTGGGTGAGGAGCTGGGTCTGCCGGAGGAAATATTTTCAAGGCCGCCGTTCCCTGGGCCCGCGCTGTCGGCCCGCGTAATAGGCGAAGCCACCGAGGGAAGAGTCGAGACCGTGCGGAAGGCCACCGCCATAGTCGAGGAAGAGCTGGAAGACAGCGGCGCGTTCCAGTACATGGCCATACTACACGAAGACAGGGTCACCGGCATGCGCGACGGCAAACGGGAGTATGGGCAGCAGATTGAAGTGCGCTGTTGGGAGAGCGAAGACGCCCGCACAGCAGAACCCACCAACCTGCCGTTCGAAAAACTGAGGAAGATTGCGGACCGCCTCGCCTCGGAGGTCCCCGGCGTGGTGAGCGCAACCTATAACCTGGCGACGAAGCCGCCGTCCACCATCGAAGCCGTTTAAAACATATTAATGATTTTTCATTACTATGTGGTAATTTTTCATCAATATAGTAGAATCTCGCAGGTTTAAGGTTTCGTTCATAATATATGGGTGATGGCTTCTGTTGGGCGTTTGGACGGGCTTATCTCGAGGGTGGATGCGTTGGAGGAGCGGAACCGGCGGGTGGAAGGCGACAAGGCGTGGGAGACCAGCTTAACCCGGAGGCTTCTGCTGACGGCATTCACCTACGCCATTATGGGAGCGTACCTGCATGCGATAGGGGTGGAGCGGCCGTGGCTGAACGCCCTGGTGCCAGCAGCCGCGCTGCTGCTGTCGACGCTCACGCTCCCCCTGTTCAAGAGACTGTGGATGAAGCATTAGTGATGGACGCCGCGGAAAAATACGTGCTGGACCGTAAGCTGAAGGAACTGTTCAACCGGTTGAACAGGGAGCGGTTCAACGGCGAAATAGAGCCATATAAGCTGAGGTGGAGCACCCGTTCGATACGCACCCACGGGAGCATATACTTCAACAAAAAAGAGATCATGGTGTCCGCGGAGCTGCTGCGGCAGCACGGTTGGGATGCGGTGGAGCAGACGATGCTGCATGAGATGACACACGCCCTCATCCACCAACGCGGGGGACACAACCGACACACCAAACGTTTCTGGCGGGAGTTCGAGAGACGCGGCGGCGTGCGGGACAAGATGGAAGTGGAGCCGAATGCCGCCTACGTATACGCCTGCCCCACCTGCGGCACAGAATACGAGCGCATGCGGGAACTCAAGAAAGGCCAGTACAGCTGCAGCAGATGCGACAAGAGATACAACCCGGAACACCGCCTGTATCTGAAGAGGGACAAACACCAGAGGAGACTACATGTGTAGTTCAATGAATTTTCTGATGGTGCGGTCGTATGTTTTCTCCACTTCAGGGGGGAAGTAGCAGGCCGGCAGCTCCCCCCGGCTCCGGTGGTATTTCACGCACTCACAACACAAGCCTTTTTTGTCGCACGGGTAGGTGCAGTTGCACTCCACAGCATTGGACTCTCGCTTGCACTCCATTTTACTGCACCATCATGCCGCCCATGGTCGACTCCAACACTATGGAGCCGAGGAAGAACAGTACCAGCGCTATCACCAGCATCACGGGCATGAACTTGAACCCCTCCTTCTCCTCCCCCTTCATAATCAACCCCATAATCATGCTCCCGAAGAAGCAGGAGGTGAAGATGGAGATGACCGCGTACATGGTGATGAACTCCGGGGACACCGCCATGTGGCCTATGCGGATGGGTGTGCTGCCCGCGAGTCCGTCGAAGTCCTTAGGCATCTGCTCCGCAATCATGTTCATGTTCCTACCCAATATGTTCACCAAAAACGAGGACATTGCGAACAGCATCGGCGCGCCCAACGCAATCGCTATGAAGATGAACAGCACATACATCAGCACGGAGGCGCTTATTTCCTTCTGCACAATCTGCTGGTCCCGGATGTCGTCTGCTGTCTGGTCCAGCAGGTCGGCGAGCTGGCCGCCTGAGTTTATGCTGTGGACAATCAACTCTATTGTGCGTTCCAGCCGCGTGGAGTCGATGTGGTCCGCCATCTTCGACAGCGCGTCAATTAAATTCCTGCCGGCCATGGTCTCCTTGCCGACCCGGCGTATCTCCTCCTCCAACGCCCCGAACTCCGGACGCGCAGCCAGTATCAGCGCCTTGTCCGTGGTCAGCCCGGCTCGGATGTTGGAGGACATCAGCTGCAATGCGTCCGGCAGCGCCTCCTCCACCTGACGCGCCTTCCCAGACACGTTCAAACTCAGCCAGATGTATGCGAGGAACTCCACCACAATGAAGGACACGATGAACACCAGCAGCGGCGGCAGCTCATACTGGCCCGTCAACACCGTTATACCGAACCCGGCGACGATACCCAACACCAGCATCGACCCTATGAACGTGTCCGGGTCCGCCTTCACGGTGGAGCAGGTGAGCTTCTGCCTAAGCCTCCCCCTCAGCCCCTTCGGCAGAATCCTCCCCAGAAACGTTACAAACGTCATCTCTATCCTCCGATAAGGTTGGGCCTCTTAGATTTTATTATGCCCAGGAACACGAACTGCATGAACACCACGCCCACCAGCAGCATCCAGAACGTTGTCTCGTTGCCTATCTGGTCCATGCCCGGGAAAGACGACAGTATGATCAGCATGGTGATGCCCAGCGACGGCACTATTACGGCGACCATCATATACATCATCGCCAGCGGGTTGAGTATGCTCTTGTAGCGGCGTATCTCAACCAGCTGCTCCTTAGACAGACTGCGTATCACGTCCTCCAGGTTCTGGCCGACGTCGCTGCCGGACTTCAGACTGTTAACCAGCTGCCACAGCGCCCGTCGGAAGTATATGCTCGGGTTCCTCACCGCCAGCTGCTCCAACACGTCAACGACGGACTGGCCGGCGTTCACCTTCTCCACCACCAGCTTGAACTCGTCGGTGATGGGGCCGTATTTGCCCGTGGCAATCGATGCGATGGCGTTGAATATCGGCACCCCCGACCGAATCTGTATCAGCAGGCTGCGGAGGGCGAACAATAGGTTGCGTTCAAGATACTTCACACGCTTGTTGACTATTGACTTCGGATACACCATCAAATAGAGGAAGAACACCAGCCCCATCACCCCGCCTATCACCGGCCCCAGTATGGGGTTTTTCGCGTTGCCCATCACCAGCACCGCGGTAATCAATCCGCCGAATCCCAGGAGCATCAGCATCGCCACGAAGAAGCAGAACGCCAGATACTCCCTGGTTGTTATATTGTATTCTTCGCGGACTCCGGACTGCTCCACCGCAGCCTTCATGTACGGGAACACGTGGGTGAGGATGGAGCCTACGCCGATGAATATCCTCGATGTCCCGCGTATGGCGGGGGAGTTGAGCATAGGTATCCGGACAACAGCCATATAATAGGAATATGATTTAATATTAAAGAGGAGGAATAGGTTATCATGGAACGACTGTCTACGGGCGCGGAGGGGCTGGACAAGCTCATGCATGGGGGCATACCGGAGGGCTTCAACGTCCTCATCGCCGGCGCTCCCGGCACGGGGAAGACCATTCTGGGACTCCAGTTCATACACGACGGAGTGAAGAACGGGGAGCCCGGCATATACGTGAGCTTCGAACAGTTCAAGGAGGACATCATACGGCAGGCGGAGCAGTTCGGGTGGGACGACATACGCGACGAGAGACTGTTTTCGCTGCTGTCGATAAAACACAAGGACATCCAAAGCTTCATGGCGTACCTGAAGGACGAGGTGGAGATGAAGAAGGCTAAGCGCCTGGTCATAGACAGCCTCTCCGTCGTTTCAGTGTACACCAACATACTCGAGGACCCGGAGCACATCAAACTGATGGACTTGTCGGTGGACATACATTCGCGGACGCCGCAGGATCCGGAGCAGCTCAGGCGGCAGACCATCTACCACATACTCGCGAAGATAAAGGAGCTGGGCGTCACCACGCTGCTGATTGCGGAGCAGATTGAGCCCGAGAAACTCACCAGGGACGAGGTCAGCGAGTTCGTCGCCGACGGCGTAATCATAATGAAGAAGGTGTTGATCGGGAAGGACGTGATACGGTCCATCTCAGTGGAGAAGATGCGTCAGACCGGCATAAACGCCGGAACACATAACATGGAGTTCACGGAAAACGGGATAGAGGTAAGGTAGCCTCCACCCCCTTCTCCTCTTTTTCACCCAGTATCACCGACGGGCCCCTGTTGTTTTCCACCACGTCCACCACCGTCTCACGATCCAGGTAGTATCTGTTCAACACTTTGCCGACGTCGTTGACCTGCCGGACCTTGTGCTCGACCATCCAGTTGAGTATGTTCTTCTTCAGGTTTATGTCGTCCACCACCTCCGACCGCGTCAGCCCAGTGTGCCTGTACAATTCGGTGAACAGCCTCATCGGCTCCACGTTCGGCACAATATTGTCTTCTCGGGCGTCCCAACGGTAGATGATGTTGGGCTTGTACCTCATATCTCCGATGCGGCGTTTTTCCTCGTCCATTAGGAACTCACCCACCTCGAATATTCTGCGGATGCCGCGGCGGCGGTCCCGGAACATGACCACGTTGAGGTGGACGGCCTCCAGCATGCTGTGGGGGACGTCGATGGGGGGGTTGGTGATGCGTGTTATGGTCTGGTCGCATGTGTCCGCGTGTATCGTGCAGTACACGCTGTGGCCGGTGTGCATGGCCTCGAACAACACCTCCGCCTCCCGTTTCTTGCGGACCTCGCCCATGATGATGCGGTCCGGCCGCATACGCAGGGCGTTCACCAGCAGATCCAGCATGTTGACTTCGCCCTTGCCCTCAGGGTTCGGCTCCCTCGTCGTCAGCGGACACCAGTACAGGAAGTCGGGCAGCTGCAGCTCCCTCGTGTCTTCGATGCTGATGATGCGGTGGTTCGGCGGGATGAACGGCATGCAGATGTTCAGGAAGCTGGTTTTCCCCGACCCTGTTCCTCCGGAGACCATGATGTTCATCTCATACTGTATCATCAGCCAGATGAGAGCCAATACTTCGGCGGTGGCTGTCTGGTTCATGATGAAGTCCGGGGCCGTCCACGGGTCCCGGGCGAACTTACGGATGGTTATGGTGTTCCCCTTCGTCGCGATGGGCGTGAGTATGGCGTTAGCCCGGTCCTTGCTCACAAGGTGCGCGTCCAGCAGCGGGTTCAATGTGGTGATTTCCCGGCCCACCCGGCGGGCTATGGTGTTGGCGTAGTTCTGTATCCGCATCTCGCTCTGCGGACGGACGTTGGTCTTCAGCCACCCGTATTTTTTGTGGTAGATTCTTATCGGCTCTGCGGAGGAGTTTACGATGATTTCCTCCAGGTTGGGGTCGACGAGGAAGTACTCTATCTCGTCCAAGCCCAGGAGCTCGTGGAGGAGGCTGAGTATGAAATGCTGTTTCACGTCTTCTTCCAGCGACGGCAGTTCCTCACCCAATATGATGTTGGCTTTGTCCTTGAACTCGCCCTTCAGCTGCCCCAGCAGCTTGGGGTCGAGTATTTCGGTGGTGCTCATCTCCACCCCGGAGATGAGCCGGTCTTTTATGTCGTCCATCAGTGCGAGGGTGGCTACGTCCACCTCCGGCAGTATCAGCTTGTAGTAGGGTACGAAGTCCTTCATTATTATCTGCACCGGCGTCTTGACGCCTTCGGACTCTACCTCGTACTCCTCCAGGACCTCGCCTTCGCTCAGCTGGTCATTTTTTCGCTTTGCCATTGGAATCATCCTTCCCTTTTTTGTCGGCCTTGTGGCTTATTATCTCCGGCTCCCCGATGGTGGGGTAGCGGAGTTCGAGGAGGTTGTGTTCCTCCAGTATCATCGCCCACTCCTCTATCTGGGTTTTATTTACCTTGAGTTTCGCCGCCAACGCGTCGTTGAGCTTCAGCCTGCCCTGGGACTCCACCAGCTCGTAGAGCTGGTCTATGCTGGTCTCTATCTTCCTGCCCTCCTGAACCCGTTTCACCGGCTTCTCCTCCTTCTGCTCCAGTTTTATCTCCGGGCCCTCACGCTGGCGACGTAACTCGTCTTTGCGGGCTTCGCCGCCGGTGACCGCGGAGGCTATGCCCTGGAGGGCGCCTCTGCGGCGGGCCTTCAACTCCTCCAGACGGGCGGCCTTCCGTTCGTCTATCTTCTCCGGCACGACGGGACCTGCGTCCTCCCGTTTCTTCCTCAGCTCCTCGAACCGTTTTGCCTTCCGTGGGTCGAGTTTGAGGTCTCGGGCGAAGTCGACCAGGTTTATGCCTCCGCCGATTTTCCCCACCTTCCGCTGGCGTTTCTCCTTGAGGGTTTTCATCCTCTCCTCCTTCGCTTCGGCGTCGCCTTTGGAGAACACGCTTTTGATGCCCGACAGCATAGATTTTTTCTCCGGCTCCTGTTTCTTCATCTTAGACTTGATTTTTATCTTCAGCGAACTGAGTTTAACGGGCTTCGACAGCAGGTAGTTGACGTTCGACTGCAGGGAGTTGTCCAAGTCGTCTTCCGTCATCTCGAATATTTCGAGGTCGCCGTGCGTGCCCGCGAACCGCGTCTGTATCTCGCTCATGGCGTCGTCTCCGTATGTTATCTCCACAGTCTCCATGTTCTCCAGTGAGGAGGCGATGATGTTGCCTTTGTCTATCAGCAGTCCGGCGGTGTAGAGTGTGCCGTCTATTTCACCGGACAAACGCATGACGCCCACGAAGTCGGTGGTGAGGCTCTTCACAATCTCCCTGAATTCTTCCTCGGTGACGGGCATCACCCGCTCCCCGGACACCACCATCTCCCCAGGCTTCTCCTCGGCCGCAGCCTCCTCCTCCACCGGCTTCTCCTCCGGAGTGGGCGTCTCCAACCCTTCTGCGGCGGGCACCTCCTCAGCCGGCTGCTCAGGCTCAGGTGGAGGTGCGGGCTGTTCGGTTTCATGTGGAGGTTCCGGTTTCTCCGTTAACTCAGGTTCAGGTTGAGTTTTGGGTTCAGTAACTTCCTCCGGCTCCGGTTCCGCCACGGGCTGCTGCGGTCGCGCAGCGGTTGCGGGGGGTTTCTCGGGAACCAGCGCCTCATCGGGCCCTGATTCGGGAACCGGTTGCTGAGGTCGAGTTTGAGGGCGGGGTTGTTCGGGTTGAAGCCGGGGTTCAGGCTCCGGCTGCGGCTCAGGTTCCGGCGCTGGCTCCTGCTGAGTTGATTCAGGCTCGGGAGCCGGCTGAGGTGGTTGCCTGGGAACAGGTTTTTCTTCAGGTTCAGACTTTTCCACAGTAGGTTGTTCAGGCTGGGGTTCAGGTGCGGGTTCAGGTTCCACGGGAGGTGGCTCCGGCTGTGGTGTCGGTTCATGTTGAGGTGTAGGCTGTTCAGGTTCGGGTTGTTCCGGTTGAGATTGCCCGGGTGGTTGTTGAGGCTCAGCCGCCTGCTTCTCTTCGGCGGGATTTTGGGCGCCGGCTTTGACGACGCCGCCTGCGACACTGATTTCAGCATCCTTCATCAGCCGCTTCTTAACGTCTACGATGCCCTTCTCCTTCAAGTATTCGACGTACCGGTGGAGGTCCTTCTTCTCCAACCCGGTTGCTGCGGCCAGCTCACCCTCGGTTACGACACCCTTCTGTTTGACGACGTCCAGGATAGCCCTGAGCCTCTCCGCCCCCTTCTTCTTCCGCTCCTGCACCCGCCCGTGAAGGCGTGCCTTAACGTCCGTCATCCTGCAGAGTGATATTATTTAACCATAAGCGGTTAAAACTCAGGAGCAGCTGACGTTCACGTCGTCTATGTAGAGGCCTTCGTCGTTTATCAGCCAGTCGGATTCAAGGCGGAAACGCACCCGTATAGTGCCCCCTGAGTACGGGCTCAGGTCAAACACCTCCTCCCCCCAGTTATTTTGGCGGTGGTCGTATGATGCGAGCTCGTCCCAGCCTCCGCCGTCGGACACCTCCACGTAGGCGAAGTCGTAGTCTTTCTCGGTCTGGTATTTAGTCTGGAAATACAGTGTCACCGGACCAGCCGGGGGCAAGTCTATCTCCGGCGACATAAGCCACTGGTCGGAGTTACGTTCATAGTGGTCGGCCGACGACGGCCACCCCGGGCCCAAGTCGGTGCCCCAGCAGTTGCTTCCCGAGTACGCGCCTCCCCACGCGGGGCTGCCGAGCTCCCACTCGTCATCGTCCCCGCCGTGCGTCCAGCCGCCGGCGCCCGACTCCATGTCGTCGAAGAAACCGCACGGCGCCGTGGATGTGGAGGTGGACGTTGAAGTCGACGTGGAAGTGGATGTGGTGGCGGCTCCGGGGCACGACGGGTCGTTGGGCGTCAAGTCGGCGCGGAACGTGTAGGAGCCGTTGTGGCCTGCGCCGGGTGCGTCGACATCCAGCCCCACATAATAGGTTTCGCCTCCCAAGACGCAGTAGGTTTCGGTGAAGTCGTCGTCGCCGGAGTTGATTCTCACCTCCGGCGCGGCGCAGGAGCCGTCGATGGAGTAGTTGTATATTATCAAGTCCGTGCCGTCTGAGTCTGTGACGTTGCTGGTGCCGTCGAATGTGAACGTCATCAGACCCGACGCAGACGGGGTTATGCTGTAGAAGTGCCATTCGCTGGTGTTGTAGCCGTAGAAGCTGCACGAGGTTTGAGTGTCTTCGGCGAGTGAGGGTGGGATGGGGGTGTCGCAGGTGCCGCAGTGGTCGGTGTCTCCTGGGTCGCAGGCCTGTATGGCGCCGCAGCCGCCGAAGAATGTGATGCAGTCGTAGTCCAGCCAGTCCGGCTGGCTGTCGTTGTCTTCGTCGACGCTGTTGACGCACACTTCGGTGGAGCCTGGGCAGCCGGTCACGTTAATACATAATGTGTCGACGTCGTATACGCGGGCGTGGACGTCGTCGAGTTTGAGGGTGAATTTCCCGCTCCCGCACGCGCCCTTGACGCCGCAGCCGTCGACGCCCTCCCAGTACAGGTAGTCCGCCCACGACGCGTTCTCCTTCACCTTCACGCCCCGGCTGTCCAACAAGTAGGGGCTCACCAATGTCACCAACCCCACTTCGGAGTTGTTGAACCGGCGGAGGCTCTGGTTCACGTACACTTCGCTGAGGTTGTATCTGCCGTCTATGCGGTCAAAGAAGCTGGGGCCGTCGACGCCCCCGTATCTGCTGGCGTTGCTCGCCTGGTAGCATGTGGTGTTAACGCCCTCGGATGGGTAGCCGAGCACTATCTGGTGCATGCCGCATCCTTCGTCGTTTACTATGGATATGCAGGCGCCGTCGTATATGTTGCCGTCTCCGCACTCCGGCACCCTCCTCGGCGGGTTGTTGGGGAATTCGTCGTCTATGTCGCCGGTGTCCGTCAGCCACGGAATCGTTACGTTGCATTTGTTGGCGAAGCTCTGCTGGTCGTTGGGTCCGTAGTTGAGGACTCCCGCGAAGTGGTGGGGGTCGCTGGCGTTGAAGCACGCCTGCTCCTCGTAGGTGTTGCAGCCCCCGAAGCCCTGGTCGAGGACGAGTATCTGGGTGTTGATTTCCGCAGGCGGCTGGTTGACGCAGTAGTCGCGCAACGCATTCGGGCCCAGGTCGTCCTGGAGGTCGGAGTGGAACACCACGTACCCCGTGACTTCGCCGGTGCCGGGGTTGTCGGCGCTGCCGCTGCACCCCGCAACCGCCTCCGTCTTCAAGTCGGTGCTGCAGTTTTGGATGAACTTTATCACGTAGGAGTTGGTGTTGATGGGGTAGATGGGGTCTTCGAGGCCGAGGATGGACGTGTAGGATATTGTGTTGACCTCTTCGCCGACGTAGTAGCACATGCCGGCTTCGTCGTATACTTTGAAGGTGCTGTTGGTGAGTATCATGAACGCCCACGGGTCCTGCAACGCCATCTCCACGGACATGAGGTCGACGGACAAATTAAAGTGCATGTCGCGGCCGTGGGATTCGATGCGGTCCAGCCACTGAGATAGTGTGTGGTTGACCATGTAGGAGACTTCCCGGCCGTGCAGCGTGCCGCATACGCTCAATTCCGCCAGCGCCGCCTGGGAGCCGTTGACGCCGAAGCTGAATTTATTGCAGTCGACGTTGCATGCGTGGGAGCAGTTGAACACGTAGCCGCCGAGGGGCTCCCCCGTCGTCACCACGTCGTCTATCGCGTATATGGCGGCGCGCCGGCCGAAGATAACCATCGCCCGCTCCAGGTCGTTGCGGACGTCTTCGACGAAGTAGTGGAGTTCGTCGCATCGTATCTTCGAGATGGTGTCTTCCGACTTGGTTTTCTCCACGGTTGCGTAGTATGCTACGAACAGTATCAACGGTATCAGCAGCAACACAACAGCCACCGTGAAAAACAACCCCTTTTTCATCGCATCCACACTATCAGTTTGAAATTCGCCGGACCCCACAGGGACTGCACGCCGCCTGCGCGGCTGACCTCGAAGTCTATCATGTTGGGATCGAACAATAGGTCGACCCTGCCGTCGTCGTCCAAGTCCAACTGGTCCAGAAGACGGTACACTGAATCCGCCAGCGCGTCGTCCCTGTTATATGATATGTTGGAGGAAGTGTAAGAACAGTTGAAGCTTCCGTTATAGGACGCGGGGATGGATGCGACGTAGGAGCTGCCGTCTTCGAACTCTATGTCCCAGTCACATCCCATGTTCTCCTCGAACACGCCTCCGTAGCCCACGAGGCTGCGCAGCCTTATCGTGTACACCGCCTGGTTGTCGCGTGAGCAGCCGGTGTTGTTCGCGGGGCTGTCGCCGGTGAGGATGTGCACGGTGTTGTTCTGCCCCGCCAGCACGTACTCCGCCGGCACGTCGACTGTGAACGGGTCGCCCAGCGGCGGGTAGGTGCCGAGCCAGTCGCTAAGCCGGAAAATCTGGTTGACGCCTTCGTCGTTTTCCACGTTCAGGTAGTCTGTCCAGTGGGGGCCCGAATATGAAGTCACCCCCGCCGAGGAAACCACCACGTCCGGAGGCACTTCAATGACTCCTTCGCAGCCGACCGTGTTCTCGAAGGCGCCCGTCGACAAAGTCATCGACACCTCCCCGTAGAATGACTCGTTGATTGGGAGGTAGGTGAACTCCAGGTAGGAGTCCGGATACAGTATCGACGGCTCCAGGTCGCCGCCGAAGAACACGGTCTGGCTCTGGCGGCTGCTGTTGTATATGTCGCGGCTGAAGTTCAGATAGCATTCCGCGGCCTCGGCTCCGCTGCCGCCCTCGCAGTACACGCCCTCCCCGCAGGCCGCGGCGGTGTGGAGGGTGAGGTTGCTGTTGTAGCAGTTCAAGGTGGAGGGGCCGAACGCTATCGTCCGCACCTCCGCCCCCAGACCGTCTTTGGCGCGTTTCGCAGCGCATATGGCGTCGTACACCGCCGGCAGACATTCGTCGTTGTTGCAGTCCCCGGGGTTGCCGCCGCAGCTGTATGAGCCCACAGTGGAAGTGCAGGATTCGATGCAGGAGCCGCATGTTGTGCCGGGTGCAGCTGGGACGGTTAGGCGGAGGTTGTCTACCATCACGTGCTCGCTGCTCTGCGACGTCTGGCCGAACAACTGCAGCTGCAGGTCGTTAACGGAGTCGGGGATGGAGTATTCAACAAAACGCCAGGGCTCCTGGTAGTCGTTGCCGACGTCGGGGTCCGACTCCTGAAACACCTGCATCCACCCGCCGTCCCAGTAGTAGAATGCCAGGTGGTCCGCGGACTCCGTGCCCTCGTAGCTGTACCACAGCTTCACCTTCACGTCGTTGTGCATGGAGACGTCTATGGGCGTCCGGTTCACGGCCGCCTGCTTGCCTAGGAAGTCCCCCCACAATCCCAGGTAGTAGTCGCCGGAGCGGGCACCGGCGGGGTTGCCTCCGCTGCCTCCGTCGCTGGCTCGACCGTAGTTGACGTTCACCGGGTTCGCGAACGTACGCACCGGGTCCAGCCCCCACTCGCTTTCCTCGGCCGCATCCTCGAAGGATGTGCTGAATATCATCTGGTCTGTCTCGTAGTCGCAGCCTCCGCAGTGGTATCCGGTTATGCCGTCGGTCATCACGACGATGTAGTAGTCTTTCCCGGGGGCGCCTTCGTCTTCGAGTATCTGGATGGCGCGGTTTATTGCGCAGCAGACGCAGGTTCCGCCGCTGGGGCTGTCGCTGTACGAGTTTACGTGGCTTATGAGGCTGTTGTTGCTCTGCGGTTCGGTGAGGTGATACGGGTCGTTGCCGTCCGCCTCAGACCGGGTGTCGAAGGACACCAGCGCTATCCTGTTGCCGCTGTGGCTCATCACCATGTTGATGAAGTCTTTCGCCAGGCATTTGGCCACGCTTATCCGGCGGGTGTCGTCGTCGAACAGACTGGGGCTGCTGCACGAGCGGACAGTGCCGAGTGTGCTGTCGAGGTATCCCATGCGCCACCGCATGCTCCCTGAAACGTCGGTTATCAATACGACGTCGGCGTTGCCGGACTCCACCGTCTGGGTGAAGTTGCCGGTGCCGACGCGTATGGGGACGGTGTTCTGGCTCAATGACTGGGGGTCGCCGACCGGCTGATAGATGAGGCCCTTGGACGCCATCTCCGCGGTGGAGATGGTGATGTCCTGCTCGGACTCGTTCCCCGGCATGTTGTACACCGTCACGTCCCCTATGTTAAAGTACATGCTGTAGTTGCTTAGGAAGTGCAGGCGGGCGCTCACGTCCTCCACCGTACCCGGAACGAAGAAGCTGTCATAAAGGTTTATGATGCCGTTTATGCCAGGAAAATAGTATCTCATCGTCTTCGCCACCTCGTCGGTGTCCATCTCCGACGTGTTGTAGACAACGTGTATGAGGCCGCCGCCGACGTAGTGATCGTTGATTGCGCCGCTGGTGAAACGTAGCTCGAACTTGTTGTCGGAGCCGGAGACGATGTTGGCTAGTGCGCCGGAGCCGACGCAGCCGTTGCCTTCACCCGGTGCGACGCCCTCGCGGAGGGTGGCGCTCATGTTGCCTCTGCCTTCGTCTGGGTCGAAGGAGCCTGCGAGGTTGTCGTTGATGTACAAATTGAACTCCGACAGGGTGTTCATTTCCAGGCAGCACCGCTGTATGGAGGCGTCCGCCGGTATGTCGCGGACGTGCACGGTCAGGTTGCCTTGACCCACGTATCCGCCGAAGTACGTGTACGAAGACGTCGACTTCTCCTTGATGTTGGTGAGGAAGGAGCGGGCGACGTTGCCGCGGGTGGGCAGGCCGCGGCCGTACCCCACCAGCAGCCTCGACGAATGCGTGAGCGTCGAAGAATCGGCTTCGGATATGCGGGTGTTGTTGGCGACCAGCTCGTCGTCTATGGTGAGCATGTAGCCTACGTTAGGCGGCAGCAGCCGGTCCAGGTAATACGATGAGAGATTGGATGCGTTGATGAAGTGGGGGCTGCTGGTGTTGCCGTCTGCGGCGGCCCAGTCCTCCCCCACCTGGTCCAAGACGCCCATCTTGTTGAGCACGTCCAGCGCATCCTCCGACACGTAGTGGAGTTTCTTGGACGTGAGTTCACTTTCGGAGGAGCCGGTGTAACGCAGCCCCGACAATGACGTCAGTATGACCAGCGCCAGCGTCAACGCCACAATCGCGTCCAACAGTATCGCGTATCCTTTCTTCATTCCCACACCGTAAAGTATATTCTCGCCAACTCGTTGTTGAACAACGCCGCCCGCACCACCGTAATCCTCTCCGACTCGTTCACCGGCGGCCTGCCAGTATAGTATGAGACGTTGTTGTAGGTGACGGTTGAATCATTCAAGTAGGTGAGGTTGAAGTAGAAGTCGTATCCGCCTATGCCCATCACGTAGGCGTTGCAGTCGTAGTTGGTGCTGCCGGGGAGACTGCATAGGGTGGTGTTTTCGTCGCTCATCAGCTCCTTGAACGACAGCAGCTTATGTTCCATCAGCACCCTGCTCTCGTTCGCCAGACCAAGGGATGTGACGTTCCACACACCCCAGTCGGCGGGTATGCCGGGGGTCCGCACCAGCTTCTCCGCGGCCTCGACGCTGTACTCCGCCATCGCCCTCCTGTTTTCGAGGGTGAGGACGTCTGATGTGGACACGTCCCAGAGGTTCAGCATAATCACCAGCGCGGCCATGAACAGCATGAACCCCAGCAGGAACTCTCCGCTGAATACCTGCCCCGAATCCATCACAGATACCTCGTAACGTTGTTGTCGGACTCTATGCTCTCGTTCACCACGTCCAGGTAGTCCACGTAGACGGAGACGTTGCCGGCCACAGAAATGTTGAACTGCATCCGCAGAGACTGCCCCGCAGACAACCGCATTATTGTGCGGTTCTCGGTGGTGTTGTTGGCTTCGAACATCACCTTGAACGCCCCTGAGGGGACGTGGGCGTCGTTGACCAGGTCGAATGATGAGGTGTTAACGCCTATCGTAAGAGAGTCCTCATCCACCTTCAGGTTGGGGAGGTGGCATGTGACCATTATGCCTTCGCCGCCGTAAAACACCCTGTTTCTGGTGTTCCCTCCCTTGCTGATGCAGTATATTGTCACGTTCGACGACAGCAGGTTCTCGGACCAGGTGCTGTCCGCCCACGTCATATCCAATACGTTACCGCCGACGTGGATGTCGTATTCGTATCCCCCCTGAACGTGGGTGGGGAGTGAAAAGTAGGTGTAGTATCCGGGGCCCTGCTGGGCTATGGTGTTGATGTTGTCGCCGACGCTGCCCGCAATCCGCCTTGCGTCGAGGAAGGATTTTATCCTGCTGCTCTCGGCCATCTTGTCCATCGCCAGCAGCACCATCACCGCGAAAATCATCACTATGAACGCGACCCCCACAATCAACTCAAGGCCCGTCTGTCCGCGGCCCATGCGACGGCTCATCTTCACTATAAATATTCCCCGTATCATTAATTAAGGGGGAGACTATGAGGAAACTCTGCACTACATTGTTCATATTTTTCGCTTTGATGGCCACGGCGTCCCCTCAGACATGGTTCACGGACAGGGGCGGGTACCTCCGCACCGGATCAGCCGAGGGGGAGTCCCCGTACGTGCCCACCGACACCGTATTGTTGTGGAGCTTCCACGCCGGCGAACCGATACGGTCTTCTCCCGTGACGGCGGACTTGGACGGCGACGGCACCCTGGAGATAATATTCGGGTCCGACACCGACAGAGTATACGCCCTCACCTACAGGGGCCGGCTGCTGTGGAACTACACGGCAGGCGGGAACGTCCGCGGCACCCCGACGGTGGACGACGTGGACGGCGACGGGAAACCCGAGGTATTGTTCGGGTCCGACGACCGCAGACTGCACGTCCTCGACTCCGACGGGAACCTGAAGTGGAGTTACGAGACAGGCGGGTTCGTGAGGTCGTCTCCGGTGGTCGCGAACCTCGGGGGGACAACGGACAAGGAGGTGGTGTTCGGCTCCTACGACGGCAGAATATACTGCCTAACCCACAGGGGGGCGAAAATGTGGGACTACAAGACCCAGGAGGCCATAGACTCCTCCCCCGCGTTGTTCGACATAAACAACGACGGCGAGAAGGAGATTATCGTCGGGTCGGACGACAACATCGTGTACGTGCTCAAACACCCACCGCATAAGGTGTGGACATACCAGACCAGCGGGGACGTCTCCACCCCGGCCATAGACAGCGGGGGGAAAATCATCGCCTCCTCGGGCGACAAGAGAGTGTACAAGCTGGGCATCGAAAGCAAAGGCACCGCGTTGACCAGGCGGGTGCTCACCGAGACGGGATGGACTACAGAGTCTATAGCGTTGACGGGATTATCCCACACCTGGAACTACACCACCGGCGGCGGCGTCGAAGCAGCCGCGGCAGTGGGATACGTCAACGGCACCTACGGAGTGGTGGCCGCGTCCAGGGACAGGGTGCTGTATTTCATAGACTCGAGGCTTGGCAGCGTAATGGACTCGTACACACTCAACAAGCCGGTGGAGTCGTCTCCGGCCATCGCGGACTTCGACGGAGACAACATGACCGAGGCGGTGTTCGGGTCCGACGATGGAGTAGTGTACGTGATAACCTACCCGGGAGTCAGAGCCTACAGCTTCGAAACCGGCGGGGCTGTGAAGTCGTCGCCGGCGATAACCGATTTAACAGGAGACGGACGGCTGGAGTTTATTGTGGGGTCGGACGACGGCTTCCTGTACGTGTTCGGTGACCGGCGGGGGGGGGCCATAACGGGGGGCGACGTATTCTACGGCAACGCAGTCAGATACTACGGCATAGGAGACATAGAATCCTCCAAGATAAACCTTGAGCGAGCGAGGAGACTCTACATGGAAGCCGACTACGACGAAGGCGTCGTTGAGGTGGACAACCTCCTAAACGTCATGGAGGCGGACGCCATATCCAACGAAGCCCAGAGCCTGATGCAGGAAGACGAGCTTCTGGAGGCCAAGGAGAAGCTGGAGGAAGCCAGCGAAATCTACCGGACCGCAGGGCACCAGGAGGGCGTCGACGAATGCGAGAGAATGTATAAGCTTATAGAGGCTGAGACATACTACCGGGAGGCCCAGTACTACTATGAACGGGAGCTCTACTTCAACGCCTCACTGTACGCGGAAGCCGCTAAACGATTTTACATCAGCGCCGGAGACGTGGAGGGGCTGCGGAAGGCGTCGGAGCTGTCCAACGTCACCCAGGCCCACGGGAAAGCAGACACCTACCTGGATGATGCCCTGGCCGCCCGGGACGAGGGGCGGTTCGACGTGGCGGCGATGTACCTGGGGTTCGCCAAACAGGCGTACGAGATAGTGGGGAACACGGAAGGCTACCGCCGGGCGGACGAGCTGCTGCAGACCATGGAGGCGGACAAGACATACGGCATAGCCTATGAACACTATAACAACAGCGAATTCGATGAAGCAAGAGACTATGCGGAACGCGCGCTGGAGCTCTACGGAGACTCCACCGGCGGCTTCTCCAGGGAGGCGCGTGAACTCTACAACAAAACAGCAGGCATCGTTGAGGCCGAAGGATACTATGAGGACGCGGACAGGTACTATGCCGCCACCGACTTCCGGTCGGCGGCAGAATACGCCCGCCTGGCTAGGGACACATACAACAGCTCCGGCTACTATGGGGGGTATGTGAAGGCGGGGGAGCTGCTGGCCAGGGCGGAGGAGGCTTACATCACATTACACGGCGGAGGCGGCATGTCCGGCCTCCTGTCTCCGACGACGTTGCTGATAGCTTTAACATTGGCTGCGGCAGCGTTCATACTGCTGAGGAAAAGGAAGACACCTAAGTGGATCATGGGCGGACCCTCTTATCCTGGGAGGTCGGCGGCAACGTACAGGATGACCCCGCCCGGCGAAAGCATCAGCCTCATACAGCCCATCCGGGTGGAGGAGAAACTGGCCCGGCGGGGGATGAAGAAGCCGGGGAAGGTGAAGGTGGTGCGCAGGCGGAAGCCGAAGGTGGTGTTGAACGTGACCGCCGTCAGAAACATGCTTCTGACGCTGATGGGGAAGACGCCGCCGGCTCTGGAGGAAAAGCCGAAGCCCGTGAAGAAGCCTGTGAAGAAGAGGGAGAAGCCTGTGAAACAGCTGCCGGTGAACCCCCACACGCCCCTGCCACGGCGGAAACCCGAGCCTGAGCCAGAAGAGAAAGTTGAAGAGGAGCCTGCGGAAGAGGTTGGGGAGAAGGAGCCGCCTGTTGAACCGGGTGAGTGGGGCGTGAGGAAGAAGGTTAGACTGAACGTTAAGGAAGGGAAGGACTAGCTTTTCTTCCTCTCCCGCGCATACGGGAGATAGCGTGTGTGCCCGCACGCGAGGCACTTCACCTCCATCCTGTGCTCGCGGGGGTTAAGCCTCCGCCTGCTGTTTTCTGAAGTCAGGTAGGTTAAGCATTTCCTGCAGTAGCGGAGCTGAAATTCCTTCGGAACGATGACGTTGTTGCGGAGGGCGATGGCGTGAGCCCGCCTGACCCTGTCCGACGCCGACTCCACATCACCTTCCGACGCCTTGTCGGCGGCCTGCTGGAACAACACCTCAATGCGCTCCGACGCCACCTTCCTCTGCTCCCGCTTCTCCTTCGCCCTCGCCATCCCTATATATGGATTAACTGCAGAATATTAAATGAGATGACGGGGAAAATTCCCGAGGTCAGGAGGCGGTGGATAATGGAGAAAGATTTTAAGAGCCTCCCAGAACCACTGAAGAAGCTGGTAGAAGGTGAGGGGGATTTGGAGATACGGAAGGAAGAAAAGGAACGTAAGAAACAGCCTGGACCTAAGTGATTTTCCTGCAGCCTTTTTTGGTCAGCAACACCGTGTCCTCGAACCTCGCCCCGAATTTATGGGGTAGGTATACGCCGGGTTCGACTGTGAACACCATGTTCTCCTTCAGCTTGACCCGCGAGCCGGGGCTGAAGCCCGGGCTCTCATGTATCTCCAATCCGACGCCGTGGCCTGCGAGGTGGTGGAGCCGGTAGCCGGCGGCCTTTAACCTTCCGTCGACGAATCCGTGCACCGACGAAGCCAACATACCAGGGGTTATCATGTCTATGGTTTCGTCGCGCACGTTCTCAACCAGCCCCAACACCTTTTTCTCCTCCCGCGTCGGCGGACCGACCATGAGGGTGCGGGTCGTGTCCGAGTGGTAGCCGCCGTATACCGCGCCCAAATCCACCACCACAGGCCCCCGCCCTATTCTGTGTTTCGTCGGTTTCGCATGAATGTCCGCGCTCCTTTTGCCGGAGGCTAATAGCATGCCGCTGCCGAACGGCGCCGTCTCCGAGCCCCTCCGCCGCATCTCCGCCTCTATTTCGGCGACGGCATCCAGCTCGCGGACGCCCTCTGAAACCGTCTCCCGGGCTTTCCTCACCCCAGCCTTCGCTATGCCGCAGGACCGTTTAATCATCTTAACTTCCTGCCGGGCCTTCACGGACCGCGCGTACTCCACCGCATCCGACACCCGCACCCTCTTCCTCGAAAGCCGGCGGAGGCGGCCCACGTACTCGCTGGATGAAACACCGACGGTCTTTGAGCGGAGGCTGCGGAGCGTCTTCTTCAAGTCGCCTTTCTCGTACACCCGCACCTCCAGGGGGTAGCCGCGGAGACTGTATGTTCTGTCGTATAGTTCGGCGTATACGCCCCGAACCCACAGTATCGCATCCTGGTTTGTGACGAGGACGCGGCCGGTGTCCTTCCCCGACAGGTAGCGGACGTCGTAGTCTTCCGTCACATAGTATGCGGTGACGCCGCGCACCCGCATAGAATCCCGGACCCTCTTCAGCCGGGTTCGGAGTTCCCTGGACAGAGACATAGTATACTAATGTGAAACACAGGTTAAAGCTTTTTTAAGCATATGCGGTAATACGTTACCACTAAGTTAATTTTTTACAGGTGTTTTCTATGAAACCATTGGACGCGTTGGGCGAGCTCCTGGACAACCAGGTGCTTGTGAGACTGAAGAACGGACTGGAGATACAGGGTAAGCTGAAGGCATTCGACATCCACATCAACCTGGTGTTGGAGGACGCGGAATTCCAGGACAACGAGGTGGGTAAGAAGTTCAAGCGCCTGTTCCTCCGCGGCGACATGATACTCTTCATAAGCTAGTTTTTTAAGCCCTACACCCTAGTATGTTGGAAGAATGAGCAAGGGTACTCCAAGCATGGGGAAGAAGAACAAGCCCAAGACGCACGTGAAATGCCCCCGCTGCGGCAGCAGAAGCTACCACAGCCGGAAGAAGACGTGCAGCAGCTGCGGCTACGGACGCGCGAAGAGGATGAAGACGAAGCCTCCGAAGAAGAAAAAGTGAATTACACTGACATCAAATAGTAATTATAAAAAGACCACCATATCATATTACCACCTCGGGCTCGTGGTCTAGTCCGGTTATGACATCGCCTTGACGACACATGATGTGGCAAAATGGCGAGGATCCCCGGTTCGAATCCGGGCGAGCCCATGAATATCACACCACCAGCACATCTTATCCTATACTCGCACGGATAAGCGACCCAAACGGGGAGCGATATACGGGCGAGCCGTAGCATTTCTGTTTTCCGGGTGTTAACCCCGTTAACCGGTTTCTCATATCATACCGGGTGTTTTTTAAAGTGGGTTCCCGTAGTATATGACATCGGATTTATTTGTTTTTTATTTAGGTGTGTTTGACGATGGCCGACGACGAGATGAAGGCGGAGGACTCCAAGGCCGAAGAGAAGAAGGAGTCTAAGAAGAGCGGGAAGAAGACTAAGAGGAAGAGCAGGAAGAAGAAGGCTAAGAAGACCAAGAAGGATGCTGCCGAGGCGGTTTCCGCCGACACCATACTGGCTACCCTGCTGGTTATCTCGTTGCTGGCGAACTTCTACTTGTATCTGCAGAACAACAACCTCCAGGCTGATGTGGAGAAGTACAAGAACGCTTTGATGACGAACACTGGAGCTGGGATGACGCCCACAACAACCGTGCCGTCCACGGTGGACGGTGCGGAGCGTGTCAGACTAGACTTCCACGTGATGAGCGAGTGCCCGTATGGGACGCAGGTGATGGATGCGATAGCGCCCGTATTAGGGGATATGGGGGATTACGTGGACTTTAACGTAGACTATATTGCGACGCCATTGGGGAACGGACAGTTCCAGAGCCTCCACGGGCAGACGGAGGTGGACGAGAACATCCGCCAGCTGTGCGCCATGAAATATTACTCCGGAGACTACGGATACATGGACTACATCGTCTGCAGGAACCAGAACCTCAACGGCGACTGGACCGAATGCGCAGAAGAAGCCGGACTGGACGTTTCGAAGATTAGGACGTGCGCGGAAGGCAGCGAGGGGGCTGACCTGTTGGAGACCTCATCGCAGGCTTCCCAGGCTGCGGGCGCCACCGGAAGCCCCACCATGTTTTTGAACGGCCAGCAGTACAGCGGCGGCCGGCAAACCCAGGATTTCATGCAGGCGTTGTGCGCTGAAATGGAGGAGCCGGCGCCGGCGTGCAGCAACATCCCCGAGCCGGTTGAGATAGAGATAATCGTGTTGAATGACGAACGCTGCGTGGAATGCGACACCGAGATGCTGGAGACCCAGCTGAAGAGCGTTTTCCCGGGTACCGTGTTCAGGAGACTTGACTACGGCACCGACGAAGGCAGGCAACTCTATGAAAGGACCGGTTTGACTTATCTGCCGGCGATACTGTTCGACGAGACGGTGGAGACCGCGTCAGGGTACAGTAACGTTCAAAACTATCTTGTTGAAGCCGGCGACCTGCTGAGTCTGAGGATAGGCGCGGACTTCGACCCCACAGCCGAGATATGCGACAACGGCATAGACGACACCGGCGACGGCGTCGTAGACTGCGAAGACGAGGACTGCATAGACAAACTCATATGCCGCGAAGAGATGCTAGGGAAACTGGACGTGTTCGTGATGAGCATGTGCCCGTACGGGACTAGGGCGTTGGACGCCATGGAAGAGGTGCTGGCGGCGTTCCCGGAGATGGACTTTGACATATGGTACGTCGCCTCATACAACGAGGACACCGACACCTTCAGCTCCCTCCACGGGCAGCCGGAGGTGGAGGAGAACATCCGCGAACTCTGCGCCATAGAACACTACCCGGACGACTACGAGTACATGGAGTACATCTGGTGCAGGAACGAGGACATCAGCAGCACCGACTGGGAGTCCTGTGCCGAGCAGGCTGGCATGGACGTTGAGACGCTGCGGGCGTGCAGCGAAGGCGAGGAAGGCAAGGAACTCTTGAGGGAGAACATCGGGTTAGCCAACACCCTCGGCATCGGAGCCAGCCCCACCTGGATGGCGAACAACAGATACACGTTCAGCGGCATCACGGCAGAGGCGGTGCAGACCAACTTCTGCGAGCAAAACCCCGAACTCGAAGGCTGTGAAGAATCGCTGAGTTCCGACTCCGACGTGGCGTCGGGGAGCTGCTGAAAGATGGTCAGGGAGATAACAGGCGAGGAATTCGACGACGCCGTCAAGGAAGGCGTCGTCGTCGTCGACCTGTGGGCGCCGTGGTGCATGCCATGCAAGATGATAGCGCCCGCCTTGGACGCGCTGTCGAAGGAGTACGACGGGCGGATAAGCTTCTGCAAGCTGAACATCGACGAACACCAGGGCCCGGCGCAGAAGCATCAGGTGATGAGCATACCCACCCTCCTCGTCTTCAAGGACGGGGAGCTGGTGGACAGGGTAGTGGGGGCGCTCCCGAAGGACAGCATCAAGGAGAAGCTGGAAGCCGCCCTCTAAGCCTTTTATTCATCTCATCCATATCATGTTCTACCATGGGTGAGAGGATACTGGTTACCGCGGCGCTGCCTTACGCGAACGGCCCCATACACATAGGCCACGCCATAGGCTGCTACATACCAGCCGACGTCTACGTCCGATACCATAAACTCCGCGGCGACGACGTAATCTACATCTGCGGCACCGACGAACACGGCACACCCATCTCCGTGGCCGCCGAGAAGGAGGGGATAAACCCTAAGACTCTGGTGGACCGCTACCACGACATGCATTTGCGGGCGTTCGAGGGCGCCGGCGTAGAGTTCACGAACTTCAGCGGCACCGCCCGCCCCATACACTACGACACATCCAAGGATTTCTTCAAAACCATCCAGGACAACGGTTACGTGTACCGTAAGACGGTGCTGCGGCCGTACTGCCCCAGCTGCGACCGCTTCCTCCCGGACCGGTACGTGAAGGGGACGTGCCCGAAGTGCGGGAGCGAAGACGAAAGAGGAGACCAGTGCGAGGCCTGCAGCACCCAGTTGGAGCCGCATGAGCTGAAGGACCCGTACTGCATCATATGCAGGAACGTGCCCAAGATGCGGGAGACAGACCACTGGTTCTTCAAACTCAGCCAGTTCAGCGACAAACTGCAGAAGTGGATTGAAGACAACACCCACTGGCCGCCCAATGCGAGGAACTTCAGCCTCGGATGGATTAAGGAGGGGTTGGAGGACCGCGCCATAACCCGTGATTTGAGCTGGGGTGTGCCGGTGCCCGCGGAGGGGGCGGAGGGGAAGGTGTTGTATGTGTGGTTCGACGCACCCATAGGCTATGTCAGCAGCACCAAGGAGTGGAGTGAAAGGAAGTGGGGGGACTACTGGATGGGGGACACGAAGATTGTGCACTTCATCGGGAAAGACAACATACCCTTCCACGCCATCATCTGGCCGGCGATGCTCATGGCCTACGGAGGCTACACGCTGCCGTGGCAGATAGCCAGCAACGAGTATTTGAACCTGGAGGGGAAGAAGATGAGCACCAGCCGGGGGTGGGTGCTGTGGCTCCACGACTGCCTGAACGAGTTCGACCCAGACATGATACGTTATTATCTGCTGTCGATTACGCCGCAGAGCAGCGACAGCGACTTCAGTCTGACGGAGTTCCGTGAGCGGGTCAACAACGAACTGATTGCGACCTTCGGCAACTACGTGAACCGGGTGCTCACGTTCATCCAAAAGGAAGGGGGCGTAGTGCCTAACCCTGTTGAGTATGACGACGAAGACCAGAAACTCATAGACTTCATGAAAACGCAGCCGGATGTGGTGGCAGACCACATCGACCGGTTCAACTTCATCCACGCCCTGGGGCAGATGATGGCGTTGGCGCAGAAAGGCAACCAGTACTTCCAGGGGAAGGAGCCGTGGAAGAACCCCGGCGGCAACACACTGTATCTGTGCGCCAACCTCCTGCGGACCCTCGCCATCACGGCGGAGCCGTTCCTGCCTTCATCAGCTGAAAAAATATGGGGTATGCTGGCCCTGGACGGGTCCGTCCACGGGCAGAAGTGGGATGCGGCGAAGGAACTCGGCGTGTCCGGCGGACACAGGATAGGGGAGGTGGAGCCCCTGTATGAGAAACTGGAGAAGGAACGCGTGGAAAAATTCGCGGGAAAATACTTGCACAATAAACCGGAGAAAGAGGATGTGAAGGAGATGATTGATTTCGAGGAATTCCAGAAGACAGACTTGCGCGTCGGCGTCGTAACGGCGGCGGACGACCACCCCAACGCAGACAAACTCATGGTGTTGAAGGTAGACCTTGGAGAGGGGAGGGAGCGCACGCTGGTCGCGGGCGTCAAAGAAGCCTACGGCAAAAAAGACCTCGTGGGCCGGCAGATAATCGTCGTCGCCAACCTCAAACCCGCCAAAATACGCGGCGTGGAAAGCCAGGGCATGCTGCTGGCGGCAGATGAAGATGGCACTCCCATGTTAATCAAACCTAGTAAGCCCTCTGAAGCAGGCTCCAAGATACGTTGTGGCGTGAAAGTTAATGGATAATTTCTTCAAACAAGTTGAGGAGGAGGTTCTGTGGCAAGACGACAACATACTATTCAATACAGACGAGATAACGAAATACTCTAAACAGTATGTGTTAGAGAGGATTAATGAGAAGGAAGAAGGCAGGAGGGGATTCTTTTTTGAGGAGGTGGTGTGTGATTTCTTCGAGTACGTGGGATACGATGTCGTTAGAAGCAAGAAGACCAGAGACCATGGTTTAGACGGCGTGGTTGAAACCGACGTACCCCCCTTGGGGAAGTTGAAGCTGGGATTACAGGCTAAGTGGAAGATGGTGGATTCAACCGACGTCGACCAGCTCCTCCAGGCCCTGGAGAACGCTGAAATACGATTGGGGGTGCTTGTGTGCAGGGAGAGCAGCAGACTCGACAAATACAAGTTAACATCCAAAGTTAAGGCGATACTGTTCTTCCACAACATGGAATCCGAAGTGAAAGACCTCCCCGACTTGGACGTGAACCCGGCCTTCATAATGAAGTTCGACGAACTAATTAAGGTATCGTCCGAAAAGATTAGAGGCATGGTCAAAGCAACGTATAAGAGGTGAAGTAAAGATGATAACTTTCGAAGACTTCCAGAAACTCGATTTACGGGTGGCGGAGATAAAAGACGCGGAGAAACTCGGAGACAACACACTGAAGGTGACGGTCGAATGCGACGGACCCAAAACCACAGTCCTCGAAGGAGACTACAACCCACAACAACTAAAAGGAACGAACGCAGTCATGATAGCCAACCCCAAACCCGCCAAAATACACGGCATAGAAACCCAAGGCATACTACTGACAACCACCGACGACAACGGAAACCCCACACTACTCCAACCCGACAAGAACGCTAAGCCAGGAGCAAGGATAAAGTAGATGGTTAAACCATAGTACTGCCTTCTACTGCATTGATTTTTAAGCAGAAGAGGCCCAATAAACCAACATAAGGTGGTGGGCAATGAAAAAACACGAGATTATTTTCTGCATTATATTACTGTTCAGCACTTCTGCCGCAGCGGTAGGCTCCGGCGACTGGGGTGTCAGCAACGGCGTAGACGATCAAGGAACATACTATCAACCAATAACTCTTCCCTTGTATTTAGCAGCCACGGGTAACATAACTATCAGCGACTGTGAAGTGATGTCGGGACCTCTGATAAAAAACGATAATCTGTGGGTTATGTGTGGTTCCAACAGTCAATGGAAATACAGTACATCAAACGAGATAAGAGTATACAGCCCAGACGGAAAACTCACATATACTTTCCCGTTGGAATTGAGTGGAGGTTGTGAAAACAGCACACCCCGTGGCGACTTCTACGTCACATCCAACAGAGTCGTTGTTCCATTCACAGGCTGTAGCGACATACAACCTAACTGCACATCAGGTGTGAATGTGAAGGCTTACACTCACTCGGGTAGTGAGGTATGGCATGTTAGAGACTGCATGGTGTTCGAATGGCCCAACTGGAATACCTCAACCCAGTAGCACGTCTGCTTGTCAAAGTCATCAAATATGATGTCACATTTGGTGAGGCAACCTGAAAAGAATAACACAAAGAACAATATCATAGTAATAAGTGTTCGCCCCCGTCCAAGACTCAACGACACCATCATCCTCTACATTACCTGTAAATTATCCAACAAACACATATATAATTTACAGAGCACATATGTGAGGATTACTTGAGACTAGGTTAATGTAAACACACAAAAGGTTGGTGGATGGCACATTTTCCGTGCTGTCCGGCGGCTTCCGCCGCCCCTAAACCGTGCTAGAGGGTTTAAGCTTTAGTCGCGTGTTTGCTTTCTCCGCCGATGGCGTCTGGTCCGCGTTCTCCGGTGCGTATGCGTATGCATTCTTCCAGGGGGAGGATGAAGATTTTGCCGTCGCCGATGTTTCCGGTTCGGGAAGCCTGTATGATGCCTTTCACCGTTGTTTCAACGTAGTCTTCGTTCACCGCTATTTCCAGGCGGAGGTGGGGTAGGAGGTTGATTTGTTTTTTGGCGCCGCGGTAGCTTTCCACGTAGCCTTTCTGCTGGCCGCATCCTTTCCCCCGGGTCACGCTCATGCGGTGGACTTCACGTTCATCCAACTCCCGTTTCACATCATCCAACCGTTCAACCGGAATGTACGCTATAATCAACTTCATTTTTTCACCTCACGCGGGCACCTCGAAGTCCGGGTACGCCGTCAAACCGTGTTCGACTATGTCCAACCCCATAATCTCCTCCTGCTGGTTCACACGCAACCCTATGGCCGCGTCTATCGCGCGGAACATTAACGTCGCCGCCGCGAACACGAACGCGAACACCGAGACGACGCCGACCGCCTGCGACAGCAGCTGCGCCGCCCCGCCTCCGAACAAGAGGCCGCTGACTCCGCCGTACGCTTCCTCCGCGAACAACCCCACCGCCAGGGTCCCCCATGCGCCGCATACGCCGTGCACGCTTATGGCGCCGACGGGGTCGTCCACCTTCAGCGTGCGGTCGAAGAATTCGACCGCGTAGACTACGATGACGCCCGCTAAGCCGCCGATGACTATGGCGCTCAACGGGCTTACGGATGCGCAGCCCGCTGTTATGCCGACGAGGCCTGCGAGGAACCCGTTTATGGTCATGCTGATGTCCGGTTTCCCCAGCGTCAGCCAGGTGACGGTCATCGCGGTTATGGCGCCGGAGGCTGCGGCGAGGTTGGTTGTCACCGCTATAACGGCTATGTCCAGGTTTGTGCCTTGGACGGTGCTGCCGGCGTTGAATCCGAACCACCCGAACCAGAGTATGAACCCGCCCAACGCCGCCAGTGATATGTTGTGTCCCGGTATCACGTTTACTCTGCCGTTCAGGTACTTCCCTACTCTGGGGCCGAGTGTTATGGCTCCCGCCAGCGCAGCCCATCCCCCGACGCTGTGGACGACGGTGGAGCCTGCGAAGTCTATCAATGGGTTGTTTCCCAGGAAACCGAGGAGTTCGCCGTTGGAGAGCCATCCGCCGCCCCAAATCCAGTGTCCGACGACCGGGTAGATTGCTATGGAGATTATGAAGCTGTATGCGAGGTAGGATATGAATTTCGTGCGCTCAGCCATGGCGCCGGAGACGATGGTTGCGGCGGTGGCTGCGAACACCACCTGGAACAGCCAGAACGCGTAGGCTGGGACGGTCCCCCACATGGTGTCTTTCGCTATGCCTTCAAGGAGGAAGTATTCGGTTCCGAAGAACAGGTTTCCTGCGCCGAACATGATGCCGAACCCGGCTATGTAGTATGCTATGCTGCCGGCTGCGAAGTCCATGATGTTTTTCATTAGTATGTTGCAGGTGTTTTTCGCGCGGGTGAATCCCGCCTCCACCATGGCGAACCCCGGCTGCATGAAGAACACCAGCACCGCCGCCAGCAGAGTCCACACCGTGTCTATGGCTTCGGCGTTCGATTCCGCAGACTGCGCCGCCGCGTTCGGCAGCAGCAACAGAGCAAACACTAACCATGCCGTTTTCCTCATTTTCCGCCTCGTTTTTTGATGAAAAATTTACTGCTTGAGTACTATTGTTGCATAATCCTATAAATACTTACCTATTATTTGGTGATTTGTTCAAAATGAATCGGTTTTAATGTTCCTTCCTGTAACTGAAAAATTCCAACATATTAATGAAAAATCATGGATATGCTGGAATTTCCCTGATTTTAATCTGCCGCCGTAATGTAGTATACCGTGAAAGCCCACCACGTAACCGTCACAGCATACGCCAGCCCCGGAGACGTCGAAGAACTTAGGGGGACGCTGGAGGAGCTTCTGCCGGAAGACACCGAAGTCGAAGAGAACACGCTGGAGCCTGAAGAGGAAGGCGGCGTCTTCACCCAAGAACTCATAGAGTTGAAGGCTGTGGTGAAAAAACAGAAGAGGATAAGGGAGTTCACGGAGAAGGTGCTCGGCAGCCTGGACGAATACGACCGGCGGCTGGCGGAGGAGATTGAATCCTGCGTGGACGACAGCTGCAACCTGTACCTGCGGCTGAGCAAACAGGAGGCCGCAGACGGGAACGTCGTGTTGGAGTCGAAGGACCCCATACACGTCCGGTTCAAGATAGCCGCGTACCCCGCGAAGAAGGAGAACGCGTTGAAGGTGGTGGAGGAGCTGCTGAAATGAAATGCCACAACCTCTGCACGGCGGCGGGGTCTGTTGAAATGTGCAGGCGGCTCGGATGGGACACCATATGCTCGTCGCATGGAGGGGACATGGGATGTGCCGTGGTGTCCGGCAGGGTGAGGAAGAACGCCCGCAAGGCATTGGACGGGGGAGCCGACATCATAGTGGCGGACGGCAGACTGGAGAAGGATGCGCGGGAGGCGTCTGAAACATGGGAGGTGGACTTGATAGCCGACCCGGAGTTGAACGCCGACCGCGACCCGGTGAACCAGTGGAGCGGCGGACTCGACCACATAATGTGCTCGTTCATGAACGAAAGGGGCATCGGGTACTGCGTGAACGCGGACAACATACTGGACGCCGGAGGCAGGGACAGGGTGCGGGTGCTGGGCAGGATAACCCAGAACATCCGCCTCTGCAAAAAATACAAGGTGAAGGTGGTGTTCGCGTGCGGGACGCGGTCGAAGTGGAACGTGCGAAGCCCCCACGACCTCATGGAGATAGCTAAGCTGACAGGATTAAGTTCTTCGGACGCCCGTAAGACCGTGTCCAAGAACCCGCAATTCTTCATAGACAAGGCCGTGAAGAGGAACGACCCCGACGTGCTGTTGAAGGGCCTGGAGGTCGTCGACTGGGGCAGCCAGAAGAAGAAACCCAACAGGAGATACGGGTGGTATTAGTGCTGTATCTGCTGCTGCTAGGGTTCATAGTGGGGTTGAGCGGGGCGTTGATTCCGGGGCCGCTGCTGGTGTACACGATAGCGGAGTCGCTGCGGAAGGGGTGGAAGACGGGGTTCTACGTTATAGTCGGCCACGCCATCGTTGAAATACTGATTATGCTGCTGTTGCTGGCGGGAGTCAGCGCATTGATGACTTCTGAACTGTTCGTGAAGGCGGTGAGTCTGTTGGGGGGCGCGTTCATGCTCTACACGGCATATGGGCTGGTGAGGAGCAGGTGGACTCTGCAGGGGAGGAAGGCGGTGACATATGGGACGGTGACGGGCGGGATACTGTTCACTGCGTTGAACCCCAGCTTCCCGGTGTGGTGGGCGACTGCGGGAACACGACTGCTGCTGGAGGGCGTGAAAACAGCCGGGTTGACTGGGGCGTTGCTCGTGTTCATAGGACACTGGGGAGCCGACTTCGGATGGTTCATGCTCGTGTCCTCTATGGTGGCGAAAGGCAGGGAACGAGTGCTGAAGAAGTACGTGAACGTGCTGAAGAATGTGCTGGCGGTGTTCCTCGCCCTGATAGGAGCATACTTCATCTGGTCCGGAGTCTAGGCTTCGGCAGGTCTCCTACCCCCACAAAGTCCATGGATTTCAGGACTGTTCCATGCGGCTCCTCCACCACGCCACGTCTGCTGGACGCCTGAACGACCTTCGTTATCCCGCCGTCTTTGACCTCGGAGACTACGCCGACGTGCGTCGGCTCGTTGGACTTCAATGGCCCGGGGTTCTTCGGCTTCCAGTACACGGCCATGCCTCCCCGGGGCTCCACCTTCCCTGCTTCGACCTCCTCAGCGCTCCAGTACACGCTGTTGGCTGTCTGCCAGTCCCGGAGGTTCTGCAGCCTCCGTGTGAAGTATTCGTTGTCTGGGCGGTTGTTGAAGGAGGTTCCACGCAGCCAGTCCGCGAGAAGCTTCAAATGTCTGACACCCCACCTCCAGCGGACGTCTGTCCTAGAGTATACGTCGTATGCGTGGCCGCCCAAGCCGTTGAAGTGGCCTTCCATCTCTTCCGAGACGGGGTAGCCGGCTTTCTCCGCAGCCCACACGTAGGTGTCGGTGCAGACTATGCTGTCTTTGCCATAGGTCATGCCCTGGAATGAACGAGCATGCTCCACCATCTTACCCCTTATGTCCGACAGCTCGCGTTGCCATTGCTCATCAGCCTTCCTGGCCTCCTCGCTCACGGGGTTGGTCACGTCCTCCCGCTGACGCCCCCTACGTTTTCCGCCGCCCTGCACGTGCTTTGACATATTATATTTCAGGAAGATGTGGGATAAATGCTATCGTATCAGGTATTCGAGCGCTATTTCGTCGCAGTCGGGGTATTTGGGGCACTGGATGCATTCGCCCCAGATTTTCATCGGCAACTGCTCTTTGGGTATCTCGTTGAAGCCGTTCTTTTTGAAGAACTCGGTCTCCAGGGTCAGCGTGAACACCCTCGGTATGCCCATCGACGCCGCCTCTCCTATGGCGGCTTCCAGCAGGGTTTTGCCGACGCCCTTTCCCGCGTGTCGTGGGTCGACGGCTAGGCTCTTCACCTCGGCGAGGTCCTTCCATGTTACGTGGAGCGCGCAGCAGCCTATGACCCGCCCGTCTTCGCGGACAACAGAGTATTCGCGGATGTGCTCGTACAAGTAGCTTAGGCTCCGGGACAGCATCCTGTTCTGTTTGGAGTAGAATTCTATGAGGTCGCGTATCACCCCCACGTCCCCTATACGGGCCTTCTCCACGTTCATGTCCTTAACACTAAGCAGGGCCGGTTATTAAATAACCGGAACCATATTTCACAGATGCGGAATCCGTTGAAGGGGCTGAACCGGAACGTGGTGTTGCTCGGCGTAGTCAGCTTCCTCACGGACGTCAGCAGCGAGATGATTTTCCCTTTGATTCCGGTGTTCCTCACGTCGGTGCTGGGCGCTCCCGTCGCCGTCGTCGGACTGATTGAGGGTGTGGCGGAGTCGACGGCGAACATCTTCAAGATGGTGTCCGGCGTCTACAGCGACAAGATCAGGAGACGTAAGCCGTTCGTGTTCTGGGGTTACACGTTCTCCAGCGTCACGAAGCCGCTGTTCGCTTTGGCGACGGTGTGGCCTCATGTGCTGGTGATACGGTTCCTCGACCGCGTGGGCAAGGGCCTGCGGGGTGCGGCACGGGACGTGATGATAGCCGATTTCACGACCGAGAAAAACAGGGGGCGGGCCTACGGGTTCAGGAAGAGCATGGACCAGGTTGGGGCGACGCTGGGGCCGTTCATCGCCTTCCTGCTGCTGCCGGTGCTGACCTCGCAGTTCGAGTTGGGGGCGGCGTACAGGATACTGTTCGCCGTCAGCATCATACCGGCGTCGCTCGCAGTCATCACATTGTTTTTCGTCCGGGAGAAGGCGGAGGCGTCGAAGGTGGAGAAAAAATGGAGCCTCGACTTCGGGTCTATGAGCCGCGCCTACAAGGTTAACCTGCTGGTGGCTGGATTGTTTTTCACGGGCGTGTTCAACTACGCCTTCCTTGTTTTGCGGGCGCAGGATTTGATGATGCCGCTGGCTTGGATACCGCTGGCGTACGTCTTCTACAACCTCGTGTACGGGGCGTTCGCGGTGCCCGCCGGCATGCTGTCCGACCGCCTTGGCAGGCGGAGGGTGATTATCGTATCGTATCTGTTGTTTGCGGTGTCGGCTTTGGGGATGGGGTTGGTCGGCAGCTACTGGCTGCTCCTGGTATTCTTCGCAACATACGGAGTGTATATGGCATTTATTGAGACCAGCCAGCGCTCGTATATTGCTGGTTTGGCTGAACCGAGCAGGAGGGGGACTGCGTTGGGATTGTACCAGGGGGCGGCCGGGTTCGCCGCCCTCCCAGCAGGCATAATAGCCGGTGTCCTCTGGGACGTCACGTACATGGGGGTGCGGGCGACGTTCCTGTACAGTACGGCAGCATCATTGGCGGCGGTGATACTGTTCGCAGGGTTGTGCATAAGAGGATGTAGTGCCTAACTCTTTTTTTAGTTTCTTAACACCCATTTTTAACCGATGAACGTCACATTAATCGGCATGGCGGGCGTGGGTAAGAGTTTCGTCGGCCGGCGGCTGGCGGAGCGGCTTGGATGCATGTTCATTGATACGGACGAGCTGATGGAGGAGCGGGCTGGGAAGAGCATCCAGGAGTTGTTGGACGAGCGCGGCGACGACGGATTCACCCGGCTGGAGGAGGAGACCATACTGGGGTTGAAGATGGAGGGTGCTGTGGTGGCGCCCGGCGGCAGCATAATCTACTCGGAACATGCGATGAGATATCTGAAGGACAACTCCACGGTGGTTTATCTGGCGGATTCGGTGGAGAATGTGGTTCAGAGAATCAATGCGGAGGGCAGGGGCCTGGTGGGCCTAGACAGGTTCGGAGGTGACGTGGAGAGGCTTTTCATGGAGCGGCTGCCGCTGTATGAGAAATGGGCCGACGTTGCGGTGGACAGGACGGGGTCGTCGGATGATGAGCTGGTGGATGCGGTGGTCAGCCGGCTTCCTCGCCGTTGAAGCGGACGCCGACTATCTGGCTTACGCCCTGCACCATCGACACCCCGATTGCGGAATCCATGTATTTGAGCATCTGGTTGTTGTGGGTGACCATCAGGAACTGGCTGGTGCTGTTGGCGAGCATCTCCGCCAGACGCACCGAATTGCGCTTGTCCAGTGCGGCGTCGAGTTCGTCGACTATGTAGAAGTATGACGGCTTATACTGCTGCAGCGCCAGCAGGAAGGCGGAGGACGTCAGCACCTTCTCGCCGCCGCTCATCGCATCCAGCGACATCAGCTTCTTCCCGCCCGGCGACGCGTTGATGTTCAAGCCGCTCTCGCTGATGTTCATGGGGTTGTCGAGTATCAATGTGCCCTTCCCGTCCGACAGTTCCGCGAAGATGCGTTCGAAGCTCTCCTTCACCTTGTCGAACGCCTCCATGAACGTGACCCTCTTCTTCGACTCTATCTTGTCCATGAAGTCGAATATGCTCTGGCGCTCGCTCTTCAGCGTCTCCAGCTTCTCCATGATGTCGTCGTACTCCTTCTTGATGACGTCGTATGTTTCTATGGAGCGCATGTTCACGGACCCGAATTCCGTGAGCATCCCCTCCAGCTTCTCCGCCAGGTCGGTCAAATCATTCACGGACTTGTCCAACAGTTCCACGCCCTCGTATTTCCCGTACTCCCTGTACAGGTCTTCGAGGCGGGTGACTATCTTGGTCTTCTCTATCACGTACTCGTTGAGTTTCTCCGTCACCCCCTCCATCCCATGCTCCACCTCCCCTATGGTGGCCGACAGACGTTCAATCTCCTGCTCGATCTTCTCCCGTTCCGCCACCAGATTCTCTATTTCACCGCCGACGGTGTCCCGGGCCTTCTCCATGTTCTCGAGGCCTGACTCCAGCTCCCGCACCTTGCCGGCGAGCGCCTTCACCTCCACCTGCAGCTTCTGCTTCTGCGTTGAAATATCGTCGAGGCGCGACCTGATTTCCTTACCCTGCTGTGAGGTGAACGCCAGCTTCTCCTCCAATTTGGTCTTCTCCACCTCCAGGTCGCGCAGCTCATCCTTCAGGCCGTCCAGTTTGGTGGCTTCTTTTCCGCCGCGTTTCTCCGCCAGGTTCTTGAGTTTCTTCTCGCCCGCGTTCAAGGCCTTCTCCAGCTTGGTGGCTTCGACCTTGTTTTTCTGCACCTCCTCCTCCACGCCGGAGATTTCATCCACCACCTTGTTAAGCAGGTCTCGGAGGCTGGTGCGGCGTTCGGTCACCAGATTCTTTTCAAAGTTTAGGTTGTCGAGCTCCTCCTTGCTCTTCCGCAGCCGCTCCCTCAGCGTCATCAATGTGGAGTCCAGCTTCTTACGTTCGCCAAGCCGCTCCTCGTACTTCCTCTTCAGGGATTCGACGCTGGACTCCAGAACCTTAATCTCAGCCTCGACTTCGTCGACGTTGCTGAACGTTATCTCGTATTTTTCGGGCATGTGGCCGCCGGTCATCGCACCAGACGTCTCCAGTAGGTCGCCGTCCAACGTCACCATCCGCCACGAGCCCACCCCGATTTCCTTCGCGGTCTTGATGTCCTTCACCAGTATGGTGTCGCCGAACACGTACTCGAAGACTTTGCTGAACTTCCCCGACGACCCTATGAAGTCACGGGCGAACCCTATCGCCTGCTTAGGCAGCTTACCGGACGTCCTCGGCTTCAGCTTGTCCAGCGGCAGGAACGTGCACCTGCCGATTTTCTTCTTCCGCAGGTAGTCCATGCACTTCGCCGCATCGTCGACCTTTGAAACGACCACGTACTGCATGCGGCCTCCGGCCGCGACCTGAAGGGGGAGGTTGTATCTTTTGTCCGACACCTCCCCTAGCTGGAACACTGGGCCGTGTATGCCGGGTATCACCTTCTTCAACCCCATCACCGCCTTGACTGCCTGGTGGAGGCCGCCGGACGCCCTCATCATCGTCTCCAATTCGCTCTGCCGTCTGCTCAACAGTATCCTCTGCTCCTCCAGCCTCTCCTGTATCTCGGCGGCGGCGGCGTTCGCTGATGAGTAATTGTCCTCGAATTTCTTGAAGTCCTGCAGAGACTTGTCGTATTCTTTCCGGAGCCGCTCCACCTCCCGGATTTTGTTCTGCTCCTCAGTCACCAAATCCTTTATCCTGCCCTCCAGCCCCCCCCGCTCGTTTTCCAGCTCCTTAAGCTCCTGCTCGCGGCGGCCGTTGACTTCCCGGAGGGCTTTCACGTTCGACCGCGTCTCGTAGATGGTGTTTTTCACCTGGTCGAACTCCGTCTCCAACGCCGGGTCCACCGCCTTCTCCGCCTCAGACTCCACCTGCTTCTCCAGCGTCTTCTCCCGGACCCCGTATTCCCCCAGGCGGGTTCGGGCCTCGCGCTCCTCCGCATTCAGGGAATCGAGGCGTCCCTTATGCTCGGACTCCTCCCGCTCCAAGACTGTCAACTGGTCTTCAAGCATGCTGGAGCGGTCTTCGTAACGCAGTATTTCACCGCGGACTTCCGTGATTTTGGTGCCGCGTTTCTCCTCCTCCAGCTTCAGTATGTCGGAGTTTATCTCCTTCATGCGGGAGTTGTTCTCCCTCACCCCCTCCTTGGCCTCCGCTATTTTGGCGAGGCTGTCCTCCTTGCCCTTCTTTATGTTCTCGGACTCCTCGTCTATCTTCTCGCTGCGCCGCTCCATGCTCTGGATTTCCTTGTTGAGCAGCGTGGCCCTGCAGCTGCGGAGTTCGTCCCGCACGTTAACGTAGCGCATGGCCTCGTCGCGTTCCTTCCGCAGCTCGTTCAGGTACCCGCGTTTCTCCCCGAGTATGATGTGGGTCTGGGATATGCGTTCCTCCACCTTCTCCAGCTCCCGCAGCGCCTTCTCCTTTTTGTCGTCGTATTCGCCTATGCCGCAGAGGTCGTCTATTATCTTCCGCCTGTCCCGGGGCTTCATCTCCACGACCTTGGTTATGTCGTCCTGGAGGATGATGTTGTATTCGCTGTCCCCCACCAACTCTATGATGCGCTGGCGGGTGGTTTTCTTGTCGTTGAGTTTGTAGATGCTATTGCCCTGAGTGTCCACAATCCTGGATATCTTGTGTCTGGCGCCGTCGGCGTCGGTCAATGTCAAAGCCACCACCGCCTTGCTGGCGGGCTGGCCTCCGACGCCGCCGTTGAAAATCAGCTCCTGCAGGTTGGCGGCGCGCAGGCCCCTGGATTTGCCGAGGACGAAGCAGATGGCTTCGGTGATGTTGCTTTTGCCGGAGCCGTTGGGGCCCACTACCCCCATGTATTTGTCGGGGAACTCGAGAACTGTCTTGTCTCTGAACGACTTGAAGCCCTTCAGTTCCAGACGGGTCAACCGCATATTATTTAGTCCTCCTGAAATTATCCGATGCCAGCCAACCCTCCCGTATTAATTAGATGTGGGGGTTTAAAATTAAACCATGATATCTGTCTCATACAACGTCAGCAGATACCGCAGCCTCCTCTACGACACCGTTCAAGAGGGGGACACGGTGTTGGAGATAGGCCCCCACAGGGGCGGCAGCACCGACGCCTACGTCGGCAAGGCGGGGACGGTTGTGCTGGTGGACAAGGGCAGGGACTGCGCCTCCACACTGGAGGAGTACGTCCGCAGCCACGGGAACGTAGCGTATGTGTGCGGCGACGCCCGCGGATTCGACGCCGTCACACTGGTGCTGGAACACATAGACAAATGCGATGTGTTGGCGGTGGACCTCGGCGGCGGCAGGTTCCCGGACACCGTGTTCAAGGTGTGGGCTACGTGGAGCGGAATATTCAAGCCCCGCGACTCCGTAATAAGGTGCAGGGGGCTGGCGGAGTTCCTCCGCCGCGCACAGGTACGTGATGAAACGCTTCCGGACTCCTTCGAAGACTGCGGGTGGCTGAGTGAATACGGCCGGGAGACACCGTATAACCTGAAGAAACAGTTGGACGAATTGAGCCGGTGGGTGGACATCGACCAACCGCTGGAGTGATTAAAAACAGTTTACAGAATATTCTAAACTGTTTAAAGAATTTCTTAAATAATTTAAAAATCCGGCGGCCTGGGGTAGCCGCCGGACATATGTTTTTACAGCCACCCGAATAGTGTGTCCATTATGCCCTGGACGAAACCCCCCTGCCTTCTCAGGGTCGTGGTGGTGCCTTGCCGCAGCGTCGACGGGGTGGTGGGCCTGCACACGCACGCATCATTGCCTGCGTCGTCCACCAGGTAGCGGCAGACATGGTTCTGCGGGCACACGCCTTCGGCACAGGTTTTTTCGCTGGGGTCTTCAACTGCCTCGCACCTGACCTCGGACACCGTAGGGGGGGCCTCTTCCTCTAGTATGCAGCTGCATTCTCCAGCCGCCCCAGGAGTCTGTATGTAGCGGCAGCTGTGCTCCGGCGGACACAGGCCGGCGGCGCATGTCTTCTCGGAAGCGTCGTCTATGGCCTCGCATTTGATCTCCCCAGGCATTGTAGTTGACGTTGGTGGTATGCACTGGCATGAGCCGACTCCGGCGGCCGTTGGTGAGGGGACGTACCGGCACTTGTAGTCCGGTGGACAGACTCCCTCCACGCAGGCGTTGGCGGACGCGTCGGCAAATGCCTCACACCTCACCTGGCCGGGCTGGGTGGTTGTGGGGGGGTTTATGCAGACGCACTCCCCCACGTTGGCGGCTGTTGGAGACGGTATGTACCTGCATATCAGGTTTCCGGGGCATACGGCTTCCGCACAGGTGTTCAGGCCTGCGTCGTCTACCGCCTCGCACCTTGTTACCCCGGGTAGGGTGGTTGTGGTGGATGAGCGTAGCACGCACCTGCATGCCCCTACTGCAGCCGACGCCAGCGTAACGTATCTGCAGTCGTATTCGGGCGGGCAGACACCTTCCACGCATTCACCGGCGGATGTTGCGGACAATGCCTCACACCTCATCTGCGTGGGCAGTGTGGTGGTTGTTGCAGCGCATTCGCATGAGGGCGGCACATAGTGTGTGGCCACAGCCCCGGGGGCCATCGAACCAGGCCGGTATATGCAGTCCATGTCCGGGGGGCAGAGGCCTGCGGCACACGCCCTTGGTGAAGCGTATGCTATGGCGTCGCACCTGGGTGGGACGGTGGTGGTTGTGACGTACGGCTCGCATTCGCAGGAGCCTGGTACCACATGGGTTGCTACGACTCCTTCGGACATCGAACCCGGCTTGTAGACGCATCGGGTGTTCGGGGGGCACACGCCGACGGAGCACGTCCTCGCTGACGGATTCTCCACCGACTCACACCTAACAGGCAAGGTGGTTGTTGTAATCTGGGACTCGCACGGCACGCAGACGCAGCCCTGCCCCGCTGGGGCGTTCATGTGTGTGAGGGTCTGCTGGACTGCGGGCATGTACCTGCACACCCTGTTGGGGGGGCACAACCCCGTCATACACATCCTCTCCGAGGGGTTGGTGAGGTCCTCACACCACGTGTACTGGAGTGTTGTGGTGGTCGTGTCCTCTTGGGGCACGCATTTGCAGACCGAGCTGACGTGTGTCACAGCCGTCGACGTCACAACCCGGCAGACCTGGCCTGGTGGGCACACTCCGACCGAGCACCTGTCCGCGGACGCATACTGTATGGCTTCGCACCGCAGTTGACTCGGCGGCTGAGTGGTTGAAGTAGCCTGAGTGCACACGCACCTGTTCGACACTGCACCAGATGCGCTGGTAACAATCGTGTAAGCGCACACTTGGTTGTTGGGGCAGTAGGCTTTGGCGCACGCCTCATCCGACGGGTCCTGAACCCGCTCACACCTTACAGTGGATTGCGTGGATGTGGTGGTCGCCCGTGAGAGTGTGGGGTCGAGCTGGTTGAGCGTGGGCGCGGGACGTAGTGTGGATGTCGTCGTGGTTGTCCTCTTGAGGTCCACTGTGTCCACAGTACGCAGTAGCGTTGAAGACGCTGTTCCAATCAGTGAGATAATCAATAGTGCAGTGCATAATTGCCTTAATATTTTCGTGTTGGCCATTTTGGAGAATCATTTAAGGAATCGGTGGCGGCGGTTAATAAATCAGATTACGGCTTTCTCGTATTCCTGTATCTCATCCCAGGTTATGGCGCATCCGGAGTACTTCAGCGCAGAGAGTGCGGCGGACAGCACGGTCTTGTCCTTCACCGCGTGCATCCTGGTCAGAACCCCTTTTTCGTAGGCGACCGCCGTCACGTCTGAGGAGCGTATTACGGGGACGTCTGGAAGTATGCCCTGCAGCTTCTTCAGATTGGATTCGTTCAACTCCACCTTGGACTTGTTCCTGTGGGACAGTAGGTTCCTGAGTTCCCTGGGGTTTTCGATTAGCAATCGGGTTGTTCGCTCGTCTATCAGCAGTGCTTTCGCGTCGTCTTCGCCGGCGACGCCCAGGGCCTCCGCTTCGGCGGCGTGGATTATCTTCAAATCCCTGCCCTTGATACGGTATATCCTGTTGGAGGCGTCGAGTATCTGCTCCCCCAGGGTGGTGGACGGCTTCTCCACCACAATGTCGCCCCGGGACAGCAGCCGGTTTATCCTCATCGACTCCAACGCGAACCGCTTGCTCGTCGACGGCTTAGTGATTATTTCATCGTATACCCTCGGGGTGATGGCGAACTGGACGCCGAGGTTCCCCAGGAGGGGAGATAAGCAGTTCACCGCCAGCGAGATTATGCTGCTGGAGTCTGCGACAATCATGGTTTATATATAGTAGACTTTTAAGATATAGGATATGGCAGTCCAGGTGAAGATTGAGAACATGGTATCCGCCATAACACTGGACACCGAAATCGACCTGCGTAAGTTCGTCGGCAAAGTCAAAGGCGTTGAGTATAATCCTGAAAACTTCCCCGGCGTCGTCTACCGGGTTCGTGACCCTAAGGTGGCGATGCTTATTTTCTCCAGCGGCAAGGTCATCTGCACCGGCGCACGCACCACCGAAGACACTGAGGCGGCGGTGGAGAAGCTTAAGGAGAAGCTCGGGGAAGGCGGGGTGAAAGTGGAGGGAGAGCCTGTGGTGGAGGTGCAGAACATTGTCGCAAGCAGCGACGTTGGCGTTAAAGTGAATTTGGACCAGCTGGCCATCGAATGCTGGAACACGGAATACGAGCCCGAACAGTTCCCGGGGCTCGTATACCGCCTAGACAGCCCCAAAACCGTCATGCTCGTTTTCAGGTCTGGAAAGATGATCATCACAGGCGCCAAAAGCCCCAAGGACATACGGGAAGCCGCCGAGAAAACAAAGGCCGTGGTCTACGAATACGACGCCATAATACCCTGAAAAACTGATTTCAGCGGTGAGGATTATTATAGGACTACCCCTTTCAAGTGCCACTTTAGGGTTAGAATCCCGGACAACTGGTTTTTATATCATGAAAAAGAAAGATATAATCGAACCTTTATCTATCTATGAGGGGGGAAACATGAAGAAAATGAAAAACAGAGGTTTGATGGGAATCGGGACACTGATAATATTCATTGCAGTGATCCTGGTTGCTGCTGTCGCTGCTGCCGTGTTGATTTCAACGTCGGGCAGCCTGCAGCAGAGGTCGTTGACGACCGGTTCCCAGGCAGAGGAGGGAGTCTCCACAGGAGCCGAGGCGGTTTCTGTGATGGCTACCGACGGAG
>CAZPLO010000009.1:0-48184 GCA_964587725.1 uncultured archaeon
TGGCCATGGCATTAACGCTCCTCGTATCCCTCCCCTCTGTACTGAATCCTGCAGTACTCTACAGGAGCGACAACCAGCCGCACGCAGGCTACGTGCATTCCATACGCAACACGGGAGTGCCGCCGGAGACACCGTATCTAGCAGGCCACCCCTTAAACTACTACTGGTTCTACGACGCATTCAATCTTATGCAGTCCACGGCGCTGGCTGTCCACCCCCTCACCGCAATCCACATTACAGACTACACAGCGTTCCTATCCTTGGCTATGATGATGTGGCTTCTCTCCAAATCCTTCGGCGGTGATAAGGGGGTGAACATTGTGTCGGTGTTGTTCATGGTGTTCGGACTGAACGCGTTGAAGGGATGGGAGCTGACGCGAAGCCTGATAGACGGCTCCATCCGCATGAGTTCATTATCCGGTGTCGGTAATATACTTGGTGCGTTAACGGGGTGGGGGAACGCGTCCTTCATGGCGGGCTACTTGGTGGCTCATCCGATGGCGTTGGCGCTGCCCATGATGGCCGCCGGATTCTACTGCATCAACGAACACAGGAAGACCGGCCACAGGGGATACCTCTGTTATCTCCTCCTGTGCACCGTTGGCGCAGCATACGCTCATCCGCCGACGGCCGTATACTACGGTGCCGCCGCCGGCTTATACGTTGTGTTGGAGTTCATGAGGCGCAGGCACGTTGCGGTGGCTGTCGCCGCCGTACTGATATGGTCTGCCGCGGTCATAGTACCCTACGGGTCCGCAATAACATCGGGGAAGGCGGGCAGCGTCTGGGACGACTACTTCAGGGACGTGGACCGGGGAGTCCGTCTGATAAAATCCCTGTTCGAACACCACCTCAAAGTCGTGGCGTTGTTCGCCGCCGTCGGCATAATCCTGGGCAGACGCAGGCTAAACCTGCCTCTGCTTTCTATGCTGCTGACCTTCGCTTTGGCGTACGTGTTCGTCAACACACCCGGCGGCAGCTGGAAGAACACCCACCTGATGATGATTCCGTTGTCCATACTGGCGGCATGGGGTTTTACGGGCCTGGTGTCGAAGATACCATATGGCCGCTGTAGGCTTCTCGCATACCCTATGCTGGCACTGCTACTCCTCCCCACCAACGTGTTGACGGTGTACGGGTACGCGTCTGAGCCGTGGGAGCCGCAGCCCGCGGGGGACGTCTACCAATGGATGCACTCCAACACGCCGTCGGACAGCGTGTTCGTGTTTGAGGAAGGGTTTTTCAGGCTGTTCATGTCGGAAGCCGGGCGTTCCGCGTACGTGTACGACCGCTACTTCGAACTCTACGACTACGACCGCACGCCGGTGGATCACCGGCTGAAGGTTGTGGAGGAAGTTCTTGCCGGCGAAAACACGGCGTCAAACACGGACTACATATGCTCCGATGTCGGAAGACCCGTCTACGTGCTCCTCCACGTCAGGCAGCTGGCCCGGAACCCATCTCTCCTGGAGGCGTTCAATCCGGAGGAGTTCACTGTGGTTGCGCTGGACTCTGGTTCTGCGGTGATAAATAGGCGGGGGTGCAATAGTTAACGTGGACTACATGGTCTCACCCGCCGATTCGCTGGAGGGGTCTGTGAAGGCGCCTGCGAGCAAGTCGTACACCATACGGGCGGTGCTGTCAGCCCTCCTAGCAGACGGAGAGTCCACCATACGTTCGCCGCTGAAATCACGGGACACCAGGGCATCGTTCAACGCCTGCCACTCCTTCGGAGGAAAACTAACGTGGAACGACGACTCCGTAATGGTTTCAGGCACTGCAGGACATTTGAAGGCACCTTCTTCAACCATCGACGCGTTGAACTCCGGCACCACCATCCGGATTGCGACGGCCCTTGCCTCTCTCTGCACTGCAGAAGTGGCGTTGACGGGCGACGACTCCGTGAGGAAGCGGCCGGTGCAGCCGCTTCTTGACGCGTTGGAGCAGTTGGGTGTATCCACATCCTCTGAAAACGGTTGCCCGCCGGCTACAGTCCAGGGCCCGCTTAAGGGCGGTTCATGCAATATAAGGGGTGACGTGAGCAGCCAGTTCATCACCGCATTGCTGATGGCCTCCCCCTACGCGGAACAAGACGTTACAGTAAACGTCACTACTGAGTTGAAGAGCCGCCCCTACGTGGACATGACGTTGAACATGCTTTCGATGTTCAAAATAGACGTGGTCGACGACGGTCGAACGTTCGTCGTCCCAGCCAACCAAACCTACCGGCCGGCGGACTACACGGTGGAGGGAGACTACAGCAGCGCAGCGTTCATACTCGCCGCAGCGGCATTGACGGACTCCGAGGTCACGGTCGAGAATTTGTTCAAATACAGCCTCCAGGCCGACAGGAAAATCGTGGCCATACTCTCGGACATGGGGGCGGACGTTAAGGTGGAAGACGATTCCGTTACCGTGTCAGGAGGCGCACTGCACGGAGTAACCGTCGACCTCGGGGGCTCACCCGACCTGGTGCCGATAGTCGCCGCCGTCGGCTCGCTGGCGGACGGTGAAACCGAGATAGTTAACGCAGCCCACGCCCGCCTCAAGGAATGCGACCGCATACGCGCCATGGCCGTCGAACTGAAGAAGATGGGCGCATCGGTGGAGGAACGGGATGACGGGCTCGTACTCAGCGGAGGTTCACTTAAAGGCGCGGTCGTAGACGGGTGGCGGGACCACCGCATCATCATGGCGTTGTGTGTCGCGGCGTTGAAGGCCTCCGACGAAACCGTTGTCCAAGGGGCGGAGCACGTGGACGTCACATTCCCGGACTTCAAGGAGGTGTTGAACGGTCTGGGGGCGTCGATAAAATGAGTCTGTGGGATGCGTTCCGCCTGTGGAAGCAGCTGGTGAAGGCAGGGTTGGATGAGGTCCGGCTGGGCCTGCGGATGATGCGCGGCGAACAGCTTTAAAACCCGTGTTGAATATAATCATACGATGACGTCCCTGTCTTGCATCATACCCGCCTACAATGAGGAATCCGTGCAGGAGGTCGTTGACGGCCTCCACGCCGTCCTCGACGGCTCAGACCATGAGATACTGGTTGTCGACGACGGCTCGGAAAACCCAGTGAAGGCAGATAGAGCCAGGGTAATCCGCCACCCCCGGAACATGGGCTACGGCGCGGCGTTGAAGACCGGGCTGCTCAAGGCATCGGGAGAGAAAATACTTATAATAGACGCGGACGGCACCTACCCAGTGGAGGCGGTTCCGGAGCTGCTCGTCAGGGACTCGGACATGGTGGTGGGTTCCCGCACCAAAGAGGGGGTTAAGATACCTGGGTACCGGAAACCAGCGAAATGGTTTCTGCGCAAGCTCGCCAACTATTTGAGCGGGACCAACATACCGGACCTCAACTCAGGCCTGCGTGTATTCAGAAGAGGTCGCGCCATCGAATTCCTACACCTGTATCCGAGCGGCTTCTCATTCACCACCACAATCACCCTAGCGTTCCTAAGCAGCGACTACACTGTCGAGTACGTGCCCATAGACTATAGGGTGCGGCAGGGAAAGTCCAAGATAAACCCCATCCAGGACGGATTCAACTTCACAGGGTTGATAGTCCGCACCATACTCTACTTCAACCCCCTGAAGGTGTTCCTCCCGTTCAGCCTCCTCCTTCTGCTGGCGGCATTCATGGTGTTCCTGTACACGGCATTCATGCTGGGTCGGGTCATGGACATCGCCACCATCACCCTGACGGTCACAGCGGTTGAGGTACTGCTGTTCGGTTTGCTCGCGGACCTGATAGTCAAGAGGGTAAGATGAAGGTATTGTTCGTCAGCCCGCCGACGGACCACATGCTCCGCTCCGAAGTCCCGGAGGTGCTGTCCACCGAACGCGGGCACAACCCGCCGCTGGGCATACTCTACCTGGCTTCCTCCCTGAAGGCTGCAGGCTATGAAGTCGGGGTCTTGGACGCGCAGGCGGAGGAACTCGATCAGGAGGGCATCCGCAGGAGGGTAAGGCAGGATAAGCCGGACCTCACTGCAATAACCGCAACCTCATTCACGTTAATCGATGCTTTGCAGACGGCGGAGTCCGTAAAGGAAGCCTACCCGGACGTGCCGGTGGTGTTGGGCGGACCCCACGCCACCATCTACCCCCGCGAAACCGTGGAACTGGATAACGTAGACTATGCGGTGTCCGGGGAGGGTGAGGAGGTGTTGGTGAAGCTTGCCTCTGCCGTAGACTCGGGGGAGTCCCCGGACATTCCGGGCGTGGCCTACAGGTCCGGCGGGGAAACCCTCTACGGCGGGAGGGCGCCGTTCATAATGGACTTGGATGCGCTGCCGTTCCCCGACCGCACGCTCCTTCCGTACAGGAAATACACGTCCCTCCTGGCGAAACGAAACCCCGTCACCACGTTGTTCAGCTCGCGGGGGTGCCCGTACAGGTGCATGTTCTGCGACCGCCCTCAGATGGGGAAGGTGTTCCGCGCCCGCTCAGCTGAAAACGTGGTAGACGAGATAGAGGAGTGTGTGGGGCTCGGCATCAACGAACTACTCATATACGACGACACCTTCACAGTCGACCGCCAGCGCGTCCTCGACATATGCTCTGAAATAAAAATGAGGGGGTTGGATGTGGGGTTCGACGTCCGCGCCCGCGTAAACACCGTCGACCCCGGTCTGCTGGCGGCCATGCGTTCCGCCGGATGCGAGAGAATACACTACGGCGTGGAGTCGGGGAACCAGGAGATACTGGACTTCATACGAAAGGGTATCACGCTGAAGCAGGTGGTGGACGCGTTCAAATGGACCAGGGAAGAGGGCATCGACACGCTCGCGTACTTCATGCTCGGCCACCCCCGCGACACCCGCGACACCATAGAGCAGACCATAGACTTCGCAGTGAAGCTGGACCCCATGTACACGCACTTCACCATAACAACCCCGTTTCCCGCCACCGACCTTTATCGTCTCGGCCTGGAGGAGGGCGTCATAGAATCGGATGTGTGGCTGGAGTACGCCCGCCGCCCCACGGAAGACTTCATCCCGCCGGTGTGGGAGGAGAATTTGAGCATGGAGGAGCTGCAGAGGCTCCTTAAAAACGCGTACAAGAGATTCTATGTCCGGCCGAGCTACGTACTCACCCGCCTCCTCAAGGTGCGTTCCCCGTCCGAGTTGAAGCGGAAGGTTATGGCGGGGCTGAAGGTCATCGGCTGGTAATCATGTTTTCCTCGTCCACAACCACGACCGTGGGCTGCTGTTCCTCGCCCTCTCCGCATATGCAGAAGCTCATCACAATCACCCTGTCCCCCACTTCCGCGAGTTTGGCGGCGGCGCCGTTGACTTCAACCACTCCGTCTCCCGCAATGGCGTAGGTCTCGAACCTGTTTCCGTTGTTGATGTCGCATACGAGGACCTTCTCGTGCTCCCTGATGCCCGCCGCGTCCATCAGCTTCCGGTCCAGCGTTATGCTGCCTGTGTAGTCTGGGTTTGTGCCGGTGACTGTGGCGCGGTGAATCTTGGACTTCAAAAATATTTCAAACATTTTATAAATTATTTATAATTTTCTTTAAATTATTTGAACTCTCCCGTTCGACGTCTGCGTAGAGGCTTCTGCCGTGCGAGTCCATTGCCACTGTCAGCGGCATGTCCTTCACTCGCAGCACCCAGAATGCTTCGGGGACGCCGAACTCCTCCAGCATGAAAACGTCCTCCACCTCCTTCACGCTCTCCGCCACCACCGCTCCGGCGCCGCCGACTGCCGCGAAATACACGCACCCGAAGTCCGACAGCGCCTTCAGTGTTTTCCCGCCCATGCCGCCCTTGCCTATGACGGCGCGGACACCGAACCCCTCTATGACCTCTGCCTCATAAGGCTCCTCCCGTATTGACGTTGTGGGGCCCGCGGATATTATCTCCCTGTCCCGTACCACGGGGCCGCAGTGGTATATCACGTTCAGCTCGAACGGCAGCTCTCCGCCTTCCATGAGGTATTTGTGGGCCGCGTCACGTGCGGTGACGACCGTGCCGGACAGTTCCACCTTGTCGCCGGCCTTCAGCCCCCCGACTTCATCCTCCGTCAGCGGCGTCTTCAGATTCACACCGTCACCTCGAGGGTGTGTCTCCTGCAGGCCCAGCACATCAGCGACACCGCCACGAAAAAGGAGGCGGGGTGGCGGTGCTGTTTCCCGGCCTTCACGTCTAACGCCGTCGTCTTCCCGCCCAATCCCCCCGGCCCTATGCCCAACGCGTTGATGTCCGACAGCAGTTTTTCCTCAAACGCCGCCAGCTCCTTGTCACCACTCCTCTCCCCTACGGGACGGAGCAGCTGTCTCTTGCTCAACGCCAGCGTCTCATCCGCCAGCCCCCCCAAACCGACCCCTACTATGTATGGGGGGCAGCCTTTCCCCTGCGCCCTATGAACCGCATCCAACACGCACTTCCTGACTCCGTCGAGGTCCCGGCCTGCATCCAGAGAGCTGTCGGGCAGATTATACAGTTGTGTAACGTTCTCGCTGCCCCCGCCCTTCAGCATCAGCTCAATAATCACCGTGTTCCCATCCCATTCCGTGAAATGTGTTACCGGGAAGTTGACGCCTGTGTTGTCTCCGCTGTTCACTCCCGAAACGGGGTCGACGGCGTTCGGCCGCAGGGGAACGGATTCCGTCGCCTTCTTTACAGACCCAGCCAGCTTCTCCTTCAGCTCCGCGGTGTCGAAACCCGAAGGCGCCTTAACATGGAATATCGGCGTCCCCGTGTCCTGGCACATGGGCTTCCCCGTTTCACGGGCGAGGCGTATGTTCTCCAGTATGGTGTCGAGGACGTCGGCGGCCACACCTTCCTCGCGATCCCGAGCCTGCTTCAGCGCTTCCTCCACGTCCTGTGGAAGGTCCGTGGCGCACCTTTTCAACAGCTCAACGGCCTCATCCATCGTATGCCCTATAGAGTCTCTTAGCCTCTGCAGCCAACTCCCTGGTGTGCGCCTCCACGTCGGCGGCCGTCACCTTGACGCGGGCCACCCCGCTTTTGACGGCGGCTTCGGCCACCGCCCCGGCCTCCAAGGCCATGATGTCCGGGTTCAGCGGGTCTGTTATGATGTTCTCTTCGTCCGGCTCCGGGGTCGCGGAGGCTATGGCGTATGCGGCCGCCAACTTCATGTCTTCATTTATGTCGGTTGCCATCGCATCCAGCGCCCCTCGGAATATTCCCGGGAAGCCTAAGACGTTGTTTATCTGGTTGGGGTAATCCGACCTGCCGGTCGCCACCACCCATGCACCGGATGCCTTAGCCTTTTCAGGCATTATCTCAGGCACGGGGTTGGCGCACGCGAACACTATGGCGTCGTCGGCCATCGACTCCACCATCTCCTCCGACACCACGTCGCCCACCGACAGCCCCACGAACACGTCCGCTCCCTCTATGGCGTCCGCCAGAGTCCCCTGGATGTTCCCGCGGTTGGTTACTTCCGCAACCCCTTCCTTGTGGGGGTTCATGTTTTCCGCTCGGCCCTCGTATATGGTTCCGCGGCTGTCGCACATTATAACGTCTTTCACGCCCGCGCCCATGTAAAACTTTGCGCACGCTATCCCCGCAGCCCCCGCTCCGTTGAACGCCACCCTCACTTTCCCTATGTCTTTTCCCACCACCTTCAATGCGTTGATGAGGCCGGCGAGTGTGACTACGGCGGTGCCGTGCTGGTCGTCGTGGAACACGGGTATGTCCATATCAGTCTTCAGTCTTTTTTCTATGTCGAAGCACCGTGGTGCGCTGATGTCCTCCAGGTTTATTCCTCCGAACCCCGGTTCCAACGCCTTCACCATGCCTACTATCTCGTCCGGGTCTTTGGTGTCGAGGCAGATGGGGTATGCGTCGACGCCCGCGAGCATCTTGAACAACACGGCCTTGCCCTCCATCACCGGCATCCCCGCCGCCGGCCCGATGTCCCCGAGACCGAGGACTGCACTGCCGTCGGTGACCACCGCGACAGAGTTGCCCTTGGAGGTGTACTCGTAAGCCTTAGCGGGGTTTTCCTGTATTCCTCTGCAGACTTCTGCGACTCCGGGGGTGTATGCGAGGCTCAGGTCTTTGTGGTCTTTCAGCGGCGTCTTGCTGGCTACAGCGACCTTGCCTTTTCTCCTGCTGTGGTACTCCAGCGCCTCCTCGACGGTGTATTTCACGGGGTCTGTCATCTTAAACCCTTAATTCTTCGAACTCTGTTATAAAAGCAGAGTTTTCATAACTAACAGAACCTTTTAACAAAAGGTTCACGAAATTGTGCGGGGGTGCTGTCGCACCCCACGGGGAACTAGGAATGGGAAACACATTCGGTAACGTCTTCCGGCTTACGACGTGGGGTGAAAGCCACGGCCCCGCCGTCGGCTGCGTTCTAGACGGCTGCCCCACCGGCCTTGAACTCGGTGCCGACGACGTTCAACGTCAGCTGGACCGCCGCCGGCCAGGCCAGAGTCAGGTGACCACGTCGCGCGGCGAGGCGGACGAGGTTGAATTGTTGTCTGGCGTGTTCGAGGGTCGGACGCTGGGCACGCCAATCAGCATGCTGGTCAGAAACCTCGACAAAGACTCCAGCAAATACCGTGAGATAATTCATAAGCCCCGGCCGGGCCACGCCGATTTGACGTGGCGGATGAAGTACGGGCACGTGGACTGGCGCGGCGGAGGCCGCAGCAGCGCCCGGGAGACCGTGGGCAGGGTCGCGGGCGGCGCAGTCGCCTTGAAACTGCTGAACCGCTTCAACGTGCAGGTGGTGGGGTACACGAAACAGATTGGCTCCGTGAAGTCGGAGGAGACACTGGATGCTTCGATGAAGGGTGTGTCGGATTTGATTGAAAGCAACCCCGTCCGCGCCTTGGATGTGGAACAAGCGAAGGCGATGGAGGATGAGGTGCGGGAAGCCAAACGGCAGGGTGACTCCGTCGGCGGCGTCGTGGAGTGCGTGGCGTTGAACGTTCCGCCGGGCATGGGGGAGCCGGTGTTCGGTAAACTCACCGCGGAACTCGCTGCGGCGGTCGCGTCCATACCCGGGTGCCGGGGCGTGGAGTTCGGCATGGGCTTCCAGTCGTCTGGGATGCGGGGCAGCGAGGTCAACGACGAATTCACGTTCCAGAACGGCGTTGTTAAGACCCGTACCAACCGGTGCGGCGGAATACAGGGCGGCATATCCAACGGCATGCCCGTCGTCCTCCGGGCGGCGTTCAAACCCACCGCGTCCATGGGAAAACGGCAGCGGACCGTCGATTTGAACTTGAAGAAGGATTCTTACCTGAAGGTTGAGGGCCGCCACGACCCGTGCATCGCCCCCCGCGCCGTTCCCGTGGTGGAGGCGATGGTCTCCCTCGTCCTGGCGGACCACATGCTCATGTCAGGCGCCATACCGCGCAGGCTCTGAACGGTTTCCCCGCGGAAACCAGAACCGTTTTTACGTTTCCATGCCATATCCTCTACATGACCACCAAGACTAAAGCCAAGGTTTTCAAACCAGACGGCCCGGCAGGCCCCGAGGAGACGCTGCCGCTGAAGAAAGTCATGGAAAGGCGTTCCGAGGAGAAGGAACACGACCCGTCTGTTGAGATGCCGCCGAGGAACCCTGTCGACAACTTCAGGACCAGGGCGAAAAACAACGGGAAACTGGATTTGAAGTGAGCGAATCTGATTCTAGCCTGCATGTGAAGGAGCGGGAGAAGAAGGCGTTGGAGAGGATGCGTGACGCCGCCGACGGCATAAGGGAGGCCGCCGACCAGGTGAGGGAGAAGTACTCCGGATTCGACGACGAACTGGACCAGGTTTCGGAGAAGGCGGAGAAGGTGAAGCAGCGGGCGGAGGAGAAAATCAGGGAAGACTGAAGCACTCCTTCAGCATGTTCAGGCAGTCGTCTTCGTCCGTTGCGTTGAACACGTCGTATCCTTCTGGCGTTTCACCGCCTTTGTCGTTGACCGCCGCATTCACCTCCACGCCGAAGTTACCGCGTATCTCATCCAGCAGCCGCAGCTGCATGCCCAAATCCGCTTCCGGGTCTATGATGAACAAAACCGTGTCTGCTAGGTATTTCAGCGCCAGCACGGCCTGCTTCTCCACGGTGTTCCGGTCCTCCATCGGGCGGTCCAGCAGCCCCGGGGAGTCGATTATCTGGTACTCCGTGTACTTCACCCTCCTGTATCCTACGAGTATGTCTGTGGTGGTGAACGGATAGGACGCTATCTTCACCTTCGACCCGGTGAGTGTGCGGACGAACGTGCTCTTGCCGGCGTTCGGCTGCCCAGCCACCACCAGCGTGGGCTCCTCCTTGAGGACGGGGAAAGACAACAGCACCCCCTTAACCTCAATCAGATACTTCAAATCGCCGTCCACCCTTTTCACGAACGAGCCAGCCCGGCCCATGAACGATTTGCTGTGGCCGGTTTCTTTCGTGGTCTTCAGCTTCCTCAATGTCTTGTTCTTCAGCGACTTAACACGGTCCCTGCACCACTTCACGGCCCCCAGGCTTTTCTTGTACCGGTCCCTCTTAACCCTCAGGTCGAGGAGGCTCTGGTGGAACTCCGACAACTCCTCGTAGCTTGGGAAGTACTTCACAACGGCGTTCAACTCACCCTCCATTATGGCCGCCATCCTCTCCACCCTCCTTATTTCGCCCGTCAACTCCTTCCCCGGCTTCTTCCGGCCCATCGCCCGCGCCCTTTTGGCTTCTCCGGCGCCGGCCTTGAACGCCTTGTCCATGAGGTCGTCGGCGGTGGGCACGTACGGCAGCTTAAACATAGTATATATTATAGTCTATGTGAGTATTATGTAAGGAAATGAGTCAGTCCACTGTTAAGATAAAGCACCTGGGTTTGTTTTCGACCGGAAAGTTCATGGCGGTGTTCACGCTGATACTCAACCTCGTGCTGTTGGGCGTCGGCGCCGCAACCTTCATAGTGTACATTGTGTTTGCGCTGCTGGCTGGGCTGTTGAGCGGCAGCTACGACGTGCTGGCGGGGTCGCTGGTGGTCGGCGGAGTAAGCCTGGTGACGTTCCTCGTCTCCGCTGCCGTTGGCTTGATTGCATCCGTCATCGTAGGCTTTTTCGCGGGCATGATTGTCGCGTTCGCATTCAACGTTGTAGTGAAGTTGTCGGGCGGGCTGGCGTTCGACGCCGACGTAGAGAGTAGAGGCTGATGGTTTCACTGGCTTTCATAGGCGACTGCCACCTCGGATACAGGCACCGGTTCAGGACCCAGCGTCTCAGAGACTACGTGAAATCCTTCGAAGAAGCTGTTAGGAAGGCGTTGAACATGGACCCGGACGCGGTGGTGTTCACCGGAGACCTCGTCCACCACAGCCGCCCCGACCCGGTGAGCATGCGCACCGTCCTGAAGAAGCTGATTGAGGTCGCGGAATCCTGTCCGGTCATAGTATGCATCGGCAACCACGAGATAGAAGGCCATTTGGGAACAACATATACGCCGCTGTACAGTGACGTCCACGAAAACATACACGTGCTGAGCTCTGAGAGCCCGCACACGGTGCTGAAAATAGGGAGGAAGAACATCGGGTTCCACGGGTTCGAGTACACCCGCAGCCGGGAGCGCGCGGAAGACATGCTCCGCAGCGTGTCAGCCAACCTGGAAGGCGACGTCAACATACTCTGCATACACCAGGCTGTTGAACGGTACCTGAACCCGCACGAAATTTCACTGTCCGCCCTCCGTGAGGTGGCGCCGTCGTACGACCTCATAGTCAGCGGCCACGTCCACAGGCACCAGCCCATAGGGGAGGTGTCTGATGTTACGCCCGCGTTCTACTGCGGCAGCACCGAACGCATAAGCTTCAACGAGGCAGGCAACCGCACGGGGTTCATGTTCTTCGACGGCGACTTCACCAGCCCAAAGTACGTGAAGGTGAACTCCGCCGACATGGCCTGCGTGAAGGAGGATTTCCGGGGCACGCCGGAGGAGCTGAACAAGAGGCTGCGGGAGGTCATCGAATCCAATCAGGCGCCTCTGCTGAAGGTGGAGGTGTCCGCCGACCTGCAAGGCGACTTGATGGACGTGCGACGAGACTGGAGTTCCTTCGAGGAGGGCCGCACCATCCTTGAAGTCAACGTCGTCCCCAGCTCAGAGGAAGCCGACATAACCCTGGAGCGCACCGAACTCAACGAAGACCTCATCCGGGAATACTTCGAACGCACGGGCAACAGCAACCAGGAGCTGGTGAACCTGTGCATCGAACTCTACAACAAATACGGTGCCTAGGATGCAGCGGACGAGGCAGGGCGAATCTCCCTCCTACTACACGGTATTGGAGGGGCCTCCCGCAACCCCTTGCATGACCCACCCCCATGAAGATATCGACGACGCATTAATCAACGCGAGGGAGAAGATGCGGCTCCTGCGCAAGGCGGTCGGCGACGTCTCCGAACCCGTGATGTTGGTGGGCCCCACCGACCCCATCCGTCTCCGCCGGCCGGCAATGCGGTAGAGGGCGTCCCCGACGACTCCGTAACACTAGCCTCCTCGGATTTGTTCTTCACCCCGGAGCTGGTTCCCAACCACCGCCTCCGCGACTTCATGGGGGGGGATGAAACGGGTCATCCGTCCCGGCGGGCACCTGGGCATCGGCGGCCTGCTTGAGGAAGCATACGGCGACATCAGCCAGATAATGGAGGTGGGCAGGATGGAGCCGGTAAGCCGACACAGTGTTTTGACCTTATACTGGTCCGCCCGGAAAAGGTAACATCAGGGAAACCATGGGGGTATTAGCTTTGCTCTTCCTATTACTATTCCATGGAAGCGGAGAGGAACAGCAGGCGGAGTCCGTTGGAGGCTACGGAACTCTACACCGTATTATTCCACCCCAACGGTCCCGACCCGGCCTATACGCGGGGCGGGTTCTCCGAAAAATCAAGGGCTAAGGCGATGTGGGATAAAATGCTGGAATCCGTTGGGCCGCTGGTGGGTGTAGGCGAACTGTCCGCCGTGGCTATTCTGGAACCCAAGCCCCTGATAGAAGCCCACGCCACATCCATAGTGAACGGGGTGGTCAGGGAGTCTCGGCCGGTTGTGAAGTCGTTCCCTGAAGTAGACTACGCGTTCCGGGAGTTCCCCGCATTGGAGAGGCTTTATCTGGTGGAGCCGAACGACAGATACCTGTTCAAGTTGAAGCATCAGCTCTCCACTCTGCCGCCGGAGCAGCAGAGAAGGATTACTGTCGTGGCTCAGGGACCCAACCACCTAAGCTGGAGCGGTGGGGGAATAACAGAGGAGTCGGCGGGCCTGGTCCTAAGCCACCAGGGTTTCGCTGACATCCTGAAGTCCACGGCCCCCTTCCACGGGGGTCCGCGCCTGGACGGCACGTCGGTGCTGAGGGACTCAATACCCGAGGTTTCTAGGATACTGAAACCAGGCGGGATCGTGGCATACAATGGATTGGATGTGGAGACACTGGAGAAATACAATTTAATAGGTTTGTTCACAGACTATAACCTGGAGCCGACCAAGGTTCCTGGCGGGGGCGAATGCTTTATGAAGAGAAAATGATGTCTTTCAACAACCGGTTCGACGACCTGGTGGGCGGACTGCAGGAGGGTGTGGTGACGCAGTTCTACGGGCCGCCGGCGTCGGGGAAAACTAATCTAGCGTTGATAGCGGCCACTCAGGCGTTGGGCAGAGGCAAAGTGGTATATGTGGACCCGGAGGGCGGGTTCAGCGTGGAGCGTTTGAAGCAGATAGCAGGAAACAGGTTCGACGAGGTGTTGAGCAACATAGTGCTGCTGTCCCCCACGACATTCGAGGAGCAGCGGGTGGCTGTGTCGAAGATAGAGGATGTTGTGTCGTCGATGAAGGTGTCGCTGGTGATAGTGGACAGCATAGCCATGCTCTACCGGATGGAGGAGGACAAGGACGTCCGCATGCTCGGCAGGATGCTCGCGCAGCTGTTGCGCATAGCCAGGAAATACGACATATCCGTGATGCTCACCAACCAGGTGTACAGCGAATTCGACACCAACATAATACGGCCGATAGGCGGCCAAATCACGGAGTACTTCACAAAAAACATAGTGGAACTGTGCAGGCGGGAGGACGGCACCAGATACGCCGTCTTGAGGAGACACCAGAGCCAGCCGGCGGGATTGAGCCTCGACTTCACCATAACATCCGCCGGCGTAGAGTCGACAAGGGAAATGTATAAAGTTTAAAATATTTCAAATTCCTCCACCTTCTCTTCCGCGCCGTCGACTTTTCCGCCGCCGATGGCGAGGCTTGGTTTTCCGCCTCCGCCCCCGCCGAGTTCAGCCGACAGTTTTTTGCAGATTTCCCCGGCGTTGTGTTCGGAGCTGGATGCGACAACCACATTCACCCTCTCACCGGCTTTGTTGAGCAGTATAACCAGCCTGCCTTCTTCTTCGACCGCCTGGTTGGCGGCCTCCGTCAGAGCCTTCACCGACAGCCCCGACGTCACATATTTCACCACACTCTGTTGCCTGAATTTTTCCTCCAGTTCCCCCGCCAGACTGCCTCCTTTTTCGGCGCGCAACTTCTCCAGTGTCTTCCTGTTCCGCTTCCACGCGCCGAAGAGTTTTTCGGCTGCGTCGGCTAGGTCATCCGCCGACTTTATTCTTTCGGATTCTCCGCCGGTTTTTTCAATCTCCGAGGCGTCCGCCTCGTATTCCTTCATGAACCGTTCCACCGTCTGCGGCAGCTTCGCTGGCTGGACCTTCAGTATGCCTGCTGCCTTGGCGAGTCTGCCGGGGTCGTATGATGGGTGTTTGACTTTGAAACCGAGTTTGTCCAACGCCTCTCCGAACAGTTCCTCCTCCCTGCCCGTCTGTTTCTCGGCCGCTCCGCCGGCGGTGAACTCCAGACGGACGACGCCGTCCTGTATGCGTTTCGCGGACAGCATCTTAATGTGTCCCGTCTCCTCCGTATTCTTCAAATGTGTTCCGCCGCATGCTTCCACGTCAATGCCTTCTACATTCACTATCCGGAGTTCGGTTCCGGGGACGGCGCCGCCCTGGTAGATGCTCATCCCGTATTTTTCTTCGGCGTCGTTTCGCTTCATCCACTGTATGCCTATGGGATGTGCTTCGTCCACGATGGCGTTCGCCCTCTTTTCTATCTCATCCACCTCGTCCTTGTCCACCGCCTTGTAGTGTGTGATGTCCAGCCTCGAGCTTCTGACGCTCTTGTGGGCGCCCGCCTGATACACGTGCGGCCCCAGCACATCCCGGGCCGCCGCGTTCACGATGTGGGTTGCGGTGTGGTGCTGCATCAGCTGCGTCCGCCGTGTTTCGTCAACAAATCCAAAAACTTTAGTGCCTATGATACTCTCGTCATTCCAGTATGAGGGGGAGTCTTTTATTTTATGAGCAATTAGTCCTCCCTTCCTCTTTTGAACATCTACAACCTCATATCTGTTATTTCCAATCTGCAGATGTCCGTAGTCTGCCTCTTGACCTCCCGATTCTGGATAAAATGCCGTCTGATTAAGGAGTATGGATCCAATGTCCTGTCCCTTACCAGCTTTGATAGGTCCGCTTGCTGCCATGACATTTGCTTCAAATTTTAACATGTACGGGTCTTCATAATACAATTTTCTTGTTTGTGGGACATCACCAAAGTCTTCATCTACTTCCTCCTCCTTCTTCTCTGTCTGCCGTTGGTGCCGTTCCTCCACGAGGCGGTAGAAGTTGTCCGGTATTTCAGAGCCTGTGATTTCTCTTATCAAGTCGGGGGTTATGCCGTGGCTGTCGTAGAGTTCAACCATCCTTTCAACGGTCATCTCGTCTTCATTCTCCACCAGCCTCCTCCCCTTCTCGCGGGTTTCCCTGTAGCGTTCCTTCTCCACCGCAATAATATCGTACAGGCTGCCGGTGTCTTTGAGTTCGGTGTACCAGCCGCCGAATTCTTTCACGTGTTCTTCAAAGACCCTCTCAAGTTCGAGTTCGAGCTGGAACTCGTCCATGAGCGACCAACACCTCCTCAATATGTTCCTTAGATTGTAGCCTCCGCCGACGTTCGAGGGGAGGGCGCCGTCGTGTATCGCAACCAACAACGTGCGGGTGTGGTCCGCCATGGCGTAGAGGGCGCGCATCTCGTAGACGCGTTTCTTCAGCTCCGCCATCTCCAACCCCATCTCCTTCGCTATGGTGCCCCAGACGCTGCCGATGTCCTCGACCTCGTCGATGTCCAGCATGCCGCTGTACCGTCCGAATGTGGCCATGAATTTTTCATCGAACTTGAAACCGGTTGTCTTATAGATGTACTTCATCACCTCCGGGAACGCTGCGTCGTAGCTCATTGGGTTGCCTTGGCTGTACCACGCCCACCGCTCCAGGCCGGCGCCCATGTCGATGACCTTCGTCTTCAGCTCACGGTTGCTGCCGTCCTGTAACACCTCATACTGCATGTACACCTGGTTGCCGAGCTCCAAACCCCTTGAGAAAAACTCCATGCTCGGCCCGTAGTTGCCGCCGCCCGCCCACACGTCCTCGTGGTAGACTATCTCCTCCGCCTTGATTCCAAGGCCTTGGGTGAGGAACTCGTGAATCTGCAGTATGCCCTCGTCTTTGAAGTAGACGTGCCGTTCCGGGGTGTTGAAGGTGTGCTGCCCCACCATGATGAATCCCGTATAGTGTCTTCCGGTTACGCCGACGGAGTCCATGTCCTGGAACCGGAGGCAGAACTGAGGCTCCAACACGGCGGGCGCCGGCGGCTCCACCTCCCCTGACACCACGTACGGCTGGAAGTCGTTTACGCCGGCGTTGACGAAATACAGGTCCTCGTACCAGCGGCAGACTACGGGGTAGCGTTTGATGGGTTTGTAACCCCATTTACTGAAGGTCTTCACGTACTCGTCCCACGCCTCCCTGTACTTGAACCGTTTGCGGGTGAGTTTTTCGCCGATGAAACGGTATCCGCCGCTGCAGGCGGGTTCGTCGCAGACGTCCCGTTCCGACGCACTCCAGAAGCCGCGGCCGCAGTTTGAACAGACCCTTCGGGCGAAGCCCACGCTCTCCAGTGACTCGGCGGGATAGTACTTGCGAAAGTTTTTGTGGAACTCCGGCTTCTTCTCCGCCTTCAATGCCCGGAAATCGAACGCCATCGGAATATATTCACCGTTTCTTTTTTATTAAGTGTACCGTCAACCCCGCCAGCGTCAAAGTGCCTGAAAACATCATCAATTGGTCGAACCCCCACAGCTGGGTTATCACGCCGGCGGCGATGGGCCCTATTATCCTGGCCGTGCTCCTCGCCGAACTGAACAGCCCTATGACGGTCGCTTTCTCGGCATTCCTGGCCGTCAACAATCCCATGGCGCCGATACTCAACGCACTCCACGCCGCCGCCAGCGTCACCTGAATGGGTATGGCGTGGAGGTAGTGGGTGGGGAACACGTAGGAGTAGAAGGTTACGGCAGACAGTATCAGACCCCACCTGAACAGGCGGGCGTAGTCTATGCGGTCCACAAACTGTTTCAGCAGGAACTGTGTTCCGGTGTTGATGAAATACAGTATCCCAATCCAGGTGCTGCTAGCCCCCAACCCCACGAAGTAGATGGGGAGGAACGCCCATATGCTGTACGCGCCTATGTCACGCATCAGGAACGGGAGGTAGACGTTCAAGTTCTTTTTTATGATTTTATACGGCATCAGCGGCACCTTCAGCTTCCTGGAATTCACCTCCGGCAGCCGCAGCGCGATGAGGAAGCTGATGAAGAAGAACACGCTGCTCAGTGTGAACACCCGCGCGTACACCGCCACTATCCCTGCTATGAGGTTGCCGGCGCCCCAGCCGAGGCTTTCGAAGGCGGTGTATTTGCCGAGTTTCTTCCCGCTTTCGACTCCGTATATGACGAGGCTGCTGTAGAATACGCCGATGCTGAAGCCGCACAGCGCCCGCACCATGAACAATGTTATTTCGTCGTAGGCGAACACCTGCATCATGAATGTGAGCGCCGACAACAGCATCCCCCCCTTTATCAGTGCTTCGCGGCCGCGTTTGTCGCTCACCCACCCGAAGATGTAGAATGATATGAGGGACATGAGCCCGTACACCGCCACGATGGCGCCCGTCTCTATTCTGGAGGCGCCCATGCCCTCCGCAATCAGCGGAATGAACAGCACGCTCATGCCTGCGGATGCTGTGCTGAGGAAGAATATGGCGTTGGCCTTCATAGGTGAAGTTATAAACACTCCAGCGTTAAATCCATTTATAGTGGACGTGTTGTTCGCAACCAGCAACCAGCATAAGGTCAGGGAAGCCAACCAGGTGGGCAGGGAATATAATGTTGCATTCAAGCAGGTGAACGTCCTCTACCCGGAGGTGCGTTCTGAGTCCGTCCGGAAGGTGGCGGAGGAGGGCGTCAAGTACGTGTACGGGCAGATAAAACGCCCCATCATAGTGGAGGACTCCGGGCTGTTCATAGAGGCGTTGAACGGCTTTCCCGGCCCCTACAGCGCCTACGTGTACGGGAAGATAGGGTGTGAGGGCATCCTCCGTCTCATGTCCGGGCTGGAGAATAGAAAAGCCAGGTTCGTATCCGCCATAGGATTCCACGACCGCCGCGGAACCGAAGTCTTCGAGGGCATGGTGGAGGGGTTCATCACCGGGGAGGCGAGGGGCGACAAGGGCTTCGGATACGACCCGGTGTTCAAGTCAGCAGACGTCCCGAAGACGTTCGCCGAAGATTTGAAACACAAGAACATGGTGTCGCACAGGCGCAAGGCTAACGAGCTGCTGTGTCGTTTCCTGAATTCTCGATAGCGAACGCGATGGTCTGGTTCATCAAGTCCATGAAATACACTCTCACCTCGACGGTGTCGTTCACCTTCCTGCCGTAAGAGAACGTGGCCGGTGCCATGTTGTTGTTCGGTATCTGAATCAGCCGCCCTTCCAGTATCATGTCCCTGGGAAGTTCAGCCAGCCCCTGCAGCTCGTATGTGATGTTGGATACGTTCATGGCCGAGAGCACGGATTCCACCTCCGTGGTGTTGGCGTCCGCGGGCAGCAGGAAAGACAGGCCCCACAGGCTGGCGTTGGTTTCATTATATTCGTTCACCCTCACCTCTGTGGCGTTCAGCACCGCCTTGAAGTCTTCTTCAAAGTATCGTATGCCGCTGAGCCCGGACACCGACAGTCCGTCTAAGAGAACTACTTTTGCGTCAACCCACGGCCCCTCCTCCACGGAGCCCTGGGAGAAAGCCAGCAGCTCCGCGCCTTCCGGCCCGCTCCTCCGCAGCACAAACGCCTTGACGGTGTCGCCCGCATTCAGGTATGCGCCGACCAGTGGGAGTTCGCCGTAAGGAGTAACCCCCCTGTATACTCTGTAGAGGTTGTATCCGCCGGGCAGCCGTATTATCCTCTCCACCTCCCCGCTTATGTTCCTGCCGTCGCCTTCCAGGCGAAACATAGTGTGTCCCGGGGACACCTCCAGCCGCACGTGCCGTACGCCGGTGATGTTGCTCTCGAACACTTCGACGACGTCCCTCTGGTCGAGGAGCTGGGGCTCCCGGGGCATGATTATCCAGTCTCCGGTGGCGTCAGCCACCTGGACGACTGCGGCGGCGTCCCCCAGCTGCGCGGAATCGTATTCCACGACATCGTATGTCCGCGGACCCTCATCCTCGGTGGGAACTGACCTCCCCAATCCCATGTAGAGTCCGGAGAAGACGAATATGAATGTTATGAATAGTATCATATACTGCTGTTTCTTCTTCTTCGACAGCTTATGCGCTGTCACCCGCTCCTTTCTGCTCTTTCCCGCCATCTTCTCGGATAGTATTTATTATAGAGTGTGTTAAATGTATACCTTCTGACAATGGATTTCATCAAAATAAACTACACCGGCAGAATCAAGGACGGTCAGGTGTTCGACACCAGCTTGGAGGACGTCGCCAAAAAAGAGGGCATATACGATGACCACAGAGTCTACACGTCGTTGACCGTCGTCGTCGGCGAAGGCACCGTCGTCGAAGGCCTGGACGAGGCCCTGAAGGCCATGAAGGTCGGCGGCAAGAAGAAGGTGGAGGTGCCGCCGGAGAAAGGCTACGGGGAACGGAAATCCAGCATGGTGAAGCTGGTGCCGATAAAATACTTCAAGCAGCAGAAAATCAACCCCATACCAGGCATGCCCGTTGAAATAGACAACATGCGCGGCCGCGTTCAGACGGTTTCAGGCGGCAGGGTGCGCGTCGACTTCAACCCCGAACTCGCCGGCAAGACGCTGGAGTTCGACGTTGAAGTCGTTGAAAAAGCCGAGTCGGACAAGGACAAGCTGGCGTTCCTGGTGGAGCGGAACTTCCAGGACAGCGAGGGATTCGAAGTGAAACTTTCCGGCCAAAAGGCGGTGTTGAAGCTGCCCAAGGATGCGTTCCACGACCGCAACCTCCTGGTGAGGAAGGCTTCCTTGACGGCGGAGGCGTTCAAATACCTCGGCTTTTCCGAAGTGACGTTCGAGGAGACCTGGGAGAACCCCGACAAAAAAGAAAAGAAGTCGGAGTCCAAGAAATCCAAGAAAAAGTGAGCTATTTTTAACCTAATTCCTCTCCTTTAACATGAGGGTCCTGCATATACCGTGTTACTCTATGGCTGACCCGCTGCCGGCGCTGGAGGAGCACGTCGGCGAACTCGATGGATACTCTTCCATCGGGTTGGTGGGCACAGCGCAGCACCTGAACCGTTTAGACGACATAAAATCATTCCTTGAGTCGGGGGGGAAGAGGGTGGAGGTCGGCGGTCAGGTGTTGGGTTGCAGGCAGGACAACGCGCTGAACCTTGACGTAGAATGCATACTGTATGTGGGCTCCGGCCGGTTCCACCCGTTGGGGATAGCGTTGAAAACAGACCGGCAGGTGTTCATCCTCAACCCCCTGTCTGGGGTGTTGGACCGAATATCTGAAGAGGAGAAGAAGAAAGTGTTGGGCAGGAGGAAGGCTGCGTTGAAGCGGGCGCTGGAGTCGAATGTGTTCGGGATAATGGTGTCGACGAAATCCGGTCAGTACGATTTAGATAAGGCATTGGAGTTGAGGAAGAAGCTGAAATATACGGGCAGAGAGGCGTATCTCATCGCGGGCGATGAGCTGACGCCGCCGAATCTGCTGCCGTTCAAGGTCGACTGCATGGTGAACACCGCGTGTCCGAGAATCAGGGAGGACGAATACCATCGGCCGGTGGTGAACGCCGCCGACTTGGAGGACTTCCTCCGGTACATGTGACTATATGCTGACCCCGTGTTTCTCCTTCACCACGTTCAACGCCACCATCGTGTATGTGCGGTCCACGTGCTCTAGTGCGGTGAGTTTCTTCACCAGTTTGTTGAGTTCGTCTCGGTTGTGGAATTTAGCCACCACCACCGCATCGTATTCGCCGGTCACGTCGTACACTGCGGTGACGTTGTCTTCGGCCGCTATTTTTTTCTCTATCTCGGGGAGGTGCCCGCCCTTCACTATGACGCCGATGACAGCCGTCAAATCATAGCCTATCCTGGCGTAGTCGACGTCGACCATGAAGTTTCTTATCACACCCTGCTCCTTCAGCTTGTTGACACGGTTGTATACGGTGCCTTCGGCGACGTTCAGTTTCTCCGCTATCTCGCGGAAACTCATCCGCCCGTCCGACTGCAGCTCACGTATGATGCTCAAATCCACTTCGTCGACTTTGCCCATATCCTTAATTCATAAGCGGTTTAATTAAAAATACTTCAAAACAATATGGTATCTGTTATGGAACACCTTAAACTTTCCAGGAAGCAGTTGGACGCCGCGTTGAAGGGTGCGTCGGACGCAATCCGCGGCTGGGTGGAGAATTCAGGCGCCGACGGCGTCGTCTATGGTTTGAGCGGCGGCGTCGACTCCGCTCTCGTGTGCGTGCTCGCTTCCGAAGTGGACGCACACGCCCTCATACTGCCTGAAAAGGGCGTGACTCCCCGGCAGGACATAGACGATGCGGTTGAGCTGGCAGGAAAGGCGGGGGCCAGCCACACAATCCATGAAATCAACGGCATAGTGGATTCGGTGAAGCAGGCCTACGGTGAACTGGGTTGCGTTCCGTTGGGGAACGTGAAGGCCCGGGCGAGGATGATCCTTTTGTATGCGGCTGCAAACGAGGAAAACCGGGTTGTGCTGGGCACGTCCAACAAGACGGAGCTGCTGCTCGGATACTACACGAAACACGGCGACGGCGCCGCCGACTTCCTGCCCATAGGCTCACTGTATAAGACTCAGGTCCGGCAGCTGGCCCGCCACGCCAAGGTACCGAAGAGGATTTTGGATAAGACCCCGTCCGCCGGTTTGTGGGAGGGACAGTGCGACGAGGACGAGCTGGGCTTGGACTATGAAACCCTGGACAAGATACTGTATCTAGTATACGGTGAGCGCCTCACCCCCAAGGACGCTGCCGTGGAGCTGGGCGTCACCCATCGGGCTGTGGAGGAGGTTCTTGAACGTGTTGATGCGAACCGCCATAAGATGTTGAAGGCGGAGGTTGCGGGTCCGTTTTTTTAAGGTACCCGTAATATCTAACCCATGAATGTTTCGGTCGTCGGCTCAGGCTATGTGGGGATTATAACGGCTGCGGGCATGGCTGAGAAGGGCCATGACGTGGTGTGCGTGGACATAGACGAGTCCAAGGTCGATTTGATTAACGCCGGGAAGCCGCCGATATACGAGAAGGGTCTGCAGGATATACTCGACCACGTGGTCCCCGCTAAACTGAAGGCCACCCTGGACCTGGAAGACGGGGTTTTGAACACGGACGTCACCTTCATCTGCGTCGGCACCCCGTCCGACCACGACGGCTGCATAAACCTCCGATACGTTCAGGAGGTCAGCAAACAGATAGGCGGCATACTGAAGAAGAAAGACGGCTACCACGTTGTGGTGGTCAAGAGCACCATAATACCTGGTAGCACCGAAGACCACGTGATACCCATACTGGAGAAGGAGTCGGGTAAGAAGGCGGGCGTCGGATTCGGGGTGGTGATGAACCCGGAGTTCCTCCGCGAAGGCGTGGCGGTGGAGGACTTCATGAACCCGGACCGCATAGTCATCGGCAGCTTCAACGACCGCGACGGCGACATAATAGAGAAACTCTACTACGACTTCACTGCGGCCGTGCTGCGGGTCGACCTGAAGACTGCGGAGATGATAAAGTACACCAGCAACAGCCTCCTGGCCACGAAGGTCAGCTTCATAAACGAGATAGGGAACGTGTGCAAGCGCCTGGGTGTTGACGTGTACGACGTCGCCAAAGGCGTGGGCCTGGACCACCGCGTTTCGCCGTCGTTCCTCAACGCAGGCCCCGGGTTCGGGGGCAGTTGCTTCCCCAAGGACGTTAAGGCTTTGATACACAAGGCCCGGGAGGTGAAGGTGGAGCCGGTGCTGTTGGATGCCGTGTTGGAGGTTAACGACCGGCAGCCTAAGGTGCTGGTGGGCCTGATTAACTCCAAGTACAAAATTAAGGGCATGCGCGTGACGGTTCTGGGCCTCGCCTTCAAGGCAGGCACCGACGACATGCGGGAGAGTCCCGCAATCCCCGTGGTTGAGGGGCTGCTGGATGCGGGGGCGAAGGTTGTGGTCTACGACCCGAAGGCGATGGACAACGCCCGCGGAATATTCGGGGACAGGGTTGAATACGCTTCTAAGGCGGTGGAGGCGTTGAAGGGCAGTGAACTCGCCGTCATCGTCACCGAATGGGGGGAGTTCAAGACCCTCGACTTCACGGGCATGAAGGAGAAGCGGGTGGTGGATTCACGCCACATACTGAACGTGGATTTGATGCCCAAAGACGTCGAATACGAGGGCCTCTGCTGGTAGTTGAAGGAGATACTTCTGCCTGTAGCTAAAGAAGATACTTCATCGCCTCTGGCCAGTCTCTTGCGTAGTTGAATCCGTTGTTCTTCATCTCCCCCCGGTAGCCGTATCTCAGCAGGACGCCGGTGACGCTGCCGTTGAATTCTTGGAAGTGTCCTGGGTCGTCGTCCACCAGGTATGTTATGTTCCGTTTCTCGCATATGGCCATCTTCGGGTGCTTGCAGAGCTCCGAGGAGATGTAGGATTCGATGAAGTCGTCCATCCCCTGTTCGTCCATCCACTCCACCGCGGCTGAAAGATACTTTCCGTTGCGTCCGGTGAGGATGTATACTGTCCCACTATCTGAAAGCTCCTCCAAAGCCTCGTAGGAGCCGGGCACTGGGTCGGTGGCCAGGGTGTTTTCCCTGCAGCATACCTCATCCACCATTTCATTGTATTCGCTGTCCGACATTATCTCCATGTTCCGAGTTATGGTGCTGCGGTTGGCTTCCCATGGTTTGATGGAGCAACCATGCCTGTCCAGTACGTACTTGCACTTAGAAGTGTGGGTGTCACATAATGTCCCGTCGAAGTCGACTGCGTACACCCGCCCCTGCATAATACTATTTGGGTGCCAAAATAAATAATCTATATAGGTTTCCATATGGAAAGCATTATAACCGGGGGCCGGGGATTTAAAAACCGGCCTCCATAATGTATTCCTACTATGAAGGCCGTGATACCCGCGGCGGGCTTGGGGACGCGTTTCCTGCCCGCCACCAAGAGCCAGCCGAAGGAGATGCTTCCGCTGGTGGACAAGCCCAGCATACAGTTTGTGGTGGAGGAGTGCGTGAAATCCGGCGTGGACGACATACTCATTATCACAGGCCGGGGGAAACGAGCCATAGAAGACCACTTCGACAAGAGCTTCGAACTGGAGAAGGTGTTGGACAAGAAGGGGAAGGAGGATTTGAAGCGTCTCATCGAGGACATAGCCGACATGGTGGACATACACTACATCCGCCAGAAGGAGGCGTTGGGTCTCGGCCACGCAGTCCTCCACGCCGAAAAACACGTAGGCGACGAACCGTTCACCGTCCTCCTGGGAGACGACATAGTGTTCTCGAAGAAGCCGTGCACGAAGCAGCTGATGGAGCTGCATGAAAAACACGGTGGTTCCGTGGTTGCTGTGGAGAAGGTGCCGAAGAACATGGTTTCCAGCTACGGAATCATAGACGGCGAGGAAATCGAGGACGGACTGTACAAGGTCAAGGACCTGGTGGAGAAGCCGGATCCCGAGGACGCCCCCACGGACATGGGAATCATCGGGCGTTACCTGCTGACCCCCGCCATATTCGACGAACTCAAGGATACGGGCAGGGGCGCGGGCGGCGAGATACAGTTGACCGACGGCATGAAAAATTTGAACAAAAAGGAGGATATTTTCGGGTGGGAGTTCGAGGGCGTCAGATACGATCTCGGCAACAAATTCGAGTACCTGAAGGCGTCCATCGAATACGGGCTGATACACGACGAAATAGGTGATGACTTCCGGGAATACCTAAGCACCCTTGATGTCGACGAAATATTGGGGAAGCTGAAATGAGGGTCCTTGTTACGGGAGGCGCGGGATTCATAGGAAGCCACCTGTGCGACCGCCTAGTTAAAGACGGGCATTCCGTGATATGCATGGACAACCTCGTAACCGGAGCCATGAGGAACATAAACCATCTCATGGACAACTCCTCGTTCGAGTTCATAGAACACGACGTCAGCAGATACATCGAAGTCGACGGCGACGTCGACTACGTGCTGCATTTTGCTTGCCCGGCAAGCCCCGTAGACTACCAGAATCTGCCGATACAGACGATGAAGGTGGATTCACTGGGCACACTCAACACCATCGGCGTTGCGAAGGCCAAGGATTCGGCCTACATGCAGGCGTCGACGTCCGAAGTCTACGGCGACCCGCTGGTTCACCCGCAGACAGAATCCTACTGGGGTAACGTGAACCCCATCGGCGTCCGCTCCGTGTACGACGAAGCCAAACGCTTCAGCGAGGCGCTGGTGATGGCCTACCACCGCGTACACGGGATAGACACCCGCATAGTGAGGATATTCAACACCTACGGGTCGAGGATGCGCATAGACGACGGGCGCGTGGTGCCTAACTTCATATCCCAGGCCCTCCGCAGCCAGCCGCTGACGGTCTTCGGCGACGGGAAGCAGACCCGCAGCTTCTGCTACATAGACGACGAGGTCGAAGGCATTATGCGGCTCATGGAATCCGACTATCATGAGCCGGTGAACATCGGGAACCCCGGGGAATACAACATGCTCGAACTGGCGGATGTCATACTGGACCTCACCGGCTCCGAATCAGAGATAACCTTTGAGCCGCTCCCCGAAGACGACCCTAAAGTGAGGTGCCCGGACATAACATTGGCTAAGAAGCTGCTGAAGTGGGAGCCGAAGGTGCAGTTACGCGACGGCCTCGGAAAGACCATAGAATACTTCCGCGAGGTGCTGGAGTGAAGGTTCTCGTGACAGGCGGCGCAGGATTCATAGGCAGCAATACCGTGGATCACTTGCTGGATAAAGGCCATGATGTTGTCGTGGTCGACGACCTGTCAACCGGGAGGAAAGAAAACATAAACCCCCAGGCGGCATTCCACGAGGTCGACATAACATCCGACGGACTCGACGGTGTGTTCAAAAAGGAGAAGCCCTCCCACGCCGTCCACTTGGCGGCCCACATAGACGTGCGCAAGAGCGTCGCCAACCCAATGTATGACGCCTCCGTAAACGTCATTGGCACCATCAACCTGTTGGAGTCGTGCAGACGCCACGAAGTCAAAAAGTTTGTGTACGCGTCCTCCGGAGGCGCGATATACGGGGAACCCGAATACAATCCAGTGGACGAGAAACACCCCATAAAACCACTCTCCCCTTATGGGGTATCCAAGTACGCAGCAGAAAAATACGTTGAAACGTATTCGGCGCTGCACGGCGTCGACTACGTCATCCTACGCTACGGTAACGTGTACGGGCCACGGCAGGACCCGCTGGGGGAGGCGGGGGTGGTGGCTATATTCACCGGCCTCCTGGCGGAGAATAAGCAGCCGATTATCTTCGGAGACGGCATGCAGAGCCGGGACTTCTGCTACGTCGGCGACGTCGCGGAAGCGAATCTCACGGCGCTGAAGAAGGACGCGCCGGGCGCGTACAACATCGGCTCCGGCGTGGAGACCACCGTCAACGACGTGGCGTCGCAGCTGATCACGGCGGTCGGAGCGGACGTTGAGCCGAAGCATTCCGACCCAGTGCCCGGGGAGGTGCGGAACATATGCTTGGACGTCTCCCTCGCGCGGCAGCGACTGGGTTGGAAGCCCGTCATCTCCTTGGAGGAGGGGGTTGCGAAGACGTTTGAGTGGGCGGGAAACAGGTAACGTATTTAACCGTATATTCGGAATTACTTTCCACTCGTGGTTGGGATGTCTGACAAGGAAGATAAGGATACGATTAAGCTGCTTAAGTCGAAGGCGAAGGCCGTCAGGAAGCATGTGCTGGAGATGACTACCGAAGCGTGCTCCGGACACCCCGGCGGCTCCATGTCGGCGCTGGAAATCCTGGTCACACTCTATTTTTACAAGATGCGGCACCGCCCCGAGGAGCCGGAGTGGCCGGACCGCGACCGCTTCGTATTGAGCAAGGGCCATGCGTCCCCAGCGCTGTACAGCGTACTGGCGGGGTCCGGGTATTTTCCCGTCGAAGAGCTCAACCGGTTCCGCCACGTCGACAGCTTTCTGGAAGGTCACCCGTGCAGGAAGAGCGTGCCCGGCGTCGACGTCTCAACAGGGTCTCTGGGGCAGGGGCTGAGCATCGCATGCGGCCTCGCCCTCACAGGCAAAATCGACAAAAAAGACTACCGGGTTTATGCGATAATAGGTGACGGGGAGAGCCAGGAGGGCCAGATATGGGAGGCTGCGATGGCAGCCTCGCATTACAGGCTCGACAACCTGTGCGTGATACTGGACCGGAACAGCCTTCAGATAGACGGCACCACGGAGGAGGTGATGAGCATCGAGCCCGTCGCCGACAAGTGGGCGAGCTTCGGATGGCACGTGCTCACAGCCAACGGCCACGACCTGAAGGAGCTGATGAGCGTGTTGGACGAGGCGGAGATGCTCAAGGACGCTCCAACGATGATAGTCGCCCACACCACCAAGGGGAAGGGTGTTTCGTTCATGGAGAACGTGTGCGAGTACCACGGGAAACCGCTTACAAGGGAACAACTGTGCGAGGCGTTGAAGGAGTTAACATGAAATGCGAGAGATTCGAACACACTCGGAACGCTTACGGGGAAACCCTGGTTGAACTCGGCAGGGAGAACCCGGACGTCGTAGTGGTGGACGCGGACCTCAGCAGCTCCACCAAGACCGCGTTGTTCGGGAAGGAGTTCCCCGACCGGTTCTTCAACGTCGGATGCGCCGAACAGAACCTGATGGGGGTGTCAGCTGGCCTAGCGTTGGGGGGCAAGATCGTGTTCACCAGCGCGTTCGCAATGTTCGGCGCAGGGAGGGGGTGGGAGCAGATACGCAACACCATCGCCTACGACAGCTTGAACGTGAAGATTGTGCTCACCCACGCGGGCATAACAGTGGGGAAGGACGGGAGCAGCCACCAGATAATAGAAGACATCGCGTTGATGAGGGTCATCCCCGGCATGAAGGTTCAGGTGCCGGCGGACTCTATGGAGACCCGGGCTTTGGTGCGGGCGGCCGCCAAATACAAGGGACCCGTCTATATCAGGCTTACCAGGGAGAAGAGCCCCGTATTGTTCGAAGAATACAGCTACGACACCGACAAGCCTATTATGCTTCATGACGGCTCCGACGTGACCCTCATGGCGTGCGGGTACCTGCTGGGGCAGTCGATAAAGGCGGCCGCAGACCTGAAGAAGCAGGGTGTGGAGGCGCGTCTCATGAACATGCACACCATCAAACCCATGCACACGGGTTCCGTGGTGAAGGCCGCTAAAGACACCGGCGCCATCGTTACCGTGGAGGAGCACAGCATCTTCGGCGGACTCGGAAGCGCCGTCGCTGAAGTGCTTTGCGAGGAACATCCGACACCGATGAGGCGGGTGGGGATACGCGACCGGTTCGGGAAATCCGGTTCCGCCGCCGACCTCCTGGTGAGGTACAACCTCACATCCGACGACATTGTCAAGGCGGCGTTGGAGGCTGTTAAAGCGAAGAAATAGCTTCCATGAACTTATCCGTTTCCTCTTTCGTGCCGGCGTTCACCCTAACGTATTCTCCTTTGAACCCCCTGAATTCCCCGAACTTCCTGACAATAATCCTCTCCTTAATCATCTGTTCGAAGAACTCCTGCGCCGTCATAGGTGAAACGTCCGCCAATACGAAGTTGCTGTCCGACCTCCATGTCTTGAACCTCTTCGACAACGCATCATATATCCTGTTCCTGTCGGCTGTAATCTTGTCCACGCATTCGCGCATGTAGCATGTGTCCTCCAATGCGGCAAGCGCCGCGGACTCCGCCAGCAGGTTCACGTTGAACGGCGGCTTCACCCTTGACAGGGCGTCGGCTGCTTCCTCGCCTGCCACCGCATACCCTATCCGCAGGCCCGCGAGCGCGAACGCCTTGGCCATGGTCCTCAACACAATCAGGTTCTGGTAGTCGTCAGTCCATTCAACCCGTGTTTTTCCGGAGAACTCGTAGTATGCTTCGTCCAACACCACCGTCTTACCGGAGTCCAACACGGCTTTCACGTCGTCGTCGGGTATGCTCAGTCCGGTGGGGTTGTTGGGGCTGCACAGAAACGCGAGGTTGCAGTTCCCCGCCTCCTCCAGGAACCGGTCGGCGTTGAATCTGAAGTTGTCCTCCAGCTTCACGCTCACGTATTTTTCGCCCACGGCGCCGGCCGCGATGGGGTATTCTGCGAACGACGGGTAGCTGCCGGCCACCGGGCCCTTGAAGACTTTCACGCACATGTCCATGAGTTCGTCGCTGCCGTTCCCCAACACGATGTTTTCCGGGCCGCAGCCCACGTACTCCGCAATCCCTTCACATACTTCACGGCTCCTGTACGGGTACATGTACGCCTTCCCGCTCCACTCGCGTAGCGCCTCAACCACGTTGGGGCCGGGGCCGTAGTTGTTTTCGTTGCTGGCGAGCTTCACGTAGCCCTCACGGTACTCCCCCGGCACGTACTCGTCCAGACCCCATACGTAAGGCCTTATGCGCTCCCGCAGGCCCATCCTTTATCATTTCACAGTCTTCTTTTATATCCGATTTCATATATTGTAGTACGCTATATGAGGGGTATGCTATGGCTGATGTGAGCAGGGAGCGGCTGACTATTACGCTGCGCAACGACCTTCTCCGCGAACTGGACTCCATGGTCGACGGCATCGAGGTGCGTAACCGAAGTCACGCCATCGAGGTCCTGCTGTCGAAGGCGTTGGACGTGCGGCGCGTCCGGAAGGCTGTGATTCTGGCCGGGGGGAAGGGCACTAGGATGCGGCCGTTCACGTACGAGATGCCGAAGCCTATGATTCCCGTGAAGGGGAAGCCGCTGGTGCAGCACACCCTCGAACTGTGCAGGAAATACGACATCCGCGAGATAATCATGTCCATCGGCTACCTGGGCGACAAGATAAGGGAGCACTTCGGGGACGGCAGCCACCTCGGCCTCGAAATAAAGTACGTGGAGGAGCGGAAGGAGATGGGCACCGCCGGCCCACTGAACCTGGCCAGAGACTACCTGGACAGCCCGTTCCTGATGTTCAACGGCGACGTCCTGTGCAGGATAGATTTGTCCGACTTCATATCCTTCCACAGCGAGAAAAAAGGTTTGGCGACGCTAGCGTTGACCCAGGTTGAGGACACCTCCGCCTTCGGCGTCGCCCGCCTGAAAGGCGACCGGATCATAGGGTTCGTGGAGAAGCCCAAAACAGGCGAAGACAGCAAGCTCATAAACGCAGGCGTGTACCTGCTGGAGCCGGAGGTCATAGACTACATACCCAAGGGGAAGGCGATGATGGAGACCGACGTGTTCCCCCAGCTCTCGAAGGAGGGTAAACTCTACGGCTACCCATTCGACGGCCAGTGGTTCGACACCGGCACCCCGGAAGCATATGAGCGTGCGATAAAGAACTGGAAGGGCGTCTGAAATGAGCATCTACCGCGCCTACGACATCAGAGGGATATACGGCACTGAAATAACGGAGGAGACCGCATACGACATCGGCAGGGCGTTCGGCTCCACCCTAGAAGGCTCCGTCGCCGTGGGCATGGACGTCAGAGAAAGCTCCCCCACACTTTCGAAGTGCCTGATAGACGGGTTGAAGTCCACTGGCCTTCACGTAATCGACGTCGGCGTGGTGCCCACGCCGGTCCTATACTATGCAGTCCACTCCCTCAGGACCAACGGCGGCGTCATGCTCACAGCCTCCCACAACCCGCCGGAATACAACGGCTTCAAATTGGTGCGGGAGGGGGGTATGACCCTCTACGGGCCTGAGATACAGGCCATACGGGCGGCGGTAGAGGAGAAAACATTCAGGGACGGCGAAGGCAGTTCGGAGACCCGCGACATCACCCCCGAATACATAAAATACGTTAAGGAACGCATCAACGTCGCCGGAAAACCCAAGGTCGTATTGGACTGCGCCAACGGCACCGCAGGACTCGTCGCCCCGCGACTGTTTCGTGAAATAGGATGTGAGGTGGTGGAACTCTACTCGGAACCGGACGGTTCCTTCCCCAACCACCCCGCCGACCCCACAGTCGACGATAACCTAACCGAACTCATATCGGCGGTGAAGTCCTCCGGCGCAGACATGGGGTTCGCATTCGACGGCGACTCGGACCGCGCGGGCTTCGTAACCGAAAAAGGCGGCATAGTAAGGGGCGACACCGCCCTCGCATTGTTCAGCCGGGGAATACTGAAGCAACACCCTGGCGCCTCAGTGATATTCGAGGTGAAATGCAGCATGGCGGTGGCTGAAGACGTTGAAGCCCACGGAGGCAAGCCGATAATGTACCGTACCGGACACAGCTTCATCAAAAAGAAAATCAAGGAGGAGCAGGCGCTGATTGCAGGCGAGATGAGCGGCCACTTCTTCTTCGCAGACGACTACCCGGGGTACGACGACGGAATATACGCGTCGGCGAGGATGACCCAGCTGATATCACGGTCCGGTAAAACCTTTTCAGAGCTCTCCGACACCGTGCCCCACTACCAATCCACCCCAGAAATCAGGGTGGCCGTCCCCGAGGAGGAGAAGTTCCAGCTGGTCGAGGACGTGAAACAGGAATTCCAGGGCATGGACGGCGTCGAGGTGATTACGGTCGACGGCGTCCGCGTTCAAACAGGCGACAGCTGGGGCCTCATCCGCGCATCCAACACCTCCCCAAAAATAATACTCCGCTTCGAAGGCAAAACCCCCGAGAAACTGGAGGAAATGAAGGCCCTTTTCAGGCCGGTGTTCGACAGACACCCAGCACTCAAAAACCAAATATAACCCCTGCCCGACAATGTCATACACGTGATGACACCAAACCGCCGAGCCCCTGGGCTGTGACGACGCTTATGAGTGCTGAAACGGTCACGCGAAGTAGCCTTCGGCTACTAGCGTCCCAAGACGCAAAGCGTCTTACGGACGCCCCGTTTACAAGCGGAGCGAATGGGGGGGTGGTATTACGACCCCCCATGCACTTCCCTTTTTTATGTGGCGGACGCTGTGCATCCGACCCGTGTCCGGGCTCTGCTAGGCCACATAAAACTTTTTCTAAAAGTTTCGTGTGCGAAAAGAAAGAAACTCTGCCATCGGAGATGGTGCAGTCACCCGGCCCACACTAGCCCACCTGCGCCTTTTTCTTTTATCCCTTCCATATATCCTATGTGATGGATGATAAACCCAGGAAGTTCGTGCTCATGGAGGATGAGATGCTTCTGAGGGAGATTCAACCCCATTACCTAGCATTCTACGACATGTTCCTGGTGTGGGCGTGGGTCATATTGTTGAGCGTGTTTTTCATCAGCTTCGGGGAGGAGGTGAGCGAGTTCCTCGGCAACCCCATGCTGTTTTTCACCGAAACAATGGCCGACTACACATCCCCCAGCGACGCCGCCCTGGCTTCCAGGATTCCCCTGGTGTCCAACAGCATGGAGTGGATGAACGACTTCATAACCCCAGTGAACGATTTCATGCGCTCCTACACGCCTGTGGGGTTGTGGGTCAGCCTGCTGGTTTTCAGCAGCATACCCGTTTCTGTCATGAAGATTGCGTGGAAGTGGATTGCCATCATGATCGGGGTCGGAGTAGCAAGCCTCGCATTGACCATCGCGTTGGAGCTGCCGGCGGAGAGCGCATACTACTTCGGCATAATGTTCTCGGTGTTCGGCATAGCCGGGGTTGAACTCTACAGGCGAGCCCACACATTCTACATCACCGACCGGCGAATAGTCACGGAGGTGTCGTTTATAGACCATAAACGCAACGAGCTCACCTACGACAAAATAAACAACCTGGTGTTGGAGCAGAACCTGCTGGGGAGAATATTCGACTTCGGCACCCTCATACCCGTCACCGCGTCCGGCTTGGGGATGGGCAGCGACTTCTCAGCTGTAACAATAGGGGTGGCCGGCCAGATACAGGGGGGGCCGTTCGTCGGCGGCGCGGTCACTGGCGGCAGGACGGTGCAGACGCCGAGGGTGAGGAGCCCGTACGGAGTCTTCGGGGTGTCGGGGCCTGAGAAGGTCCAGCAGATGCTCACCCAACACATACACGCCCACGTCGAAGCCCCCTATTTGAAGAAGATGACGGAGCAGCTGGACACAATGTCCAAGAACATGAGGGAAGGCAAGGACTCCGACGGCACCAACGACTGGTGACCAAAATTCAACATAATTTTTATATAATTTAAACTTTTTTTAAACTATTTTTAAAAAAGAATTATTTTATTCGGTTCATCTCATATCTAACGTGGGCTTGCTGTTTGAAACCCGGGAGTCACCGGAGGGCTTGGTCATACTCAACAGGAACCTGTGGGGTTACTGGTGGCTGGAGAAGGTCCTCCGCCCGGAGAGGGTTTCCCCGACGGCGTGTCTGGCCGCATCCATTGTGTTGCTGGCTGTGCTGACCCTGCCGGGAATGGTGACGTTGTTGGTGATATCCGGGCTGCTGGACGGCCTCATGCTGCTGATGTTCGTGTCGGCGGTGGCCGCATTCATACTGTCGTCCCACTACGGCGTGGCCGCACGCCTCATCGAGGCTGAACGCAGCGGACTGAACATGCGTTTCCACTACTTCACCCCGTCCCTGTTCGCCGGAGAATACGAGGAGGTTACGGTGGGCAGGCGTCTGGCCCCGTTCTGGTTCAGCGCCTACAAGATAGTCATCGAGAAATAACTATTTCGTGTAGTAGTATTCGCCGGCGCTCTTCTGCTCGCGGTCTTTGACGCTGCCGGGTTTGTTGGCCCGAGGCCGTCCGGTGTCGGGGTCCCGGCGGAAGGTCACGTCCATCTCCCTGAGGAAACGGTTCATGCCGTCTTTCATGGGGAGCGGTTCGTTGGCCCTACCGGTCTTGCCGGACTCGCCCTCGAACACCAGCAGCTCGTCCGACAGGTAATCTATCAGCAGTATGTCGTGTTCCACCACTATCACCGACGCCTTGTTGTCGTAGGCGAATCCGTGCAGGTATTTGGCCAACGCCAGCCGTTCCTCCACGTCCAGGTAAGCGGAGGGCTCGTCGAGCATGTATATCTCAGCCTCCCTCGACAGGCAATCTGCGATGGCAACCCGCTGCAGTTCGCCGCCGCTCAACTCCGTCAATTTCTTGTCCAGCAGGTGGGTGAGGCGGAACCTCTGCACCAGGTCGCCTTTAATCTTCAAACCCATCACCGGGTCTTCGGTGGGGTGTATGTACTGGGGTTTATACGATACTCTGACGCCGAGGTCTACCTCCTTGCCGTCTGGTTTCTCCTCGCCCGCGAGCATCTTAACGAACGTTGTTTTTCCGGTGGCGTTGGGCCCCAACACCCCGAGTATGGACGGGCTCTTCACACCCCCCGCGTCTGCATGTAGGCTGAAGCTCTCGTACGTCTTCCCCATCTCCGGATACTCCAAAAGCGTTTTCCTCTCCTTCTCCACCGTCGGAGGCCGGACGTCGAATTTGATTTCATCCCGGAACCGCATGTTTTCGCTGCGGAGGAAACCGCCCAAGTACTCGTTGATGCCAACCCTGACGCCCATGATGTTGCTGACTATCCCGTACGCCCCCACCTCCCCGAATATGACGTGCACGCGGTCGCTCAAGTAATCCAACACGACGAGGTCGTGTTCCACCACCAACACGGGCTTGCCCTCCAGGGAGCGTATGGTCTTCGCCGCGTTCAAACGCTCCCCCACGTCCAGGTAGCTGGAGGGCTCGTCTATCAAGTACACGTCCGCTTCTTTGCCGAGGCACGCCGCCAACGCAATCTTCTGCAGCTCCCCCCCGCTAACTGACTTGATGTCCTTGTCCAACGCGTTCTTGAGGTTCAGTTTCTCTGTTATTTCATCGAACACGCCGCGTTCATCGCCGGACTCCAGTATGTCCCCAACCCTGCCCTCAACCACCCGAGGTATCGACTCCACATACTGTGGCTTATACACTGCCTTTATGCCGCCTTCACTGAGCCTCTTCAAATAGTCTTGGAGTTCATGTCCTTTGTATCGTTCCAGTACCTCATCCCATCCCGCGCCGGCTCCGAGGTTCGGCTGTATTTCGCCGGACAGTATCCTCAACGCAGTGGACTTTCCTATGCCGTTGCTTCCGACGATGCCGGCCACGCCTTCGCGGGGGGTGGGGAGGTTGAACAGGCGGAAGCCGTTGACGCCGTGCTGGTGCACCGGCTCGGTCAGCGCCTCCGGCAGGTTGATTATCTTGATGGCGTCGTACGGGCACTTCCTCACGCATATGCCGCATCCAGTGCACAGTGTCTCGCTTATCACCGGCTTCCCCGTATCAGGGTCCTTGGTGATGCACTCGCCTCCGGTCTTGTTCACAGGGCACACTCTGACACACAGGAAGTTACAGTCTTTCGGCTTGCACCTGCTTTTGTCGTGTACCGCAATCCTCATCTTCTCTCCATAATCCCCCGTATCTCCCCGAGGTTTGATATGGTCGGGTAGTCTCTGGCGTCCTTGGAGCCTGCTCTGTCCACCAAAACAGCCTTCAGTCCCGCGTTCAACGCCCCTTCGACGTCTGCTTCAACGCTGTCCCCTACCATCCACGCGTCGGCGGCTTTCACGTCCAGTTCCTCTAAGGCGGCCTCGTATATAAGCGGGTTAGGCTTCACCACGCCTATGTCGCATGAGAATAATACGGCGTCGAAGTAGTCTTTCAGGTATTTTTCTCTGGCGTAGTCACATCCGCTCCCGTCCACGTTCGATATGAGACCGAGCCTGTAGTCTTCGCGGAGGCCCGCCAACACCGCCTCCGCCCCCGGAAAGTATTCCGCATCGTCCAGGCGGCTTCTCCACACCTCCGCAGCCTCCGAAACCTCGCCGCCGCATGCGACGTCGTTTTCCCTGCACAGTCCATCCAGCATCTCCTCCAGACTGTATCCACGGTCCACGAACACGGTTTTTTCCATCGCGGATACGACCTCATGGTAGCCTGCCTTCCCCTCCAAATCAAGCAGCTTTATCATCCTCTCCACCCGCTCCCTGGTCGGACAATACAATAGCGTGTTCCACAGGTCGAACAGTACAGCTTCAGCCATCTTAAATCATGTTTTTTATGAGTTCAGCCAGCCCCTTCTCGTCCACGGGCCGTGGATTGCTTCTGGTGGACCCGCTCAAACCCACCTCCACCATCTCCGGTATATGCTCTTCCTTAACCCCTAATTCGCCCAGGGTTGCAGGCACCCCCAGAATCTCATTAATCTCCTCTACCTTTTCAACAAGCTCCTCAGGCGTCTGGAGGCCGCAGTGCCTAGCCAACCCCGCATAGTCCGTGCACTCCATGTTGAAACGCATGACATATGGGAGTACTGTTCCGCAGGCTAGTCCGTGGGAAATGCCCGTCACCCTCCACAGTGAATATGAGAGGCCGTGAGCCACTCCGGCGCCGGCGTGGGTTATCCCGTAACCAGCCATCAAACCCGCCAGCATCATCCGCTCCCTCGCCTCCATGTTTCCCCCGTCCCGGTAGGCTGTGGTCAGGTTCTCCAGTACAACTTTCGCCGCCTCCATGCACAGCACGTCCCCTATGGGCTGGTGGCGGTTAGATGTATGGGCTTCTATGGCGTGGGTGAGGGCGTCGAGCCCGGATGACGCCGTCACACTGGTGGGCATGCTAACAGTCAACTCCGGGTCATCCAATGCAACCGTGGGGTACATGAATCTGCTGCGGAAGCTTTTTTTCACCCTATTACCCACGTCCGACAGCACTGACACCTCCGTTACCTCACTGCCTGTGCCAGAGGTTGTGGGCACCGCTACCAGGGGCGGTCCGGGTTCACCGACGCCACACCCCCTCAGGTACTCTATTGATGTTCCGCCGTTGGCTGACACAACCGACATGGCCTTGGCGGCGTCCATGGGGCTGCCGCCCCCCAAGGCTATGATGGCGTCGGAGCCTCTCACAACTTCTGCGCCCCGGTCCACCGTATCAACGGAGGGGTCGTTTTCCACTTCGTCGAAGACTGTCACCTCCTGTTTCTCAAGCATGCTGGTAACCCGGTCCAGTATTCCCGTCTTTCGCATGGCTGTTTTTCCAGTAACCACCACCACATTGCATGCACCCAACTCTTTCATAACCGACGGCAGTTCATCCACCACACCCCTTCCGAAACGCACTTCCGTTGGCGTGTGGTAGGTGAATTCCATCACAGGCCCTCCAGCAGCCTAAGGTTCACGTCCTCCATGGAGTCGACCACCGCGTCAGCTCCGCCGAGGTCTTGGCCGTGGGTGTTGGGGCTTCTCACCGCCACAACCTTCATGCCCGCCGCCTTAGCAGCCTCTATCCCCGCCTCCGCGTCCTCCAACACCACACACCCGGACGGTTCCAGACCCAACCGTTCAGCAGCCAACAGGAAAGGCTCCGGGTCGGGTTTGCCCTGCACGCAGCAGTCTCCGGACAGTATCAAATCGAATCCCATAACCAACCCCACCTCCTCTAGACTAACGTTGACCCGGTCCATGGGGCTCGAAGAAACCACAGCTTTCTTCACGCCGGCGTCGTCCAGCTCGCCCAGCAACTCGAGCACCCCCGGCACCGGCTTCAACCGGCCCCTAATCAGTTTCGCGAACAACCGGTTCTTCTTAGCCACCAGTCCGTCGACATCCACTTCCAAGCCTCTTGCGTCGACGGCGGCCTGATAGTTCTCTCTCGTCCGCCTGCCGAACACGTTCTTCCTCTCCTCCTCGGTCTGACGTATCCCCACATCAGCCAAAACTTTGTCTGAAGCCTCCCGGCTGAACGGCTCCGAATCAATCAACACCCCGTCGAGGTCGAACAACACAGCATCCATGGCTAAAAATATAGTCTCCCCACTTTTTTAACGGCCTCCGCCTTCGCAGGCGGCCCGTGGCCCGGGTAAAAGGTTTCCACGCCTTCCGCGTCAACGAACTCCTCCAGCCTCCTCAAAGACTCCTCCAAGTCATCCCAGCTGCCCCCCTGGAAATCCGTCCTCCCCACGCCTGTGGCGAACACTGTGTCGCCGGTGAACAGACTCCCTGAACCCCGTTCATACAGGCATATGCTGCCGGGCGTGTGCCCCGGCGTATGCAGCACCTCCAACGCCACACCCCCCAAGTCTACGACGTCCCCGTCTCTGAGGCGGCGGTCCACCCGGTGCCTGACGGGCTCGGCACCGAACAATGAGGCGAGCTGCAGGCCGTCAACACCCGTCTCCAACGCCCCGGCGTCGCATTCACCGGCTGAAACCTCAGGAGAAAACATTTTCAGAATTCCAGGGTTGGCTCCGACGTGGTCGAAGTGGCAGTGAGTATTTATTAAGACGTCAATACCTATATTATCCTCACCAACGTGGTTCAGAACCCGCGAGGCATCCAGGCCGGGGTCGATGACGCACGTTCTCTCGCATGAGACGACGTACGCGTTAGACTCCATGGAGGTGCTGAGCAGGCTGTGAATCACGGATAAATATATAGGCTAAGTCTATATATGGTATTCACGACCCGTCCCCCGTTTGAGGGGATTTAGTCGGGCTCACAGAAGCCCTTGACGAGACTAATGACGGAAAACGGGCTTACCTTACACTATGCCGAGGTGGCGGAGTCCGGTTCAACGCGCGGGCCTTGAAATCATATACTTGACTTGAAAGCCCGTGTCCCCCCGGGGACACTTGAGTTCAAATCTCAACCTCGGCGAACCTTTTACAAAAAGGTTCATGTGGTCGAGCAGAGCTCGGACAGGTGTCGGACGCAAAGCGTCCGACACATCAAAAGAATTTGCATTTGAGTTCAAACGACGGCTTCGCAGAAGCCGGCGCGCCGAAAGCCGAATGGCTTTCGAGCGTCTCAACCTCGGCGAACGACATAAGATGGCGGATAAGAAGGACAAGCAGGATTCCGGGAAGGAGAAACCCAAGGGTAAGGGTAAGAAGAAGCCCGAGTCCAAGGAGAAGCAGTCAGGCGAAGGCAAGGGCGTCCAGCAGCTGGTCCGTCTCTCGGGTGTGGTAGTCGACGGAAGCCTGACCCTGCCGAAGGCGCTGATGAAGGTTAAGGGTGTCGGCCCGCGTGTGGCAGACGCGTTGATACCCCAGCTTGGAATCCCCGCGGACGAGCGCGTCGGAAACCTGAGCGAGGAGCAGATAGCCGACGTGGAGGGTAAGCTGGAGAAAATCCACGAACTCCTGCCCGAGTGGATGCTGAACAGGAGGAAGGACGTTGACACGGGCATGAACCTCCACAAGTTCGGACCCGAACTGGACATGCAGAAGCGGGAGGACATCAACCGGGAGAAGAAGATAAAATCCTACCGCGGCGTCAGACACAGCCTGAACCTGCCGGTGCGTGGTCAGCGCACCCGCTCGTCTTTCAGGACCGGCGGCACACTAGGCGTGAGCAGGAAGAAGGTGAAGTCAGGTAAGTAAAATGGGCACCCCAGGCAAGCAGCGGAGGAAGTTCAGCAGGCCCAAGCACCCGTGGAGGATAGAGAGGGTCACGGGGGAGAAGGAAATCCAGTCCAAATACGGCCTCAAAAACAAGCGCGAGATATGGAGGGCGAGGAGCATGCTGGGGAGGGTGCGCCAGCAGGCGAGGAAACTGCTCCCGTTGACGGACGAGGGCTCGGAGAAGGAGAAGCGTGAATTGATAGCAAAAATCAACCGCATGGGCATAAACATCAAGACAGCCGACGACATACTCGGGTTGGGCGTGGAAGACATACTCGACCGGCGCCTGCAGACCGTGGTTTTCAGGCGCGGCCTGGCAAACACGCCGAGGCAGGCTCGGCAGTTCATAGTACATAACCACGTATACGTGGGAGGCCATAAGGTCAGCGTACCCGGCTACATGGTATTGGCGCAGGAGGAAGGTACCATCCGGTTGGCTGACGACATAAAGGTGGAGCAAAGTGTCAGAGGACAAGAAGAGTCAATCTGAAGAGGAGGGGGTGAAGGCCCAGGAGGCTGAGCCACAGCCCGAGGAGGCTCCGGAACAGCCTGAGGAATCGGCTGAGCAGTCCGAGAAACCCTCGGAGGATCAGTCCGGGGGGTCGGCTGAAAAGGAGAAGAAAACCAGAAAACAGCCCGCCGCACCGAAGAAGAGAAAGGAGCTGTGGGGCGTCCTCCACATGTACTCGTCGAAAAACAACACCATATTGCATGTAACCGACGTGACCGGCGCCGAAACCGTGGCCATACAGTCCGGCGGCCAGATAGTGAGGTCGGACCGTGAGGAGGGTTCACCGTATGCGGCCATGCAGGCGGCCTCAAACATTGCCTCAGCTATAAAGGAGAAGGGGTTCAGCGGAGTCCACATCAAAGTCCGCGCCCCAGGAGGCCACAACGGCCCCAAATACCCCGGCAAGGGGGCGCAGGCGGCCATCCGCGCCATATCCCGTTCCGGGGTGAAGATAGGCCGCATAGAAGACGTTACGCCCATACCCCACGACGGCTGCAGGCCGAAGGGCGGTAAACGGGGGAGGAGGGTATGATGAAGGTAACCAACTTCAAACAGGACGGGGATAGTGTTGAATTCGACGTGGAAGGCGTGAACATTAAGATGTTGAACGCGTTCCGGAGAACCATCATATCCCGGGTGCCGGTGATGGCGGCGGAGAAGGTGACGGTCTACAACAACTCATCCATATTAAACGACGAGAACCTAGTGCACAGGATCGGTTTGATGCCGTTGACAACGGACCTGAAAACCTATGTTCCAAGGGGTGAGTGCACGTGCAAGGGGAAGGGCTGCGCCAAGTGCACGGCCACCATAACCCTGGATGTTTCGGAGGCGGGTTCGGTGTACAGCGGCGACTTCAAAACCACAGACGAGGCCGTGAAGCACGTGTACGAGAAGATGCCGTTGGTGAAGCTGATGCCCGGGCAGAAAATCAAGCTGGAGGCGGAGGCCATACTCGGCTACGGCAGCGACCACGTGAAATGGCAGCCGGGGCTGGCGTCCTACGAAGTCAAAGACAAGGACAAAAAATCATACCATGTGGTGGTGGAGTCGTACGGGCAGTTGCCCGTCGGCGAACTAGTGAAGAAAACCTTCGAGGTGGTTGACGACAAAATCAAGGAGCTTGAGAAAGCAGTCAAATAAACATGCGGGGGTGCCCGAGTCCGGTCAAACATATCCGTCTCACCCCCCTATTTCACTTTCAAGTTGAAAGGAGACGATATGGGCCAAAGGGGCACGGTTGAGGATCGCCGAGCAAGCTCGGATTTTTGCTTGCGGGCAAGCAAATGCCGTGTGGCGCAGGCCTACGCGAGTTCGAACCTCGCCCCCCGCAAATCCCAATAACAAAACAAGAAGATGGTTAAGGCGGTTGAGTACGCGGATCCAGGAAGGCTGGATTTGATCAGGCGGCTGGAGAGTGTTGCGAAGGAGAACGGCTCCAGCGTGTGGTCTACGGTGGCTGAGGAGCTGTCCAGGGTTCGGAGGAACCGCCGCATAGTCAACGTCCACAAACTGGACCGCCACACCGGCGACGGAGACATAGTCGTGGTTCCGGGGAAGGTGTTGGGTTCCGGTACGCTGAGCCATAAGGTGGATGTGGCGGCGTTCCGTTTCACCGCCGGAGCGGAGAAGAAGATACGGGGTGCTGGCGGGAAAACCATGTCCATATTGGAGTTGCTGAGCAGCAACCCCAAAGGCAGCAGAATAAAGTTGATGGGTTAAATTGAAGGTCATAAACGCTGAACGCAGGGTGCTTGGGAGGATGGCTTCGGAGGCTGCGAAGCAGGCACTGCTGGGGGAGGATGTGTTCATAGTCAACGCCGAGAAAGCGTATGTTTCAGGTGACATGAAGGCAGTGTTCAGGGAGAAACGCGCTAAGCTCGACATCAAAAACAAGGGCAACCGTCTGGGAGGCCCATTCCACCAGAGGCGGCCGGACAGGTTCGTCCGCAGGACCGTCAGGGGGATGCTGCCGTGGAAGAGGCAGCGGGGCCGGGAAGCCTATAAGAGGGTTCGCGTCTACATAGGGGTGCCGGAGGACGAGTTGAAGAAACACAACGTCGCCAAAGTACCTGATGCGAAGCACAAGAAGAAGCTGAGGCGGAAGGTTACGGTGGCGGAAATATGCAGTCACCTGGGAGGTAGTTGGTGATGGATTTGACACATCAGTCGGGGAAGAGGAAGGAGGCTGTGGCGAGGACCACGGTGAAGAAAGGCAGCGGAATCATAAGAATAAACACGATGTTAATCGACAACTTCACGCCGAAGCTGGCCAGGGACCGGATACGGCAGCCCCTGCTCATGGCCGACGGCATAGTCGACTTAGGCAAGGTGGACATCAAGGTGGTGTCCAACGGCGGAGGCGTCATGGGGCAGGCGGACGCTATCGCGTCATCCATAGCGAGGGCGCTGGTGGATTACTCCGGCAGCGACGAACTACACGACCTCTACGTCAGACACGACCGCACGTTGATTGCGGGAGACCACCGTGAGACGGAGGTTCACAAGCCCGGTCAGTCCAGCAAGGGGCCGAGGCATAAGAGGCAGAAATCATACAGGTGATACCATGATTATTCCAATGCGTTGTTTCAGCTGCGGGAAGCCGCTGGCGCAGGACTGGGACGAATACCAGGAGAGGACCGGGAAGGGGGAGGACGCTAGGAAGGTGCTGGACTCCCTCGGCTACAAACGGTACTGTTGCAGGCGGATGTTCATCAGCCACAGTGAAATAATAGACGACGCCATGAAACACAAGAGGTTTTGACGGTGAAGTACGAGAGATTCGAGAGGGCACGGGTTATCGGCGCCAGGGCGCTTCAGATTAAGATGGGCGCGCCGGTTCTGGTGGACGTGAAAGACGATGTCTCGGCGTTGGAGGTTGCGAAGCGCGAGTTCGAACAGGACGTCATACCGATTACAGTGAAGAGAAAATGAAAGGGGAAGAGCAGACTACGGAGGAGAAGCTGTTGGTTTCGCTGGACGACTATTTGTCCAACGGAGTCCACGTGGGTTTGAAGTACAAGTCCGCGGACATGCGACCTTTCATATACAAGATACGTTCGGACAAGCTCTGCGTCTTCGACGTCCAGAAGATAGACGAGCGCCTCCGGATGGCCGCCAACTTCATAGCGTCCTACAAGCCGGAGGACGTGTTGGTGGTGTCCAACCGCGTTTACGGGCGCCGGCCGGTTAAAAAGTTCGCGGAGGCGACGGGCGTGAAATACGTGGGCGACCGCCTCGTGTCCGGCACATTAACAAACCCCCAAATAGAGGATTACGTGGAGCCGAAACTGTTGATAGTGACAGACCCCACCGCCGACCAGCAGGCCATCAAGGAGGCCAGGGAGGCGGGCGTAACCGTTCTCGCAATCTGCGACACCAACACGCGAACCAGGGACATAGACTTCATCGTGCCCAGCAACAACAAGGGCAAGAACTCCCTGGCGCTGATTTACTGGATTCTGTCCAGGGAGGTGCTGAGGCTCCGGGGCATAGACGAGTTCGACACCCCGTTCGAGGAATACGTCAGCACCGCGGAGCCGCAGCCCTACCTCATAACCCTGCAGGAGCGGGCGAAGCAGAAGCGGCAGAAGAAGCGCCGCGGCGGCAGGCGCAGGTAACCTTTTTTTATACCCTGAACTCATTCATTACATGCGCTACGACAAATCACTGGTGTATTCTGCGGCCGCACTGTCCATCCTCGCATTCCTCCTCATCCCCCGCTACCTGAAACCGTCGTATCCGGGGATGCTGCTGTCCCTCGCATACTTCACACTCCTCTTATACTCTCTGGGCTACTCCGTCACCAAGGACGTGTACGAAGCCGAACCGGTGGAGTCGATTGTTATGAGGGTGGGTTTCGGCCTCGCAGCCCTCCCCCTCGTGTTCACCGTATTAGATGCGGCCAATCTCCTCATATGGTATGTTCCCCTCGCGTTGTCGCTCATACGGCCTTCACTGGATTTCATCCGCGGCTGGCGGCCTTCACTGCATAAGCCCCGGTTCGGATTCAACGCCTCCGCCGCCCTTCTCATAGCGGCGTTGATGTTCACTGTGGCGTTGTACGGCTCCTACGTTTACCCCTACCTGGAGGACGGGGACCCGTGGGAGCACGCCGTTGGCGTGAAATACGTCTCCCTTTTCCATACGTACACCAAGCCGGAGGGCGTCTACGTCGCCCACTACATTAAACCGTATCCCCCAGCATACGACACCCTGTTGGGTCTGACACACCAGCTTAACACTTCGGTGTCGTGGACGATGAAAGCGTTCAACAGCGTCCTCGTCGGGCTTTCATACGCGTTCGCCTTTTTTTTCGCGAAAAAAATGGCTGGTCCGCGCACGGCCTTGTTCGCCGTCCTGGTTCTGGCCGCCCTCCCACCATTCGGAAGCCACAGCATCTGGGCCCACACAATGGCTGCCGCCGCCTTGTTTCCCGTATTCTACTCCGTCGAACACCTCCGCTCCAGCCGGAGATGGCTCGTCCCGTCCGCAGTCATGCTGGGTGGTAGTCTCATCATGCAGCCGCTGATGTCATTCGTCTTCGGAGTCTTCCTGGCTTTATACGCCTTACCCCGCGTGTTGGCCGACAGAAGCAGCATGAAAACATACGCGTCGTTGGCGGTCCTCGGTCTTCTGTTGTCGATGGTGTATTGGCTGCCGATTTTCACCAACCCGGTCGGTGACCTGGAGGGCGTCGGCGCGCAGGTTTCCCGGGGTGACTTCAGGATAGGTGTTAAGGAGGAGTCCAACCCGTCCGCCGCCCAGGTTCTGTTCCCCGCAACCCACGGCGACATATTCATGCACGAAGGCTACGGACTGTTTGCTGTGCTGCTGGTGTTCATGGCATTAGACCACGTACTGCGCACCGGCACCAAGTTCCTATCCAAGAATCCGTGGTTCGCGTCGATGTTTCTGTGGCTGGCTTTCTCCACATTCCTCCTGCATTCATCCGACCTGCCTGTTGCCATGTGGCCGCAGCGGTTCTGGGGAATAGGCGCAATCCCGTTGTCGATGCTGGCGGGCTTCACCCTCGCCAACCTCGGCAGGATACGTTGGATTCCGCCGAAGTTCACCAACCATGTACTGGCTTTCTTGGTGGCTGGTCTGCTGCTTACCTCCGCATATCCGAAACTGGTTGTTCAGACCAAGCAGTGGCCGTCTGACCTGGGCAAACACATGGACGGCGACATCAAGGCGTACACGACACTCCAGTATCTTCAGCCGGACATGCCGGTGTATCCATTGTGCGTGGAGGACAAGTTCGTCGTCGGCATGGACAAACTCAGCGCCCCGTGGAAGCCTGAGATAACAGGCTTCCGCGACGGCGCATTATACAAGAGCGCCGGCGACATACACTCTTTCCTTGATGAATGGGGTTTCCAGTATGCGACGGCCGACATCCACTGCATCAAAAAATGCGTTGACGCGGGCGGCGCGCCGGAAGACTGCTACGCCGCATTAATCGGGTTACTCCGTGACATGCGGCGGCACCCGGGCCTCACCCTGGAGTACAGGGACAACAGCACCGGCGTGTTCAGCGTCTCCTGAAATCTCGGCCCGGGTATCTGGCCTTCGAACCAAGCTGTTCCTCTATGCGCAGCAGCTGGTTGTATTTCGCCAGTCGTTCGCTCCTCGCGGGGGCGCCGGTCTTTATCTGGCCGGTGTCCAACCCCACTGAGAGGTCTGCGATGAAGCTGTCTTCGGTTTCCCCGGAGCGGTGTGAGACTGTGACCCCCCATCCGCTGTCGTAGCTCAGATTGGCTGCGTCGATAGACTCTGTGACGGAACCTATCTGGTTCACCTTCAGCAGCAGTGCGTTGCATGCTTTCTCGTCAATCGCCTTACTTATCCTCTTCACGTTGGTGACGAGGAGGTCGTCGCCGGTCAACTGTATCTTGGACCCGAGCTTCTCCACCAGCATAGCCCACCCGCTCCAGTCGTCTTCCGCCATACCGTCTTCGATGGAGACGATGGGGAACGTGCTGCAGAGGTCGGCGTAGAAGTCCACCATGTCGGCGGGCTCGTATTTTTTCTCGCCTATCATGTAGTATCCGCCGTCGCCGTAGAAAAACTCGCTGGAGGCGGGGTCCAACGCCATCGCCATCTCCTTTCCGTATCCTGCTTCTTCGGCGGCCTTGGCCATCAATTCCAGCCTCTCATGCGGCGTGTCGATGGGCGGCACGAACCCGCCTTCGTCGCCGAGGTGGGTTGCGTGGACTCCGTATTTTTTCTTAAGCATCCTCTTAAGCGTGTGGTAGACTTCCGCGCCCATCCGTATTCCTTCCGCGAATGTTTTGGCTCCGACTGGCATGTACATGTTCTCCTGTATGTCGTTTTCCTTCCCGGCGTGTTTCCCGCCGTTTATGACGTTCAACTGCGGCACCGGCAGCGTCACGCCCTTGCTGCCTGCGAGCACGGCGATGTGCTCGTACAGCGGCTCCCCCGCTTCCCCGGCGGCGGCCTTGCACGCGGCCATCGACACAGCCAGTATGGCGTTCGCGCCCAGGTTGCCCTTGTTTTCTGTGCCGTCCAACCCTATCATCAGCTCGTCGAGTCCGCGCTGGTCGGACGGGTCCAATCCCTTCACCTTCGGGGCTATGGTTTTGTTGACGTTTTCAACGGCCTTCAACACGCCTTTGCCGCCGTATCTTTCGCCTCCGTCCCGCAGTTCAACTGCTTCGTGGGTGCCGGTGGATGCGCCGCTGGGCACCATCGCCATGTACACGCCGCCCGCCTTCAAGTCTACCTCTATCGTGGGGTTGCCCCGTGAATCCAGCACCTCCCGTGCATGAACCGACTCTATCATCTCATTCACCGTGAAAACTGAATCAGTTATGAGATTCACTGTTTTTAAACCGCCCCTTCCGTAATAGGTTACGCGGCCCCCCACGAGGGTTACCTTCGGTGAGAGCAGAAGACGTCCGTCGATCAATGACCCAAGGCTTTAGTGTCGGGGGCCACACCCCATTTTCATAAATAATTTAAAAAAACAGCTGTTTTTTATAAATAGTTTATATTTCCAGCGGGGTCTCCGTCGTCGTTTCCTCGCCGTCCACAACCACTTTCCTGACGGCCTTCCCCTTCCTCCTGGCGTTCAACCTGGCATCCGACGCCTTCATGCCCTCCGGATACACAAGCTCCTCTATGGCGAAGGTGTGTTCCACGCACGCGGTCTTGAACTCCCCCACATCCCAAAGTATTTCATTCCGCAGCTCGTCTAGCACGGACTTGTCGAGGGTGCCGCTGCAGAAGTCCGCTGTCTTCTCCTTCCCCGGCTTCGGAGGCTTGGCCTTGCACTTCAGCTTCGCGTTCCCGCCCTTCAAATCCAACAGTATCGTAGCGTACGGCGCAGCCTCATAGATTTTCGCAACCACTTCACCTGGGAGTTCATCATCCAGTTTGGCGACGTAGTAGCTCTTCTTCTCCTTGCTCTTGTCGTCGAACTCCAAACCGATTCCCGCCAGCTCATCCCTGAAATCTGTCTTAGCGTACAGCGCGCCCTTGACCTTGTAGTCTCCGCCGCACAACGCAGCTAACCGGCCGAAGGCGTTGCAGTACTCCACACTCCCCTTGAACTTGACGTCCTTCTTCGCCTGCACGTCGCACACGGGCCCCTGGAATTCCCCGCGGCCGTAGCGGATGAACATGTCGTGAACCCAGTCCTCCGCGTCCCCAGTGAAAAGTTGTTTAACCCAGTGCATTTTAAGTTTCAGGTAACAATAATTCAACCTACTCACATAAAAAGATGGACTACACTCAGATACTGTTCGCGCCGACGGC
>CAZPLO010000010.1:0-44513 GCA_964587725.1 uncultured archaeon
GTCGGGGTCGTAGCCTGCGTCCCGCACGCACTGGTAGGTGCTCTTCAGCGTCGTCGTGGTGGTCGAGGACGTCGGGGCTGATGTCGTGGTGGTGGGGGCAGTGGTTGGTGTGGCGTGTGTTGTGGTGGTCTCCTCAGTCATCGGCGCCGGCAGGGACGTGTCCCCGTATTCGTCTTTGTCGCATACTCCGTTGCCGTCGCGGTCGAGGCAGCATTCGGTGCCGTATTCCATGTAGGGGGGCGGACAGTCGTCTTCGCCGCCGGTGTCTCCGAACTCCGGCAGCTGGCAGCACAGGCACCCGCTAACCAGCAGCACAGCCGCCGTCAACACCCAATTCATCATAGCTCTTTTATGACTGTTACTGTGTCTCTGTCTTTAAGTACGTGTGTGAGTCCGCACCGCTGCCCCTCGTGTTTCACGCTGTCCCCCCACACCATCGCGTAACGGAACCTGTTTTTGAAGTCAGGATGCATCTTGCCCACCAAGTCCTCCACAGTCGCCCCCTTCTTCAGTATCATGGGCTCCTCCAAATCCGGTTTCCCGCCCTGCGGCTTCATGTAGACCCTAATGAACTCCAGCTTCCTGAAAATGTTCTCCCGCAGCTCCCCGAGGTTCTCTCCCGTCTCCGCGGACACCGGAATATAATCCTCCGGGTGCTTAGCGTCCGGCTTCAGGTCTATCTTGTTCACCGCAACCACCGACGGAATATACACTCTGTTCCCCATCACCACGTCTATCAAATCGTCTTCCGACACGTCCTCCCGGATTATGATGTCTGCGTTGTGGACTCCGTTGGCCCCCAGTATCCCTTTTATGGTCTCATCTGTCAGCCGGGTCTCCACGGTCTTCGTAATCTTGAGTCCGCCGCGGCTCTTCTTCTTCAACGTCACGTCAGGAGGCTCCCTGTCCAACCTCACCCCCACACCATATAATTCCCCTTTTATCTCCTCACCCGATGGTATACGGTTCACGTCCAACAGTATCAACACCAGGTCTGCGTTACGTACCATCGACAATACCTCACGGCCCCTGCCCTTCCCGCCCGCAGCCCCCGTAATCAACCCCGGCAGGTCGAGCAACTGTATTCTGACGCCGCCGTACTCCATCATCCCCGGCACAACATCCAAGGTGGTGAACTCGTAGGCTGCGACCTTGCTGGACGCGTTCGTCAAACTGTTAATCAACGTGGATTTGCCGACGGACGGCAGGCCCACCATGACGACTGTTGCATGTCCGGTCTTCCGCACCCCGAAACCCAGACCCCCGCCCTTCGACTTCCTCCGGGTCTCAGCCTTCTCCTTCAACTGAGCGAGCTTCGCCTTCAGCTTACCGATGTGGTGCTGGGTCGCCTTATTGTATTTGGTGTTCTCAATCTCCTCCTCGATTTCACGAATCTTATCCTCAAAGTCCATGTCCGGAGTTTAATATCATTGTCACCAAGTAAATATACTTTATGGCGTTTTTCACCGGCCGCTTCCTCACCGTTCTCGCGTTCCTCCTGGTGTCGGCGGGGGTGTGGTTCATATTGGACGGGTTCGGCTACAGGATGCTGTTCGCCGCCGTCCCCTTCCTGCTGGCGGTGCAGATTACGCTGAGCGACGCGTTAGAAGGTATTTTGATGGCGAAGCTCAACTACAAGACCAAATGGTTCACCTTCCTTATTGCACCCGGCACCATACTCCACGAACTCTGCCACTTGTTCGCGGTTTTAGCTACCGGCGCCACCGTAACCAAGGCTGCGCTGTTCAAACCCGACCCACGAACCGGCGTCTTAGGCTACGTGAACTACGCGCAGCCCCGGGACCGCTGGCTCGTGTTCAGGGAGTTCATCATAGGTTTTGCGCCGTTCTTCGGCTGCGGCCTTCTCCTGTTCATGTTCAACGTCCTCCACGGCGGAGACCTGCTGTCCCTCCTAGACGACTCCCCCGTACCAGACCTGGAATCCGCCGGCGATTCTGTAATCGCCCTCGTCTCCGCGGTTTCCACCTCCATGTCGAACATAAACTATTCTAAGCCTGCTATGTGGGTTGTATTGTATCTGCAGTTCTGCTTCGGCTTGGGTGCGGCCCCCAGCAGCACCGACTTCAAGGGCACGTTCTCTTCGCTGCGGAAGCACCTGTTCAGCGCGTTGTTCTTCACCGCCTTCACGGTGTCGGCTGTCCTGGTCTCCAACCAGTACTTCGGCTTGGGAGGGTTGGAGGAGCGGCTGGCGTACGCCGTAGCGGTCGCATTGAAGTTCATAATCGTAGTTCTGCTGCTGTCGATTGCGCTGCTGGCCGTGGGCATACCGTTGGCGTACGCGGGCGTCCTATTACTGGAGATCAAGGGTATAGCTAAAACCGTTCCCCTGACCGCCGCCTTCCTAGTGTTCTACGCGGTCCAGAACCCCTACGGCATACGTTACGCGTTTTCCGCCGCCGTGCTGGCGTTCATGATACTGCTGCTGCTGTTCAGGTACGAGCACCTTTTTCGGGCTCGTTAGAGTATTCTGCCGCCGCCTGGGGGGAGGAAACGCTGTATCTCGTCGAGGCTGCCTCCCAGCTTGGCCTTCACCTGTTTGGCGAGCTGCCCTTGACTGACGTCCCCCACACCCACCGTAACATGCTTTTCCGCGTGGGCTTTCACCGCGTCAACGGGGCCGCCGATAATCCGGTCCTCCGCCAACCCAACGGCCACCTTTAGTTCGACGTTCCGGTGCCATGTTTTCTCCCCGTAAACCATGAACGCTCCCTTAGGCAGGTACTCTCCGCTGGGCGGCGACTTGCTCACCTGCTCCGGCGTTACCTCGTAGACGTCGCAGGCTCCCATCCCCCGGCTCCACGCCTTACTGTATGATGCCGCAGCCGCCGCAGCCTCCTTCCTAGTCTGTTCCGGCACCTCCCCCGCTGCCTTCACCGTGAAGAACGGCGCGCCCTGGACGTTGGCGTGGAATACGAGGTCTTTCGCGTCAGTGTGTTTTTTTATCAAAATTTCGTTTGTCGTAGCATCCCGTCCGCCTATCACCAGCAGTCCGTCGCTGCTGCGGAACCAGCGGAACTTCTCATACCACCTCCGCTCCCGCCGTTTTTTGATGCCCGGCTTCTCCTCCACCTCTTCGGGCACGTCCTCCAGCTTCTTCCTGCTCGCCTTTATCGCCTTCTTCATCCCCGGTATCTTGGCCTTCAGCTTCTTCGCTCGCTCATAGTGTTCGGCGGCGTTCTCATGAACTGTTTTGCGGGTGTCGTAGGCGAACTCCATCGCATCTATATTGTATCCGAGGCAGATAAAAAACAGTTTTTGAAATAATTTAAACTTTTTTTTAAATAGTTTATACTTTTTTCCAAACTATTTTTATTCTCGCCCGCATTCTTCGTAATTGATGTCTGTCTGTTCATACTGTGGGAGGGAGTTCGGGGAGCTTCCGTTCAAGTGCCGCCATTGCGGAAAAACATTCTGCCCCCAACACAATATTCCAGAGTCCCATGACTGCCCGAAATTCAACCCCGGGAAGCCGTGGTACGGCCGCGGCGCAGACTACACGCCGCCGGTCAGGGGGAGGGACAGGGTTTCCGTGGTCAGAGCCCAGCCCGTCCGCAGGGGTTTCATACGCCGGGTCGACGATTCGTTCCCCGGCGGCTGGTTCGGCGTTGCCTTGTCACTGATGGCGCTGGCTGTCATTATCCTGAGCCTGACGTGAGTCGACCTCGTCCTTGGTTTCACGGTAGAACCGGTAGTCCCCCAAGCTGTTGAAGGACACCGGCGGTCCCTCGTAGCCGCAGTCCAGGCACGTGTAGACCCCCATTATGGGTCCGAAGCGTTTCAGCCAGTGTTTCACGTGCTTCAACGCGGTGATGTTCCTGCCGCCGCACCGGGGGCACGCGAGAATCTCCTCCCTTTTACCGCCTTCCTCCGGCGAGAAAAACCACTTCAACACAATGTTCTTGAGCGTCAGCCACGCGAGCAGTGTCACGGTAACAATCAGCAGGCCGTCTATGAGTTCCACAATCCAATAAATAACCCCTGCGCCTATATAATTGCATGGGCAAGAACCCGTGGATAGCTGCGTTCCTGTCGTTTCTGGTGGCGGGCTTGGGTCAGTTGTACGTGGGCAGGTTCAGGCGGGGCGCAGTGTTTTTTCTGCTGGAGCTGGCGACCGCCTACCTGTACTGGGACGTCCACGAGCTGGTAGGCGGGGTTTTGAACCTGACCGTCGGGTTGCTGGCCATAATAGACGCGTTCCGTCTTGCGAAACAGGCTCCCGTGCGGAAGACCGAACCCAGGAAACCGGACAGACAATACAGGGTGTTTTAGGAAAACTACTTCTCTTCCGCGGGAGCCTCGGCTTTCTCTTCCTTCGGCTTGACTTCTTCTTTCTTCTCAGCCGGCTTCTCTTCAGCCCCGGATTTTTTCTCCTCTGGAGCAGCATCTTCCTTCTTTTCCTCAGGTGCGGCTGGCTTCTCCTCTTTTTTCTCTTCAGCCTCGGGCTTTTTATCTTCTGGAGCGGCTTCCTCTTCCTCCTTTGCCGGTTTCCCCTCCGCCGCAGCCTCCTCTTCCTTCACTTCGGCCTGGAGTTCCGGTGGCAATGCGGCCTTCAATGCCTTCGCTGCCGCACTTGCCTTCCCCAGGTACAGGGGTATGGTTTCCTTGTTGATGATTTCCGCGTTCACCATCAGGTTCCTGGTGTTGCAGATGCCCTCGTACAGCAGCATCTCTATGGTGGCTTTGTTGTATACGCGGGCGTTGTATGCGAGGTTGAACGCTTTATTGTATGCGTTCTGGAGTTTCCCTATGGTCTCCGGCTCCTCGATGTGCAGCACGTCGCCAGGGTACACTATCCCGTCTTCGTAGGCTGCTATAATCCTTATCTGAATCTCCCTCGGCTCTATGCCGAGTCTCGTCAGTACGGTGGCGACGTTGTCTTCAATCCGCTCGCCCTCTCTCGCGACAACAGAGTCTTCTGTCACGACGATTTTGCCGCCCTGTATCTTGGCCTTCACCCCCGCCCTCTGGAGGTCCCCTATCACCGGCCCAGCCGGCAACCCGGTGTCTCCCTCCTGAACCACCAGATCATACGGTGCCGTGCTTCCGGTCTTCGCCGGAGCAGTGGTTTTGCGGCTGGAGAATGTCTTCTCCAATTGGAACGGGTTGAGTTCGCTGAACGCTATACCGCACGGCCCCTTCAAATACTCTTCCATCCCCTCTATGCCCGCCTTCTTGAGGGCCCGGGATATGAGGCTGCTTCTGGAGACGCGCAGGTCCACGTCCTCTTTAAGCTCTTTCCTCATCAGCTGCATCTGCTTTGAGGGTATGCCGCTGATGCTGACTAATCCCACTACCTTGCTGGTTTTCATCTTCTTGGCCAGCTCAGACACCGTGTCCTTCTTCCATGTGGCGGTCATAATCTCACCGCCTCCCCCATGGTGGTTTTAACGTACATGGAGGAAATGTTCTCCTTGTGTATGACTCTTTCCACGGCGGTGTAGACTGCCATGATGTTTGCGGCGATGTCTTCCGCGCTCATTTCTTCAGAACCAACGGGTGCCTGCACTGTCGGCAGCTTCTTGGATTTTATGCGGACCGTGTTCTTGGCCCTGTCGATGACCGCCTTGACGTCGGCGTTCGGCGGCACCGGCTGCGGCATCTTCCCCCGCGGACCCAACACGATACCCCATGTTTTCCCGATGGAGGCCATCAAATCAGCCTGGGCTATGAAACCGTAGCATCGGCCGGCGTACTTCCGCATCTCGCGTTTGTCGCCTGCCATCTCCTCCAGTTCAGCGCGGTTGAGGACGTGTTTGCCGTGTTTCTTGGCTTGAACATACAGGTCTCCGTCCGCGAACACGCCTATTTCAACGTCCTTGCCACGTCCCTTGGGCAGCGTCACGTTTAGGTTTATCTTGTGCTGACCCTCTATTTCGACGTTTTCGAAGTTGAATATGACCTCCACGCTCTGCTTGAACTTGCGGTTGGTCTTCTTGGACAACGCATCCTCTATCTTAGGAATTATCTCATTGGCTTCCATGTTGTGTCCCTCCTAGCCAGTGAGCCGGCTAGTGCAACGGGTCTTATATCTTAAACAGCGAACCTTTAAAAGCTACTTCTTCTTTTCGTCGGGTTTCTTCTCCTTGCCTTCAGGCTTCTTCTCTCCTTCGGGTTTCTTTTCCCCGGGCTTCTCCCCCCCTTCCTCGGTCGCTTCCCCGCCTTCCGCCTCCTCTTCTTCCGCTGGGGCGGGCGGCTTCTCCTCTTCAAGGCCGACTATCTTAACCTTCTCCTCCTCGTGGTGGACGAGCTTCGGCAGCTTGTCGGTTTTCCCTGCTATGTAGTCGTCTAACTTACCCGAGTCCACTGCCTCGTTCATCTCCTTCGGCGTCAATCCTTCGATGCTTATGCGGAGGCTCTGGCATGCGCCTACAATCTCCTTCACCGCGGCCTTCAAGTCGTTCGCCAGCAGACTGCCTTGCTTTCCTTTGGCGACCTCCAACACCTGGTCGAAGCTCAAGTCGCCGACCAGTGCGGCTGTTCCGCCGCCTTTCTCCACGCCCAACGCCTTCAACAGCAGTGCGGACGTCGGCGGGCTTCCCACCTTGACTTCGAACTCTTTCGTGGCGGGGTCTACGATGACTTCGACGGGGACCTTCATGCCCTTGAACGGCTCGGTGGCCTTGTTTATCTCCTCAACTACTTTGCCGGCGTTCACGCCCATGGGCCCCAGCGCGGGCCCCAGCGGCGGTCCTGCGGTGGCGGCTCCGCCGTCTACTAATACTTTGATGGTCTCCTTCTTACTCATCCTTCTCCCTCACCAGTATCTTGATGTCTTCCCCGCTGACTACGACGGGTATCGGCACCGCCGCCTCTATGAGTTCGACGGTTATCTCGTTCTTGTCCTCGTCTATTCTGGCGACCTTGGCTTTCTCCCCCTTGAAGGGTCCGGAAATCAACTCTATCAGGTCTCCGCGGTTGACTTCAGTGGCTATCTTCCTCGGTGTCAACGTGGCCTCCAAATCGTCTATGGGGATTATCCCCGCCGACTCGAGGTTGCCCTTCTCCTTCAGTAGCAGACCCCTGGTCTTCGGCACCTCGCGGGCGAGGTCTTCTACGACTCCGGGGCTGTTGGCTTCAACCAGCACGTACCCCTTCAACCCGGTGGTGTAGAGGACGCTGTATATCTTGCCCCCTTCAGCCTCTATGGCGGACTTCTTGTTCTTTGCCTCACGGTACAGGAGCTCCGCTACAACCCGCTCCTGTCCGGCCGTCGCCTTCACAGCGTATATTTTTGGGGTTTCCTCGGTCATAGTATTCCCGCCTGCTCAGCCACCCTGAACAACAAAAATATTATGAAGCCCAGGGAGCCCAATATGATTATGCCCATGCCGCATATCTTGCTGGTCTCACTGTACTCGGACGACTTGGGCTTTCGTGTGAGCCTGAGTATCCTCCGGGTCTCCTTGATGGCCTTAGCTATCATTATTTGCTCCAACTATAAGGGAGTCGGCATATAAAAAAACCTTTTACAGGCTCTTCAACCCTATGTCGACTCCGCCCTTGCCTTCGCTTCTCTCGACCTTGTCCTCCAGCTCCTCCTCGTAGCCGGGGACGCTGACTCCCGCCAGAATAAGCAGCGTCTTGATAACGTTGCGGTCGAGATTCTCCTCTATCTGGGCTCCCCAGATGATTTCGGCGTCCGGGCTTATCCGCTCCGAGACGATCCTGACGATGTCTTCGGACTCCTCCAGGGTCATGTCGCGGGAGCCGATGATGTTTATGAGCGCGCCGGTGGCGTTGCTTATGTCCGTGTCCAGCAGCGGGGACGTCAGCGCCTTCTCCACCGACTCCCTGCTGCGGGCGTCCATGGACGTGTCCTTCGAAGAGGCTCCTAAGCCTATCATGGCGGTTCCGCCGTCGGCCATTATGGCTCGTACGTCGGCGAAGTCCAGGTTCACGAGGCCCGGCTTCGTAACCATCTCCGTAATCCCTTTCACGCCGTTGCTCAACAGCTCGTCCGCCACCTTGAAGGCGGCGTTCAGCGGCAGGTTCGGGGCTATGTCGAGCAAGCGGTCGTTGGGTATGACTATTACGGTGTCCGCGTATTTCCTAAGCTTCTTCAGGCCGCGCAACGCGTTCTCCGCCCTCACATGTCCTTCGACGCTGAAGGGGAGTGTGACTATGGCTATGGTGAGGGCCTGAAGCTCTTTTGCTATCTCCGCGACAACGGGGGCGCTTCCGGTTCCGGTTCCGCCGCCGAGTCCGCAGGTGATGAACACCATGTCAGCGCCCTGTAGGGCGCCGGATATCTTGTCCACGTCGGCTTCCGCGCACTGCTCCCCGATTTCGGGGTCGTTTCCTGCGCCCACGCCGCCGGTTACGCTCGTGCCGATGAGTATCTTGGTGGGGGCCTTCGAGTATAGCAGGTGCAGGGCGTCGGTGTTGACCGATATCACTTCCCCGCCTTCAACACCCATCTCCATCAGACGGTCTATGGTGTTGCTGCCGGCGCCTCCGCACCCCACAACACGTATTGAAGTCTTTATGCCCTCCACAATCCTCCTCAGCTCCTCGTCGGAGTCGGAGGCCTTGCCAGGAGAGCTGGTCTGCTGTCTTCCGGTTCCACTGTCTACTTTGTTAATAGCGTCTTGGACTATCGCATCCATTGTCTAATCACACCCCATCACTGAGTAAAATAAAACGAATTAACTCGTCTATTATTATTATTTCCTTGGTTTAAAAAACGCGGCGGGGGTCAGAAACCCTTCTCCTCCCGCTCCAGTAGCTTCCGAACGTTCTCCGTCACCATCTCCTGTATGTGGGCGACGGCTTCCTCGTTCTTCTCCGGCCGGAACAGGTGGCGGAACCTCCCCTGCAGCTTCAGGTACTCTTCAACGGGTTTGAGGCTGTCTGGGTCGCGGGGCATGTTCAGCTTGTGCTTCCCCCCGGTTATCTCGTACAGGGGGGTCGCGCCGGTCTCCACACCCAGCTTCAGTATCTGTATAGACTTCGAGGAGTCCGTCCTCCACCCCGGGACGCAGGTGTTGTACACGTTCACGAACGTCGGACCCTTCGTCTCCAGCGCAGTCTTCACCTTCCTGACCAGGTCTGCGTGGTATCCGGCCGACGCGGTCGCAATATACGGGGACCCATGGGCCTCCAGTATGTGCGGGAGGTCCTTCTTCCACTCCTCCTTGCCGACGGACACCTTGCCCGCAGGCGACGTCGTGGTCGCCGCCCCGTAGGGCGTTGAGCCGCTCCGCTGTATGCCCGTGTTCATGTAGGCTTCGTTGTCTGTGCACACGTAGGTTATGTTGTGGCCTCTTTCAAACGCTCCTGACAGGCCTCTGATTCCGATATCGTATGTGCCGCCGTCCCCTCCTATGACGAGCACGTTCACGTCCTCCTTCCCCAGCACCTTCAATGCCCTTTCAACGCCGGAGCCTATGGAGGCGTTGTTTTCGAATGCACCGTGTATCCACGGAACCTTCCACGCGGTCTCCGGATACGGGGTGGACACGACCTCCATGCAGCCGGTGCACTGGATTACCACGGTGTTGGGGCCGGCGGCCTTCATGACAAGCCGTATCGCAAGGGCTTCCGCGCAGCCTGCGCACGCCCGGTGGCCTTTGGCGAAATACTCTCTCTCGTCTAAACCCATTACAGCCATTTTAGTACATCCACTCCTCCTTCTCCCCCTTGCCGCTGAGGGTCATGTCTATTATCTTCTCCACATGGTCTAAACGCACGTCCCTGCCGCCGAGGCCGACGATGAAGCTCCGCATCTCAGGTCGTTCATCCGAATCGTAGAGTGCGGATGATAGTTCATGGTACAGCGGCCCGCCTAGCCCCGGCGACAGCGCCTTCTCCACCACAGCCACCTTACCGCATCCGGACAGCTTCTCCTTCAACAGTCCGGCTGGGAACGGACGGTATGTTATGAGCTTCAGCAGCCCCGCCTTAACGCCCTTCTCCCTCATCAGGTCTATGGATTCCTTTATTGTGCCGCAGACGCTGCCCATCGCGACCAGCACGACGTCGGCGTCCTCCATCATGTATTCCTCAACGTGGTAGTATTTCTCAGGCCGGGAATGCTTTATCTGCATGGGGAACTTCTTGTTGAACTCCCCCATCACCTCTTCGATGACCTTCATGGAGCCGTTCATGGCGTCGCAGACGTCCCTGCGGAACTCCATGTAGTGTGTGGGGAACCCTATGGGCCCTTGTGTCAGTGGCTCCTCAGGGTCCAGTACGGCGTGGACCGGCTTGTACTTCGGCACGAAATCCTGTATCTCCTCCTTGTCGAGTATGTCCACGGGCTCGTACACGTGCGACAGCGTGAAACCGTCCATGCAAACCATCGACGGCAGCAGCACGCGCTTGTCCTCGCTTATCCTGTGCTGCATGATGGTCATGTCGTAAGCCTCCTGCGCGGTCTCCACATAGAGTTGAATCCATCCCGCGTCCCTGGCGGAGATGCTGTCCTGGTGGTCGTTCCATATGCTTATGGGTGCGCTCAACGCGCGGTTCACCACGGACATGCACACCGGCAGCCTCATCCCCGACACTATGAACAACACTTCGTGCATGAGCGCGAGGCCCTGAGACGACGTCGACGTGTAGGCTCTGACGCCGGTTGCGGAGGCGCCGAGGCACGCTGATATGGCGCTGAACTCCGACTCCACGCGTATGTACTCTGACTTGATTTCGCCGTTGGCGACGAACTCTGAAATCCTCTCCACAATGTGGGTCTGCGGCGTAATAGGGTAAGCTGCGATGACATCCGGCTCAATCGCCTTCACACCCTCTGATATGGCGTGGCTCGCCTCCATCACTTCCTTCACTTTTCTTCCACCACCATTTCGATGCATTTCACGGGGCAGACGTCCGCGCATATGCCGCAGCCTTTGCAGTAGTCGGGGTCGAAGTCGTATTTTCCGTCTTCGGTCTTGACCCTGGAGGCGTCGGGGCAGTACACCCAGCACATCCCGCAGGCGGTGCACTTCTCATGGTCTGTGACCGGCCTCATCGACCTCCACCCGCCGGTCTTGGTCTGGTTGGTGCTTCCGTCGCTCCTCAACACTGATCCCGTGGTTATTTCGGCTTCACCCACCTTCTTCTTCCCCAAGTCAGCCTTCATTTTCCTTTAGCCTGCTCGTATACGTCTTGGACGAGTTTCTTGTTCTTCTCCGCTATGCCGCCGCTGAAGTGCTCGTCCACGCCCTTCAGCAGCCCCTCCACGCTCACGTCACCGGTGAAGCCGGCGTATGCGCCGAGCATGGCCGTGTTCACGATGTCCCTGCCCAAGACCTCCATAGCCAGCTTGCTCACGTCCAGGGTCTTCACATTCAACCCCTTCAGTCCCAGGTCATCGGGGCTCTGGTTTGTGTTGGCGATTACCATGCCCCCCTCCTTAAGCCCTCCGGTAACGTCAACGGCCTCGAACAACGTGCTGTCCAACACGACGAGCACGTCCGGCTCGTAGACGGCGCTCTTACGCCGCACGAACTCGTCCGAAATTCTCACGAACGCCTGCACCGGCGCACCGCGCCGTTCGACGCCGAATTTGGGGAACGCCTGCGTGTATTTGCCGTCGTGGAATGCTCCGACGGCGAGAATCATGGCGGCCGTGACAGCGCCTTGGCCGCCCCGTCCGTGGAAACGTATCTCCTTCATCTTCGGAGTGAACTTATATGAAACACACCTTAAAAAGACTCCCCTGTCCGGGCGGGAATCTTCGACGTCCGACGCAATCAACCTTTTTATACTCCCACCGCATTATATTTACCTCCATGGAAGCGACCATAACAAGCTACCGGCGGGGCAGGCGCACCCAGAACACCCGGCAGATGATAATTCAGCCGGCGGACTCCAACAGCAGGGAGGAGGCGGAGAAGCTCGTCGGAAAAAAAGTCGAGTGGACCACCCCCTCCGGGAAGAAACTGGAGGGCAAGGTCAGCAAACCCCACGGCAGCAAAGGCGCAGTATTAGCCCAATTCGACACAGGCCTCCCGGGCCAGGCCATCGGAACCACGGCTGAGATACTCTAGATTCTAATTTTTTAACCAACAAAACCATCAAATAAATCCTAAAACCCCACCATATGCCGCTGTAGCTCAGACTGGGAGAGCACCTGGCTGAAGAGCCCCAAGCACTCGGAAACCAGGGTGTCGCGAGTTCAAATCTCGTCGGCGGCAAACCAGGTCGCGAGTTCAAACGCTCAAGAGCGCTATGCGCTCTTGGCGCGCCAAAACAGCTTCGCTGTTTTGAGCGTCTCGTCGGCGGCAAACTGTTTCATCCGCCGCATCTGTGGATTGTTTCTCTGACCCCGTGTTCCATGCTTTCATACTGTAGTCTGCAGTCGGCGAGGTCCTTCCAGACGGCGTGGTCTTCAGGTATCTTGGGGAAGTCCACCACCAATACGGTGTAGTCTACGGCGCCCCTGGTTTTTTCCACGTAGTCTCCGAGGGTGAACATTATCACTTTTTTGTCGGCCGGCACGTAGGCGCGCACGCCCTCGTCTATGTAGACGTATACGGTGTCCTCCAAATCCAACCTGCCCAGTTGTTCCACCAGGTCGTCTGCGGAGGCATTGGGGTTGGCGTTCGGGGTTAAACTGGTTTGGTATGCTGTGACTGCCAGGTTGAAGCATGTTATGACCACCAGGGCTCCGGCGAGCAGTCGAACCCCGCCCCTCAGGTGGTGTGAAATGAGCAGTGCAGCTGTCACGCCCCATCCGACAACCAACATGAGCCCCGGCACGTAGAAGCCGACCGGCCCGGCGTTCGAGGAGTAGGGGACCATCACCCCGCCGAGGGAGCCTATGAAGTCCCCTACAAAATCCATTTTAGGCTCCAAGGGCACAGTCTCATGGTGCACCGACGCAGTGAAGGCCATTAAGATTAGGGACGAGAAACCAGCCGCCGCATATAGTCTCGGATTTCCCATTATCTCGTCTACCGCATCCCTGCCGTATGAAATTATCGCCACGGCGACGCTGGGCAACGCGACCATGAAGTATCTGTCGAATGGTCGGTAGGGGTCCGCGTTCAACCCGAAGAACACGAGGACGCAGGCCAGGATGAATATTGCGTGGGTGTCCTGGAGGCTTCCCCGCTTAACCGTAAGATATGCGGCGTAAACTATTATCGGCCCGGTCCACAGTAGGAGTATCATCACGGAGGGGGTGCCCAGGACGGGGATGAAGCCTCTTTTACTGACGCTCAACTCCGTGGTATGGTTTATTATCTCCTCAGCGCTCCCCGGCGCAACCAAATACAATGCCGCGAACGTGGCTGCGGAAAGAATACAGTAGAATGCGATATAGGCTGTCCCCGCCTTGACTTTCCCCTCAACATCCAGTTTATTGGAGAAGATTAACTGCAGTGTGAACGCGACAGGCAATACGACGGCGGTAAGCATGGTCGCGGTGGCAACGTAGGCTAGGGAAGAAGCCAGTAGAAGGTTTTTCCATTCGAGGGTTCTGTGGTAGCGGTCCGCGTATACGAGGGAGGCCAGGGTGAACAGGGTAAGTTGTGACGCTTGTAGTATGCGGGTGGACATTTGAATATGCCATGGTAAGATGGTCGTCAGAGCCACGGCGGCTATAGCGTATCTAACGCCCGCTCTGTCTCTGACGTGTTGGAAGAGCAGCAACAACGTTAGTGCGGACGCAATCAACGGGGTCAGACGGAAGGCGTAGTCTCCTGTTCCAACCAAAGAGGCCATGATAGAGTGGGGGAGCTGAAAGAGCGGTGGTTGCCCGCGGGTGCCGATGAAATTCTCTGGGAAATCATTGACCAGGTACTCGTATTTAAGAATGTATTCGTCCCGTGACAGATGCTGGTCTAAGGTGAGCGCCCTCGGTGTTAGAAACAAAAACCCCACGACAATAAACGCCGTCCAAACCCCGGGGCGCCAGTTTCCAGACCCTTCAGAACCCATCTTCACATGTCATGTATTCGTTTAACCCCCTAAATACGGGGTGTCGTTCTGGCTTTTCTTTTCATTTTCACATCATGTAATGATGAGGTACGTAGTCGCATTTGTGCTTCTAACGTCCGGTTGCCTATGTTGTTCCCTGGAGCCGGAGGTGCATTCGGTTACGTTCTACGGGAACGAGTCGGTTGGCACTGCGTCCACTTCATCCACTGTGCGGATGACGTTGTCTTCGGGTGAGACGACCACTACACACATGATGGCTGTAACATCCCCCACTGTCCCGTCACCCAACCTACTTTCTACGTCGACTACGTTGTACGCATTGTTGTCTTCGTCCACTCAGGATGCTGGTCTGTCTTCATCCACGGTTGCAGTGGTCGGAGGATGCTACGACTTCGATCAAGAATCCAGCCGGGTGTTGAACACTGATGTCCGCGGAACAGTAGAATATGATGGCAACGTTTACGTAGACTACTGCGTAGGCGACGTATTGTATGAGTACTACTGCGACGACGGCGAGATGAAGGTGTTGGAGATAACCTGCGGACCCGGCTGCTCTGGCGGCCGCTGCGGGCTGTCATCCACAACCACCGCGTAACTGACTTATTTTTTATGACTTACTTGTAATGTATTTGTAACTTACTTTTTCTGCGGGTGTGGAATGGCAGAGGATAAGGCAGCTAAGGCTGACGGGAGCCGTAAGAAGGCTAAGAAGAAAAAGAAGAAAACCAGGAAGAAGGGTAAGCGGAAGTCTAAAAAGAAAACCAAGAAGGCGAAGGAATCTCAGCCGGGGAAGAAACCGGAACCCAAACCTGCCGAGGCCGATAAGAAACCGAAGCCGCCGGTTAAGGAGACTAGGCCGGAGCAGAAAAAACCGTCAAGGGAGGAGCGGCTTGACCTGATATCCGACGACAAAAGCAGGCTCCTCCGCCTTATCGAACTGGAGGTGGAGGAGAAGAGTCTTAAGGCAGGTGAATTCGTCAGAACGGAGTCCTCCAGACTGTTACGGATTATCCAAAGATGGCGTAGGTGGGAGGTCACCCAACGCTTTTCGACCATGCCGGAGCCGCTGAAGGTCTCCGCAGCGTTCATACTCCTGTCCATGGCGGCTGTTGTGGCTGGAATGATGTTCTTCTATCTGGTGCTGTTTCTAACATATAACCCGTCTCCGGTGTCGGTCGAAGCCCAAGCATACACCATACTACCGGATACCACCCACACCACAACCACATCCACCACCTCAACATCTACAACGGTCATGCAGTCGACGTCCACGACACTGTCCCTGGTCTGCAATCCCCCGTATATGAGGTTCGGCCTCGGCTGCTGTTTGGACTCCGACGGCAACGGCATCTGCGACTCAGACGAGACGGCTGAAACCACATCCACCACAACCCTCCGCTCATTCGTATTATGCAAACGAGACGGCGACTGCGGCCCAACGAGGGTGGAATACGAGTGCAGGGGCCGCAGTCTCTACAGGCTTACAATCACCCATTTCTGCAGGAAACCAGGCTCGACGGCGTCCACCTGTGAGACAGCCTATACGGAGGAGCTGGTGGAGGAGTGCAGGCACAACCACCAGTGCTACATAGGGGATGACGGGGTGGGAGTGTGCAAACCCACTACCACCCCCAACAACTTCATGACCTAGCGTTTGGCTTTCCTGTAAGGCATGCCGCGGACCAGCTTCCTCATCCTCGCCTCGGAGACGACCTTGTCGCCACCTATCTTGATGTACTGGCCTTTCATCACGGTGCCGACCTCCACACACGGGCACTTGTTTTCCGCCGCGGTCTCCACCACCGAATCCACGGCTTTCCTGGGCACCGCTATCATGTAAGTCCCCATGTACCTTGTTGGGCTCGCATACGGTATCGACGTTATCTTAATCCCCCGCTTGCTCTTCACCATCATCTCCGCGAGGTTGCCGAACCATCCGCCCCGGGACGCGTCCTTGACCGCGTGTATTTCAACGTATTTCTTGTAGAGTGCGTACATGGTGTTGAACTTCACATTCGCCCTGTACACGCGTTCGCCGACGCTGCCGTCCATGACGTGTCCCAGCATCATAACCCTGTCCCCTATCTTGGCGCCGCAGTCCGCTATGGGCTCCCGCATGAGTTTTCCGACGACGGTGAACGAGATGCACGGCTTCAAGTCGTTCTCCATCTGGGTGTTGCCTCCGACGACCGGGACGCCTACGCCGAGGCTCTGCTTCCGCACGTCCTCCGACACAGCCTTCGCCTCAGCTATACTGTTCACCTGCATGGCGTTGAACGCGTACAACGGTTTACCCCCCATAGCCACGATGTCGGTGCAGCTGTGCAACAAACCAGTCTTACGCCCAATCTTCAGGGGGTACGGGCCCTCCATGTTTATGACCGTGTCCCCGACGATGACGGCGTCGTCGCCCTGGCGTATGCCGTAGCTGAGGCCGTCGACCTGGTCGTCCATCTGCCAGAACACCTTCCTTATGGCGGACGTCTCCAGCATGTGGTCGATGCTCCTCTGAATGTCCCTCTTCATAGTATTTTCCTCTGGAAACTGAACGTCAACTCCTCAATCCTTGATTTGTCGTCGGACAGTAATACGCCGTCGGCGCTATTAAACTCTTCAAGGCCCGCAGACACCTTGGATGCGACGTCCTTAAGCCTGGGGTCAGCGTCCTCCAGCCTCTCCCTTACCTCGGCCACAGTCATCCTGCGTTTTGATGCCATCAGCATGGTGTTGCCTCCGAAGTCTATGGTGAACACGGAAGGATAAACCTGCTGGAGCGTGTAGGCTATGGCGTCGCTGACGCCGGTGTCGTTGCGGGCGGTAACCACGTTCATCATCACCACTCCGTCTTCAGTCAAATGGTCGTCGACCTCCTGGAAGAACTCCACAGTAGCCAGGTGCACCGGTATGTCTGCTCCGTGGAAGACGTCTATGTCCACGATATCATATCTGCCTTCCTGCCGGATGAACATTCTAGCGTCCATGTTGTACACTCTAAGGCGTTCGCCCTCTTCGACGCCGAAGTAATCCTCCGCCACCTCCACTACCTTCGGGTCTATCTCCACCGCGTCGACGTTGACGTCGTGAAAGTGCAGTAGCTGCTTCACCGCCGTCCCCCCCGCCATCCCCAGGAACAATATGTTTTCTCCACCGTTTATTTCAGGGCCCACAGCGTATGCGTCGTAGTATCTCCCCGTTAGCACCCCCTCCTTGTTCATGTAGGTTTGTAGGAAAAACACCTCCTGGTTAGTCTTTAGTATCCGGTGTGTGGGGTAGTCGTACACGCTTATGACATTGTACGCCGACTCTGTCCGGTAGACGAGGTTGTCGGGCGCAGGTTGCGTAATCAGGAGGCCGGGCACCAGGAACATGAACATCAGCGAGTCCATTTTGTTCCACAGGCCCACGGCTGCCACCAGGAACAGGGCTGCGGCGTTGGCGAGCAACGTCGCCCTAGTGCCCATCCAAGGCAGAAGCATGAAGGCGGTGGCGAACGTTCCGAATATGCTGCCGACGGTGGAGACCGCGTACACTAGCCCCGCCGAACCTCCCACATCCTCCAAGTCCCGGGTGTGGAATTTTATAACCATCGGCGACGTCATCGACAACAGGGTTAACGGAGCCACGAACAAGAGGACCGTGGCCGCTATGGGCCCCAGTATGAGGCCGCCGTATATTGAGGCCATAACCACCGGCCTGCCCACCAACGGTATGAATGCCGCGTAGACCGCAGCGTACAGCAGGTTCCTGAACACGTCCCTGACGTCGTTTCTCTCATCAGCCCTCTTGCCGCCGAGGTAGTATCCCACCGACAAAGCCGCCATTATGACGCCTATCAGCGCTCCCCACACGTACACGCTCCCTCCGAAACCCGGTGCCAGCACCCTAGACGCAGCCAGCTCCAGGCTCATAATAGAGAACCCTGCGGTGAACGCGGTGAACACCAGGTACTCCTGTTTGCCCAATCTAGCCTTCATCCCATAAAATCCTTTGTGTGGCGGTCAGGTCGCCCATCAGTCATCACGTGTCAGTGGTTGTTCGCGTCATCACACCGCCGGTTAATATTAGCGGCGCATTGGTTTATTAGTCCGGTTTTCTTTTTCGTCAACGTTTTTCTTATGTAAATTAATATAATACCGCCATGGCCGTCCACTGGAGCGAGGAGGTTGTCGACCGCCTTAGGGAACGCGGCGACAAGCATGTGATTGAGACAGGCACCAGCATATCCGGCATCCCCCACGTCGGCAACGCCAGCGACGTCATACGCGGGGACTGCGTGCGGAAGGCGCTGCTGGAGGGGGAATGCAAGGCGGAATTGATTTGGGTGGCGGACGACTCGGACCCGTTCCGGAAGGTGCCTGCTGGCATGGAATCCCTCGCCGACTACCTGGGTTACCCTGTGAGGGACATACCCGACCCCGACGGATGCCACGGCAGCTTCGTGGAACACTTTGCGGAGCCGTTCGTGAAAAACCTGGAGTCGTTCGGGGTGAAGCCGACTGTTTACTCGGGCACGGAACTCTACAGGACCGGGCAGCTAACCGCCGAAATTAAAACCGCGTTCGAGAACAGGGACAAGATAAGGGAAATACTCAACCAATATCGTCGGGAGCCGCTGCCGGAAGACTACATACCCTGGAGTCCAGTGTGCGGGAACTGCGGCCGCATATCCACCACCAACCCCGCGTCCCTGGACGGTCTGAAGGTGGGGTACGAGTGCGTGACATCCGACGTTTCAGGCAGCGAGGTCGAAGGATGCGGCCACAGCGGGGAGTCGGATGCGTCGAAGGGCTTGGGGAAGATGCCTTGGAGGGTTGAGTGGGCCGCCCGCTGGAGCCACTTCAAGGTCACCTGCGAGCCCTTCGGCAAGGAGCATGCGGCGCCAGGAGGCAGCTACGACACGTCCAGCATCGTAAGCCGGGAGGTGTTCGGGTGGATGCCGCCGGAGCCGGTGATATACGAGTTCTTCACGTTGAACGGGGAGAAGATATCCAGTTCGCAGGGGAACGTCATAACGCTGTCGGACTGGCTGGGCATCGCGGAACCTGAAGTATTGAAGTATTTCATGTACAAGCGGCTGCAGAAGCAGCGGGACATAAACCTGAGCATGCTGCCCAACCTGGTCGACGAATACGACGAAGCAGAACGCATCTACTTCCGGAGGCAGGACGGCGACTCGGGCCTGGCAAGGATGTACGGACTGGCTCAAACCAAGGAACCCCGGTACCTGAATGTCCCATACACGTTGTGCGCGGTTTTGGGCCAGGTTTCTCCGGACGAAGACGTTCGTTATAAGGTGGAGTCCATGGGCTACGGGGGATTCGACCCTGTCCGGCTTAAGAGGAGGGTTAGGCTGGCCGGGAACTGGGTCCAGACCCACGGCCCCGAGTACCTGCGTTTCAAGCTGAACTCGGTGGAGGAATCCCGCATAGTATTCTCAGAACTCCCGGAAGCCGAGAGAAACTGCCTGACGGAGTTGGCGGATTCCATGGCTGGAGTTAACCCCGAGCAGTTTCACAAGACGATATACGAGACCGCCCGCTCCCACGGGCTGAAGCCCCCGAAACTGTTCAAGTCCATCTACCGGATGCTTATTGGGAAGGACAAGGGCCCCAAGGCCGCAGCATTCATGCTGTCCCTGGGCAAGGCGGATGTGAAATCCCGTTTCACGGCGTAGTGTATTTTTAACCGGGTTTTCTTATACTATTCTACCGTTTGCGGGTGATGTAATGTTTGAGGCTACCATAAACGACACCAAATCCTGGAGGAACAGCGTAGAGGCAATCGCCGCTTTAATCGACGAAGGCACCTTCCAGATAGACTCCTCAGGCCTTAAGCTGCGGGCGATGGACCCCAGCCAGATAGCGCTGGTGGACTTCGAACTGCCCGCGAAGGCGTTTGAGAAGTTCAAGTGCGACACCCCCATGAACATCGGAGTCGACTTCGCGGAACTGAACAAGATTACGAAGCGGAGCAAGCCGGAGGACAAAATCGACTTGTCGCTGGAGGAGAACCGGCTGAACATGGTGTTCAATGGTGAGACCAGGCGGCAGTTCACAACCGCCATCATCGACTCCACATCCAACCCCCCGAAGGAGCCCAAGATAGAGTTTTCCTCGGAGGTCAAGATTGCGCCCGCCATGATTAAGGAGGCGTTGAAGGACGCGGAGCTGGTTAGCAACCACGTCACATTGAAGGCCGACAAGGGCTTCAACATCAAAAGCGACGGGGACACCGGCAGCGTCAACATAGAGTTCCCAGAGGACAAGCTGCTGAGCATCAACGTGAAGGCGGAGTCCCGGGCAGTGTTTTCACTGGAGTATTTGAACAACATACTGAAGGCGGCGGAGATACCGAGCGTAGTTAACATCAGCTTGAAGAGTGATGCGCCGCTGAAGGTCGACTACAGCATAGGGGACGGCCGCGTAGTGTATTACCTGGCGCCACGGATAGAGACATGATAGACGGCCGCATGCTGCTGGCGGCAGTGGTTGCCGCGCACATCCTCCTCGGAGTTTACGCAGCATACGACGGCGGATTCTTCATATACGGTGTCACCGCCCCGGAGCGTTTCATCTGGCACCTGCTCACCCAGTCTGAGTCCCACATCACTTTGTCGGGGGCGTCAAAGTATGTTGCAGACGATTTGTGCCTGCAGGACTGCAGAGAGTGCACCATGCACTGCTACGAGATTGAACAACTCCGTCTCGGATGCGGCGGCTCCTGTTTGGAGACCTCCCGCGGAACCCTGCTGGCTTCGGAGGAGGACCGGTTCGCCCACGTGCTGAAGTCCGGCGTCCTGTTGGAGGACGTGGTGTTCCGTTGCCATGAAGCATGCGGGTTCGATTCTTCATTGGGTGGCAACTTCACCTACTCCAGCTACCTGCCGGAGATTATTTCTTGACCAAGCCTTTGAAGAAACGCAGCCCGTCTCCTTCCGAGTATTCCTTCCTCGTCCAGTCCGCCTGTTGTATGGGGGCTATAACCCGTTCGGGGTGGGGCATCATGCCGAGGACGTTGCCTTCTGGGTTGCTGATGCCTGCTATGTCGTCTGCTGAGCCGTTGGGGTTCCACGGGAACACTCCGTCGGCGGGGTCGCCGTCTGGCATGCAGTACCTGAATATTATCTGCCTGTTCCTCCGCAGCCGCTCCACCACCTCTTTTTCTTTTTCGCCGAAGGTGAGCCTGCCTTCGGCGTGGGCGACGGGAACCTGCAGGATCGCGCCATCCTCTATGCCCTTCGTCACCTTGCACGGGTTCACGTGCCTCAGGTAGGTGGGCCGGCACTGGAACCGGCCTTCCGCGTTTATGGTCAACACGGCCTCAGGTTTCTCGCTTATGCCGTCGAAGCCCGGCAGGAGTCCGCTTTCCACCAGCACCTGGAATCCGTTGCACACCCCAACCACCTTTTTCCCAGCGTCTATGAACTCCTGCAGTTCATTGCCGACCCGGCTCTTCAGCCGGGCCCCGAATATCGCGCCCGCGCGGACGTAGTCGCCTGCGCTCCACCCGCCGGGTATGTAAAGTACGTCGTAGTCTCCGAGCGACCTCATCCTTTCTTTGACGCAGTCGCCGGTCAGCTGCTTCAAATGAACCTCTTCGGCTTCCACGCCGACTGTCCGGAAGGCCCGGACGCTCTCGTCCTCGCAGTTCGTGCCTTCAATCAGCAACACGCAGGCCTTCACTCCGGCACCTCCGGTTCCACGGCGGAATCCCACCTGCCGCGGACTTCCTCCAATTTCAAAGCTATTTCAACTTTTTTATCAATTATCCTGATTTTTTTATCACTATTTGTTACCCCGATTTTCGCCGCGTCAACCCGTTTCTCGAAATCCGCGGCGTCTTCCTCACGCACTTCAACCAGCCACCGGCCGTTGCTTTCGCTGAACAATTTCACGTCCGTTGGCAGGTTTCCGACCACGCCCAAATCCAGCTCCACCCCCATGTCGCCGCCCAAACACATCTCAGCAAGGGCAACGAACAGTCCGCCTTCGCTGGGGTCGTGGCAGCTCCTCACCAACCCAGCGTCCATGGCCTTCAACACCTGGTTCATCCCCTCCACGGTCTTTCCGGGCTCCACCTTCGGAACCCGTCCGCCCTCGGCGCCCAGCATCCTGTAATACTGCGACCCCCTTAACTCGTCCTTGGTCTCCCCCACCAGATACAATATGCTGCCCTCCTCTTTCAAGTCGGAGGTCACGCACTTCCGCACGTCATCGGCTATTCCCACACCCATCAATGTTGGAGTAGGAGCAATCGGTCCGCGGGGGCCCTCGTTGTACAAGCTGACGTTGCCTGAAACGAACGGTATCCCGAAGGCGCTGGCCGCATAGTGCAGGCCCTGGGTCGCCTTGAAGAACGCCCCCAGCCGGTCCTTCTTCTCCGGGTTCCCGAAGTTGAGGCAGTCGGCCATGGAATGCGGGCGGCTGTTCACGCACACGAGATTCCTCACCACCTCTTCGACGGCGCTGGCTGCCCCCCAGTAAGGGTCCTCACGGCACAGGAACGGGTTCACGTCCGCGGTCACAGCCAGTCCCTTGTTTGAGTCCTCCAGCGGCTTCATCACCGCGGCGTCGCCGTGGGATTGTTTGTTGACGACGCCCTGCATGGGCTTCAACACCGTGTTGCCTCTGACCTCGTGGTCGTAACGCCGTATAATCGACTCCCGGCTGCCGACGTTCTGCATGCTCAGTATGTTCAGGCAGGCTTCCCGGAGGTCCGGCGTTTCATACTCTACTTCAGTGTCATTTGTTTCGGGCAGCTCGTACGGCCGGCTGTAGCATACGCCCTTTATCAGGAACTCCAAGTCCAAATCCAGCACGGTCTCGCCGTGGTATGTGGCCTTGATTCTGCCGCTGTCGTCCACACGTCCGACGACCGCTGCGGGGACGTCCCAGAAGTCGAATATCTCCAACACCCTGTCGACGTCCTCCTCCTTAACGGACACCATCATCCGCTCCTGGCTTTCGGAAACCCATATCTCCCACGGCTTCACCCCCTGCTCCTTCAAGTGTATCCTGTCCAGTTCTATGACGCCGCCGAGCCCGGCTGCGTGCGCCATCTCCGCGGACACGCAGCTGAGTCCGCCGCCGCCGAAGTCCTTCATCCCCGTAAGAAGGCCCTTCCTGTTGGCTTCGAGGCAGGCGTGCATAAGCGGCTCCTTCATTATCGCATAACCGAGTTGAACTGCCGGCCGGCTTTCGGTTTCGCTGCTTTCATCCAGTTCCGCGGAAGCGAAGGTTACTCCGTGTATGCCGTCCCTGCCGGTCTTCCCGCCAGCCAAAATGAACACGTCCCCCGTGTTTCCGGCGTAGCTGTGTATTATTTCGTCCTTGGGCACGATGCCTATGCAGCCAACGTTCACCAGGCAGTTGCTGACGTAGCTTTCGTCGAAGCACACCATTCCTGCAACAGTCGGTATGCCCACGCGGTTTCCGTAGGCTGCAATGCCTGACACTACTCCGTGATACAGGTAGCGGGGGTGTTTAGTGCCCGCAGGAAGTGTTCCATCATAGTCCAGGGGGCCGAAGAACAGCGGGTCAACCAACGCAATCGGCTGCGCACCCATGCACACCACATCCCTTAGTATGCCTCCGACTCCCGTGGCTGCTCCGCCGTAGGGGTCCAGTGCAGACGGGTGATTATGGGACTCCAGTGCGACGACGTACGCGTGTTTTTCGTCGAAGTCCACCACCCCCGCGTCCTCGGATATGACGCAGATGTTCTGCGGCGCCTCTATGCTGAACACCGTCTCCTCCAGTATGGGTTTGCTGCTCTTGTAGCAGCAGTGTTCGCTCCAGCTCTGCGCCACAGCCTCCAGTTCCACGTCCGTGGGGTTGCGTCCTTCTTTTTTGAACCGGTCGCGGACCAGCTTCATCTCGTCCAGTGACAGCCCCAGGCTCCGTGTCCTGCTTAATTCCTCCAGCTCCAAATCCGACGCCTCAACCAGTTCGACTTCCAAAACGTCTTCCATCCGCTCCCTGTACAACTACACCACCCTGACCTGGTAATCCTGTATCACCGGGTTCGCCAGCAGCTTCTCACACGCCTCCCCCATAGACTCAACCGCCTTCTCCTCGGACTCGGCCTCCGCAACAACCCTATAGACCTTAACCGTCTCCACGTCCTTCACGTCGAATCCCAGCAGCCGGAGGCTCTTCTCCACCGTCTCTCCCTCGGCGTCCAACACCCCCTCCTTCAGTTCGACCCTGACTTCAACCATGTATTCCATCATATCTTCCCCCTGATTTTCGCGTCGTAGACGAGGTCTTCGAGTTTGTTGAGGTTGTATTTTATCTGGTCCGTCTTACGGCGGGCTTCGCCGCCCTCCAAGTCGAGGCTGAGTATGCCTCCGTATATGTCCGATACAGTATCCTTTATCCAGACGGCGCGTTCGTAGCGTTCGTTTATCATGTCGTCCACCGCCTTCCGGACGAGTTCGCCGGTGAGGTCGCTCAACCCCATCAGATACGATTCCGTGTCCGCGCGGAGGTCTTCTCTAGTAGGCAGTTTTTTGTCGGTCATGAGGCCGTAGTATGTGAGTGCTTCAACGTATTCCTGCACGGCGACGCCGTAGCTGCCGTGTCTGCGAAGCCGTTCGTCGGAGGCGATCCCATCCAGCTCCCCCCTCTTCTCTTTTATCTCCGCCGCATGCTTTTCAGCGGCCTCCATGTCGCCGCGGTGTACGCTGTATATGAGTTCCTTGCTCTTCCGCACCAGCTCCCTGCTTAAGTTGCTCTGCCGTATCTTGGATTCAGCCAGTTCTGAGAGCTCCTTTCTCATGCCGGCAAGCTCTTTCTCGTCCATCATTTTGCGGGGTTAATATTATGTTAAAGCATTAATATGCTGGAGTACTCAGTATTAACCCATTCATAGGTTAAAATGGTTTCTATCGTGGTTGGAGGACATTACGGAGACGAAGGCAAGGGAAAGATTGTGTCGTACCTGGCTGTTAAAGACCGGCCGGACTGCATAGGCCGCGCGGGCGTGGGCCCCAACGCAGGCCACACCGTCGTCCATGACGGCAAAAGATACGGGCTCCGCATGATAACCTGCGGCTTCGTCAACCCCGGCTCCAAGCTGCTCATCGGCGCCGGCGTTTTAGTGGACGTTGACCGCTTCCTGGAGGAGGTGGAGATGACCGGCGTCAAAGACCGCATATACGTGGACGAACGCTGCGCAGTCATCGAAGACGAGCACAAGCAACAGGACAAGGGCGGGAACAGCAAGAAAATAGGGACCACCGGAAGCGGCTGCGGCCCCGCGAACGCGGCGCGCGTCAACCGCGTTGTAAAACTCGCCCGCGACTTCCCAGAGCTGAAGGATTACCTGGCGGACGTTCCGCAGGTGGTGAACGACGCCATCGACGACGGAAAAGAGGTGTTGATTGAGGCCAGTCAGGGCTTCGGCCTCAGCCTCTACTACGGAAACTACCCGTATGTTACGAGCAAGGACACGTCCGCATCCACCGCCGCCGCCGACCTAGGCGTGGGGCCGACACGGGTAGATGACGTGTACGTAATCTACAAAGCCTACATGAGCAGGGTCGGCGAAGACCCCCACATACACTATCTAACCGACGACGAGGTTAAGGAGACCCCGTATTGGACCCGGCTTCTGGGGGAAGCGGATGAAAAGGGGTTAGACGGCACCTCCAACGAGAAATTGGCGAAGCTCCTGGGGGAGGTGGGCACCGTGACGGGGAGACCGCGGAAGATAGGCACGTTCGACTTCGATTTAGCCAGGTATTCTGCTAAGGTGAACGGCGCAACACAGATATGCGTCACCTGCCTGGACAAACTGTTCCCCGAATGCGCGGGCGCCAGGGACCTGAGTGGATTGTCGGATGACGCGTTGGAGCATGTGAAGAAAATCGAGGAGGCGGTTGGCGTGAAGGCGTCGCTGCTTTCAACCGGCCCCGCCGACGAAGACGTCGTGGACTTGAGGGATGGATCCTGCTAAGGAACTGGAGGAGGAGCACAAGAGGAGAATCCAACTGGAGGAGCAGCTGGCTTTCTGGCAGGAGAAGGGGAAGGAAGGCCTGCCGCCCGAGCAGATAGCGTTGGCAATAAACAAGCAGCAGCTGGATTCCGTCACCTTCCAGCTGGTCAAATGCAGGCGTCAGATCGCTGAACTGAATTCTGAACTGAAGGACAGGGACCGCAGACTCAAGGAATTCTCCGAGCAGGTGGAGTCCCTGGAGGACGACATCGACCTTCTTAGGAAGGAGAACAGGGAACTGAAGAGTCAGCCGAGTTCGCCGCAGGAGGGTCAGAAGACCGGTTCCATGGACATACCGTCGGATGAGGATTTGAACAATCTCCTGGATTCGGCTGTGGAGAAGAAGGTTAAGGAGCCCAAACGCACCATAAGGGATTTCGTGCAGGTGCTCCGCAGGATTGAGCGAATCAAGCCTCTGGATGCGTCGCTGCTGCTGAACGTCAGACAGGATGAGGTCATGAAATGGGCCGAGGAGCTGAAGAAGAGAGGGTACCTGACCGTGGACGGCTTGGACAAGAAGACGCTGGTGGCCACGGACAAGCTTCTGAAGACAAGATGAGATACGACGTCGCCGTGGTGGGCAACGGCCCCGCAGGTTGCATGTCAGCTGAACACGCTGCAGCAGACACCGTGCTGATAGGCGGCGGACAGAGGCGCGTCCAATGCGCCGGGTTGATAAGCAAGTCCGGGTTTGAACGATTGGGTGTTAAGGCTAACGGGTTCGTGTTGAACGAGGTCCGGGGCGCCAAACTGATTTCACCCTCAGGAGTCGTCGCCGAAGTCGACGCAGGGCAGACAAAAGCCTACGCCGTCAACCGGATGGCGTTCGACAACCACCTCCTCCACAGGGCGGTGGATTCGGGTGTGACGTACGTGGACGACTGGGTCCAGTCGTTGAACGGCTCCATCGAACTCCGGTACGGCGGCGCGCTGAAGGCCGGCCGCACAGTATTGGCCACGGGCACCGACTACACGCTGCACCGGCAGCTCACCCTCGACCACCCCCGTGAGTTCCTCATAGGCGGCCAGTACGAGATGAACGTCGACTGCGACCCCGACATGGTGGAACTCCACTTCACCGTCCCCGACTTCTTCGCATGGGTCATACCATTGGGTGACAGGGCGAGGGTGGGTTTGTGCGTGAAGTCAAACCCCCGCCCCCACCTGAACTCGTTCGTGAAACAACTGAAGTCCGACGGCCGCATAAAATCCGACAGGGTTTATTCGGAGTCCTTCGGCGTCATACCCGTCCACGACCCAGGCTTGAAGACCCAGTACGACGGCGTCGTAACCGTGGGGGACGCGGCAGGCCAGGTTAAGGCGTCCACCGGCGGAGGCATAGTCTTCGGCGGCGTGTCGGCGGAACACGTCCTCCACCCAGACTACGAGCACGCGTGGAGGCGGGAGATAGGCTGGGAGCTCCGCCTGCACCTGATGATACACCGGTTCCTCGCCCGCCTGTCCGACAAAGGCAAGGACCGCCTGTTCACTGCAGTCCGTGAAGGCGGCGGCTCCCTTGAAAGAAAGGGGGACATGGACTACGCCTCCAAAACCCTGTCAGCCCTCGTAACCAACCCGTCGTTCATGGCGAAATCCCTGATGAACCTGCCGTGGCTCCTCGCAGACCTTATTTAATACTTTTTCACGTCCTTCTCCCAGAACGTCATCTTAACCAAAGCACCCTTGTCGAAGCCTTTTCCGCCGGTTTCATGCAGCGTTCCCCCCCGTTCCTTCACGCAACGCCGCCCCAGGGATTCTATGGCTACTTCGCTGGGGAGGTCGACAACCCGCGGCATGCCCCGCCTCTCACGCCTGGCGATTGGTTTGCTGCTTTCGCCGTATTCCCCCATTACATTGAATCCGGGTCCGTGGTCGACGCAGACCACCGCCACACCCTTCCCGCCGCCGGACTCCACCTCCCTGGCCGCCAGAAGCCCTCCCCCGCCGTGTTTCATGGCGTTGAACGCGGCCTCATAAACGGCAAGCCCGAAATCCAGCAGATAAACGTTGGAAACGCCGAACACCTTTGACGCGAACCCCCTCATCCTCTCCTCCGCCAGCGAAGATGCGATGTCGACTTCCCCTGTCCCCATGCGGCCTTCAACCAGCATGGGCTTGCGGTAGCGTTCGCCGCCGACGGTTATCTCGTCCAACCCCCTCACCCTGGGGAGTTCGCTGCGCCGTACAATATGCTCTATTATGTCGTCTTCCCCGCGCCGCCGTTCCCTGTTCATCGCTTATGTTTTAGGCGCCGCCTGCTTATTTAAGGCGGAGGCTTATTTCTATACATGGATGCCTTCCAGATACTATGGGGCTCGTTCCTCCTGGTGTTGTCCATTTTGGTGCCGGGGTTTGCGGTGACGCTGGCATTGTTCCCCAGGATGGGTCAGATAAGCTGGGCTGAGCGCATAGGTTCCAGCTTCGTATTCGGCATTACTCCGCAGCTACTACTGTACTTTCTCGCCAAGAACCTGAGCGTCCCCATAGACACCACGACGTCGCTGGCCGCGGTTGCTGTAATCACGGTCGCCGGCGTGGCTGTGTGGAAGCGCAGGATTACATGAGTAGCCCAGCGAGTTCATCTACGGTGTAGGCTACCTTAACCTCTGCCGCCAGCTTCTTCACATTATCCAAGTCCACTTTCCTGCAGGCGAGCTCGAACTCCCGTCCGTCAACGGTCCTGCCCTTCACCTTCTCTGCTGCGTCGGTAGGCAGCACGACCACGTCGACGCCCATCTTCAACGCCTGTGACACGATGTTCGTGACGAGGCTGTCCGCCACCCCGTGGACTATCTTCGCAACCGTATTGGCGGTGCACGGCGCCACCACCACCCTATCGTATCCCCGGAGTTTCATGACTATGGGTGAACACGCCATTCTCCCCTCAACCACGGTTTCGGCTGCGTCCGTTATCCTCCCGTGGAGGCCGTACATCCTCCCCACCTCCCCGCCCGCCCCGGAGAAGGCAACGGTGACGTCGTCCAACGACTCCATCAAAGACACGCATTCCTCCAGCATCCACTCTCCGCCGGTGACGCACCACAACACAGCCATCATCTACTTTTTACCTGCCGGCTAATATTAATTGATGCAGGCCCAGGAAGTCCTAGACCGGATGCTCCCCTACATGGTGTTGGGGATACTGGCTGGTTTCGTTGGATTAATATACTTCATGGGTTCATCCCTTGCGTTGGAGGCGATAGTGGTGTCCGGGGGGGTGGCGGGTGGTTCAGTCATGGGCTACTACATCTACAAGTCCCTCGGGCAGGAGAAGTCCCTGGAATTCGCCGAAGGCGAGGAGGTGATTATGTCTTCAACGTCTCCCGGCTCATACGCGGTGCTGTTGAGCGTCTCAGACCAGGACTTCCCCTTCGACCCGGTGAAGGCTAACATATACTTCACTAACCTGGGCATAATAGCGGAACCGAAGGGTTCCGGGGAAGTTGGAATCTACGTTCCATTGGAGCAGGTGACGGAGTTCTCGGCCCAGGACAACGGCGTCCGCATCCGCTACCTGGACGTCAACCTCCACACCGCTGAGGTGCTGTTCTACGTGGAAAACCGCGACCTCTGGCTTCAGACCCTGGCTGACACGCTTAACGCGAAACCCAGGTGATTTATAGAACAACTACCTAAGCCTTCTCCATCATGTCCGTGAAAATCGACCCCGGATTCGAAAAAGCAATAAAGGGATTCTCCACATTGCTCGCCGGGGAAGACGACTACCTAGTGCTAAGCCACCACGACGCCGACGGCATAACCAGCTGCGCAATAACCGTCGACCTCCTCCTTTCACTGGACAAGGACGTGGAGTTCATGTGCATGAAACAGATCGACTCCGTTACCGTCGACCGGGTGAGGGACCACGGAGACCGAACCCTGGTGTTGACGGACTTCGGCAGCGGCCACCACAGCCTCCTGGAGGAGCACGGGGTGGAAGACTACTACGTCATAGACCACCACCCACCGGAGAAAGAATACCGCAAACAGATTAACCCCCACTATTTCGGCTACGACGGAGGCTGCGACATAAGCGGAGCCGGCATGGCATACTTGGTCGCTAAATCGCTCGGCCGCACCGACATGGCGCATGTGGCGGTGGTAGGCGCAGTCGGCGACATGCAGGACTCCCGAGGCGCATTGGAATCATTGAACCGCATCATAGTGGAGGACGCGGTCGCCAACGGAACACTCAAAGTCGAAAACGACCTGAGGATGTTCGGCCGGCAGTCGCGGTCGCTGACGCAGATGCTCGCGTACTCCTCAGACCCCATTATACCGGGTCTGACAGGCAACCAACGGTCTTGTGCTCAGTTCATAGAATCCCTTGGCATCCCGTTGAAGGACAACGGCAACTGGAGGTCGTATGTGGAGTTGAGCCCGGAGGAGCGGAGGAAACTCGCCACCGCACTCTACATTAAACTGCTGGATTTGAACACTCCAGAGTTCATCATACAGGACATGGTGGGCGAAGTGTACACTCTGGTGAGGGAGGAGTTCAAGTCGGAGCTCCGCGATTCCAAAGAGTATGCGACGGTGTTGAATGCGTGCGGCCGGCAGGAGCAGCCGGACATGGGAGTCCGCGTCTGCCTCGGAGACCGCGGCGAACACTGGATGCACGCCAGGAGCCTGTTGGACAAACACCGCCGGCTTCTGCGGGAGGGCATAGAGTATCTGACGGACGCGGGAACGGAGGAGATGCCGAACCTCCGGTTCTTCGACGCCGCAGGCATAATCAAGGAATCCATCATCGGCGTGGTCGCGGGCATGGCCTACGGCGCCCGCATCATACCTCCGAGCAAACCCGTCATAGCGTTCGCGGAGGACCGGGACGACCCAGGGTTCATGAAGGTGAGCGCCCGCGCTAACTGGGGTCTGGTCCGGAAGGGCCTTCACCTCGGCGAAGCCATGAACCACTGCAGCCGCATGGTGGGCGGCGAAGGCGGAGGCCACGACATCGCAGCCGGAGCCAGGATACCCCGGGGGCGCCGGCAGGACTTCCTAGAGTGCGTCAACAGCCTGTTCCAGGAGCAGCTGTACGGCTGACCATTTTTATACCGCCGTTACATGGTATATTACACCGTTTTTTCTGGGCGGGTCGGATTCGTCTGGCCCGCGCCAAGAAAGAGACAGAATCATGGCTCGGATGCACGCCAGGAAGAAAGGAAGTTCAAAGTCGGTTAAACCCGACCGCAAAGACGCTCCAGACTGGGTTCCATACAACAAGAAGGAGCTGGAGGAGATCATCGTGAAACTGGCGAAGGAAGGCCACACCCCCAGCAAAATAGGGCTGCTGCTGCGGGATCAGTACGGCGTCCCGGACGTGCGCCCCATCATGGGGGTGAAGCTGACACAGGTGCTGGAGAAAAACAACTTGGGGCTGAAGCTGCCGGAGGACCTACAGAGCCTCGTCAACAAGGCGGTGGCGTTGCGCGTCCACGCAGACAAACACCCCCATGACAGACACAACCGCCGAGGCCTGCACCTGATAGAGTCTAAAATCAGGAGACTCACAAAATACTACATAAAATCCGGGAAACTGCCCGCCGGCTGGCGGTACGACCCCGAGAACGCGAGGCTGCTGGTGACGAAATGATGTGCGCCGCCGAACTTGTCACGGAGTCCGCCGACGCGGAGTCGGTGTCGAAGTCCCTCAGCGCCGACAACACGGAAATGGATTCGCTCAAGATTAAGACGACGGTGTCCGCCGGCATGATAAAGTCCACGGTGGAGGCCGGATCCCTGGGGACGCTATTGTCCACGGTCGACGATTTACTGAGGTGCCAGATGGCCTCGGAGAGTCTGATAGAAGATGGCTAGGAAGAAGACGGTCAGCGGGTGGAAGAGCAAGAAAACATACGCCGTACTGGCTCCGGAGGCGTTCGAGCGGAAGGAGATGGGCGTCACCGTAGCGGACGACCCGGAAAAGATTAAAGGCAGGACCGTGTCAACTTCACTGGGCGGCCTCACAGGCGACCGCAGCAAAAACTACCTCAACCTGGTGTTTGAGGTGAAGGACGTGAAAGGCGACAGCGCGTTGACCAAGTTCAGGAAATTCTTCATACCCGTCGGATACCTCCGCAGCAAAGTCCGGAAGCGGACGAAGAAGATAGACTACGTCCGCGACGTACCCATGGACGGCGAGAAGGTAAGGGTGAAAATCATGGTGTTGTCCCGGCACAAGGTCAGCGACGTCCAAAAAGACGAGATAAAAGCCAAGATAACCGAGGCCGTCGACGCCCACGCCAAAGATACCCTCGACAACCTCGTCCAACAAACCCTGTTCGGCAAATTCGGCACCGAAATCTACAAAACCATCAAAACAGTCTGCCCCATCATGCGCGTCGAAGTCTACGGAATAGAAACACTAAAGTAAACACCTTAATACTTAATTATTAAGAAGATGGATTCCTCCACTACGTTGGACTTGGAGTTCACTCGACGGACCGAGGCCGCGTTCAAAAAATACGAAGCCGGTGAGTTCATAGAAATGGAATTCGACGAGTTTCTTGCAGAAGTTGAGAAATGGTGAAAAACCACAAAGGCTGCAAGGCCCCTAAACTGTTCTCCCGTTGGTGACGTCCAGTACGATAAATTCTATGTCTTTGAGCTGCGGGGTCTTCTCCACTATCTGTTTGACTTCTTCGGGTTTGCATTGGCTGTTCCCGCTCAGCAACAGGACCGCCACCGCAGGCTGCAGCACCATGATTTTCCACAGGTGCTGGTAGATGTCTTCCAGGCGGCCGTATTCCTGGGCGAAGACGACGTTGGGTTCCACCCACGCGAGGTCCAGTCTGCCGAAGTTGTGTGCGTTTCTGATGACGGTGCTGCCTTTCACGACCGTGAACCCCCGGCGTTCACCCACCCCGGCGTAGTAGTCGACGACGGCGTCCATGTACTTCAGTCCGCAGTCTTTCACGTGCTCTTTCAGCGCCTGGAAGTCTGTTAGCAGCTCCCTCATCCCATGTCCCTGCACGCCTTTATAGTATCCGGTATCTTTGATATAACATCTGTGGCGGTCATGGAGACCCCGAGTTCCTCGGAGGCAAGGTCGCCTGCGAAGCCTGTTATGAACGCGCCGGCGCACGCCGCCTGCATCCTGCCATTGCCCTGCGCCAGCAACGCCCCTACGACCCCCGCCAATACGTCGCCGGTGCCGCCGACGGTCATGTTCGGGTTCCCGGTGCGGTTCAACCGCGTCTCCACACCATCTGATACGACGTCGACTTCCCCCTTCAACACAATCACCGCCCCCGTCCCCTTGGCGGCTGAGGCAACATCGCGTTCCCTGTCCTCCACCTCCCCGAAGAGTTTCCCGAACTCTCCCTGATGCGGAGTCAGAACCATGGTGTCGTTCAGCCATTTTTTGTCGGCGGTGCCGAGTCCGTCCGCGTCAACAACCAGCGGCATGCTGTTGTGATCCATCAGATACTGCACCGCATCACTGCTTTTTCTGCCGAGGCCGTTGCCGAACACCATCGCGTCATACTTCATGTCCAGCACCGCCTTCACATCCTCCACCGTAACGTAGTCGCTGCTGTCCAGGGGGTGCACTATCAAATTTGGGTCGAACGGCATCTTGTCCGCGACGTACTGGGGCACGCACACCGTAACCAGGTCGACGCCCGCCTTCAACGCGGCCTGCGCCACCAACGTGGGGGTGCCGATGTATTCCCTGCAGCCTCCAAGTACCATGAGCCGGCCGTGCTCTCCCTTATGCGCTTTCTTGTCTCTCTCCGGCAGTGCGACCACGACGTCTCCGGGGCCGCAGTAGCGTTCAGCAGCCTCCGGTATTCCGATGTCCACGACCTTCGCGCCAGGCACCTTCGCTGTGTGGAGTGAAATCACTTCATCAGCTTCCACGAGGCCGGCGGACGGCGCGTCCACGCTCACCTTCTTAGCGTCGGAGCTGTTGATTTTCTCTATGATGCCCTTCAGCGGCTCGCGGGCCTCCCCCTTCAATCCCACGCCGACGAGGGCGTCCACAATCACTTCGAACCCATCCAGGCTGAAGTCTTTTGAATTATTTATGCTTTTCTTTAAATTATTTGGGATTTTTTCTAAATTATTTGAATTCAGTTCCGTGCGGCCGCCCTCCAAATAGTACACCGTAACGTCCGCGCCGGAGTCGATAAGGTATCGTGCTGCCACGAGTCCGTCGCCGCCGTTGTTTCCGCGTCCGCAGAACACCGCAATCTTTTTGTATCCTCTGCATTCTCCGGCTACTGCGCGGCCGGCGTTCTCCATCAGCTCCTCACCCGGCACGCCGACCCAGGCGGCGTTCAAGTCCAGCGCCCTGGAGTCCATCAGAAACAATATTACCGGGAGGCTATTATAATTACATGTAGGCGGGGGTCTTCTCCTCCTCGCCCTTCCCCCGCTTGAAGCGCTTGTCGTAGCCCTTGGCCTCCTCCTCGGTCACGGACGGCTGAACCTCATTCAAGGCCTTGTCGAAGTGTTTGGCGTCCACGTAGCCGGCTTCCAAGTCTTCGCGGAGCGACGCTATCGCAGCCTCCCTGCACACCGACTCTATGTCGGCTCCGGTGTAGCCTTCAGTGCGGCGGGCGAGGTCCTCCAGGTTCACGCCCCGAAGCGGCATGCCTTTGGTGTGGACCTTGAATATCTCATGCCGCGCCTCCCTGTCCGGCAGCGGCACCAGCACCATCCGGTCGAACCTCCCCGGTCGCAGGAGGCTGGGGTCAAGTATGTCCGGCCGGTTTGTGGCGCCGACTATCATCACGTTCTCCATCCGCTCTATCCCGTCTATCTCGGTGAGCAGCTGGTTCACCACAGTCTCCGTCACGTGGCTGCCGTAGTGCATTCCGCGGCGCGGGGCTATCGCGTCTATCTCGTCGAAGAATATTATCGTGGGGGCGGTCTGCCTCGCCTTCTTGAATATTTCGCGTACGCCGCGTTCGGATTCGCCTACCCACATGGACAAAAGCTCCGGCCCCTTAACAGCTATGAAGTTTGCTTCGGACTCGTTCGCCACCGCCTTAGCCAGCATGGTCTTTCCGCAGCCCGGAGGACCGTACAGCAACACCGCATTGGGCGGTTTTATCCCGAGTTTCGTGAACGTTTCAGGCCGGTTCAGCGGCCACTCCACGGCCTCAATCAGCTCCTGCTTCACCTCCCGGAGTCCGCCGATGTCCTTCCACTTCACGTTCGGAACCTCCACGAACACCTCACGCAGCGCCGACGGCTCCACGCTCTTCATGGCCTCGTTGAAGTCCTCCCTCGTCACCTTCAGGCTCTCCAGAACCTCTGTCGGTATTGTTTCGCTCTCCAAATCTATCTTCGGAAGTATCCTTTTCAGAGCGTGCATGGCCGCCTCCCTCGCCACCGCCGCCAAATCTGCGCCGACGAAGCCGTGGGTTATGTTCCCTATCCTATCCAAGTCAACGCCCTCCTCTAAGGGCATGCCTCTGGTGTGTATCTGCAGTATCTCCCTCCGCCCGTGGCGGTCCGGCACCCCGATCTCTATCTCCCGGTCGAACCTGCCCGGCCGCCTAAGCGCGGGATCCAGCGCGTCCTCCCTGTTTGTAGCAGCCACCACAATCACGTTGCCCCTGGTCATCAGCCCGTCCATCAGCGCCAGCAGCTGAGCCACCACCCGGCGTTCGACTTCCCCGCGGGTCTCCTCCCGTTTCGGGGCGATGCTGTCTATCTCGTCTATGAATATTATCGACGGCGCGTTCTGCTGCGCCTCCTCGAATATCTCCCGCAGCTTCCTCTCCGACTCGCCGTAGAATTTGTCCATAATCTCAGGCCCGTTCAAATGAAGGAAGTGTGCGTTCGACTCCGACGCGACGGCTTTGGCCAGCAGCGTCTTCCCCGTCCCCGGCGGCCCGTACAACAGCACGCCCTTGGGGGGTTTGATGCCGAGTTTCTCGAACAGCTCCGGGTGTTTCATCGGCAATTCTATCATCTCCCTAACCCTGCTGACTTCATCCTTCAGGCCTCCTATGTCCTCGTACCGTACGGCCGGCCCCGTTAAGGCTGCGACGGTCATGGGCTTGCTCTTCACGTCCACGCTGGTGTGCTCCGTCACCTTCACTATGCCCTTCGGCTTGGTGTTGGTTACCGTGAACGATATCGCCTGCCCCAGCACGGTGATGTAGAATACGTCGCCGCTTATCACCGGCCTGCCCATGAGGACCCGTTGTTTCACGTAGGTTGAGAAGTCTTCGCCGAAGCTTATCTCGTGCCGGCTGGGGGCTATCACGAGTTTCTTCGCGTTCCTGACCTCGCCCTTCTTCACCCTGACCTTGTCTCCCAGTGAGGAGCCGCTGTTCTGCCGTATCAGTCCGTCCATGCGGATTATGCCGTGGCCTTCGTCTTCCTGGTGGCTCTGCCACACCTTCGCGGTTGTGGTCCTGCTCCCCGTTATCTCCACAATGTCCCCCGTGGTGGCGTCTATGCTTCTGGCTGATTCCGAGTCTATTCTGACTATGCCGCGTCCCACGTCGTTCTGCAGCGCCTCAGCGACCTTCAGTTCGATTTCGTGCTCAGCCATCGTCGATAGTATATGTTATGCACCCACCCTTTTAAATACCCTGTGATTTCACGTAGGTTCGGCTGTATACTGCTCCCAGTTGCCGTACCTGAACAACACCACACTGACCACGAACCCCAGGAACGAACCAGCCAGTATGCCCATCCAAACCCCGGACACCCCATGGACCCTCGACAGCAGGTATGCTGCCGGAACCGAAAACACTATCACCCTTGACGCAGTCGCGGCCAGCGCGTACACCGCCTTCCCCGAGCCGAGGAACGCGCCCGAAAAAGCTATTGAAACGCCGACTACCAGATAACTGAACGGTATTATCCTAAGGAAGGACACCCCGTGTCTGACCACCTCCGGGTCGGAGTTGAATACGGTGATGATGTTGGGCGCGAACACGTAGAAGAAGAATCCAGTCACCGTCATCAACGCCGAAGACATGATGCCGGCCTTAACCGTAATCTTCCTCGCCCGCTCTGTCTTCCCGGCGCCGATGCTCTGCCCCACTATACTTACCACCGCTACGGAAACCCCGAGGGCGGGGAGTATGGCGAGGGTGTCCAGGCGGAACCCTATGCCGAATGCGGCCAGCGCCTCCGTCCCGAAGAAACCCACGATGGTGGTGAACAGGAACATCCCCACGCTCATGGTTATGTTCGACAGCGACGACGGGATGCCGACCTCGAAAATCCTTTTCACGTAGTCGAAGTCGTAGGTGAAGTTCCTCAAATCCAACGTAATCCACGACTTCCCAGAGAAAATATGGTATGTCAGATACGCCAGGCCGACGAACCGCGCCACCACCGTAGCCCACGCCGCACCCTCGACACCCCACCCAAAGCCGAATATGAACAGGGGGTCTAACACGATATTCAACAGCGCCGCGAAACCCATCACCTTCATGGGCGTCTTCATGTCGCCTTCCCCGCGGAGTATGCTGTTGCCCACCATCACCATCAGCATGAACGCCGCGAAAAACAGCAGAATGTTCAAATAACTTAACGCCATCGCCTTAAGGGTTCCGCCGACGCCCATCCAGTCGAACAGTGTGGGGGCCGCAAGGTAGCCGGAAACCGTGAGCAGAACCCCCAGCACGCCCGCCGCCAAAACAGCATGTTCCGCCGCATTATCAGCCATCTTCTGGCTGCCGGCGCCTATGAAACGGGCCACCACAGACGCGGCGCCCATCCCCACCCCCGTCCCCAAGGATATTATCAGGAAAACGACGGGGTAGCTGACGCTCACCGCCGCCAAAGCCTCAGCGCTTATCTTCCCCACGAAGAACGCGTCCACGATGTTGAAGGCGCTCTGGAGGGTGAATGCAACGACCATTGGCGTTGAAGCGGTTAATATTGTCTTCAGGATGCCGCCTTCGGTCAAGTCGGAACCCATAGCAATGGAATAAGAAGTTCAGGTTAAAAATGGGGGATTGGTTGGGGCTGAGCGTCAGGGGGTGTCCTGTACACTGCTGTCCTTCTCATCTAGGGGGGTGAGAAAGAAACTGCCCTCAGCCATCCCCAACCGTTATCTTATACTAACTGCAGGTATTTAACCCCGATAGATTTGACTGGTTACTATGGCATACAACCAACCCGTTGGCATCCCCCACACTGTGAAACAACCGCCGCCGGCCGCCAACGTTTCCACAGTCCCTGAATCACGTGCGTATACACTCTATGCCCCCGCCACGGGACAACATACCAAGCCTGTGTTGGATATAAACCGGTGGTTTGTATGTTTTTTTGGGGTTAGTTTTTCATGAACTCCCGCAGGAACACGGTGGCGTAGCACCCCTTCTCCAGCCGGAAGTCGAAAACCGCCGTGCCCCCATCCACCTTAACATTCAGCTGTTCAGCGGCCTTGAAGCAGTCCCTGTAGTCGCCTCTGCTGGAGAGCCGCCTGAACCCCCTTATCTGGAAATCATCCGGTTCCACGCCGTCGGCCTCCAGGATGCGGGCTGAAATGTCGTCTGCAGGCACGTCATACCCCACCAGCGGGAGCTTCTCGACGGTATAACCCTCCCGCAGGCACACGCTGAGGGCGCGGTTGAACACGTGGCTCTGGTATGCGTGAACGAACATCCTCTGCAGGTTCCCCGGCAGCCGCTTCAACGCTCCTGTGTAGTCTCCTTCGCGTTCGACGAGGTGGTTGAGCAACGCCTTCTCGTAACCGAGGTTCTGTGGAAACTCCTGCAGCGCAGCCTTGAAATCCCGAGTCTCTTCAAGATGCCGCCTGGCCTCGCCTGCCTCTCCCTCGCCGTCGAAGGACTTCGCCAGGTAGGTCATGACCGCGGCCTCGAAGTCGCCCTTGACTAAGTGAAAGCCGACTTCATGGGTTATCGGCCTGACCTCCCCGAACCGCTGCAGCCCGAAGTAGTTGGGGAACCCAGGCATTATCTCCCCCCCTATTTCATCCACCTTATCTGCCGCATCCTCCGCCGCCTCACGCACCTTCACTGTGAACGCGTTACCCCACAGCGAACCCAACCCTATGTTTTCGTCTCCGTAGCCGAAGTCCTTCAGCACAATATCCTTCAACCCCACCTTTTGAAGCTTCTCCACCGGAACCTGGTATGCGGTCACACGCTGCGCCGTCAACGCCCTCTTGTCCTTGGTTCCAGCGAACGCGAACCGCTTCCTCGACACACCCACGCTCTTCGCTATCTCCTTGATGGCGCGCATGGTCTCCCAGTTCCTTTTCACCAAGGTGAAGTGGGTGTATGCTCCGGGCAGCATGTCTCCCCCTAAATTGCCTTCAACCTCCAGGACTCTGCCGTCCGGCGTTATCTCGCGGACGATGAAGTCCGACGGGTCCTGTTTCAACACTCCTCCAATGCCTTCCGTCCTGCTCCGGTATTCCTCCATGCCCGCGTAAACTTCACGGGCCGGAGGTTTTATTGGGTTCATCCCAAATAATATTCCGTATGACATTAAATGAGTTCCAGTCCCGGGTGAGGGAGTTGGACGAGCGGTTCGGGTGGGCGGGAGACCAGCCGGAGCATACGCTGCTCCACATCCAGGAGGAGGTGGGTGAGCTGTCGAGGGAGATGCTATACAGTGTCGGATACAGGAATGGAGAATTCAACGCCGGCAAAGTGAATGACGAAATAGCAGACCTCTTATACCTGACGTTCAAGTTGGGCAACCTCCTAGGCATCGACCTGGACGACGGCTGGAACCGGATGGCTGAACGATACGAGCGAAAATGAAGGACATCGACCCGTGGACGGTCAGTGAAATCAAGGACTACGGCAAACTGATGACCGAATTCGGGATGGAGCCGTTCGAAGAATACCGGGAGAGGTTCGACTCGTTCCGGCTGGTACGCCGCGGCATAATCTTCGGCCACCGCGGCTTCAAGAAGATAGTGGATGCGGTGGACGGCGGCAAACAGTGGGCGATGATGACTGGATTAATGCCGTCCGGCAGATTCCATCTGGGCCACAAGATGGTGGCGGACGAGATAATATGGTTCCAGGGCCTGGGCGCCGAAACCTTCGTTTGTGCGGCGGACATGGAAAGCTACCTGATGCGGGACATACCCTTCGAGGAGGCCCGGCGCATCGCCGTGGAAGAATACCTAACCAACTACTTCGCGCTGGGGCTGAAGAAAAAGCGCCTGCACTTCTGGTTCCAGAGCGACTACCTGCCGGAATACTATAAGCTGCGGGACATGGCTTCTAAGCGCGTCACATTCAACGAGCTGAAGTCCATATACGGGACGCTGAACACCGGCAAAATAGTGTCAGTGCTAACTCAGGTGGCGGACATACTGCATCCGCAGCTTGAAACGTTTGGCGGCCCCAAGCCGGTTGTCGTTCCCGTGGGCGCGGACCAGGACCCCCACATCCGGTTGACCCGGGACGTCGCCTCCCGTTTGAACGCGGACCGCGAAGGAGGCAGGGACTTCAAGTGCATGCCGCCTTCGGCCACGTACCATAAGTTCATGAGCGGCCTGCAGGGGGGGAAGATGAGTTCGTCGGACCCGTCAAGCCACATAGCGTTGAACGGGGACCCGAAGTCTGCGAGGAAAAAGATTATGTCCGCGAAGACCGGCGGCCGCGCCACCGTGGAGGAGCAGAAGAAGAAGGGCGGGGAGCCGGAGAGGTGCATGATATACGAGCTATACCTCTACCATCTGATAGACGACGACCTGGAGCTGTCCAGAATCTACCACGAATGCAGGGAGGGGAAGCTGCTGTGCGGCGAGGACAAGCGCCGGTGCGCCGACCTGATGGAGAAGTTCCTGAAGAAACACCAGAAGAAGATCCCGTCGGCGCGGAAGAAGGCAGCCAAGCTCGCGTAGCCCTTATTAAACAGGCTGCATTATATTTCACCATGAGAGTCCTCCGGTGGCTGTGCGCCCTGCTGCTGCTTACACTGCACGCGACACCTGTTTCAGCCGGGTTCACCATGACGTTGACGGTCAACCCGCCACATTTCACCGGCTCGGACACTTCCGGCATGACCGTTGATTTGCTGAACTCCGGAGACGAAACCGCTTACTCTGCTACACTGGAGGTCGTGCACCCGTCGGGCGTCGCCCACCACCCCGTCACATTCGACGAGGTCGTGCCTGGCACACACTACAGGCGGAACGTGAGCCTTTCGATCCCGGACATGGAATCCGGCTCCTACCCCCTCGTGTTTTCGCTGCAGTTCCACGACTCCAACAACTACCCAATATACATGGTCTTCGACTCCAGGATGACGGTCGGGTCGCATTCGACGTCGAGGGTCCACGGCACTCTGTCCTCCCTGGAGCTGCCGTCGGACGAGACCGGAACCCTGACATTGAATCTGAAGAACGCCGACGACGTTCCCAGGACGGTGACGACGAGGCTGCTGCTGCCGGACAGCCTGGTTTCACACAACCCTGATTCCGGGGTGACGGTGCCTCCGAAGTCCGAAGCCACAGTAGAATATACTGTGGAGAACTTCATGGCGCTGCCCGGCAGCGACTTCCTGGTGTTGGCTGCCATAGGATACGATGAAGATGGCGTACACCATTCATCCCTCGCCCAGGGCAGGGTGAAGGTACTGAATAAGTCTGAGCGACAGAGCATCCTGCTTCCTGCCGCGGCCGCGCTGCTGGTGGTCGGCGGGTACGCGTACTTCAAGCTGAGGAAATGAAGCGTCTGGGAACAGAAAAACAGGTTCGTCTGGCCTCCATCCTACTCTTGGCCGCCGCTGTATTGTTCAACCTCCACATAACTTCGCCGCTGCTCTCGGAGGGTGTGAACGACGCAGGCGACGACCAGTACCACCTCACCCAGGCCTATTACATGAAAAAACTCGTCCTGGAAGAGCAGACGGTGTTCGGCGTCGTCACCGCATACGGCACAGGCTACCCGTGGTTCAACGTCCGCCAGTGGCTTCTCTACGCTATGGTGGCGGCCGCCAGCATGCTCTCACTCAACACGCTCACGGTGCCGGCGGCGCACAACATCCTGTTGATGCTGCTGTACTCCCTCTACCCCCTGGGGGTCTACTACTTCCTCGACAAACACCGTCTGCCGCCGCTGCTCTGCGGCTTCGGCGCCCTCCTCGCCCCCCTCCCAATATCGGGGTGGGGGCACACACTCACTGCATACTTCGTGCTCGGTTTGTCGTCTCAGGTGGCGGGCGCACTGTTGTTCCCTTTCGCGGTGGGCAGCTTCCACCAGCTCGTGGAAGACGGCTCCGGCGCGAGGAAAACAGCGCTCCTGTACGTGCTCACATCCTTCGCCCACCCATTCTACGGCTACTTCCTGGTGTTCGCCAGCGCAGTCGACCTGCTGATACAGCTGTACGGGAGGGACAGGAAAAAGGCCGTCGAAACGCTGAAGAAGGCTTCCTACGCAGGAGTCCTCGCGTTCCTGCTGGCGCTGTTCTGGATTATGCCTCTCCCGTCGTTTATGCAGTACGCCCCCCGCAACCTCCAGATGCAGGCGGTGCGGACTTCATTCTCGATTGAGTCCGCTGTGAACGGCTTCGTCTCAGGCGAGCTCCTGGATGTTTCAGGCAACTTCGGCGACCCCTCCGACAAAAACCTCCGGTGGCCCATCAACGAAGGTCTCGGCAGGCTTCCTGTGCTCACCTTCCTGACGGCCGCAGGAATAGTGTATGCGCTGGCGAGGAGGAACCGGTTCAGCGTCTACGCCCTCGCAGGCTTCACAATCTCGTTCATGCTGCTTGTTGGTTCGGACGACCTGGGCTTCCTGAACCTGATGCCGCTGTCGGAGTATGCGAACGCGAAACGCAGCATATTCCTGTTCGAGTTCTACAGCATCTGCTTGTCGGCGCAGGTGCTGTACTGGATTCTCTCCGCAGCCTACTCCCTCTCCAAGAAGGTGGATAAGCGGGTGGCTGCGGCGTCATCGGCAGTTCTCCTCCTAGCCGTCCTCTACACGCCGTATAATGAGCGGATGCTGACAGCCGAGAAGGAGGTGAACACCATAGACTACTGGACGCAATACTTCAAGACTATAGGCGATGCAATCAGGGATGACGGAATCGACGGCAGGGTCTACGGCGACGGCGAAACAGGTGTGAACTCCGCGCCGGTGATTCTGTCGCAGCCTTGGGCGTTGGACATGCCGTATCTGCGGCGCATATACTGCACCCGCTTCTGGGGCGACATACACGACTACCCCAACATCTTCCACATATTCAACGTAAGATACCTCATAGCCGGCTCCTCGTTAGAGTTCCCTCAGCCGATGGCGTCGAAGCTGACCGAACTGGAGGACACCCGCATGTACAAACTGTACAGGGTGGATGGCGACTTCGGGTACGCACTCTTAAGCACGAAAAAGCCGGCTCTGCTTTCATCCACGGAGGACGGGTGGCGTAGGCTGGCGGAGGTGTGGCTCCACTACTACAAAAACAACAGCCGGCGGGACAGCATACCCTTGATTGTGCAGTACCGGGGCCAGCCAGTGGACTCAGGGGATTATTCGATGCTGATGAAATACGACCAGGAGCTTTCTCCCGGGCTTGCGGCGGAGTTCCCGGAGGTGTTCAACGGCACCGAAATGCCCCACCATACGGTTCGGACTGCGATAAAGGATTCCCTGCCAGAGGAACACACTACCCTTGTGGTCCAGCTGGTCCGCTCAACACACCGCATGCTGGTGAAGGCGGAGTCAGACACACCAGGCCTGCTCATACACAAGGTTCGCTACCACCCCAACTGGATGGTGCGTGTGGACGACGGGCCGTGGATGGACACCCTCCGCACCACCCCAGAGTATCCCGGCGTGCTGTTGGACGAGGGCACCCACCTGGTGGAGTTCAGATACAGGATTCCGTTCACACAACAGCTCGCCTACCTGGCATCTTTCATAACGTTACTCTATGTGCTCTCGCCGCAGAAACTGTTGAACCGTGTCAGAAGCTACTTGGATGCTGTGATAAGCTGATTGCTCATCAAACTCCCCAAACCAACTGCATTGAACAACCCCTCCACCTTCTTCTCACATGGTATCCTGGAGAACGGCCATATCATAAACCTCTTCGAGCAGGTGACACTGAATCCACCGTCCTCCAGCATATTCTTCAACTCGCGGAGCCCGTATTCGCGGACGTGCTGTTCCCCGAGGATGTACCCTATCTTTGAAGCGATTTTGTCGTGCAGCGGGTTGGGTGCCGTCAACACAATCAACCCCCCCTCCCCCAAGACCCGGCGACATTCCCTTAGCATCGCCTCCGGGTTTTCGACGTGCTCTATAACAGCCGCCGCTGTAACCGCGTCGAATGAGGAGTCTTTGAACCCGAGTTGTTCGGCCGACATCAGAGTTCGCGCGAACCCTCTGCCGGATTTGAGCAGCTCCATGCTCAAGTCTATCCCCACCGCGTATTCGACGTCCAATAGCTGCCGCAGCCTCTTCAGCATCAGCCCGTCGGCGGTCCCCACATCCAGGCACCGCAGCCTACGCACGCCGAAATGTCCTTTAACGGCTTCGGCGACCTCCTCCGCCCTCCGGTTCAGCCGGTAACGCATGTCAGCCCTGAGTATCCTGCCCCTGTGGTATTCCCTGCCCAGTACTCCGGCCATAGAACCAATTTACCTGCGAAACAATATAACGGCCTACACCACCGGCCTGTACAGCAAATCCAATACG
>CAZPLO010000011.1:0-13111 GCA_964587725.1 uncultured archaeon
ATTGTAGCGGCCGACCAGTGCATACCGCCTGTGGCTGGGAACTGGACGGTCAACACCACATGCAACATAGTCGACACATTATATGATGTGCCCGCGCACCTGATAATACAGGGCTCCGGCGTCGTGAACCTTACGGGCACCACCAACCTGAACTTCACCGACACCGCGCAGAAGATATACATCTGGTCCGGCGGCGCGTTCAGAGTAGGGTCCGGCAGCGGAATAAACAAGTAACCCAGATTATTGTTAATTATCCCGTTTTTTTATTATTTATTGTTGTTTTTGTTTCAATTATTGGGTGGCTCAGGGGAAACAACAACCTTTTAAATCCATGTTAACTATATTTAACATAAAATCGATATTGGGTTAAGTGGATATGCCGGAAATTAATGAGGCTCTGCGGGATTTCAACCCCTGGTGGAAGAGAGAGTTCACGGTAGAGTTCAGGGAAAGAGACGTCTACACAGAAATCAGAAAGTTCATGCACCTGCGGCAGATAATAGCCGTCACCGGACTACGGAGGGTTGGGAAAACAACCCTGATGCTTAAACTAGCAGAGGACGCGATAGCCGATGGCATAGGCCCGCGAAACATAATCTACCTCTCCTTTGACGAATTCAGGGATGTGGAGGTAAGGACGGTCATTAAAGAATATGAAAAGCTAATGGAGAAAAACATCAGAGACGGGGAATACCTACTCCTACTGGATGAAATACAGAAACTTAGCGACTGGGAGAACCAGATAAAAACAATCTACGACACCTTCGGGAAAAACATTAAAATAATACTCTCCGGGTCAGAGTCCCTGTTCATAAAACAGAAGTCAAAGGAGACACTCGCCGGCAGAATATTCGAGTTCAAAGTCGAACAACTATCATTCAGGGAATTCCTCGCATTCAAAGAAACCGAGTACGAACCCATAGGGCTCTACGAGAGAGAATTATCCCGGTTATTCAACGAATACACCCTAACCCTCGGCTTCCCGGAACTAGTCGGCGTCAAAGAAAAAGATGTCATAAGGAAATACATCCAAGAAAACATAATCGAAAAAGTCGTCTACAGAGACATACAACAGCTGTTCAACGTCAGAGACATATCCCTGGTGGAGTCCCTGATGAACATACTCATCGAGGAACCCGGGCAGTTACTACAGATTTCGGATTTAGCTAAGGAACTGAAGATTTCACGACAGACTCTCTCAAACTACCTAACATACTTGGAGGAATCCTTCCTCGTCAAAAAACTATATAACTTCTCGAGAAACAGGAGGAAAGCGGAGAGAAAACTGAAAAAATACTATCCTGCCGTAATCTCAACCAACCTACTATTCAAGGAAGACAGTCAATCCAAATCGAAGGTGTTTGAGTGGCTGGCAGTCAACCAACTTAAGGCAGAATTCTTCTGGAGAGACCCGTATAAAAATGAGGTTGACGTGGTCAAAGCCAACCAAAAAATCCTCCCCATCGAGATCAAATACGGGAAAACAGACGACAAAGGCTTAATAGCGTTCATGGAAAAATTCAAGGCAGACGAAGGGATAATACTATCAGCAGACAAAGAAGAAGAACGGAAAATCAACGGGAAAAAAATCTCCACCATACCTGCCTTTAAATACCTGTTGTCTGCATAAGAACCTAACCTCCACTCCACCGACACCGCGCAGAAGATATACATCTGGTCCGGCGGCGCGTTCAGGATAGGCTCCGGCAGCGGAATAAACAAGTAAGTACTTTTTAAGGGGGTTATCATCAATATTAATGTACGGTACGTTAAAATGTTGGTGAAGGTTGAGAGTTACTTCGACGGCGAATACTGGTGTGCCAGGGGTATAGGGGCGGACTTTTTTACTCAAGGCAAAACCCTGGATGAGCTGATGGACAATATACGGGAGGCTGCCGCCCTTCATTTCGAGGAAAAACTGAAACAGCATAAATCACTCAATATACTGGTTCTATCAGAGACAGAGGTAGACAGTGCCAAAGTTGCCGCAGGTTAGTGGAAAAAAGCTAATCAAACTTCTAACAAGTTTAGACTATGTTGTGGTGAGACAGCGTGGAAGCCACATCAGACTGAAGAAAAGCAGTAAAACAGGGCCGCATAGCATCACGGTACCCTTACATGAAACTCTCGCTAAAGGAACACTGACTGACATCCTCTCCAAAATAAGCATATGGAATGAAATGCCTAAAGAGAATCTCCTTAACATGCTCAAGAAACTCTAAACTGATAGTCCACCCTCCACCGACACCGCGCAGCGGATATACGTCTGGTCCGGCGGCGCGCTGAGGATAGGGTCGGACAGCAGAATAAACAAGTGATTTTTTGAAATAGTTTAAACTTTTGTTTAAATAATTTATAAAATACTTTTCCACCGCTCTCTACCGCAAACTACTTTTAAAGAAACGAGAATGACTTACCGTACCCCGTGTGGTTGGCTGAATTCATCACAATCCACTTGGATCCGGGGTATAGGAGGACACAAAAAATGCAGTACATCGGAAGAACCGACATGGACGCGCCATCAGGGCCAAGGGTTTGGGGACGCAGATACGTCTACAACAGACTCGGCTTCGAGCCAAGCTTCATCTAAACCCCCCCTATACCCCACCATTATTTCTTTAAAGACGATGAATACATACGTGATGAAACCCAGGGACATACTCCTGGCTGAGGAGACGCTGTTCAGGAACGAGGAAGTGTTCACCCCCGCCTACGTGCCTGAAGACTTCATACACCGGGACAGCCAGCTCAAGGAAATATCATTATCCCTGAAGCCGGGGCTACGGGGCGTGAACCCCGTCAACACCCTCATCCACGGCCCCCCCGGCACCGGTAAGACGACGGCCGTGAAATACCTGTTCAACGAAGTCAACAAAGTATCGGGGAAACTAGTGACAGTCTACGTGAACTGCGACGACTACAACACCCGCTTCAGCGTATTCTCCAGAATACACGAGGCCGTCTACGGCCACACGCCCCCGGACACGGGGAAGCCGTTGAACGCGGTCAAGGAGAAGGTGTTCAGGAAACTCCAGAAGGAAGACAAAACCCTGGTCGTAGCGTTGGACGAGATAGACCAGCTGTTCCTCAACAAAACAGTCGACAAACTCATGCTGGACCTGCTGAAGGCGCACACAACCTACGGATACGACAAAATAGGCATCATCGGAGTCCTCATAGACGACTCCCTCCTGCTCGACCTCGACCCGAAGGCGGCGAGCGTCTTCAACCCAGTGAAGGTCTACTTCCCCCCGTACGACCACCGGGAAGTCTCCGACATACTCGGGGTGAGGGTGAAATACGGCCTCTACGACGGCGTACTCCCCAAAGACCTGTTCGAGTACGCGGTCGACAAGACCGTTGAAGCCGGCGACCTCCGCCTGGGCATAGACCTGATAAAGAAGGCGGCGCTGCTGGCTGAACGCGACGCATCCAAGAAGATAACGCTGGAGCACATGGAAGAGGCCTACGAAGGCGGCAGCAAAACCCTTAACCTCGTGAAGGCTGTTTCATCGCTCGACGACACCGAAAAAGCCCTTCTTAAGGTGGTTTCAGAGCACGACGGCGCCCGTTCCGGCGAAGTGCAGAAGGCGTTAAAGGAGGTTACGGGCACGGGCGTGAAAAAATACAATCAGATGATTGCGAAGCTGGAGCACATCGGTTTGATAGAGACGGTGCCTGTGAAAGGCCGCGGCCAGAGCAGGGAGATACGGTTGAAATACTCTGCGGAAGACATTGTAGAAGCCATTTGAACACTGTTTTTAAACCTGTTTCTCAGATACATTACAGGATGCCCCAACCGCATGTTACACTGACTTCGTCAGCCAGCTTAGACGGCAGAGCAGACCCAGAGAGACCAGCCCTCCTCTCCAATCGCCTGGAAGAGTACAGGGTGCAGTCGCTCCGCGGCAACTCCGACGCCATAGTAACCAGCGCCGCCAAGGTGATGCGGGAGAACCCGGAGTTCCCTGTCAAGGACGTCCTCAACGGCGAACCTGCGGTTGTGGTGGTGGACAAGAACGCGGAGACGCCGCCGGATGCGGAGGTGTTCAAAAACCACGCACGGAAGGTCGTCCTCGTAACCTCCAAAAAATCGTCTAAAGCCCGCATAAAGAGGATTCAGGAGAAACGCCCCGACATAGAGGTGCTGGAGCTCGGCGAGTTCGCGGTGAACCTGGAGGACATGCTGTGGGAGCTCCACCGCGCAGGCCTCCGCAACCTGCTGATGGAAGGCGACATAGGCTTGAACATGCGGATGCTCGACCACGGCCTCGTCGACGAAATCTACCTGATGGTCGCCCCCGTACTCCTGGGGGAACAGTATCCGGCGGTGTTCGAGGGGAAGCTGGACCGCCGCACGGACCTGCAGCTGGACGGGATACTCCAGTACGGAGACCACGTCGTATTACACTACATGGTCGCCTCCCGGGGAAGGCGCTAGCCGACTGCGATGTTCGGGTAATCCAGGACATACAATACTGCCGCGGCCGCAACCACCAATGCAACCAGCGGCACCAGCATCCTGTACACGTTCTTGAAGTCTCCGCCATAGTACTCCCTGCTCAGCACCAGACACAGGTGGACCGGCGAAAGCATAACCCCCATGAACCCGCCCACGTACGCGAGCATGAACAAACTGAAGTCGAATCCACCGTCGGATATGAACACCGCCAGCAGCGGAAACGTCGTCCCAACATATGCGGCGGTGTAGCCGACCAGCAGCCCGATGATGAATGGGAGGGCGAACACGATGAACGCCACGGGTATATTGTATTCCATGAACAGCCCCGGCAGGGTGTCTGCGGCGTGGCTTTCCTCTATCACGGCCTTGAAAAACATCACCCCCAATATCAAAACAGTCAGATTCAATGTGATGCTCTCCCGGAAGACCACGTCCCTGAACCCGCGGAAGAACCGGGACTGCAGGAACAACACCAACAAGACGGCGAGCAACGCAACCACCAAATGTATGCCCAACAGTATGTTCACGGTTATGACGGCCGCGACAGGCCACACCGCCGCAGCCAGTTCACCGAGGTTCCGGACCGCGTCGCCGGACCACGCCCGCTCATGGCGTATGCCCCGCAGAAGCAGGTAATACCCCACTGCAACGGCTATGACGTTCAACAGTCCGTTGCTCAATATGATGTCCCTGAAGGTTATCCCGAATATGGTGGTGCTCAGTATGATGCCCGGATACAGGGGAAACGTGTACTCCCAGATGTGTCGGAACCAGTAGTTCACCAGCGTCTTCACGTCCGGGTTCAACCCGACCTTGTCGGCGACCTCCCCCGTCAGCGGCGCCGACAGCATGGCGCCGCCGGGCATGGGCATCAACCCTATGAACGCCGGAACAGCAGCCAACACCACCCGCACGTCCCCCACCAGCTTCTCCAGCGCCTCCACTGTCCGGTGTAGGTTTTCCATGTGCTTCAACACAGCCCCCAGCAGGGTTATCAACAACACCATCGCCAGCAGCTCCAGGGTCTCCAAGCCGGTGGAGGAGTCGAAGGCGGTCGCAGCCAATTCCCACGCGCCCATGCCGAACAGCAGCGCCAGCGCCACGCCGCCGGCGAACAACGTAACACCCACGTTCACGCCCTTCCGTATAAGAGCCACTAGGAGGCCGAAAACCGCGATTAATTTGAGTAAAACAAGCATCCCTATTTATTACTCCCTGGAGTAAAATATACTGCCATGGCCGTGATACAGTTGGCGCTGGATTTCATAAACCTCGACCGCGCGTTGAAGGCCGCTGAGGAGGCGGGAGACCCCGTGGACTGGCTGGAGGCGGGGACGCCGCTGATAAAAAGCGAGGGCTTGGATGCGGTCAGAGAGCTGAAGAAACGCTTCCCCTTGAAGACGATTGTTGCGGACATGAAGGTGATGGACGCAGGCCGCATAGAGGTGGAGATGGCCGCCAAGGCGGGGGCTGGCGTCGTGGACGTCTGCGGTCAGGCGCCGGACTCCACCATACTCGAGTGCGTGGAGGCCGCCCGCAACTACGGAGCCAAGATAGCGGTCGACTTGATAGGCGTGGAGGATGTTGTGGCTAGGGCCAAATTCGCGGAACATGCGGGAGCCGACTTCGTAACCGTCCACACCGCCATAGACGAGCAGATGCAGTCCAAGACGCCGTTCGATAAGGTGAAGGCCGTAGCCGACGCAGTCAACATACCCGTGGCCGCGGCAGGCGGACTGAATTCGGAGTCCGTCGTCGACGCGCTTGAGGCCGGCGCCTCCATACTGGTGGTCGGAGGTGCGATAACCAAGGCGGAGGATATCGGTAAGGCCGCGGCCGACATACGCATGGCAGTTGAGTCGAAGAAGAAGGTGAAGGCCCGCCTGTTCAAACGCGGCGAAGACGTCGCCGAGATACTGTCGAAGGTGTCGGCAGCCAACGTCTCCGACGCAATGCACCGCACCGGCGATTTAAGGGGGTTGAACCCTCTTCTAAAGGGAGTTAAGGCGTTCGGCCGCGCAGTCACCGTCCGCTCCTACCCCGGCGACTGGGCTAAGCCTGTGGAGGCGATAGACGCAGCCGACGAAGGCGACGTGATAGTGATAACCGCAGGCGGCGTCGGCCCCGCAGTCTGGGGCGAGCTTGCGACGGAGTCTGCATTGCAGAAGAAGATAGCCGCTGTCGTCGTCGACGGAGCAGTCCGGGACACAGACGAAATACGCAGTCTCAAGCTTCCGGTTTACGCGAGACTGTCCACGCCCGCAGCCGGAGAACCGAAGGGGTTCGGTGAAATCAACGTTCCCATACGGGTCGGCGACGTCACAGTGAAGCCCGGCGACTGGATATTGTGCGACGGAGACGGTGTCGTAGCGATACCGTCAGAGAAGGCGGTGGAGGTGGCCAACCGCGCCCAGGACGTGTTGGAGCGCGAGAACAGGATACGGCGTGAAATCAGAGACGGAAGCTCCCTCGCCAAGGTAACCCACCTGCTCAGGTGGGAGAAGAAGTAAACTATTTCTTCCCAGTCAAGGTGTCGTATACGCCGGCCAATCCGGTGAGGGCGAGGAGGAAGCCGTAGAACGGTATCAGCGCGTCCACCACCGTCGCCGCAGGCAGGGGCTGGCCGTCGTTGCTGTACCAGAGGAACAGGAACAACCCTATCAAGAAGTAGTTTATCAGCCCCGTCAAAGTGAGCATGAGGCTGTTGGACGCCAGCTTCAGCCGCCTGAACACCTCCCTGTCCTGTTCGTCGAAGCTCAGGCGGATAATCTCCTTGTCCTTGCGGAGGGCGGGAGCCAGCTTCCGGTCCACTATAACCTTCAGCGGAATCAGCAGCAGCACCATCTCCCCGAAAAACAGTATCGTGCTCAACGTCACCGAAATGAGTATCTGAGACAGCTCCAATGCCTTGAAACGGAACACGACCCCGTGGAGTATGTATCCGACGGCGAAGAAGTTTATGAAAACAATCGGCCCCAGCATCACCAGCCGCTCGCTTTTAACCGCGTCCAGGAAAATCGCCGAATAGCTTTTGGTGTCGAACATACCATTAAATATCGGATTAAAACTTAAAAAGCCTGAAAAACATACTTTCACATGCGCTTGCCAACGGTTATGATAGCGGCTTTTCTGGCGTTTTCAGGCTGCCTGTCACAGCCCGCGGGCGAGGGCGTCACCTGCAACCCCCCGTACATGCGCCTGGGCGACGGATGCTGCCTCGACCAAGACGGCAACGGCGTCTGCGACCGCGACGAAGCAACCACCACCTTACCCCCAACCACTCTGGCCACGTCAACAACCACCACGTCAACTCCAACCACATCCACCATAATGCTGGCCACCACACTGTCCACGTCGACTACTTCAACATCTACCACCTCAACCACGTCCACTACCTCCGCGCCCACAACCACGCAGCCGATAACCTGCACGGACACAGACGGCGGAGAAAACCTGTACGTCAAGGGCACCGCATCGAGGGGGGGTGTCGAATCAGGCACCGACAAATGCATGGGTTCGGCGATACTGTGGGAGTACTACTGCGCAGGCAACGCCATCGGCATGCGGCAGGTGCAGTGTCCGCTCGGCTGCGAGGACGGGAGATGCCACGGCTGCGTCGACACCGACGGCGGAGACAACCCTTCAGTGTACGGGGAGGTGACGCTTGGGGATACGTTGAAGAAACAGGACATCTGCAGCAACCGCGACGAAAAAGTGCTGCGTGAGTTCTACTGCGTCAGCGCCGAGGAAGTAGGATCGAGGGAGGTCGTGTGCCCCGGCGTATGCTCCGGAGGCGCCTGCGCCTAAAACCACTGATCCAGGCTCTGCTGCGTGTTCTCCTTGTACGCGTTCAACAGCTCGGAAGCCGCCTTACGCACCCTGCCTTCGCCGAAGTCGTGCTGCCGCGACAGTAGGTTCACCAGGCCCTCCTCGTCCACGGCGCCCCACTCCACGCTGTAGTCTTCCGTCACCGGGTGGTTCAGAAACACCTCACGCACCTCGTCGAAGGGGACGTCGTATCCCTCCAGGCTGCCTTCCTTCACGGCCTTCAACGCCTTCTTAGGGCCTACGCCGTGGACTCCGTCGTTGAAGTCCGTCCCAACCAATATTGCAAGGTCGACCAGTTGCTCCCTGCTTATCTCCAGCTCCGACAGTGCAGCATCCAACTCTATCAGAGCCAGCTCCAGCTTCCCGCTCATCGTCAGCCCCTTAACCAGCCTCGGCGCACCAAACAATAGTGCGTCGTAGTCCTGGCTGCCGACAGCCCACGCATCCCCTTTGTTAACCATCAAAGTGCACTGGGCCTCCCCCTCCGCAGGCGCCTGAATGTGCGGCACCCCCATCAAATCCAGGAGTTTCCTGCTGTCCTCGAGCATCTCGTCCGTCAGCTTCGACGTGCGCTTCGCGTACTTCAACGCATCATCCAATCGGCCCTCCTCCTTCGCCTTCAACCACTCCTCACGGGCCTCCCGTTTGGCGGTGCCGCGGGCCTCCAGCGTCTTAAACTTCAAATCGGGTGGTTTCCCGTCGAACACGTACACGGGCTTAACGCCCATCTTCAGCAGGTTCACGTTCCTGTACAGGAGCCCGGTCAGATGGGATGTGACGTTCCCCTGGGAGTCCATCAGCGGCGTCCCGTCCCGCTGCCTTATCGAAGAAAGGAACTGGTATGTGGTGTTCAACGCATCCACCGCAATCGTTCTCCCCCGGAGGTCGCTGAACTCCAGCGGCTTATGCAATATGATGTCCTTCAGGTTAACGCCCACACCAATCACCTGTAACCGTACAGTCTCCTAATCCACTCCGGAGCTATCACGTCCCTCAAAATCACGGACGCGGAATGCAGCCTGTCGTCGTCTCCGGTCAACACCACCTGCCCCCCTGATAAACGTATCGACGACGTGTTCGACGGCCTCAATACCACAGCAGGCCCTATGTTGGAGCAGTCGTATGTCTGGTTTGTCCCCGACCAGTTCTGCAATACGGTGCTGAACGGCTGCGTCCTGCATGTGCCGTTGGACATGAGGAAGGGATATATGAAGAAGTCGTTCTCGTCCACCTCCCACTGTTCCACCGCCTCGTTCCGGTTCAAGTCAGCCCTCTTCGTCTGCATGAAACTCAACGCCCCCATGATTTCAGCGTACCCGCGCCCGGCTTTGACGCCCGCATCCTCGTCCAGGATGACGCTCATCCCGTCCGCGCCCCTGAAGTAGTCTTCAAGCTCCCCGAAGTCCATGCACTCTATGCCCTCCCGGAGGCAGGCGAACACGTGGCAGGACTCCAGTATCTCCTCGTCGCTGCCGCCCCTAATGCGGGCCTCCTTCTCGCCGAGGTACAGGCCCTGGTCGCCCTCATCAATCCTTATCCTGTACCCCTGAAGCGACGGCTCCGAAATAGCCGACAACTCGAACTTGCACGTCAACTCCGACGCAGACACGGTAGTGTTATACAATGCGATGTAATGCATTGCCTGAAGACGCTCCAACGGCATCTCAGACACTACCCTAACCCCGTATCTCTCGTACTCGGTCGTCGGCTTCGGCCACAGGTAAGCGAGTGCAAACACCACTATAATCACCGCCAGAGCACCCAAGGCGGCCTTCTCCACCCACTCTCTACCTCCTTCGTCGGCCATGGTAATAATATTACGGCAAATATAATATACGTGGACTCTTTCCAGCAGCGGAAGGACGCGGCGTTAAACAGCCTCGCAGCCTCCGAAAGGGTGGGGGACGCGGACGCTGACGTGATGACGCTGCTGAACGCGGTGAACGACCATCCAAGCCTGTACACGACCTCCAGCTGCTCCGGCAGGACGGTGCTGATGGTGGACGCAGGCGGCAAGGGAGAAAACCGCTTCACCGCCAAATGGCACAGGAAAGTGTCTTTCAACGAGGTTTCAGAGGCGTTGGAGGCTTCCGACGGCAGGGTGTGGTTCCGCCACGAATCCCCCATACTCCACATCGTAGCCAAAACCCCCGAAACGGCTTCAAAAGTCCTTCACGCCGCGATGATGTCCGGGTTCAAACGATCCGGAATACAGTCGCTCAAGGAAGACAGGGTGGTTGTCGAACTGGTGAGCACGGAAAGAGTCGACGCCCCCGTCAAAGACCCGGGAAGACTGCTGGTGCCGCAGGAATACCTCCGCGTCCTCGTCGACGAAGCCAACCGAAAACACGAAACAGGATTGAAGAAGCTGAAGAGGCTGGAGCAGAAAATCAAGGGAATAGGCTAGGCGGCCCTCTCCAAATCCTTCCTATGGGAGTCGACCACGTCGTGTGCCGCTGCCAACACCAGAAGCCTTGACATGCTGGACGGTGTTTTAACCGCGTCGACCGTCTCCGGGCTGTTCAGTATCTCATGCATAACTCGTTCACCCTCCGGCGTGTCGACCCTGAAACCCATGTCCTCAACCACCAGGGACAGGTCAACCCCCCCGCACTCTCTCTTAACATCCTCCGCAGTAACACCCTCTTTGGGCTGTGTAATCTCGCGTTCCACCGGCTCTTCAGAGTCGTCTTCCCCCACACCCGCCCCGTACCCTCCAGCGTCCTTACCCCCACTCAGTTTATCCATCATGAACAGTGCGTACGTCAGCTTCCTCATGACATCCGTCACGGTGAACCCGTCTTTTGAGAGGACCTCGTCCGCGTAGGCGTGCAGGAGCTTTTTGTCTCTGAGCAGCGGTTCGAACAGGTCGTTGAAGTTAATATCTTTCTTCTTCAATGTGTCGAACGTTTTAACGTATATGTCCGCGTATTTCCTCCTCTCATCCTCCGTCCATGCGCGGTCCTCAGGCGCCTCAGCTATTTCCTCGAACTCGGGGTTCGCCTTACACATACCCTCCAAGGCAAGGTTTCTCACCACCCTATCTGCGTCCTCTTCACCCCTACCGGATTCCACAAGAATCTTTCTGTAATACGGCGCCGCATACTGTATCCAACCAGTGGAACTGGTCCTCACCTTCCCAGCGGCGAAACCATATTCGCCACCATGTTTCTCCCTCAGATACTCCTCTAAGCCGCGGTCAAGCCCTTCCCCCCGTTTCCTGAACTGGCTCATAACCTCTCTTTCCACATAACTCAAAGGATCCTTTTCAGGGGCTATTGTAGCCTCTCCCCGCTTGGTTACGGCCATACGGTTAATTATCGGGCGTCCATGGTTTTTATACTGCTTCTTCTAATCTAGTAGGCGATGGAGCCGGAGAAGATACGGGCGGGTGTGTGGGAGTTCCGCGACGAAGGCATGAACGTGCCAGCCAGAATCATAGCCTCGGACATATTGTTCCCGGAGATTGAGGAGGGAGTGTTCAAGCAGATAAGTAACGTGGCCAAGCTGCCGGGGATTGTGGAGCCGGCGCTGGTGATGCCGGACGCCCACTACGGCTACGGCTTCCCAATCGGCGGCGTAGCCGCCTTCAACTTGGACGAAGGCGTAATCAGCCCCGGCGGAGTCGGATACGACATAAACTGCGGCGTCCGGTTGATGACGTCGAACCTGACTGCGGAAGACGTAGAAGGAAAAAAGAAGGAGCTGGTGGACGGACTGTTCGACAACGTGCCTTCGGGATTGGGCAGCAAAGGGAAGCTCCGCTACGGCCGCAGAGAACTCGAGGAAGTATGCGTCGACGGCGCCCGCTGGGCGGTGGAGCAGGGCTTCGGAGTCGAAGAAGACGTCCGGCACATCGAAGAATACGGGGCCATAGACGGCGCAGACCCATCTAAAATAAGCGACCGTGCGAAGAAGCGGGGGCAGCCGCAGCTGGGCACATTAGGGAGCGGAAACCATTTCCTCGAAATCTCGGCGGTCGACAAAATATTCGACGAAGACACCGCCCGGAAGTTCGGAATCACAGGGGAGGGGCAGGTGACGGTGATGGTGCACTGCGGCAGCCGCGGCCTAGGATATCAGATAGCGGACGACTACATCAAGGTGATGCTGGAGGCCGCGAAAAAATACGGGATAAAATTGCCGGACAAGGAGCTCGCGTGCGCCCCCCTGTCAAGCAGAGAGGCGGAAGACTATGTGAAGGCGATGAACTGCGGAATCAACTACGCATTCGCCAACCGCCAGTTCATAACACACTGGGTCCGCGAAGTGTTCACCAAACACTTCCCCGACTCCGAATTGAAGCTGATGTACGACGTCTGCCACAACATCGCAAAATTCGAGGAACACGGCGGCCGCGAACTCTGCGTCCACCGGAAGGGCGCCACCAGGGCGTTCGCAGCCGGCATGAAGGAGGTGCCCGAGGACTACCGCGACATAGGGCAGCCGGTGCTGGTGCCCGGGGACATGGGCACGGCATCCTACGTGCTCGTGGGAACGGATGAGGGGATGAAGGAGTCGTTCGGCTCCGTCTGCCACGGCGCAGGCCGGGTGATGTCGAGGACGCAGGCCAAAAGGAACGTACGCGGAGAAGACGTGGAGAAACAGCTGGCTGAAGCCGGCAAATACGTGCACGCCGCCAGCTTGAAGGTGTTGGCCGAAGAATACAGCGGCGCCTACAAGGACGTGGACGAAGTCGTGAAAAGCGTGGAAACAGCAGGGATAGGCAGGCTGGTCGCCAGAGTAATACCCCTGGGTGTGGTGAAGGGCTGACTACGTTTCTTCTATCGATTCCTCAACAGTCATGCCGAAGTCCCGCTC
>CAZPLO010000011.1:13211-39567 GCA_964587725.1 uncultured archaeon
TCATGCCGAAGTCCCGCTCCCTCCGGTCGCTTACTTCGGCATTCAGGTCGGGTCCGCAGCGACTTCTATTTTTCTTCTATCGACTCTTCGACCTTCATGCCGAAGTGCCGCCCGCCTTCCTCCAAGTAGGCTAGGATTTTGTCGCCTTTCTTCAGTTTCACCACAGACACCGGCTCACCGTCTTCGGAAACAAGGTTTATGGTTTCAGCGTTCTGCAGCAATGTTTTGATGCGGCGGCCGTCTTTCTCGGCCTCAACGAGAATGAGGGGGCGTTTCTCAATCTTCAATCTGCCGATGATGAGCGCCCTGGTGTTGCCGTCTGTGTCGACAGCCAGCACCTCATCCCCTGCTTCGAGGTCGCTCAAGTACTTGGTTTTGCCGCCCGGCACCATGGTGTACGCGTGCACGGGCCCGGCGTTCACGCGGAACGGCCGCGCAGCCACGTACTCCGTCTGCAGGGTCTCGCTGTGCACCAAAAACAATCCGTTGCTTTGGCTGCCCACCACCATGCCTTCGCCGAGCCTGAACATGCTGGCGGTGTCCACGCACACCCGGTCCCCCATGCCAACCTTCTTGACGTTCACAACCTCCACGGCCACGATAGTCAGTTTCTCCTGTGACAGGTCCTCAACGTATTCTTTCACCTTCTTCACCACTCGTCCGTCGCCGTCCACCAACACGCCGTCCGCCCCCACTTCAAGGGTTTCCAGCACGGTTTTGGCCTCGTCGAACGACGTCACCTCGACGATTATTTTAGCCTTCTCCTGCTGCAGGCCCGCTATGATGTTCTCCAATGGGATGACCTTCCAGTCCACCGCGTTGAAGACCACGTAGTCGTTTGTCCTGCCGGCCTTCACCACAGCCTCCTCATCCCCCTTGCTCTTCAAGACGGTGTATGAGACGTCCTGTTCGGTGTAGGCCTTGATGTCGCCCAGCTGCCGTACTTTATCTGCTTCGCCGTCGTTCACCAAGACGGCGTCGGCTCCGCTCTCCAACGCGTCTGTAACGTGTTTCTTCCTCTTATCCCACGGCTCGTCGCCGAAGGCCTTAACCCACAGCTCCTTCATTTCTTCGTCGCACCCCACTGCTTGCAGTGGATAGCTTATGTACTCTGTTTTCGTCCTACCGAGACGATGAAATACCCCGCAGCTTGCTGCGGGGTTTATCTCCACTATTAATATGACCCGTCTTTATTATTTATGCTGTTTTCAAATGGAATCCGACGTTTTAAAGCAGGTGCTGGTGGTGCGCACCGACTTGAAGATGGGGAAGGGGAAGATTGCGGCTCAGGCAGCCCACGCCGCCGTGTTAGCGGCGGACAAAAGCGAATACAAGCGCGCGTGGCTGATGGAGAGCCAGCGTAAGACGGTGGTGAAGGTCTCCGGCGAAAAAGAGTTGTTGAAGGTGCTGCGGGAGGCGAGGGAGGCAGGCCTGCCCACGGCGCTGGTGGAGGACGCGGGCCACACCCAGGTGGAGCCGGGCACGAAGACGTGCGTGGGCATAGGGCCTGCGCCGTCCAGTGAAATAGACAAGGTAACGGGGGAGTTGAAGCTTCTATAATGGCCGAGGAGACCGTGAGGCTGGAGGAAGACCCGGAAGGTGCTGTGTTACGGTTCGCGCCGAACCCCAACGGGCCGCTGACCATAGGCCACGCACGTGGCATAGTCGTCAACCACCACCTCGCCAGAAAATACGGCGGGAAACTAATCCTCCGGTTCGACGACACAGACCCCAAAACCAAGAAGCCGCTGAAGGAGGCGTACGACTGGATTATCGAAGACTGCGGATGGCTGGGGTGCGAACCCGATGAAGTCGTTAGGGCGTCGGAGAACCTGCCGGTGTACTACGACCACGCAGTGAAGCTTATTGAGTCGGGGAAGGCGTATGTGTGCACGTGCGAAAGAAACGCCTTCAGGACCAAGAAGAATCAGGGCATAGCGTGCCCCTGCCGCGACAACCAGGTGGAAGAGAACAAGAGCGGGTGGGAGCGGATGTTCTCCGACTACAAGGAAGGCGAAGCCGTATTACGGATAAAAACGGACATAAAACACCCGGATCCCGCATTGCGTGACTGGGTGGCGTTCAGGATATTGGATGCGGAACACCCGCTGACCGGTCTGAAGTACAGGGTGTGGCCGATGCTCGACTTCGAAAGCGCCATAGAAGACCACGTACGCGGTGTAACACACATCATCCGTGGGAAGGATTTGATGGACTCTGGTCTGAAGCAGCAGTACGTGTACGGGTACCTGGGTTGGACGTACCCTGAGGTGATACTGTGGGGTCGGATAAAGATTGGGGGGCTGGGGAAGTTCAGCACCAGCCAGATGTCCGAGGACATCGCGTCCGGCAAATACGGCGGCTGGGACGACCCCGCGTTGCCGACGCTCCGCGCCTTCAGAAGGCGGGGCATACGGCCGGAGGCGATTAAAGAGTTCATGCTGGGGCTGGGTTTAAGCGACTCCGCTGTTTCCGTGAGCATGGACAACCTCTACGCAGTCAACAGGAGGATTCTGGACGAGGAAACCGACCGCTACTTCTTCATACCGGACCCCGTGAAACTCTACGTGGAAGGCCTGCCTGGGAAGACCGTCAGAATGCCCCTGCACCCGTCCTTCAAGGCCAGGGGAGTCCGAGAATGGTGTATCCGGCAGGGGAGCTGCCTGTACATCTCAAAACGTGATTTGAACTTCGGGAGAGATGAGACGGTAAAATTGATGGGGCTGCCGTGCATCCAGGTGGAGTCGGTGGAAGACGGTGAAGTCAAGGCCAAGTATGTGCCCGGCAGCGGCAAAAAGAAGCAGAAGATACAGTGCATACAGGAGTATGTGGAATGCACTGTGTTGAGGCCCGACGGCGTGGATACGGGATACTGCGAGCCGCAGTGCATGGAACTTGAAACAGGCGCCATAATACAGTTCGAACGCTACGGCTTCTGCCGCCTCGACAGCAAAGAAGACGGGCTGACGTTCGTTTTCGCCCACAGCTAGATGGTGTGGTCGAACGCCACTATGCGGCGGAACGTATCGTACCGCTCCTCTATGTCTTCGTCTGTCAGGTTTTTGATTCCGCCTATGCTGAAGTCTTCGACGGCGTAGCTGGCTACGACGCTGCCACAGACCATGCTTTTCTTGATGTCCGCGCACTCGAAGCAGTCGTGTTTCGCCAGGTGGCCTACGGTGCCGCCCGCGAAGCTGTCGCCCGCGCCCGTGGGGTCCACCACGTTCGCCGTAGGATACCCGGGGGCTGCGAAGAACTCGTCTCCGCTGAAAAACAACGCCCCGTGCTCCCCCTTCTTTATGATGACCCGGCTGCCGCCCATCTCAGACAGCATCCGCCCAGCCTTAATCAGGTTGGGGGTTCCGCAGTATTCGCGGGCCTCGCTCTCGTTTATTACGATGCCGTCGACGCGCTCGAACACCTCCGTCAACTCCCGTCGTTTGCTTTCTATCCAGTAGTCCATGGTGTCGCAGAGGCTGTGCCGCGGCTTCACCTCGTCCAAAACCTCCAGCTGCAGCGCAGGGTCTATGTTGGCCAAGAACAGGAAACCGCATCCACGATACTCTTTCGGTATGTTGGGCTTGAACGTCTCCAACACGTTCAACTCCGTCTTCAATGTTTTGGCGGCGTTCATGTCGTGTTCGTAGCTGCCCTCCCAGTGGAACGTGCGTCCGTCGACGCGTTCAACTCCGGTGAGGTCTATGTCGCGGCTCCTAAGGTAATCCAGATGTTCCTCGGGGAAGTCCTCGCCGACGACGCTCACGACACCGCAGCGGCTGAAGTGGCTGGCTGCGAGGCTGAAGTACGTGCCGCTGCCCCCCAACGCACGCTCCACGCGGCCGAACGGCGTCTCAATCGTGTCCAACGCCATCGTACCCAACGTAACCAGCGGCATACGGCCCATTGTATATGAATTCCCGCCAACGCTTAAATGCGGGGCGGGCAAGCTTTTTATAGGGTTGTTCCCTATATTGTTAGTCGTATGGCTAATCCCCCGGTAACAGGGGTATTCTTAGCTTGTGAACCGATGACAAGGTTTTTCGAGGTGAAGTAAGATGGGTTACGTGAAATTCGAGGCTCCGAAGGAGCTGCAGGAAAAAGCCCTGGGCGCGTTGGAGCAGGCCCAGGACACGGGGAAGATAAAGAAGGGCACCAACGAGGTGACGAAGGCCGTGGAACGCGGAAACGCCAAGCTGGTGCTGATAGGCGGGGACGTTGAGCCGCCGGAGATAGTCATGCACCTGCCGATGCTGTGCGAGGAGAAGAAGATACCGTACATCTACATACCCAAGGCGGACATCGGCGCGGCGGTGGGCATACACGTTTCAACCGCAGCTGCATGCATCGTCGAGGAAGGCAAGGCCAAGGACGCGGTAGCCGACGTCGCAGACAAAGTCAACGAACTAAAGAAATAAGATGGTCTCAGCAGAGGTTGTGAAGATAATAGGCCGCACCGGCATATACGGCGAAGTCATGCAGGTGATGTGCAAGGTAGGGGAAGGCGAGAACAAAGGCCGCATCATCCGCAGAAACGTCAGAACCCCGGTAAGGGAAGGCGACGTCATAGACCTGCGCGAGACCGAACGGGAGGCGAAGCCTCTGAACTAAGATGGACTGCAACTTCTGCGGGAGAAAAATACCCGCCGGCACCGACTACATATACGTCACCAGCAAGGGCAAGGCCACCCACTACTGCAGCAGCAAGTGCATGAAAAACGAGGTCAAACTCAAGCGCAAATCGCGGAAGGTGAAGTGGACCGAAACATACCGCGACGAGAAAAAGGCGCGGCTGAAGACCCTGGAGCAGAAGCCCGAGAAGGAAAAGGAGAGGCCCGAGAAGGAGGAGGCTGCAGAGAAGAAGGCGGATGAGGGGAAGCCCAAGAAACAGAAGGCTAAAAAGCAGTCCAAGAAGCAGGCCAAGAAAACCGGGGAAAAGGCCGAGGAGAAGGAATCCGGCGGCGAAAAGAAGGAAGCAGAATCTAAGAACTCCGGGGGGAAGTCCAAGAAAAAGACCAAAAAGTCCAAGAAAACCAAGAAGAAAGCCAAAAAATCAACGAAGAAATGAAGACGCTCATAATCATGAGGCCCGACGCCGTGACCCGCGGTCTCGTGGGGGAGATAATCACGCGGTTCGAGAAACACGGCATACGTATTGCAGGCCTAAAGATAATGCAGCTCGCCAAGGCGAGGGCGGAGAAGCTGTACGAGCAACACCGGGGGAAACCCTACTACGACCGCCTAATAAACAACATGACATCAAACCCGTCGGTTTTCGTGGTATTGGACACCGACGTACTCGACCGCGAAAGCGCGATTTCCCTGGTGAGGAAGATTATCGGAGACACAGACCCCGCGAAGGCGGAGATGGGCACAATACGCGGCGACTTCGGGCTGCGGATAGACCAGAACATAATACACGCGTCCGACAACAAGGAATCCGCTGAACGCGAGATACCCCTCTTCTTCGAGCGGGGGGAGTTGGTGACATACGAGGAATAAAATGGCAACAGCATATGATGTTCCGGCGAACAAGCTGATAGATGAGATGGCCTCGGACCTGAGGGAGAACGTGAAACTGGGGCGTCCGGAGTGGGCTCTCTACGTCAAGACAGGCGCCCACAAGGAGAGGAAACCCGACGACCCGAACTGGTGGTGGACCAGGGCGGCCTCGGTGCTGAGGCGGATATACGTTGAAGGCCCGGTCGGCGTCCAGAGGCTCCGCACCTTCTACGGCGGCAGGAAAAACAGGGGGGTGAAACCCGAGGAATTCCGGAGGGCCAGTGGCAAGGTCATCCGCACCCTACTCAAGGAGCTCGACGACGCTGGATTCACCGAATCGGGCAAGAAGGGCCGGAAGATAACGCCGAAGGGCAAGTCGTACGTCGACAGAATATCCTCTAAAATAGCCCGGTAAAGATGTCTGAACTGGAAGAACTCCGCAAGAAGAGGCTGCGGGAACTCCAGGCGATGCAGCAGCAGGGCCGCCAGGAGGGGGTGCAGCAGCGGCTTGAGGCGCAGGAATTAGACCGTCAGATAAGGCAGATTATGCAGCAGATTATGACTCCTGAGGCGCGTGAACGCCTAGCAAACATCCGAGTGGCGCGACCGGATTTCGCCCGCCAGGTGGAGATACTGCTTATACAGCTGTACCAGTCCGGCCGGCTTAAAGCATTAGACGACGACCAGTTCAAGGCGCTGTTGGAGAAGATAAGCGGCAGCCAGCGGGAAACCAAGATAGAGTTCAAATAGCTAGATGTTGAGTTCGTCGAGTCCCTCTCCTTCGCCACCTTCCTCCTCGCCACCTTCCAACTCGTAGCCGAGCTCGTTCAGTATGTCGTCGTCTTTGAGCTTGGTTTCCCCACCCTTCTTCTTCGAGTAGACTATGGCGGCTATGAGTATGCACGCACCCAACAGTATAATCGCCCAGTCGGTGCGGCTGAACGGCCCGATCATCGCGCCCTTGATGTCCAGCAGCTCCTGCTGCAGCTGGCTTACCTGAAGGCTTGCTTCCGTGTAACGGGCTGTCAACTCCTTCTTCTCGTCCGTCAGCTGCTGTGCCTCCTGCTCCAGCCGCAGGTTCTGCAACCTCAACTCCTTTATCAGCAGCTGCAGCTCCTGTGTGCTGTTCTCTGTGCTGAAGTTCTGGGTGCTTATGCTCAGCCACTCCACGATGTTCATGCCGAAGTTTCTGTTGTTGTAGTCTGCCAGGTATTTGTCGGACAGCATGTCCGCGTCGCTCAGCACGAACACCAGGCCTCCGCCGAACTGTGACGCTGCTGCGACGCACGGCTGACTGCCCGCCGCAAACGAGCCGGTGTCTGAGTAGGTGTCTGAGTTGCCCTTCACGATGCACCTGGTGTTGCCGGACAGTATCAGGCCGGAGCCCTTGTAGAAGCCTACCTTGCTCACACCCTGGCGTAGGGTTCTCATGGTGCTGTGATCCTCAAACCGGTCTACCGTGAAGCTGTTGCGGTCGTTGAGCGCGGGTATCTGGTCCGAGGTGTCGATGAGTGTTCCGCTGTCGACTGTGACGCCGAACGGTATGGTCAACTGGTTGGCTCTTTCACCCCCGCCGTTAATCAGCAGGCCCTTGCCCTCCTGGAGGACGAACCATATTATCGACGATATCTCCGAGGTGCTCAATTGCTTGTTCAGCTCCTGAACCACCAACACGTCGTAGTTCTCAAGCTTGTCCTTGGTCAGCTCCCCCTTCTCTATCGACGCAACCTCGTATCTGCTGCGGAGGTCGTCTGTGAACTGGCTGTACCCCGTCTCTATGGTATATCCGCTTGCGGTGCCGACCTCGTAGAAGAGTATCCGCTCTGCTGAGGCGTTTCCGGCCAGCAGGAGGGCTGAGAAAACCAGTGCCGTAAGAACCCTTTTGTCCATCCTCTTAACACTTACTTATACATTCTTAAAAGCATTCATCCCGTGTAGAATTCCATGTCCACAGAGTCTGATACGGTCAAAACGTAGGCTTTCCCCTCGCCGAGTCTTCCCAGGTTGAGGACCCGGGTTTCGCCGACCCGGTCTTCTGTGCCGCCGGCCTCGTGTATGTGGGAGCAGAGCACCAGCTCCGGCTGCATGTCCTCAATAAACGCCTTCAACGCGGTGCTGCCCACGTGGGCTCCGCCCTCTATGACGTCGCATTTCGTGTCCTTGGGCGGGAAATGCGTCATCACGATGACTTTCTTCCCATCCTCAACCTTGGAGTAGAGGTTGTTGAGGTGTCTGCCTATCTCTTCCTCGCTGTATTCGAAGGGGGTGTCGAAGGGTGTGGGGTTGCTGCCCCCGAAACCGATTATCGCCGCCTCACGCAGGTCCAATACGGTGTTGTGTAGGTTGACGCCCTCCCGGTTGAATATGTCTACCGAGCTTCGGTGGTCGCAGTTCCCGGGTATCGCCCTCACCCGGTAGCCGGACAGAATCTCCAGTATCCTTTTTATGTCCGCCTGGTTGCGTTCCTCATCCTTGAACCCGGGGCTATAGTCGCCGAGCATGAACACGTAGTCCAAGTCTTCGCCGGCGATGGATTTCTCCAGCTTGACCACGGCGTCGAAGTCTCCGTGGACGTCCGCGAAGCAGATGGCTTTCATGCTAAACACTTAAACTAACTCTATTAAATACATACTCTATGGGTTCCGTAACCTTCCTGGGCACCGGCGGAGGCAGGTTCGTACTGCTCACCCAGAAACGGTTTTCAGGCGGCCTGTGGATGGAATTCAACGGCGTCAGATTGTCGTTGGACCCGGGTCCCGGAGCCCTTGTGAGGGCCCTCCAGTTCAACCTCGACCCCGGTTTACTCGACTGCGTCATCAGCTCCCACAAACACCTGGACCACTACAACGACGTCGAAGTGTTGGTGGAGGCTATGACCCACGGCCTCAACCGCCGCAAGGGCCTGCTGGTCCTCCAAAAGGACGTGGTCGAATACATTTCAGACTACCACTGCAGCGCCGTTGAAACACTGGTGCCGGAGCCAGGCGACACATTCAAGGTCAAAGACCTCGAAGTCGACGTCATCCCCACATCCAACCACGTCGGCGGCCTCGGATTCCGCTTCAACACGTCGGAGGGTGCCGTGACATACTCGGGGGACACGGGATACGACAGAGACATAGTTAGGCACTACAAAGATTCCAGGCTGCTCATACTCAACACCATCTTCCCGTCGTGGAGAAGGGCGGAAACCCACCTGAACACGGACGACGCGGCGGAGATAGCACGTGAAGCCCGCCCCGACCACCTCGTAATCACCCACTTCGGAGTCCGCATGCTCGAGAAAGGCCCTGAAAAAGAGGCGGCCAGGATACAGGATGAAACCGGAGTCCACACCCTCGCCGCCGAAGACGGCATGGCATTGAACCTGAGGGAACTCTAACCACGCCCTCGCCAAGTTTATTCCACTGTCACACTCTTAGCGAGGTTTCGTGGTTTGTCCGGGTCCAGGCCCTTCAACACCGATATGTAGTAGGCGAACAGGTGCAGTGGGACAATGTTGAGGATGGGCGCGAACAGGGGGTTGGTCTTAGGCACCTTGATCTCCCTGCCCGGAACGGCTATGACTTTGGCGCCGCGGGCCCTGATTTCGCTGACGTTGGATTCCACCTTCTCCCGCAGCTCGTCCGACGGCATCAACGCGATGACGGTCACGCTCTCGTCCATCAGCGCCAGCGGCCCGTGCTTCAGCTCCCCCGCAGGATAGCCTTCGGCGTGCACGTAGCTGATTTCCTTCAGCTTCAACGCCCCCTCCAAAGCCGTGGGGTAGTTCTCCCGCCGGCCCACGTAGAAGAACGACTGCGTCTTAGCCTGCTGCTCCGCCAGCCGCCTCACGCTACCGGATTTTAAAATAATTTCGATTTTTTCACTAATATCTTCAATTTCCTTTAAATAATTTAAAAACTCATCTTCACCCACCTGGGCTGTTGCGTGCCCAGCCTCCAACGCCAGCCGGGCGACCGCAACCAGCTGCCCCACATACGCCTTGGTGGATGCGACCGCAATCTCCGGTCCAGCGTGGATGAATACTGTGTCGTCGGCCACCCGCGTCAGACTGCTACCCACAACATTCACTATGGAAGCCACATAAGCCCCCCTCTTTTTAGCCTCCTTGACGGCGGCGATGGTGTCAGCGGTCTCGCCGGACTGTGAGACGGCAATAACGGCGCAGTCCCCGCCGACCGACTCCACGGTGGAGTAGCGGAACTCGGAAGCGATGACGGCGTCGGCGCTCAAGCCGAAACGCTCCATCAGATACCTCCCGTACAACCCCGCGTGGTAGGCGGTACCGCATGCGACAAAGTAAATCCTACGCCGGTCGGCTAGCTTCGAAGCCACCGTCCTGAAAACATTGGACTCCTTCAGCGCGTTCGCAGCAGCCTGCGGCTCCTCATGTATCTCCTTCAGCATGAAATGGTGGTACCCCGACTTCTCAGCCTCCCTGATGTTCCAGCTGATCTTCTCCGGCTTCTTCCTCACCCTCTTCCCAGTCTTGAGGCTGTAGAACTCTGCACCGTCCCTGGTGACCTTCCCGTATTCCATGTCGTCCAGGAACACGGCGTCCCGCGTCTCCGCCAGGAACGCCGGAGCATCCGACGCCACGTAGTTCTCGTTCTTCCCCAAGCCAACCAGCAGCGGGCTCTCGTTCCGCGCCACCACTATGGTGTCGGGCTCGTGGGTGGACAGAGCAGCAATCGCGTAACTCCCCCTCAGCTTCTCCAACGCCCTCCGCACCGCCTCCAGCAGGTTGCCGTCGTAGTAGCCTTCTATGAGGTGGGCGATAACTTCCGTGTCGGTTTCGCTCTTGAACGTGTGGCCGCGCTCCTCCAGCTCCGCCTTCAACTCCACGTGATTCTCTATGATGCCGTTGTGCGCGACCGCGATGTCGCCTGTGCAGTCGCCGTGGGGGTGGGAGTTCACCTGCGACGGAATCCCGTGGGTGGCCCAACGGGTGTGGCCGACGCCGATGTGCCCCTGCATGCTCTCAGGCTTAAGCCGCTCCCGCACCTCATCCACCTTACCCCTGTCCTTCGGCATGTGGATGCGGCCGCCGTAGATGTAGGCTATGCCTGCGGAGTCGTAGCCCCTGTACTCCAGACGCTTCAGCATGTCGAACAAAACCTCCGGAGCCTTCTTCGGACCCACATACCCCGCTATACCGCACATTTTATCCGCTTTTTATTTGGAAATGTGCTTACTCCGGGCTGTTAGCCCGTCGTCCGCACATTTTACCTATTCTTAACCACCGTCGGCGTCGTCCCCGCACATTTTCAACGCCAAATTCGGCTGTACTATTTTTATTAGTTATGTAATAATAAAGACGTAGGCCATGAATTCACGCTACTGCGGCTGCTGGACGGCGTTGGTGACGCCGTTCAACGGCAAAACCAAGGTGGACTGGGGTCAGCTGGAGAAAAACGTGGGATTCCAGGTCGAGCAGGGGATTTCAGGTGTGCTGCCGATGGGAAGCACCGGCGAATCAGCGACCGTAACCCACAAGGAGCATTCCAAGATAATCGAGAACGTCGCAGAATACTCTGGAGACGGCTGCAGTGTGCTGGCGGGCACGGGCAGCAACAGCACCGACGAAGCCATATTCGAGACCCGGAGGGCTGTTGAAGCCGGCATAGAATCGTGCCTGCTCGTCGACTGCTACTACAACAAGCCGTCCAGCATGGAACTGCGGCTCGAATACTATAAGCCCATACTTGATGAGTTCCCCGACGTAGACTTCATAGCGTACGCGATACCGGGCCGGAGCGTCACCGTCATAGTGCCGGAGGACCTTGCCGTGCTCCGGGGCGAACACAAAAACCTGGTGGCTGTGAAAGAAGCAACCGGCGACTTTGAAAGGATGAGGCGCACCCGGGAACTGTTGGACGACGACTTCAACGTCATAAGCGGAGACGACCCCAACACATACGGGATGATGACGGACCCCTCGATAGGGGCGTCCGGCGTGATATCGGTGATAAGCAACATCACACCCGCCCCCATCGAAGAGTACACGCGGTTGATACTCGACGGGAAGGCTGATGAAGCCCGCGAAATCGACGAGGCGCTGCAGCCGCTGTTCGACCTCGTCGGCGTGAAAACCACGGAGGAGGTTACGCTGCCCGGCGGGGAAAAAGTCCAGGTGGCATATAAGTTCCCGAACCCGGTGCCGGTGAAGACGATGATGAACGGCCTCGGCATGATAGACGGCCTCTGCAAGCGCCCCCTCGGCAGGCTCACACCCCAGGGTGTGAAGCTGGTGCGTGACACGCTTACGCAGGTGTGGGAGAAGAACCCCGAGTTCCTCCAGCCCATAGAAGGATACTACGGTGTCAGCGTGACCGAACGCCTCGCAGACAACAGTGTATGGGAGAAACTAAGCTACTGAAACATGAGGTTAAGCGACCTTCCGTGCTCGGACGTTAAGGGAGGCAGCATAGTCTTCGCCGCGGGCAGCTTCGAACAGCACGGCCCACACCTCCCGCTTTCAACGGACACGTTGATTGCGGAGGCGGTTGCCGGGAAGGTGGCTGAGAAACTGAATGCGCTCACGGGGCCGTCGATTACGGTGGGTGTTTCGCCGGAGCACATGTGTTTCCCAGGGACGCTGACCCTCAACCCCTCCGCGTTCAAGACGGTCGTAACCAACCTGGTCGAGTCCATGCGCCGCCACGGATTCGATGAAATAATGCTGGTGAACGGCCACGGAGGCAACAACCGCGCCCTGTCGGAGCTCAACGTCGACGTGAAGGTGGTGAACCTCACCAGTCTGCTGGAACGATACGACCACGCCGGCGAAGTCGAAACCAGTCTGATGATGCACCTCCACCCCGGCCTGGTGCGCGAGAACAGGATACGGAAGCACGAGTTCCGGTGGCCGGGGAAGAAGGAGTGGAAGGACACCCGGGAATTCACCGAATCCGGCGTATTAGGCGACCCTACAGAAGCCACCTCCGAAAAAGGAAAGGCCTTGTTCGATGAACTCGTTGAGAAAGCTCTGGAGCAGGCTTAAACGTCCTTAGTCAGCAGGGGTTTCCTGTCTGACGCATCCGCCGCCGCCGCCTCGCCTATGAACACGGTGTGGTCTCCTGCGTCGCACTCCCCAACCAGTTTGCAGTCCAGGTAAGCGGCGGTGTCTCTGAGCACGGGGCACCCTGTGTCGGCGGTGTCGTATTCTAAGTCCTTGAATTTGTCGGTGTCTCGGCCGCTGCTGAAACCGAAGTTCTCGTACAGTTCCGTCTGCCCGTCAGCCAACACGTTCACGCAGAACACGCCCGCCTCACGTATTAGGTCGTGGGTGAAACGGGTTTTGCCGACGGAAACCATTAGCAGCGGCGGCACATGGGATACGCGGGAAACCCATGCGGCGGTCATTCCGTTAACCCTATCGCCTGCTTTCACGGTGATGACGTGGACGCCTGCGACGACCTTGGCGAACGCCTCCTCAGAGTTCATTTTTTCAGCGCCATTATGGCTTCGGCGATGTCGCCCTTCGCCTTCTCCAGCGCCTCCACCGCCTTGTCCTCGCTCACCCCCGTCTGGGCTGCGACCATTTCAACGTCCTCCTGGCTTATGTCGGCAGCCGCTTCGGAATCCGCCTCCTTGATTTCGCCCTGGACCTGGAACATCGTCTGCCCCTGTATTTCGGTCTTCACAACCGACGGGCTCTCCACTATGATGTCACGGTCCACGCACCGGATGATGACCTGCTCGGCATCTATCTCCTCGGTCTTGATGCCCATCTTCTTCATCATCCGCTTCATCTGCTTGGGGTTCACGCCTCCTGGAAACATGGTAGATTAATATGGGCCGGCGGTTAAAAATAGGTTATGCGACTGTTCCTTGCCCTCCAATGCAGTGCCGACGTGAGGGAGAAGCTGGCTGCCCTGCAGCCGCAGCTCCTGGACATGGGCAGGTTGAAGGCTGTTGAATCTGAAAACATGCACGTGACGTTGAAGTTCTTGGGGGGCGTGGATGAAGGACGGTTGGGGGCCGTCACGTCCGCGCTGGAGAAAGTATCTGCCAGTTCCTTCACCGCGGCGGTGGAGGGGTTGGGGGCGTTCCCCAAACCGGATTACCCGCGGGTGGTGTGGGCGGGCCTGTCCGACGGATTCGATGAAGCGGTGGAACTGCACTTGAAGGTGGATGAGAGGCTGGCCGGGTTCAAGCCGGACAAACGCTACCACCCCCATGTCACGTTGGCGAGGGTGAGGGGGCCGGTGGACAAGCCGGGTTTGAAGGCGTTTCTGCAGGCCCATGAAAAAACGGTGTTCGGCTCCTACAGTGTGTCGTCGTTCGACCTTATGGAGAGCAGACTGTCCCCTAAGGGCCCCACGTACTCTGTGGTTGAAAAGTTCCCCCTGGAGTAGGTTTTTTATACCATATTCCTATTCGTTTACTGTATGGAGAAGATAAGCACCGGCGTCTCCGGCCTGGACGAAATGCTCCACGGCGGACTGATAGCTGGAAGGCCCTACCTTATAACCGGCGGCCCCGGAGCCGGGAAAACAATAATGTGCATGCAGTTTCTCATGGAGGGCATCAAAAACAACGAGAAATGCCTGTACGTGGCGTTGGAGGAGCAGGCGCAGGAGCTGAAGGAGGACATGGCGTCGTTCGGCTGGGACCTGCAGAGGATAAAGATACTCGACACCATGCAGGACATGGCCTCCGGTGTGTGGGCGATAAAGACCGCGGGCGTAATATCGAAGCCTGAGTTCACGCTGAAGAACCTGATAGAGGCTATACGCAACATCATGGTGTCCTACAAGCCGAAGAGGATGGTCGTCGACTCCCTAACCAGCATCAAGATGCTGTATGAGAGCATGACGGAAGCCCGCCAGGAGATACTCGGCCTCCTGAACTTCCTTGAGGCGACTGGGTGCACGACCCTGCTGACGTCGGAGTTGAGCGGCCCGGAGGTGCTGATGGAGGAGTTCCTCACCAGCGGCGTGCTGAAGATACACCTGATAGATAACGAAGGCGAAAGGCTTTCTGCGGTGAGTGTCCAGAAGATGAGGGGTTCGTCGTTCGACAAGCACATGCGGCCGATGAAGATAACCGACACGGGAATCGTCGTCTTCCCAAACGAGTCCGTGTTCGGCTGACTACTTGAATATGACCTCTTCGGGGTAGACCTTCAGTCCTTCCTCGGTTATTTTGACCGGGCGTACGCCGCTGTCGTGTGATGTTCCGCGGACCTTCCGCACCATCATGCCGCGCTCGAACATCCCGTCTTTCTCGCGCATCATCATGTAGATGACGCCGTCTGACAGGAACATGCTGTCCCGCCAGTAGCCTATGCCCTCTTCCACGGTGGCGAGCGTCGTCACATCGAGTTTCTTCAAATGTTCGACCAGCCAGATAATCTGCATCCTCGCCACCACCTCAGAGTTGGCGAGCAGTGTCACGACGGTCAGCGGGTCTATGACCACCCGTTTCGCGCCGATGCTCCTGCAGTTTTCCGCTATCTCCCTGTACAGGGAGTCCACGGTAAGGTACTGCCGCAGCTGCTCCACCCGCTTCTGGTCCTCTCCGGAGGCGCCTTTTTCGAACGTCGACTCGACGTCGCCGACGATGGATTTGATGTAGGGGATTATCCTCAGTTTTCCGTCGTCCTCCAGCTTCTTCAAATCCCAGCCGAACCCCTTCATGTTTGAGATGACGCGCTCCCGGTCCTCCTCCAGCATGATGTAGACTCCGGGTTCGCCGTACTCTACGGCGCCGTTGTATAGGAATCCCATGGACAGTATGCTTTTGCCCGTGCCGGACTCTCCAAGGACGACGTATGTTCCGCCTTCTGGCAGTCCGCCGTTTAAAAGCTCGTCCAGGCCGGCTACCCCGGACTTGACTCTGCCGTCCATGTCGGGGTCAGCCTTTGGAGACGATGCGCATCCCGGCCGGCACCACCAGCAGCTTGTCGTCGGACACCCTGCCTATGTCGCCGTCCATCTCCACGCACGCGTCCCTCAAGTCCTTCACAATCCCCTTCAAAAGGGTGCGGTTGTGCATCAGGGCCTTCACGTTCAGAACCACGACGTTGTTCTTCTCCAGCTCCGCCAGCACGTTCCCCACGCCCTTCCCGTCGCTGTCCAAGTCCAGGGGTTTAACGTAGGTCACGTCCTCGCTCTCTATGATTTTACCGTCCCTGACGCTCAAGTCGTTAAGGTAGTCTTCTATGTCGATTTCCTCGGAGGAGAATCCATCGTCTCCGCCCCCGCCGCCTGATAAAAGCTTCCTGAAAACCATGCTTCCACACCTCAAAAAACAGGTTATGAGTATACTAGCATACTATTGTTATTATATGTTTATAAAGAACCTCCGGCCTCCAGAAGGCATTTTATATATGAATCACATAGTATTGTCCCCCAAGATGTCAGGCAGATTGTTCGACTCGGAACTGAAGGACAGCAAAGTCTTCAAGGACCTCAGCGTTTTGAGCCCCCACTACGTGCCTAAGGAGCTGCCCTACCGCAAAAGCGAGATAAAGCAGATAACCAGGGTGTTGGCGCAGGTGTTTCAGGCTGTGAAACCCCACAACCTCTTCCTATACGGGAAGACGGGGACGGGGAAGACCAGCGTGGTGAAGAACATACTCAGGGACCTGGAGTCCACATTGGAGGACCGGTCCAAGAACACCAAAGACGTTAACGTCGCCGCATCCTACATGAACTGCCGCCTAGGCTACAACAGCAAATACCAGGTGCTGCTCCGCATCCTCGAGGAGGAGTCGCTGAACAGGGAGGGCTTGAAGAAGACCCCCATGGAGGGCGTGCGGACGGGGAAGCTGAACGGCCGCTCCCCCACGGAACTGTTTTCGAGGATGAAGGACGTGGTGGAAGCCAACGCCATACAATTGCTGGTGGTGTTGGACGAGGTGGATATGGTGAGGGACGTGAACGAGCTCATGTACATGCTCACCCGCGTCAACGACGACATAGAGGTGAGGGAGGTTGGCGGCAAGGAGAAGCGCGGCAGCGTCTCCATCATCGGCATATCCAACCGCTACTCGTTCAAAAACATACTCGACCCCCGCACCAAAAGCACCCTCTGCGAGGAGGAGGTGGTGTTCAAGCCCTACAACGCCAACCAGCTGAAGACCATACTGGCCCACCGTGTGAAGGCGGGGTTCAGGAAAGGAAGCATCTCCGAATCCAACGTCGCGTTGATTGCCGCGTACGCTGCGCAGACCAACGGCGACGCACGCTACGGCCTCCGGCTGCTGCAGAAGGCGGGGGAGATAGCGCAGGCCGACAACAGGAAACGCGTCAAAAAAGAGGACGTTAAGGAGGCTAAAGCCAAGGTGGAGGAGGACATCATAACCGAGCTCATCACCACGTTGCCGGAGCACCAGCAGATTGTGCTGTATGCGATAGCGGACGCCGTCGTCAGGGGCAGTCAATACAAGCGACTGTCCGACACGCCGTCGGACGTGTTGTTTTCGGGGGAAGTGTACGAGAACTACGAGAAAATCTGCAAGCATTTGAACCGGAACCCCAGGACGATGCGGTGGTTCGGCGAGTACCTGAAGGAGCTGGAGATGCTCGGCCTCGTCACATTAACTCTGTCCGGTTCGGGGGTCAGGGGAACAACCACCCTCATCCGCATCGGCGGCAGCGCACAGGAGATTAAGAAAATAATCAGCGGCAGCCTAGGTTTAAGTTAGTCCCTGATGAATCCCGTGAACGCGGTCACGGCGATGAAAACCACTCCCAGTGCCGCGAACGTCATATCCAATCCTATGAACTGCGCCAGTACTCCGCCGCCGAACGGCCCCACCACATAGCCTAAGTCGCGGGCGGTGCTCCACACCCCCACCACGGAACCGCGTTCACCGGCGTCGGACTTCACAGTCAAAATGCCCTCCATGCTCGGCCACGCCAGAGCCAACCCTGTGGTGGCGAGGAAGGCGGCGGCGAACAAACCGTAGACGTCGTCGGCCATGCCGAACGCTATGGAAAAAACGCCCGCCGCCAGCAACCCTGCCGCAAGGGTCTTCCTCCTGCCGAACCGGTCCGCCAGCCACCCGCCCGGCGCCTCCAAGAATATCAGGGGCAATACGAACGCCGACATTATAATGCCGCCCACCAGGGCGTCGGAGGTGAATTCCCTGTAGTACAGGGGCTCTAGCACCCACACCATGCCGTCGTAGAAGCTGAACAGGAACGTCATCAACAGTATCACCAGGCCGGTGGACTTGAGTTTCCGGTAATCCGCCAGCTCCCTCAGGAACACGCGGTCCTTCACCACCAGGTCCCTGATTCCGTCCACAACGCGCCCGCCCCTGCCGTCGCCGAGAAACCACAGGTAGGCGATTACGAACGCGGCCGCCGAACCGAGGAAGTACATGATGGCGCCTGCCTCCAGCATGGTGGAACCCGCCAACAGCATGACTCCAGCAACAACGGGCCCTAACGCATAGCCTGAGTGGACGAAACCCATCTCCACCCCCAGGTACTCGGAACTCTCCGCGTCGGGGCTGATGTTCATCACATAGGCCATCGCGGGTATGTAGACGGTCTGATAAAGCAGCCCCAGCAGCAGGAGGAAGGCAGCCAGCGTCCACACGCTGTTCACCAGGGTGAAGTTGAGGCCCAGCAGCGCCAGACCCGCCAACCCGGTCAGCAGAACCTTCCTGCCGCCTATGCGGTCGCAGAGGTCTCCTATAGGCAGGTCGACGAACATCGCAACCAAACCCGGCAGCGACATCAGAAGTCCCACCACAGCTAAATCTTTGACCAGCGACTCCGCCACCTGAGGCAGCAGAAACCATAGGCCGCCGCTGCCGACGGTCCAAGCAACCAGCACGCCGCCGACACGCAGTAGAAGCCGGTAGCCTTTGAAGCGCCGAAGGTAACGCATGTTAAGTATTAGTCGAGGCGTTTAATAGGCCCGGAACTTGACCTCGTCCATGTCCTGCATCAGCAGCTCCAAATCCCGCTCCGTCAGCACAACCGGGTCTATGTAGACTATGAGGCTGCACCCGCTCTCAGAAATCATGTCGCGGACGTGCTGGACGGTGTGGAGAACCCGTTTGAAGTCGTTGTGCTCTATGAGATAGGACAGGGGCTCCAGAAAAACAACGCCCTGTTCGCCCTCACCCATCTTGCCTATGAACCTGCTCACCACGTTAGACACGCCAACCAAATCCGTGGGGGTGAGGTGCGGCTCCTCAGTCTTTATGTCCGTCACCCACACTATGGGGGTGGTTGCGAGGCCGTAGTTCTCCCTTATCCGCTCAGGGTTGGTTCTGGAGATGCACAGACCCACCATGCCGTGCTTGACCATGTCCACGAACGCCCTGTAGCTCTCCATAGGCTTCTTCTCCTCTATGAGGTAGGTCATCCCCGGCTCCAGAGCGGACTCCAGGGGGGTTTCCTTCAGTCGTTCCTCCACCTTCGGGACCACCTCCAGTATGATGGACCGCATAGCCTTCGACAAATCTGTCTGAGTCACTATCCCCGCCAGTTCACCGTCTTCGACCACCGGAAGACGCCTGAAACCCCCGTCTTCCATCATCTTGCTGGTGCTGTACACCGACATCTCGGAGTCGACGGTTAAAACAGGGGAGGTCATGACTTCTTCAACGCTGGTTTTCTCGGGGTCCATGCCTCCCACGAGAACCCTGTTCAACACGTCCTTCTCGGTTAGGATGCCCGCCACTTCATCACCGTCAACGACAACAACCGAGCCCACGTTCTTGGCGGTCATCCTCCTGGCGGCGTCGACCACCAGGTCTTTGCCTCCGACGGTGACGACCTCCTTGGTCATCACGTGCTCGACCTTGCGCCATATGCCGGTGGACTCCATGGCGCGGGCGATGTCGGTCTCGGTGACTATGCCCACCAGTTCCCCGCCGTCCACGATGGGCAGCCGGCGGAACCCGTGGGAGTGCATCACCTCGCTCGCGTCAAGAAGGGGTGTGCATGCTTCAACCGAAACAGCAGGCGACGACATCATGTCCGCGACACTCATGTGGTCGTCGCCTCCGGAGGACACGTAGCGGAGCAGGTCCGTTTCAGTGAGGATACCTGTTACTTCCCCGTCTTCCACGACAACCAGGGAGCCTATGCCGCGTTCGGCCATGACCTTCACCGCATCCGCTATCGGCTGCCCGGCTTCGACCACCGCGACGTCGCGGGTCATTATCCCCCCGACGGTCTTCTCAACACCCGATTCGTCGGCCATGGCGTTTAACTATCGGGGCGGGGGTTTAAATCCGTTCAGACCTCCTTCAGACTCTCCTTCAGTTTCTCCGTGGTTTTGAAGTGGGTTTTAGCGACTTCGTCGAGTCTCCCGAGGCCGTAGAGTTCCGTGAACGTCTTCCCGGCCTCGATGACCTCGGATGCGCCTTTGGGGAATACTACGCCGTAGCGGTGCCTCATCCTCTCCAGCGCCTTCAAATAGCCGGCGCGCGCCAGTATCGACGCCGCGGCAACAGCCAGGTCGGATTCGGCGCGGTGGCGCTGGGCCAGCGTCACCTTCCGGCCCTCCTCCATAAGCCGCTCCTGCAGGAAGTGTTCGTCGCCGAACTGGTCTGCCACCACCCTCGTGCATTTGACGCGGGTGAGCAGGTTCTCTATGGCGCGGGCGTGCGCCCAAGCCAGCAGGACGTTCAGGTTCTCGAGTTTACTGTATAGTGTGTTGTATTTCTTCGGCCCTATCAACACCACGTCGTGTTCGAATTCTTCGCGGAGGTTTTTGTCGATGGACAGTATTCTGTCGTCCCTGATTTTCTTGCTGTCCCTGACTCCAAGTCTCCTGAGTTTCTTCTCGTCGCCCCTGCCCACGCAGACTGCCGCCGCAACCAGGGGGCCGAAGTAGTCGCCCTTCCCGGACTCGTCCGTGCCGATGCGCTCCATTTTGAAATTATTTTTAATATTTTGAATATTTTAAAAATTATTTATACTATCTCATCTCCAGTCGGGCTTCACCCACGTCTGGAACATGACCTTTATCAAATCAGGGAGATGGGAGACGATGTCCATCACCGTCACTATCCCCACCACCATGTTGGCTTCGTTCACCACAGCCAGACGCCTCACCCGGTGCTCGCCCATCAACTTCACCGCCTTCTCCACGCTGTTGAGGGGGTGGACGCTTAACACCGGCGACGACATCACCTCCCGGACCTCGACGTCGGCGGCTTCTTTGCCGGCCACCAGAACCTTCCTGAATATGTCGTTCGTGGTCACCACTCCCACAGCCTTCCCCTCTTCCACCACAATCATGCCGCTGATGTTGTGTGAAACCAGCTTCTTGGCTGCGGAATCCACCCTCTCCTCAGGCGACACGGTTATGAGTCTGGTGGACATGATGTCCTTCACCAGCATGGTATTAAACATAAGGACTCTGTTTATATGTATGGACTACCGGGTCTTCCAGGGCAGAGTAAGCCTGTTGTGCGTGGGCAACGAACTCAACGGAGACGACGCGTTCGGCAGGCACCTGGCCGATACGCTGGAAGAAGACGGTGAAATGCAGGTGTTGTTCGCCTCCACAGCACCTGAAAACTTCGTCGGCGAAGTAATCGACTTCAAACCGGAAAGGGTGGTTGTTGTGGATGCAGGCGACTTCGGCGGCCGCCCTGGCGAAATACGGCGGCTTCAGCAGGACGAGCTGCAGTCCGTCCACGTATCAACGCACAGGATGCCCATGAAGGTGCTGGCGAGACAGTTCAAGGAAGAAGGAGTTGACACGGCATTCGTCGCTGTTCAGGCCCGCCACTTCACCCCTGGAGAAGAAATGAGTGAAGAGTTGGAGGCCGCGTTGGATGAGCTCGCCGGGAACATACTGTCTGTCAGGGCTTGACCCTCTCCCGCATCTCCTCCAGCTTATCCTTCAGCGAGTCGCCTTCATACAGGTATTCGACCAGCAACCCCTTGTCGCGTATGCCGTCGAGCATCTCCATGCTCAGTATCGGCAAATCTATCTTCACGTCCTCGTCCAGCGGGTTGCCCACTACAACGTCTATGAAGTCCGACTTCACCACCCTCTCCACAAAATAGCCGCCGAGGTTTATCACCAGCCCGGACTCGAACACTATCTTGGTCATAGTATCACCGCCGCAAGTGCTATTACGCCGATCAACGTGGCAGTGAACGACACCCTGTATACCTGCTTGAACGTGAACACGGGACTGAACGCCTTCAGTATGGCGGCTGCAGCGGGCAGAGCGGTCAGCAGTATCAGATGCAGCAAGGCGGTGCCCGGGAACCGGACGTCGAACGGTATGCCCAGGAACAACGTGATGAACAGGCTGGAGAGTGTGAACGACAGCAGCCCCGTGAGCAGGTAATACAGGCCCCTCCACACCGCCGCGTACTCCATCATCGGACCCTCTATGATGTCGACCTTCGGCTTCACGATGTCGAACGGCCGGTTGTTTGTGACAATATTGTATCCTATGAAGTACACGCCCGCCGCCAGAAGCCCGGGAATCGTCAGCAGGAAGGGGTTGAGGCTGGCCAGCGTCGAAGGCATGCATTCCGCCGTGAACAGGAAACCTGTCCCGTAGTTGCCCGCGTACACGGGGTTCTGCGGCAGCACCACGTCCTGTATGCTCATGCTGCCCGCGGCAGCGAACGGCACCAGCAACGCCACGTAGAAGGGGAACGACCCCAGCGTAATCATCTTCAGCGCCCTGACCGACGCTATCTGCTCGAAAAACCTTCTCGGCGCGTCCCGGAACGCGGCGTATTTGACGGTGTCCGCCCACGGCAGGCCCACTGACATAACGGACCTGCTGAACGAACCCATCATCATGTAGGAAACCTCCTCCAGCTTCAGCAGGCCCAGTATCCCCAGTACGGAGCCGAAACCCAGTATGCCCCACCAGAAGGGGGTGGAGAACAAAAGGATGAAGGCGACGGAGCCGAGCGACATCAGCAACAGAATATGGTACACTCCGGGGTTGGGGCTGTGTTCCTTGACCGTCTTCTTGTAGCGGAACTTCAGCATGTTCCAGAACCCCGGCGTGGTGACCGGCGGGCCGATGCGCTGCTGCAGACGCGCCTGAATCTTACGCTCCAGCCCGGGGATGAAGACGGCGTCCGCCACCGCAATGACGAGGGACACGATGCTTCCAACAGCCACGTCAACGGGGTTCATTTCTTCACCTCGCTGAAGTCTACCAGTGTCTCCTCGCCGGTTCTTGCGTCCTTTACCAACGCCCGGTTGGCGCAGCATATGCAGGGGTCGCATGAAATCACCGTGAGTATTCCGTCCGTCAAATGGTCTCCGACACACGCCTGCTCCACCGCGGCGAGGTTGGTGGTGGTGGGCGGCCGTATCCTGTAGTTGCGGACCTTCCCGTGCGCGTCTATGCGGAGCGAATGGAACAATTCCCCGCGGGGAGCCTCCATGTAGGATGTCGCGAACCCCGTGTCCAGCGGCGGCTTATGCGGCGTCACCAGGTCCCCCTCCGGCAGGTCGTCGAGTATCTGCCGTATGACCTTTATGGACTCGAACACCTCCAGGCAGCGCGCCACCACCCTGGCCTTGTTGTCGCCGTCCTCCAATACTATCATGTCGAAGTCTATGCCCTCGTACTCCGGAATCTCCTTCCGCCAGTCCCATTTGACGCCGGAGGCCCTGGCGGTCGGCCCCACCGCATGCGTGGCTTCAGCCACCTTCCTGCTCATCACGCCGGTGCCTTCGAGGCGGGACATTATCATGGGGTCGTTGAGCACGCGGTCCACCATTTTGCCGAGGGTGTTCTCGAGTTCATCCACCATCCCCGACACCTTAGCCCTTGTCTGGCTGTCGAGGTCGCAGCGCGGCCTTATGCCTCCGATGATGGGTATGGCGTAGTGGACGCGGTTGCCGGACACCTCCTGCAGTATCCTCATCACCGGCTCCCGCATGGCGAAGCTCCTGTAGGAGAATGTTTCATGACCCAGGACTTCGAATGCGTGGCCGAAGAACAATGTGTGGGAGTGCAGCCGCTCCAGCTCGGCGCCCAGAATCCGTATGCTGTTGGCGCGGTCCGATATCCCTATGCCGCCCGCCATCTCCGTGACCCTGCAGGAACTCCACAAGTGGATGTGGGAGCATATGCCGCACACCCGCTCCGTTATCATGTTCGCCTTCTTGATGGGGACTCCCTCGAGTATCCTCTCTATGCCTCGGTAGACGGCGTTGAATGTTATCTCGCAGTCTTCGACGACCTCGTCTTCGACGAGAAAACGTATCCTGAACGGCTCCAGCATGGTGGGGTGGACTATGCCCACGGGCACCTCCTCTTTCACGGCCCCGCCTCCACAATCTTCGGAATAAGCGATGCGACGCCCGCAATAATGTCCTCGGGCCGCGGCGGGCATCCCGGCACCGACGCGTCCACCGGCAGTACCTTATGGAGTGGTCCCACCACCTGGTCTGCGGGCCCCAGTTCGCCGTACACGTTCAGGTATATGTCGCCTACGATGGGGCAGGAGCCGACCGCAACAACCGCCTTCGGCTCCGGAATGCTCTCGTATATCGCCTTCAGCGGCTCTTTCGTGCGTCTTGTCACGGGGCCCGTAACCAACAGTATGTCGGCTTCCCGGGGGTTCCAGGTGACGAACACCCGGTACTGCTCCAGGTCATAGTACGGCGACAGGAGGGCGTTGACCACTTCGATGTCGCAGCCGTTGCACCCGCCGGTGTACACGAGCATCACGTGTATTGACCGTTTCCTCGCAGCCTCCTTAAGCATCGTCTCCCTCCTTTTTCTTGAACAGGTCCTGGGCCTTGATGCCGGACACCCTGTTGCCTCTGGGGTGTATGGCAGACTGTTTTTTATGGACCGTGAAGGTGGGGCAGTTGTCGTGGCACTGGAAGCAGTACATGCACTTCATGTGGTCTATTTCGGGAATCTTCTCCTTATACCGGTTCTCCGTCAACCGTATCTTTTCGGGCAGGGGCTTCATGGTTATGGCCTTCACCGGGCATATGTTGGCGCAGACGCCGCAGCCGAGGCACAGGTCCTCGTCTATGTTCTTCAAAGGCTCCACATTCCCCGACAGTATATTGTCGCGCATCCTCATGTCGTTGAGCCTGCCGGAGCCGAACAGTATCCTGGGTATGTTGCGGAACCCGAACACCGTGTGCTTCAGCGCCTTCAAAACCGCTTTCATGTTTTCCTCCGACCGCCCAACGCGGCCCCCAAAACAGCCGACACGTACGCCGTCGACACGCCCTCCACCGGGTAGTGTGGGTAGTTGCCCAGCAGAACCGCTATTATTACTCCGGCGGCTATTAAAAGCAGGGCGTCGGTACCGCGCACCCTGCTGCCGTAGAAGATGCCGAACGCGAACGCCACCGCATACACTACGGGGTTCACCGTCTGGCCCCCAGCATCACCAGCATCGCCGTGGTGAGGCCTGCGGAAACCTTAATCAGCACCGCAATGTTGAGGTACGGTATTATGCCCGCGCCGACCCCGTCTGGGTAGTTGAACGCCTCCGCCGCGGGAGCAATGTTGTATGCGTCGACGCCGACGTTGTAGAGGAAGTAGCCCGTGAACGCGAGGCCGATTAGGCCGAGTGTTATGTACAGCAGTGCGCCGGCGGATTCCATCTTCACCAGGAGGCTGTGTGGCATGTTGAGGCCTGCGCGTCCGAACACCAGCAGCGTCAGCAGGAAACCCGCCGCCACCACCGCGCCGCCCTGGAAGCCGCCTCCGGGGGTAATATGGCCTCCCAGGGTCACGTACACTCCGGCCGCCACTATAAGGAGGGTTAGAACGGGAGTGAACGTCTTGAGTATGAGTGTGCCGTGGAGGTTCGCGTCCTCCGTCTCATGGCTGTCTCCCGTCAGCAGGCCGCGGCCGTACAGCATCGAAACCGCCAACACGCCGGAGACGAGGATTATCGCCTCGCCGAGGGTGTCGTATCCTCTGAAATCGAACAGCACGGCGGTGACGCGGTTAGGCGCAACATTTGAACCGAAGAGGTTGTAGACTTCGCTTATGCCCGGCAGCACCGACATGCTCGTGAGCGCGTTCAGCAGCGTGAACGCCACCACCGCGAACGCCGCGGCTGCTAGAACCCTTTTCACGCCAGCCACCCCGTCAACGCCAGGCACGCCGCCAGCGTCAGAATGAGATAGTACATGAGCGTCTGTATGCGGTCGTCGTTTTCAGTGAACACGTCGAAGGTCAATACTCTGTTCCGCATTGCCAGGAACACAGCCAGCGCCGCGGCCGCGCCAAAGTACAGGTTCACCATCCGGGCTGCGAGGAACGCCAGCAGTATGAACGCGAGGGTGCTCTGGTACTCCACCGCAATCGCGGAGGCGGAGTGTATGCTGTCGCCTTCGCCGCGGCCCCTCAACGTGTCAAGCAGTCTCTGATACATCTTACCTCCAGGCGAACCCCACCTCACGGGCTATCGGCTCTATGTATTGTGTAGCCAGCTGCGGGTACACGCCCAGCACCAGGCACAGCCCCACCAGTATCACCAGCGCCAGCAGATACGTCTTCGGCACATTCGACGCGGGTTTTTCGTTGTCGTCCCGCGGCCGCAGGAACGCGAGGTGGAACGCCTTCATCATCGAAATGAAGGTGAGCACGCTCACCAGAATCATGACGGCGGTTATCTCCGGCATCCCCGCGTCCAACGCAGACGTCATCAGCATCAGCTTGCTCTGGAAGCCGTTGAACGGCGGAATACCGGATATCGCGAACTTCGCCCCCAAAACCAGCAGCCCCACGGCTGGGAGCGTGTGTATTGCGCCGCCGAGGTTTTTGAAGTCCGAGTTCCCGTTTTTTTCCACGCACTCGCAGCCGATGAACAAGGCGGTCTTGTAGAGGACGTGGTTGACGGCGTGGAATACGCCTGCGAGTACCGCCACCGGCGTGCCGATGCTTATGCCTGAGGCAACG
>CAZPLO010000012.1:0-23887 GCA_964587725.1 uncultured archaeon
TAATAAAGCCCATAAAGGTTTTTAGGTGGTCATATATGCGTTTTTTTAGAAATGGATGTTTCGTTGGAGGAGATTGAAGGGCGTGAGGTATGCTGTCGAAGGACGTTAAAGAACACCTGAGGGGGAATGAAGGATGCAATCGGTTGTTCGAGGGATACGATGAGACGCGGGAGTTCGGGTTGGACGGGTTGAGGAGGATTTTCACCATCCGAAGGGACGCCTACAGGAAACTGAAGAAGGCGTCCGCTGAAACCGGAAAGCAGATGGGCAGGTAGACGAGGTGGTTGGAAAATCAGTCTATGAAGGCGAGCACTGAGTCTGCGAGTTCGAGGGTGCCGTTGACGAACTCCAATACTGCGTCGGTGATGTTGACGCGTATGGATGTGGGTTTAAAGGTGCTGTTTTCCACCCTGAGCCTGCCCGTCACGTGTATGTCGTCGACCCAGCACTGGTTGGTTTCGGTGATGTTCCAGTCCCCCGAACCTGGGGGGCCGCCGCCGCTGCACCCGTCCAACGTCGTCGTGGTGGTCGTGGTCGTTGTGGTGTATGTGCCGCTGTTTTGGGCGTCGCCCTGGAACATCGGCCAAGGAGTCAATGATGAGTTGTAGTCGGTGTTGAAGTCCCACGCCACCAGGTTTTTAGCGTTCGACGGAGCCAGCACCTCCACGTCGCCGTCCAGGTCGAGGTCGGCTACCGCCGCCGCCCGGTACACGTCCTCCAGAACGTATTTCGGGAACCCGTCGACCGCTGAGCCGTCGAGGTTGTATGCGTACAGGTTGTCGGCGTAAGACCCTATCAGCACCTCGACTTCGCCGTCGCCGTCTATGTCACCCACCACCGGCGTCGCCCGCACCTGATACGACGGCGACACCGGCCACCCCTCCAGCGAACTGAGGTTGTGGTGCAGGCCGTGGACGTCGGCGTTGTCGGAGGCGAATATCTCCAGGTCTCCGTCGCCGTCCGCGTCAGCCAACGCAAACCCCCCCAGGTCGTTGGATAACTCGTTGCCGTTGGCGAGGAGGTCGCCGCTTGCGTTGTAGATGCGTATTTCGTCGCCACCGGTTACCACATCCAACACGCCATCCAAGTCCAGGTCCGCAACCACCGGCGAAAAATACTCGCCCCCAGCATAGTCTTCCCAGCCGTTGTATATGGTGCCGTTGTGGTGGTATGCGTTGACGCGGTTGTCCGTGGAGACGATGAACTCGGGGTCGCCGTCACCATCCAGGTCAGCTGCCGCCGGCGTAGCCTCTATGTTGTCTGCTATGCTCCAGTTGGCGAGCCACCCGCCCGTGCCGTTCATCAAATAGATGTCGCCGTCGTAGTCCGCAACCAGTATCTCGTACACGCCGTCGCCGTCCACGTCCGCCAGCACCGGAGCAGCGTATGATTCGCTGCTCACCGATTTAGGCCAGCCGACCGCGTAGCTGCCGTTCAAGTAGGCTACGGCGACACGCTTCGCCGAGGATGAGATGCTGGTGCCCACCACCTCCGGCTCGCCGTCACCTGTGACGTCGCCGACCGCCAGCGACGACATAATGTCCGAGCTCAGAAACGACTTCGGCCACCCGTCCATTACGCTGCCGTTGTGGTGCCACACGTGCATCTTGCCCCTGCCATCCCCCACCAACACCTCCAGGTCGCCGTCGCCGTCCAGGTCATACACGGTGGGGGCGCACCACATGGTCTCGTACGTGTGCTGCGGCCACCCCAGCATGACGTCCGCGTCCACGTAGAATGATACGTTGTGGGTGTCGAATCCGGTGTCGTTGGTGGCGTTCAACCGCACCATATACTGGCCGGTGGACAGTGAGTCCACGTCTAATGTGCCCAGGACGCCGTCGACGTCCGAGCCGGAGCCTATGGACGTCCACGACACCTGCGACACATTGCTGTATTCGAGGGTGTAGTCGCCGAAGGCGGTGCCCTGCACCGCCATAGTCCCGTTAGAGACTATCTCCCGCTCGTACGGGTACTTTATGAGGGCGTACAGGTCCGGCGGCGCCTGCAAAGTCAACGCACCCTCGACGTTCACCCGCAGCCCTATGTATCCGTCGGCCTCTATCTTGTCTCCGGAGTACTTGAGTATGTCACGCACCTCCGATACGTTCAAGTCGGGGCGGAGGCTCATCATCAATCCGGCGAGGCCGCTGACGTACGGGCATGAAAATGATGTTCCCGATCCGGTGGACAGATTGCCTTCGTTGTCCGTGGACACAATGCTCGCCCCCGGCGCCGCAACCTCCACCCACGGGCCGTAGTTGCTGCTCGTGTACCGTTCGTCGCCCTGGTCGCTGTTGCCGACCGCCACGACGTTGTCCAACGCCGCCGGATACCTCAGCCGGTTGATTCGGTCGTTGCCTGCGGTCGCCACACACAGTATACCCTGGTCTACGGCCTCGTCTATGGTGTTCTCCACCGAGCCTGCACCGTATTTGTAGGGGTCGTAGTTGCCGAAGCTCATGCTTATTATGGACGCGTTGGCTGCGATGGCGTAGTCCAGCGCATCCAATAATCCGGAGGTGGTGTATGTCATCCTCACAGGCATTATCCTGCAGTTCCAGCATATGCCTGCGACGCCGAGGCTGTTGTTGCCGCGGGCCGCGACTATCCCCGCCACCATGGTCTCGTGGTTGTCCGTGAACGCGGGCATGGGGTCGTTGTCGCCGAACCGAGAATCCCAACCGCGTATGTCGTCGACGTATCCGTTGCCGTCGGTGTCGCCGCCGTCCACCACCTCGTCGGTGTTGTTCCATATGTTGTCTATGAGGTCGGGGTGTGTGTAGTTGACGCCCTCCCCCAATACGGCGACCACGATGGATTCGTTCCCGGTCTCCAAGTCCCAGCCGGTTTCCGCGTTGGTTAGGGCGTGCGCGTACTGGAGGCTGTAGTAGGGGTCGTTGGGTTCGGCGTCAGGGTAGAGTATCATGTTCGGCTCCGCATACTCTATGAAGGGTTGCCTCCGGTATTCCTCCACCGCCTCCAACACCGTCGTGCCGTTCAGTCTGACCAGGTATATGCGTTCGAGGCCGTGGGCGTCGTCCGACGAAGCAGCCCCCATGAGAGCCTGCCGCAGCCTCAACGCCTTGAACACGGGCTCCATCGACTCGGCACCTGGGAGGGGAACGTCTTCTGCAACGGACACTCCGCCGCGGAACTTCACAATCACCTCCCCGGGAACGTACTCCTGCGCGCAGGCAGCCGACAGCAGCAGAAGCAGGACCAGCCAAACCTTCATAGAGATGAATTAGAAAACTTTCATTAAATCTTCCACGACGTTTGTGAAATCGAACGGTTAAATACCTTCACACACATATTTTATCGGGTGTTGTGGGGGGGTTCGGTGTTACATTGGATTGCAGGGTTCTGTGGGCTGCGGCTGCGGTGTTAGCGGTAGCTCATCTCGTTTCCTCGGATATTATCACCGGGCAGGTTATTGTGCCGAGCTCGACGCCGACGGTCAGTAACGTGGGGCTGCGTGACATAGACGGCGGCACCATACAGTTGACCGCCGGCAGCGACAACATAGTATTATACTGTAACGCCCGCGCCACGGACGACAACGGGTTCGGGGACGTGGCGGCGGCGTGGGCCACCATATACAATGGGACGAGCGCGGGCGCGTCGGCGGACCCGAACACCAGATACGACAACGGCAGCTGCAGCCTCAGCGGGGGCGGCGGCAGCACGGTCAACATCAACTGCAGCTTCAACGTCCAGCATGAGGCCGTCAACGGCACCTGGACCTGCAACGTGACCGTGAACGACTCCGCCTCGAACGTGGACTCCAACACCGGCGTCAACACCGTAGACGACCTCACAGCAATCTCCATATTCGAGGCCACGGTAGACTTCGGCACCCTAGCGTTAGGGGGAGAGAGCGGCGGCGGAAACGCCACCGAAGTATCCAACCAGGGGAACGTGGTCGTGGACGTACGGGTCAACGGCACAGACTACGTCTGCACCGGACAGGGGACAATACCGGTCAACAACACACGGTACAGTACGTCGGACGGCGGCTGGGCAGGGATGAGCTTGAACCTCACCCACGCGCCGGTGACAGACACGGGCTTCGACCTCGGAGTAGAGGGTATTGTAACAGCTGAAGGCGTTAACGCGACAAAAGACGAGTACTGGACCGTTGCCGTCCCCTCGTCGGGCGTTGGGGGCACCTGCACCAACAACATACAGATAACCGGCGTATACGGCGGCTAATCCAGCCGCCCACCGTATACTCCGCGGTCGCCGATGGTGTAGTCCGGCTCGTACGGGGGAGTGATACCCTCTATGATTGTCGTGGTTGTGTAGCTCCACGCCGTCGTCGAAGTCGTTGACGTCGTGGAAGTGGTGGCGTAGTATTTGTCGGATGTGCGCTGGAATATGCGTTCGAAATCCGACAACGTCGTGGCGGTGGTGGAAGTCGAAGTCGTCGTTGTAGAGGAGGTGGACTGCGGCAGCGTAGTAGTGGTTGTGATGGCGGGGCCGCATATCCCGTACTCCGCGTTCAGACAGAACTCCCCCTCCGCGCATATCCGGGGCCCGCATGGCACACCCTCCGGAAGGGTGAAAGTAGTGGTTGATGTAGGCTGCGAAGTGGTCGTCGTGGTCGTGACCTCCGACGCCCCCATGCACCCGCAGAGTAGAGCCAAAACAACCAGGAGATAACGTCCCATATGCTAATATTTGACCAGGTTAATTTATTTCTTTCTCCTACGCCACCACACTATCAAGCCGACGATAACAGCCAATACCGCGACCGCCCCCAAAGCCAGCACAGCCAACCCCACTACTCCCCCGCCCGCCAGCAGCATCCACGGCTGCACAGACGGCAGCATGCCTCCTTCAACCGGCAGCGGCTCCTCCGCGGGCGGAATGTAGGCGAAGTCTTCGGCGGACGCGTTCAACGTCGAAGTCTCCCAGTAGGGGATTTCATCCAGCCTGGATTCGATGGAGGCCGGCTCCGGAACCGGCTCCTCCGACACTGTGACTTCACCGTATGAGATGTCGGCGTAGTAGCCCTGCCCCAAAACGATTTCATAGGAGTCCCTGAACCCCTGGGCGGTGAAAGTGTATGGCTGCGCCGACACACCCTCCGGCTGAAGAGAGACTGTGGCGTTGTAGCCTTCAGGCACCTGCACGTACACGAGACCGCCGTCGTTGAATGTTCTGACGCTATAGTCGAGCGACGAGTCGGTGAACGAGTACTCCACCGTGTAGTATGGGACGGTGTTGTCGACCCGGACGTAATGGCCGGGGAGGCGGACGGCGTTGGTCCTCGACGGGCGCTGGTAGTTGGAGGCGGGGCCTATGATTTCATTCTCCTGCCGTATCATCCACGGTTTTCCGAGGCCCGGCTCCTGCGCGTAGTCTATGAACCCTTCGCCGGCGTCGTAGGCTTTGTCGCCGTCGGCGTCGATGAACGGCTCCACCGAGTCGTAGACGCGGTTCCCGGGGGTGGTGTCGTTGAAGAAGCCGTGGGCCTCGAAGATTGCGTCGATGCCGCCTCTGTCGCCGGGGTACTTTGTTATGAACTCCCTGTACACGGACGTGAAGTCGGGGTGGTGGTGTTTTATCACATCCCATATCTGGTCGCGGGTTAAATCCACTTGGTCGTCGTTTTTCGGGTCGTAGAGGTCCCATAGTATTCCGGCTACCGCCAGCTCCTCCATCTTCCCCTGCCAGCTCCACGCCTTGTGGTCGAGTTCGAGGCTGCCGAAGCTGGAGTACACGTGTGGGTTGGGGTAGCCGTAGTGTTCCGCTATCACCAGCGTCATGAACTCCGTGAACCCTTCGGTGAAAGAATCCGCCGTGCTCGGGTTCAGGTATCCGTTGTGGTTTTCGGTGCCCGGCAGCTTGCTGCCCTCCGGCCACTTCCTGTAGAGGCTGAACTGGACGTGATGGCCGAACTCGTGCCACTCCCTGTTCATCGGCCTGAACGGGTGGGTGCGCTGGCTGTGCTCGAACGCTATCACGATGTTCCCCGTCGTCGGCGTATAGTAGGTTGCGCCGCCGGAACCGGCGAACGACAGCACGTCCACAGGCAGTTTGTAGTCGACGCCCACCTGCAGCTCGTCCATGTAGAACTCGAGGACCTCGTACATGTGGAAGTACGTTATTGCGAAATGCCGGATCCATTCGGTGTTGGGGTCGCCGAAGTGGTTGTTGCCGGCGTTCAATCCGTCCCGCAGCACCAGGTTCTGCGTCAAATCGCCTTCGCCGTTGACATCGAACTTCCGCATAATCCACACCGGCTTCCCGCTGTAGAGTATGCGGTAGTATATTCTGTTGTTTCTGTGGTATTCGAGTTTCACGTATAGTCTTCCGGTTTCGCCGCCGGTTTTCCTTCCCCTGAACTTTATGACATAGTTTCCCGTGTCGTCCGCCGTCGACGTGTAGTCTGCGCCCCGGTACTTGAGCGTCACCTTAGCGTACTTCACCGGCTTCCCCGTCCACAATGTTATGCGGCCCTTCAGCTCCAGGTCCTCGTCATCCGGGTGAGTGGAGGTGGTCACCGAACTGCCGTTAGGGAGCGTCCTGGAAGTCATGGTCTGACGCATCCGGCATTTGTCGTAGCATTCGCCGCTGGTGGGCATCTGCCCGCGGAAGCAGCCGAAGGCCTTGCAGATGCAGGGGCCGTTCGACAATGTCCTGCAGGAGGGGCTGTAGCCGGGGTCTGTTTCGTCGTAGCTGCAGCTGAACCGGCCCCCAGGGGGCTCCAGGCACGAGCACAGGCAGTCGCGGAGACGGTCTTCGTCGGTCAACGCCCCCTGGACGGGAGCAACCAGCAAAACCAGCACCAGGAGAGTCCAGCGCAAACCAACCACCTCGTTAGGTATCGGCTTCAGCGTTTAAAACCTGTTTCACACGACAGTTCACGTACGCTCCGGACTCGTTCAACACGGGCTCGCAGCAGCCGTCTGCTTCACATACCTGGAGTGTGCGGTGGTAGGAGCACCGCACCAGCTCGCATGAGCTGTGGTCTATGTCCTGCCGCGGCGGGCGGCCGCCGATGGATATGCACGCGGACACCAATACCAGCAGCACGAATATGGAACGCATTCTAGTTCATGGACAAGTACACGCAGTCGATGCGGTCGCTCTCGTATTCTATGACGTCGCAGACGCCGGGGTCGCGGGTAAGTGCGGCGGAGTCCACAACGCAGAGGTGGTGCATCACCCCGTCCCCCAAGTCCTCGCATACTTCAGAGTTGCGGGTGGCGAGGGCGCGGCAGTAGATGCGGTCGTCGCCTGCCATTAAATCGCAGACGCCGGGGTCCTCCTGGGTGAAGGCGGTGCAGGATATGTTCCATCCTCCACCTGCGCTGCGGCAGATGCGGGGGTCAAGGGTGCGCAACGCTATGTCGTAGTAGCAGAAACCCCGGTCGACCTCGTCGGCTATGTTCCGGCACAATGATGAATCCAGGTTGCCGAGGGCCTTCACGTTGAAGCATCTGTCTCGTTCGCCCGCGTCCTTAACGGTCCAGCAGTCCGGAAGGATAGAAGCGGCGTTAACGGCTTCGTCCGAGTCGCAGACCCCGTTTTCGTCGATGTCGAGGCAGCAGCCGTCCCCAGCGCGGATATAGGGGCTGTTGCAGTCTAAGGCCGGGGCGGCTGCGGCGGGAGGGAACACATACTCTATGAACGATATGAACGGCTGCAGGAACCAGTACCCGGACTCCGCCGAGACAGTGAGGACTAGTAAGGCCATGGCTAACGCTGCCCACCTCATGTTTAGACCACCGTAAAAGTATTTGACGCATCCCTAAAAAGACAGAGATGTGTGCATTTTCATATCTTTCATGTGAAAAACCCGTCTTTCATGTGAAAAACCCGTCTTTCATGTGAAAACGCCGAACCGGCGTTGTTACCGACGTGAAACTACCCATTATATAACCGGCGGCCGTGTAGTATTCACCAGTTTGACTGGATGAGGGGGCGGCTGGGGGCCAATCCGTTGCCAGTCAGATCACCTCACAAAAAGCCAAACCCCCCTATTCGGGGGCCACCACCACCCAGCCACCCCCTATGACATTCTTATATCCGCAGTACCAGGTGAAACCATGGGCTACAGTATACCCGTCTTATACGGTTCGGTGCGGAGGAACCGTCAGGGGATAAGGGCCGCCAACTACGTGGTGAAGAAGCTGGTGGAGCGGGGACACAATGTTACGTTGATAGACCCTCTTGAACACAGGCTGCCGTTACTCGACCTCCGGTACAATGAATACGACGGCGACGCCCCCGACGTGATGGAGGAACTGCACAGGATACTTGACGACGGGGACGCCTTCGTGATAGTGGCGGGGGAATACAACCACGGCATACCGCCGGCGCTGAAGAACCTATTGGACACCTTCCAGTACGAGTACTACTTCAAGCCCGCGGGCATAGTCTCATACAGCAGCGGAGTATTCGGCGGCGTCCGCGAAGCAATACAGTTGAGGGCTACTTTAGGGGAGTTGGGGATGGTCAGCACCCCCACCATGTTCCCCGTCCCGGAGGTGAAGAAAGCCTTCGACCGCGAAGGCAACCCCCTGAAGGAGGAGTACGACGAATGGGTGGTCCAGTTTCTGGACGAACTCGAATGGTATGCTGAAGCATTGAAGAACCAGCGGGAGAAGGGGAAGCCCTTCTAGCACTTGTTGTCGTTGAACGCCTTCAGCTTGTCGACGGCCTTCCGCTCCAACACCTCGAAGCGTTCGAAGTTCTCCTTCATCCGGAACAGCCCCACCATCAAAAACACGCTGACTATGAACGGCAGCGTTATCTGGTTCAACACGCCCATGAGCGTGGTGAACTCCGGAAACCACCCCAGCCCCGTCATCAATGTGGTGGTCCTCTGGACGCCGAGTATCAGCAATGCGACGGTGACGGCAAGCCACTGGCTGTGCAGTCTGTTGTACTTGTATATCACATAGCTGAAGTAGGCCGCCGCAAACTGTATCACAATCGTCGCCGCACCGATTAACACCGTAAACTCATACATCATATTCCTTCACCTCGTCCACGAAACTCATCACTTTTTTTATCACGTCTTTTTCCATGTCCGACGACAGCGCCATGATGATGCTGCTGACGCCGGACACCACCATCCTGTTTATGATGAAGTTGCTGAACTGCCCTATGACCTTCTCGTCGTTGTACAGCAGCAGGGTGCTGAGGGAGTCCAGGAACAGTAGTTTGTCGCCGTCGAGGTGGCGGGTGGCGTTGTCCACCGCCATCGCCAGGGCAGTGACGTCGTCGGGGCTGTCTACGTACAGGCAGTTGTGGAATTCCCCGCGGACGTCCAGAACCTGGCGGCTGATGCAGTCTATGAAGAATATGCCGTCCGTGTCGACGCCGTCTTCGGATAGCATCTCGTTCAGGTGGCTGTATGGTTTGTTGGTTGTGACGTAGATTACGCTTTCGCCGCCGACGTCCTCCCGCAGAATCTTCACCACGTTCTCGAAGTACCGTTCAGGCCGTGAAATGTAGAGGCGCGCGTTGACCACAAGAAGATATCACGAATACGGGGTTAAATGCTCACTCGCATACCGTGTAGTTGCGGCACCGCTCCAACTCTTCCTGGCACTGGTTTAGCCGGTCCCGTTCGGCCTCGAACACCTGGTTCACCTGCGACTCTGTCCAACTGAGCTTCTCCTCCGTCTCCAGAAGCTTCACGTGCTCCAGCAGATACATGCCCGCGAAGACGGCGGACAGCGCCATCAGCGCCAGAATCAACGTTATGTGTTTCGTATACAATCCAACCACCTGCTAACTCTTAGGCGGAATGTTATATTAACTTTGCGGCATGTTAAGCCACCGCTCCGCCGCCTTCTCCTGCAGCCGCTGGTTGTTGTTCCAGAGCGTGCGGCCGCCGTCGGTTTCCGCGAACAGGTTGATTACCGCCCCCCGCTCCCGCAGAACCCCCATATCCTCTTTCATGTCGTCGCATGTTCCCGTGTCTTCGGTGCCGCACCACATGTAGAATTGGTCGCCGTGCAGCCACCCTTCGCCGTCCGGCACGCCGCCGGATATCATCATGTGCATCTGGAAGAGGTTTTCGTCCAGGCCGGCGATTGCGGAGACCATGCCTGCGCCGCGGCCGAAGCCGTTCAACGCCGACATCCGCTTGTCTGCTCCGTGACGCAGTTCAACGTAGTCCAACGCCGCATTCATGATCGAGTAAGCCGCTTCGTCTTCCATGTATTCGAACCCGGACTCAGCCGGCCAGCCCCACTGCACGCTCACCAGCCCGAAACCCATTTTTTCAGCAGTCGGTCGGAGTTGGTTGAGGCGCGAGTACGCGGAGCCGCCTGCATCATGTAATAGAACCATCACCCGCTTCTCCTCAAATGAATTCCAGTTGCCGGGCAGCCAGTATGCGAAGTACGTGCCGCCCGCATTCACTATTCTGGCGTCGGAGCCGACAGCCTCACTGTATGCGCCCGGGTCCCGCGCATGGAAGCCCAGGGAGTCGGTTTGGGATTCCATCAGGGAGGAGGCATCCACCTCAGCCAAGGCGGCGTCGGCTGAGACCACCGTCGTCTGAGTGGTTGACGTGACCACCGTCTCCTGTTCAACACACCCCGCCAGCAGCAGCACAAGCAAGAGCACACGTTTCATCGTAAGGTATTTGTAGTCGGGATAAAAAGGTTTAGTTTTCCCCTGCTCTCCCCGCACCTGTTTTTTAAAATACTCACATGGTCAACCATGCTGAAGGGGAAAGGCTACCTGCTGAAGCAGCTGACCAGGCAGGCGCGGATGAAGTCCGTCGACGTGGGGCGGGAGCTGGACGGGAGCACGCCGCCGAGCGTGTTCATCGGCAGCTGGAACTACCCCAAAGTATACGCCGGCCCCCTGATGGCGGCTGAACACGGCGACACATACTACATGGACGCCCCGGAGGAGTGGGTGGGCAGCCGGACGCAGGACGACATCATCGACTTCAGACTCAACCTGGTCCGCGGCAAACACGAGGTGAAGGTCACCGACTTAGACGACAAAATGGTGGAGCGTCTGCAGGAGATAAGTTTGTCGAAGACGTCGGTGGACGGGGAGGCGGTGTTCAAAAGCGAACCCAGGGGGAGGAGCTTCAACGAACGCAGCAGCCCCCACGGACCCAGCGCCGTCGTCGACCACCTGATGCTGGGATACTGCAGGTGGGACCGCAGCCTCGAAAAAACATACTATGACACGGATTTGAAGGCGGCGGACGCCGTAACCGAACTGCACCGGAAAGGCGTTCCCTTCACCAGGATACAGAAGGCGTTCTCCACAGGCACCATGGGCTGCAAAAGAAGGCGGAGGATGGTGCCGACACGCTGGAGCATCACCGCATGCGACAGCACCATAGGAGACCGCCTGCTCGATGACGTCAGACACAATGAAATCCTAGACTGCTTCCAGGTCCGCGAATACGTTTCACTCAACAACTATTATGCAGTGTTGCTGTTGCCGACGGCGTGGCAGTACGAGTGGACTGAAGCGTTTTTGCACGGGCGGCGGCCGCACGTGTTCAGCGACCATGAAACCAATGCCGGGAAGAGGGGTTATTCGAGGGTTGGCGGGTGCTACTACAGCTGCAAACTCGGCGTGTTGGAGGCGCTGGAGCGGGAGAAAACGCAGGCCGGCGCCATCATACTGAGGGAGGCGTACCCCGGCTACGTGCCGTTGGGGGTTTTCAACGTCCGCGAGAACGTCCGCTCCGCTATGAACCAGCAGCCCAGCGAATACAACACCCTCGATGAGGCATTGGACCACGTCTCCCAGCGGCTTAAACTGCCGCTGAACTCCTTTGAACGCGAAGGCGAATTGCTGCGGGACGTCATCCGCGGACGTCAGACGACACTGAACCAGTATGCGTGCTAGTTTTAAGCAGGGAGTTGCTGTCTATTGTTATGGATGCGTTGGCGTGGGCCGACCTCGAGTTCACCGGATTGAATCCTGGCGCGGACGTGATACTGGAGATAGCGTCGGTTGTCACAGACTCAGAACTTAACGTGTTGGCCGAAGGCCCGGTGTTGGCGATACACCAGCCAGATGATGTGTTGGATGCGATGGACGAGTGGAACACCAGAACCCACGGGGAGTCGGGGCTGGTGGAGCGTGTCAGAGCCTCCAGTGAAACGGTTGAGTCGGCGGAGGCTAAGACGCTGGAGTTCCTTAAACGGTACTGTAAACGCAGGACCGCGCCGTTGTGCGGGAACAGCGTCCACGTCGACCGTCTTTACATCAGAAAATACATGCCTGGGCTGCACGACTTCCTGCATTACAGGAACGTGGACGTCAGCACCGTCAAGGAGCTGGTGCGGCGGTGGTATCCGGAGCTGGAGCCGTACGAGAAAGAGGGCAGCCACCGCGCTTTGGAAGACATCATGGAGTCCATAGGCGAACTCCGATTCTACCGCGATAAAGTGTTCAGATGAACATGGGCGTCTCGTCCATGTAGTTTCGGTAGCCAGGGTATTGTTCAAGCATGTATTGTTCCTCGCCACGGGCCAGCCGATAGTATGTTACCGCCAGTACGGGCCACATCAGCAGCGTCAGCAGCGTCGGCCAGTGGATCAGCCAACCCAGTGTCACCAGCATGAACCCCACGTACTGGGGGTGGCGGCTGTAACGGTATAATCCGGTTGTTACGGGGCCGGCGCCCCGGTATACTTGAAGCCATCCTGCGGCAATCAGCAGCAGGCCCAGGACGGTGACGGCACCCCCAATCAGCATCATCATCGACAGGGTGAACACCACCCCCATGAACCCCACGTTCACTGTGACGCCGGGGTTGTAGTCCACCTGCGGCGCCCCCAGATAGTTGGCTATGAAGTATGCTGTCAACGGGAAGCCGTACATTTCAGCGAACAACGCAACGATGAATGCCGCGTACACGTTCCTGCTCCGCCAGTCAACCCGTGTCCTGTATTTCGTCAGCAGCAGGAAGCCTGTGAAGAACGCTACGTTGACCGCCACGATGTCCCAGCGGCCGACGAGTATGTGCGGCAGGCCCCTGCCGCCCATCAGCCACAGCGCATGGTTTATGAAAGACGGCATCAGCAGTAACGCGGACACCGCCAGCACACTAAACAGTATCTTCCTGTAAGCCTTCATTCTTCCTGGAAATCTAGTGCGAGGGAGTTTATGCAGTATCTCTTGCCGGTCGGCTTGGGTCCGTCGTCGAATACGTGGCCGAGGTGGCTGCCGCATACGGGACACACGACTTCGGTGCGCTTCATCATGAAGCTGTCGTCCGGCCGCGTCTCCACCGCATCGTCTTCCACGGGCCGGGTGAAGCTCGGCCACCCCGTCCCCGAATCGTATTTGTCGCCGCTGCTGAACAGCACACGCCCGCATGCGCCGCACCTGTAAACGCCTTCGCGTTTGTTGTCGTAGTATTCGCCTGTGAACGCGGATTCCGTGCCCTTCTCCCGCAGGACATGGTATTTTTCGGGAGGCAACTTCTTCCCCCACTCCTCCCCGGATTTGTCCATTGCAGACACTATAACAACACAGGGTTTATAAGCACGCGTATCCGCTGCCCGCCCACCCGCAGCCGTTCGTACACTCTCGCTCCTCCAGGACGGTGTCGCTGCAGACGCACGCGCCTCCTACGCAGTCGTGGCCGGCTTCGATGAGGCAGAGGCTGTCTCCGCAGCACCCCCACTGCCTGCCGGAGCCGCACTCCCGGTCGAACACGCATTCCCGGCCACTTCACCACACCAGAAACGCCGCCGCAGCCAGTAAAACCAGCAAAAAAACAATAATCCGCAGGTCCACGGTACTTTAGAGGCAATGGCGGCTTATATACACTCTTAACCGAGACGGTGGAATTCTGCGTTTAAGGCGTATAAAATGCCTGTTTCATGCCAGCCAGCAGCTTATATAACCGTATTCTGTAATCAGTATTAGACTGTGGAATAAGTGTCTTATATGCGCTTTTTTCTGCTGTATGAGAGGTTTTATAGGAAAATGAGTGTTAAGAAGGGAGACACCGTCAAGGTAGAGTATGAGGGTACATTCGATGATGGCAGCGTGTTCGACACCACCAGCGGGAGGGAGCCGCTGGCGTTCCAGGTCGGAGCCGGACAGGTCATACCCGGGTTCGAAAAAGCTGTTATAGGTATGGCTGAAGGCGAGGAGAAGGATGTCCGATTAGAGTCGTCCGACGCATACGGAGACCACAACCCGGAGCTGATACAGGAGATGCCCCGCGGGAGTCTGCCCGACGAGGTGCAGGAAGGCACGATACTGGCAGCCACCCTCGAAGACGGGATGCAGATGCCGGTGAAGGTCGTTGACGTGTCAGACGAGAGGGTGAAGGTTGACCTGAACCACCCCCTGGCTGGTAAGGCGTTGAACTTCAAGGTCAAGGTCGCTGAAGTAGGTTGATTTTATGGAAGACTTCAGTTCATTGAACATAAGGCCGGCGATACTGCAGAACATCATGTTTCTGGGGTTCGACGAGATGACCCCCATACAGGACATGGTCATACCCATAGCCTTGAAGGGCAGGGACGTCATCGGCCAGGCGAAGACCGGCACGGGGAAGACGTTCGCGTTCGTGATACCGATTCTGCAGAACGTCGACTTGAGGAAGAAGTCCGTTCAGGCGGTTGTGTTGACGCCGACGAGGGAGCTGGCGTTCCAGGTGGGCACCGAGTTCGAGAAGCTCGCCGGCACCGCCGTGAAGGTGGCGTTGGTATACGGCGGCGCGGGCATCAACCCCCAGATTGAGGCGTTGAAGAAGGGCGCGCAGGTGGTGGTGGGAACACCCGGCAGGGTCATCGACCACCTGAAGCGCGGGACCATGGACTTGGGCAACGTGGGGTTCTTCGTGTTGGACGAGGCGGACAGGATGCTGGACATGGGCTTCATCGAGGATGTGGAGTGGATTATAGACAAGACCCCGAAGAAGCGGCAGACCATGCTGTTTTCTGCGACCATGCCGGAGGAAATCCAGAAGCTGGGTGAAAAACACATGCGGAAGCCGGAGTTCATTCAGGCGAGCAGCGACGAAGACCTGACCATCGGCGACGTGGACCAGTACTATGTGAAGGTGTTTCAGAAGGACAAGATGGACTCCTTCTTCAAGGTGATTGAGGAGGAGGACCCCAATAAGGGCCTGGTGTTCTGCAAGACCAAGAAGTGGGTTGAAACACTCTACGGCATAATGAGGAAGAAGGGGTTTTCAGTCGACAGGATACACGGAGACCTCAGCCAGGCCGCGAGGGAGAAGGCCATAGACAAGCTCCGCAGCGGTAAGGTGAAGTTCCTCGTCTGCACGGACGTCGCCGCACGGGGCCTCGACATAGACGACATAACCCACGTGTTCAACTACGACATACCCCAGGAGCCGCTCACCTACGTCCACCGCATAGGCCGGACCGGCAGGGCTGGGAAGAAGGGCGTCGCCATCACCTTCCTAAACCCCGACGAGACCAGGGATTTGTGGATGATGGAGCACCGCGCCCGCACCACCATAGAGGAGCGGCCGGTGGACCTCACAGGCGGTACTGGCCTGATAATCCACGAGCCCCCTGAGAAGAAGAGGAGGACCGGACGTGACAGCAGGGGGGGACGCTACGGAGGCAGAAAACCCGGGGGAGGCGTATCCCGCAGCAGGTCTAAGAAGGGCAGGTCAGGCGGCGGGAGGCGGAAGCCCGGAGGCAGACGCGAGAGTAGAAAACGATAGTTTTATAAAAAGAACGCTTAATATTGGTGTATCAACGATGAAAGTGCAGGATTTAAGGGATAGGACACCGGTTGAAGAGATCGTTTTGGAGATCACGGAAGTCAGGGAGCCCAGCGACACCCGCGTGGGCCTGGTTCAGCAGGCGGACGCCAAAGACGACACAGGCACCGTCACCATCACCCTGTGGACGGAAGACGTCGACAAATACGCGGTCGGCGACACCGTGAAGATAACCAAGGGCTGGTGCAAGGAATACCAGGGCCAGCTTCAAGTCTCATCCGGGAAGTTCGGCTCCATAGAGAAGGTCGAATAGGTTATTCAGTGAAGGTTCTTCCCTCGGGGGTGACGCACTGACGGGGGCAGCCCATGCAGTCGGGGTAAAGTATTTCATACCCCGCCTCCACGCATTCTTCAAAAGTATCCACTGAAGCGTCTTGGAGGATAATCCACGCCGCCAACGCCACAGCAAGCAGCACAGCCAGCACCTTATGTTCTTCCCTCATCCTACACCTGTATGTCCGAAAACAGTTTAGCGCCCGCCAGGTTCATGAACGCGGCAGCCAACACCAGCACCGCCAGGTCGACAGGTATCGAATACGTTACCACTCCCGTCAAAGAAGCCCTCAACCCGTCGACCCCGTATGACAGCGGGTTCAACGCCACCACAGTCTTCATCAGGGGGTGGATGTCCTGCACGGGAAACAATGCGCCGGAGAGGAAGAACATGGGCATGATGATGAAGTTCATTATCATCGGGAACGCCTGCATGTCCTCTATCTTCGAAGCGATTGCGGTGCCGAACGCGGTCAGCATCAACGCTATCAAAAACATGAACGCCGCCGCAGGTATCAACGCCGGCCAGCTGACCGGCCGAAACCCTATTAGCAACGTTATCGTGAACACCAAGAACCCCTGAGCCAACCCTATGGTTGCGCCGCCCAACGTGCGGCCGAGCATGATGTGCGTCCGCGGAATCGGAGCCACTAGCGTCTCCTTCAGGAACCCGAACTTCCGATCCCACACCACCTCTATGCCCGTGAACATGGACGTGAACATAATGGTCATCACGATTATCCCCGGCGCCAGAAACTGTATGTAGTCACCTGCCCCCGCTTTCTCGAACACGGGGTTGAATCCGAAGCCGAACGCCACCAGGAACAGAACAGCCTGCCCCAGCGAACCTATAAGCCGCGACTTGGAGCGCCAGTAGCGTTTCAGCTGCCGCAGCCACATTATGTAGATGACTTTCACCTCCGAATCCTCCTCCGCAGCCGCATCCTGTCCAAGGAGGTGGCGTTTTCGTCGCGTATGGAGCGGCCCGTCAGCTGTAGGAAAGCCTCCTCCAGCGACTCCGCCCCGGCTTCCTCCTTCACCTCGTCCACGGTGCCGGACGCTATTATGCGGCCGCGGTCTATGACCGCCACCCTACCTGCAACTTCCTCGGCCTCTGGCATGTAGTGTGTGGTGAAGAAGATTGTCATGTCTTCCTCGCGGTTGAGCTGTAGGATGTGCTGCCAGATGCTGTTGCGGGTCTGCGGGTCCAACCCCAGCGTGGGCTCGTCCAAAAACAGTAGGGTGGGGTGGTGGATGAGGCCGCGGGCTATCTCCAGCCTCCTCTTCATGCCGCCGGAGAATGTTTTCACGTAATCGTTGCGTCGCTCCCAGAGGTCGACCATCTCCAGCAACGCCTTAATCCTCTTCTTCCTCTCCGCTCGGGGGACATTATACAGTACGCCGTGAAACTCCATGTTCTCGTACGCGGTGAGCTCTTCGTCGACGCTCTGGTCCTGGAACACTATCCCAAACGACTTCCGGACCTCGTCCTTCTGCCGCAGTATGTCGAAGCCGTTCACGTACGCTTCACCTGCCGTGGGCTTCAGCAGCGTCGTCAGCACCTTGATGGTGGTGGACTTGCCCGCGCCGTTCGGCCCCAGAAACGCGAACACCTCCCCCGGCTTCACAGTAAAGGACACGTCGTCTACTGCGGTGAGGCCGTTGAAATGCTTGGTCAAACCCCTGACATCCAGCACGGAATCCATGGTGGTTTCAAAGACATAGGAGACCCGCGCTTTTAAACCATCCTGCCGTCCACCAACTCTATGGTGCGGGGTGCGTTGTCGGCTATGCGGGGGTCGTGGGTGACCACCACCAGGGTCTTGTTCTCGGCTGAGTTCAAAGTCTTCAGCAGCTTCATTATCGTCTCCCCGGTTTTTGTGTCTAGGTTGCCGGTGGGCTCGTCAGCCAGTATTATCTGCGGGTCGTTGGCGAGTGAACGTGCCACGGCGATTCGCTGCTGTTCGCCGCCGCTCAGCTGGTTGGGGCGGTTCCCGCCTTTGCCCCCCAGCCCCACTATCTCAAGTATCTCCCGCACCTGTTTCTTCCGCCTGTCGTGTGGTACGCCCTTGAACCTCATCGGCAGTTCGACGTTTTCGAACGCTGTCATGGTGGGTATGAGGTTGAACTGCTGGAACACGAACCCCAGCTTCTCACGCCGCAGACGAGCCTTCGCTGTAGCGTTCAACCCGCTGATGCCCACGCCCTCGATATACACTTCCCCTTCCGTGGGGGTGTCCAAGCAGCTTATCAGGTTCAGGAGCGTGGATTTGCCGCTGCCCGACGGCCCGATGAGGCTGACATACTCTCCCAACTCTATGGTCAAGTCGACGCCCTTCAGCGCCCTGCACTCGTTGGGGCGGCCGGGGTTATATACCTTCACCAGGCGTTCACACCGTATTTCCCCGTCACTCATAGCGCAGCACCTCTATGGGGTCCAGCTGCGACGCAGCGTATGCGGGGTAGAGGCCGGCACCCATCCCCAGTATCACTGAGAACCCGAAGCCTAACGCTATGAGCTCCGGCGTCATCACCGGATTGAATGTGGAGTAGCTGCGGACCATGCCCGTCGCCAGGTAACCCAGCATGAAGCCCGCCGCCCCCCCTATGAGGCTGAGGACCGCGGACTCCTGGAGCACCTGCATGAGTATGTTGTTGGTTGTGGCTCCGATGGCCTTCATCACCCCTATTTCGCGGCGGCGCTCCATCACGCTCATTATCATAGTGTTCATAATGCCTATGCCGCCGACTATTATGCTTATCGCGCCTATCCCCAGCACCGCCATCGTTATCGTCCCCAACGTACTCTCCAGCTGCCTCACTATGGTGAGGGGGGAGAATGCGCGGAGGCTGTCGTCGACGTCGTTTATGTCCTGGGTTATGGACTCCACCCGGCTTATGTCGTCGAGCTTAACCTTCAGCTGCGATATGGTGTAGTCGTCTTCAAGCTCCTGCATCGTCGACAGCGGCACAAATGCGGAGCCGTCGACGTCGGAGTCGCCGGCCTCCTCAAGTATTCCAATGACCTCGAAGTAGAAGCTGTCTGTTGTGTCGTCCTCCGTCCTCTGGTACTCTATTTCGTCGCCGACGTTCAGCAGCTGAGACTCCGCCAGGGAACTCCCAAGGAGTACGGCGTATTGGCCGTCGTCGCCGCTGTCGAGTTTACGGCCCTCTTCAGCGACGATGTCCTCCCCTATTAAGTAGTCCTGGTCGTCGGGGTTCAACCCCGTGAACATTATGTTCGAGGCGCCGCCGAACCCCCTGAACATTGCGCCGCCGAACCCCTTCATGCCTCCGCGGGTTATCCTGTATTCGCCGATGGCGACGACGTCGGTTACGCCGGGGATGTCCCGTATCTCATCCGTCATGTCGTCGGTTATCCCGTCCTCGCTGTCGGAGGAGCTGACGTCTATTACTGCTGCTATGTTGCCGAATGACTGCTGTATCTGCCGGTTCAAGCCCTCGCCGATGGCGCCGAGGGTGAGAATCAACCCTATCCCCATGGCTATGCCGAGGACTGTGAGGGCGCTCCTTATCTTCTGTCTGAAGACGTTCTTCAACGCAATATCCAGCATTTTCTACTCAGGCACGTCTCTGCCCAGTTTCCTGGCCAGGTAGGCTGGGACGACGCTCTTCTTCCTGTATTTCCGGTAGACAGTCCACAGAGCCAGTAACACGACGGCGTAGAGGAGGTACTGCAGCAGGCTGGTGCCGCCCCTGGAAACCCTCGACGACGAGAACGCGGTGAACCCTCCGCTGCTTCCGACCGTGAAGCGCTCGACCTGCGTCACGCGCTCGTTGTTCAATCCCGCATACTCCAGGGTCAATGTGACGGGGCCGGATACGGTGGTGTCGAAGCTGAAGGTCGTCTGCTTGTTGGGTTTTATGTCCGACTTATAGGATATCAGCTGCTGCGGTTCCACGGACACGACGGACGTCTCCCCGGAGTCACTGGATGATGAGTCGCCGGTGTTCCCGCTGCCCGCCAGCATGCCGAGGGGGTTTCGGGGGCTCTTCTTCTGCGTCGACTGGAACTGCGTATCCTGCTGCCGCCTCACCGACACGTTGCCGCCAGATGTTGTTAATATAGCCTTAACGCCTTCCGCGGCCCTGGTGCCGATGTTGGCGACGTCAATCCTCAGGGAACCAGATGTCTGCTCGACGGATATGACCTCCAACATTACTTGGCCGCTGACATCCAATCCTATGTTTTTTTCCACGCTGTAGGATGTGCCGCCGACCTTGTAGTCCACCGTCAACGGTATGGAATAGGATTTTATCTCCGCGTCCCAGCTCACCGCAACATTGAATGTGACGTCCACGGTCCGCCCCGCCGCGACGGAGCCGACGTATTTCTCCGACGTGTCCACCGGCACGAACGGCTCGGACAGCGACAGGCTTAGGGTGGTGTCCTGGGAGGCGGCCTTGCCGACATTCTCCAAACTCACGTTCAACACCGCCTTCTCCCCCGGCCCCGTGGGGGCGTAGTCTATTTGAACGACCTTGAAGTCCACGCCCGCAGCCTCCACATTCAACCCGATGGTGATGTTGTCCGACGCCGACGAACCGGACTCGTCCACGTAATCCATCTTAAGGTATACGGGACACGCACCCTCCGCAGACGGCTTAACCTGGTAGGTTATGTTGAATCCCTGGTCTGCGCTGAGGCCCCCCACATACTGTCTTGATGAGCCCATGACCGTGAGACACGATGAAGACAGCGTCGTCTTAAGGTCTTTGACTGAGTTGAGTAAGACGCCGTCAAGCCTTAAATCCCCGATGTTGTCTTTGTAGTAGGTCGTCTGCGACGGAGTTATCTGGAACGACGGGTTGCCGTAGACCCTCAACGGCACATCCCAGGTGGTCAGCTCGTTGTTCAACCTGACGCCGGCGTAGTTGTAGCCGTCGTAGCTTATCCTCACGTTGACGGCGGTCAACCCGGTTTTTGCGTTGGGGTCGACCCTCACTGTAACGGGTATGCCTTTGGAGTCGCCGGGGTCGAGGGCGCCGACGTAGAATCTGCGGTCGACGTGGACGGACCCGGCGCTGGGGACATGTACTTCAACGTCTTCCGCGCGCCTGCCGCCGGTGTTCTTTATCACCAGATTCATTATACCGCTATCCCCCACCCTCAGACTCGAGTCGAAGGATGTGCTGTCGAAGTCGACCACCACGTTCGTCGGCGAAAGCTCCGACGACGAAGTCGTAGCCGCAGACGCCATGCTGGCCAGCAAAAACAAAACCGTTAAACCCGTTAAACCCTGCTTCATCCTACCATACCTCTCCGAACACATGCGTTATATGCGCTTAAACCCCGACCAATGTGCCGGGCGGCATCCCCAAATGCCGCCCAGCCTGTGTGGTGGTCGGTCCTGGTTTAGTCTACCTCCAACCCACTCCCCTGAACCCGGAGCCCATCCTGCGGGGGCATCCTCCGGCGCCGGCTTCGTCGCCGAGCTCCTGAATCCGCTCCCGCACCCTGGCCTGCACAGCCTCACGGTATTCTCCTATAGTGTCTTCCTCTGTAAGGCCGAGGTCCTTGAGGTGCTTCTGCCAGCGGGCCTGCATCACCTCCTCTCTAGAGGCGTTTTCCAGTAGGCCTAGTTCCTCCATCAACTCAGCCTTGGCTTCTGGGGAGAATCCCCCTGTATGCCCGATGCCTCTGCGGAAGCCTCCGAAGCCGTCCGCCAGGGCGTACCCTGTGAAAGCCAACAACACCAACAGCGCCGAAGCGCCCAAAACCACTTTTTTCCAGTTCATTTCATTCCACTCCGGGCTATTGCGCCCGCGAAGTTATTGTGTGAAACATTCGATAAGGTTTTCCTGTAACCGAAGTGAAACGGTTGAAACGGTTTATAAAGGCGTGCTGATACAGTATGTTACACGAAACAGTATGTAACGATGAGGAAGTATAACGCGTTGATGGTCGCGTCCTTCACATACGGAGGATTCATGATAATAGTGTATTTTCTCCTGGTTTACTCCGCCGTCTGGGGTAGCGCCTTTACAGAGGAACCAGGGAACACCAGCTTCAACCGAACCCTGGAGATGCCCAGAGGCCCCAACACCGGGGACTGGGCTTCAGCCCGCCTGCCCTTCTCCCCCAGGGGTAGGGTTTCGGTGCAGAATCCGTTGGCTGCCATGACGTCGCCTGTGCCATTGGTGATACTGTTCAGCGGATTGCTGAGCATCGGCAACGGCCTAGCCCTGAGGAGCCTGGTTCAGAAGAAGGAGGTGGAGAGGGTCAAGGTCGACCTCCGGTCGAAGTATCTGACGCCGGATGAGAAACATGCTATCGGGGAGCTGGAGAAAAACGGCGGGGAGCTCCTGCAGAAGGAGTTAGGTTACCGCCTGGACCTCAGCAGGGTTAAAGTCCACCGTATAATACAGAAGCTGGAGGACAAGGGTGTGGTGAAGAAGATACCGTATGGGCGCACAAACAAGATAATCTTGGACGCTGATTGATTTATATTGCCGGGAGACTCTTGTTTAACATGCCTTTCGTTTACGTATTGGGCAGCGTGGTGCTGATTAGTCTGCTGTCGTTTGTGGGTGTGTTGAGTCTGGCGGTGGGGAAGCACCGGCTCCACGGGCTTCTGCTGTTGCTGGTGGCGTTCGCCTCCGGGAGTCTGCTGGCGGCGGCGTTCCTCCACATGATACCTGAGACCGTGCATGAGATAGGGGAAGTTAGTCTGTCGCTGGTGTTGGCGGGGATACTGTTGTTTTTCTTCATCGAAAAGTTCATCCACTGGCACCACTGCGGGAAGGAGGAGTGCGACATCCGCCCCGTAGCCTACCTTAACCTGCTGGGGGACGGGTTCCACAACTTCATAGACGGCGTAATAATAGCGGCTGCGTTCCTCGCCAGCGCCCCCATGGGTTTTCTCACCACCGTGGCGATTGCGTTGCACGAGATTCCGCAGGAGTTCGGGGACTTCAGCATCCTGCTGCATTCGGGGATGAGCACCCGCAAGGCATTGGCGTACAATTTCGCCTCCGCTTCAGCGGCGGTCCTGGGAGCCGTGCTGGGGTACACGTTCCTCAGCGGACTGGAGCACATGATACCCTACGCCATAGCGGCAGCAGCCGGAGGCTTCATATACATCGCCACCGCGGACTTGTTCCCGGAACTCCATAAGGACAAGAGAGCTGCCACGGTAGTGATGCAGTCTCTGGCGCTCCTCGCCGGAGTAATCGTGTTGGCGGTGGCGTTTCAGGCGACGCCCCACAGCCATGAAGCCGAAGTGACGCACCTGGCTGCCGCATTGTCTTGCATTTAACACATTTTATTCCGTATTCCGTATCCTTGATAATGGAGTCGCTGTATGACCTCAGCTACGGACTGTTCGTCGGCTCCACGGCAGGCTACTGCGGCTTCAGGAACCGGCTGAGGCTGAGCAAGTTCACCCGGCTAGTCAACCCACGGTATGGGGAACGGATTCTGGAGGTGGGTTGTAACGGGGGGAGACTCACCCGGCGGCTGGGGGAGCTCTGCGGCCAGGCCTACGGGATAGACATAAACGAGGTTCAGGTGAGGAAGCAGGGCGACAGCCGGTTCATGGTTATGGACGCCGCCGACATGGAGTTCCGGGACGGCTTCTTCGACAAAGTCTGCGCCTTCGAGGTGCTGGAGCACATCCCCGACCTGGGGAGAGTGTTCAGCGAAGTCTGCAGGGTGCTGAAGGCTGGCGGCGAATTCATCTTCTCCTTCCCCGTGGAGGCTGTGCGGGGCCAGAACGCGGTGTTGGACGCCGTCAAAGTCTACCGGAACCCCCTGTACTTCAGGAAACTCCACGTCCACCGCCTCACCCCCGGCAAGGTGGAGGACATGGTGGACGCGCTCCCACTCAACGTGATTGACCGGAAGATAGAGTTCATACCCTTCCC
>CAZPLO010000012.1:23987-37729 GCA_964587725.1 uncultured archaeon
ACTTCAACGTCCCGGGCTATTACGTCGCCAGCTCGCTTCGGGTTTTTAATTGACTGTATGGCGTCCTCGTGCATGGTCTTCACCAGCACATGCATTCTCTTCAGTGTATTCTCGAACGGCATCTCCGTCGGGTCAAGGAGGTCCCGGATCACTATGGCTTTGTCTGTCTCATCCACCACCTCCGGGCCGACGGCCACCTGAGTGAACTCAGTAACCGCCTCCCTCACCATGGCGTCTATCCTTTTGCTGGATTTCAACTCTATTATAGAATATCCTGTGAGGTATGCGCCCACCAGCAGCCGGAACAGGTACCTGCCGTTTTCCCCCGATTCGATGTCTATTGTCTTCTTCTTCTGCGGCTTCTCGCCGGTAAGGCTGGGGTAGACCGTCAGGGTTCCGTCTGACTGCTCTAAAACCCCCAGTGAATCGTTCTTTCCTATCCCGTGTTCCTGAATCCATTTCTTCGGCAGTGTTATCACATAGGATGAGCCGCCCGTCAGCTGGACCTTACGTGCCTCCATCTCAATCATCTATATATTTTATGTAGAACAACTATAAAAAAGTTAAGTTTATATATAGTTTGTGCCAATATAAATAGCGATAATAAGATGGACTCGAATTTGATGAGGGGGACAATACTGTTCGCCCTGGCGGCCATCCTGATATGCTCAGGGTGTGTCGGCGGCGGAAACCAGCAGGCAAATGTTGAGACGATAACTGTGGCGGGCTCCACGACCGTGCTGCCGATAGCACAGAAGACCGCGGAAGCATACATGGACACCCACCCCAACGCCGACATACAGGTGAGCGGAGGAGGCAGCAGCGTGGGAGTGAAATCAGTCGGTGAAGGAACCATGAGCATAGGGATGGCGTCACGGGACCTGAAGGACAGCGAAAAAGAAGGCTACCCCGACCTGGTGCAACACGTGGTTGCGAAGGACGGGATAGCGTTAATCGTGTACGCATCCAACCCCATCGACTACCTGACCGTAGAGGACGTGAAGTCCATATACGACGGCTCATACACGAACTGGAACGAGGTCGGCGGAGACGACATGGAAATCGTGGTCATAGGACGGGACAGCGCCTCCGGAACCCGCGAGTTCTTCTGGGAGCACGTGATGGGCAAAGACGACTTCACGCAGGACATGCTGGAGATGAACTCCAACGGCGCCGTGAAACAACAGGTGTCCCAGACTCCAGGAGCCATAGGCTACGTCGGCCTCGGCTACATAGACGACACCGTAAAGGCGGTTGACATCGACACCGGCGACGGCACGGCAGAGGCGACAGTTGCTAACGTCCTCGCAGGCGAGTACCCCATAGCCAGGTCGTTGAACATGTTCACCGACGGACAACCGACCGGGCTCGCAAAATCCTACCTCGACTACATAATGAGTCCTGAAGGCCAGGCAATAGTCGGAGAAGAGGGGTTCGTGCCTGTGACATGAACGGACGCTGCCTTAACCCCCACAGATGCAAGCACTATGAGAAAGACTGTAGTGGAGAGTGCGTCCACTCAGTCTACGGAGACTGCTTCCACCCGCTGTTCTCAGCCGACGCGGACGTGGATGTACTGAAGACCCGGCGGCCTGCAGGGCCGCCGGACCCGATTTATTATGCGTTGAAGTAGAATACAGAGATGATGCCTGACAGACTGAAGGACGCGGCAATCAGGACTGTGTTGTTTACGTCAGCCATCTCCGCCGTATTGAGTGTCTGCTTCATATTCGCGTTCCTTCTCCGTGAAGGATACCCTGCATTGGAGGAAATCGGCCTTTCCGATTTCATATTCGGTGGCGAATGGAAGCCCACCGGCGAGCCCGGCAGCTACGGAATCTACCCCCTCATAGTCGGCAGCCTTCTGGTAACATTCGGAGCCATGGTATTCTCAGTGCCGCTGGGCGTGTGCAGCGCAGTCTACATCTCACAGCTCGCACCCACCAGGGTGAAGAACGTCGTCAAGCCGGCGGTCGAACTCCTGGCAGGAATACCGTCTGTGGTATACGGTTTCTTCGGACTGGTGGTGCTGAGTGACTGGATTAGGGTGGTCTTCGACCGCCCCACCGGCACCACGTGGCTGGCGGGCTCCGCAATACTTGGTGTTATGGCGTTGCCCACCATAGTCAGCGTCGCAGAGGACGCGATAAGCTCTGTGCTCCGCGAATACGGGGACGGCAGCCTCGCCCTCGGCGCCACCAGGTGGCAGACCATCCGGCTGGTGACGGTGCCGTCCGCTATTTCAGGGATAACGGCGGCGGTGATACTTGGGATGGGCCGGGCCATCGGCGAGACCATGGCGGTGATGATGGTCACAGGCAACGCTGCCGTAATACCGGAGCCGTTAACCAACGTGTTCTCGCCAGTGCGAACCATAACGGGAACGTTGGGTATTGAGATGGGGGAGGTTGCGGTCGGCAGCCTCCACTACCACGCGCTGTTCGCCATCGCACTCGTGCTGCTGGTTATAACATTGCTGGTGAACTCCACAACCATACTGTCGCTTAGCAGGCTGCGGCAGGACGGCGGCTCCCACGGAAGCTATTGGAAGTACGCTGCAGCCCCCGCAGTCCTGTTACTGCTGTGGTTGGTTGGATTACCAGCCACCTTAGCTCTTCTAACTCTATTCATGATAGGCCGCCGGCTGGCGGGGATGCTGTCTGCGGAGTGGAGTGAGCGCCTGGCGTTCACTGCCATCCGCGCGTCCGTGGCGGTGGTGTTACTGATACTGGGAGTAATCATGTATTATATTGTGGCGAACGGCCTGCCTGCGCTGAGCTGGGATTTCCTGACCCAGCCGCCGAGGGACTTGGGGCGGAGCGGCGGCATATACCCTGCGATCGTGGGAACACTCTACTTGGTGGCAGGGGCTATTGCGTTGGCGCTGCCGGTGGGTGTGGGGGCCGCCATATACTTGACGGAGTATACGAGGGAGAACACAGTGACCAAGGTTATCCGCGCAGGCGTTGATTTGTTGAACAGCACACCCTCCATAGTGTTCGGGTTGTTCGGGTTCGCGTTCCTCGTACTGTATTTGGACTTCGGCGTCAGCCTGATTGCCGGACAGATAACGCTGGCGTTGATGGTATTGCCCACAATCATACGGACGACGGAGGAGTCTTTGAAGGCCGTTCCCGACGCGGTGAGGAGGGGCAGTCTCGCGTTGGGGGCTACGAAGTGGCAGACCATATGGGGTGTGGTATTGCCGCCTGCTCTGCCCGGGATACTGACGGGCGCCATATTGAGTGTGGGCCGTTCCGCCGGCGAGACTGCGCCGATACTGTTCACTGCCGCGGTGTTCAGCCAACGCTACCTGCCGGACTCCCTGACGGAGCCGGTGATGGCTCTTCCGTATCACCTGTTCATACTGTCCACCAACGTCCCAGGCTCGGAAACAGCCCGTTACGGGACCGCGTTGGTGCTGCTGCTGTTGGTGGTGGCAATCTATATGGTGGCCATCATTATACGTAACAGGAGGAGGATAGGGTGAAGTCTGTGTTGGAGACTAAGGGATTGAATCTATGGTACTATAGCGACCAGGTTCTGAAGGACGTTGACATGGATGTTGCTAGGAACCGGGTGACCGCGTTGATTGGGCCCAGTGGCTGCGGGAAATCCACGCTGCTCCGGTGCTTCAACCGGATGAACGATTTGATACCCGAATGCCGTATAGAGGGGAGCGTATTGTACAACGGCCGCGACATTTACTCTGACGGCGTGGACGTGGTTGAGGTGAGGAAGAGGATTGGGATGGTGTTTCAGAAGCCGAACCCCTTCCAGAAGAGCATATACGAGAACGTAGCCTACGGCCCCAGGATACACGGCTTAGACGATGGATTGGATGGGAGAGTGGAGAAGGCCTTGAGGGACGCCGCATTGTGGGGTGAGGTGTCGGACAGGGTGGATGATTCCGCGCTGAGTCTGTCCGGCGGCCAGCAGCAGCGCCTGTGCATTGCGCGGGCTCTGGCGGTGGAGCCTGAGGTTATTTTGATGGACGAGCCCTGCAGCGCACTGGACCCTATCGCCACCGACAAAATAGAGGATTTGATACACGATCTGAAACAACACTACACCGTAGTTATGGTAACCCATAACATGCAGCAGGCCTCGCGGGTGAGCGACAGCACCGGCTTCATGTATTTGGGGGAGATGGTGGAGTACGGGGACACCATAAAGATTTTCGAGAACCCCGACGAGGAGTTGACGGAGAGATACATTACAGGGAGATTTGGTTAAGGGAGGGATAGGGTATGGTCGAGAAATTCCACGAGAACTTGAAGGGGTTGAAGGATGATGTGCTGGAGATGGGTTATCTCGCGGAGGAGATGCTCCGGAAGGCTGTGGAGGCTCTGGTGAAACAGGACAACGGTTTAGCCGAGGAGGTGCATTCGCGGAAAGACCGGCTGCGGGAGCTGGACGCCGATATAGAGGACCGGGCGCTGCACCTGATAGCGTTGTATCAGCCCGTCGCCAAGGACCTGCGGACGATAGCGTGCATGCTGAAGATGATAACTTATATCACGAGGATAGGCAGGTACGGGAAGGATGTTGCGGGCATAGAGTTGGACTTGGATGACAGGGAGGTCTGCCAGTGTCTCTCCAGCATTCCTAGGATGGGGGAGCTGGTGTGTTCGATGATAAAGGATTCGTTGAAGGCGTTCGAAACCGAAGACCTTGGGTTGATATCGAATTTCGAGTCCCGGGACGATACCGTGGACCAGATGAGGTACGACATATTCCGTGAGTCGGTGGAGTTGATGCGCGGCGGACACGAGAACATCCACGAATGCGCCAGCTACGCGATGGCCGCACGCTACCTTGAAAGATGTGCGGACCACGCCTGCAAGATAGCGGAGAAAGTTCACTACATGGTGTCCGGAGAACACGCGGAGATAAGATGAAGGTACTTTTTATATGCACCCACAACTCCGCCCGCTCCCAAATGGCTGAATCCTACTTGAATCACATGTATGGAGACCGGCATCAGGGCTTCAGTGCCGGCACCCACCCTGCGGGACTGGACTCCCGTGCGGTGGAGGTTATGACCGAGGACGGCTTGGACGTCAGAGGCCAGATTAGCAAGAGCGTGGACGCCTTCCAGGACACCAGGTTCGACTTGGCGGTCACGTTATGCGGGAAAGCCCAGCGTTTCTGCCCCTTTTACGCCGGCGCCGGCGAACACCTCCACAAACCCTTTCCCGAACCCGCAACATTCACCGGCTCCGAAGGAGAGGTGATGGACCAGTACCGGAGCCTCCGCGACGAAATCAAGGAGTGGATTACGGAGACTTTCAGGTGAATATAAACGAGTTATTATTTTCCGCTGGTGAGTAATATTTTCTTATGTCTTCCGCCCGCAGCCGCCGTATTATAATCATCTTCCTGTTCGCTTTTTTTATTTCGTCTGACGTTCGCTTGCCTACAGTATGACTGGGTTGGCGGCGACGAATTCAACCTGCTTACGGGGGGCTGGCTGTACTCTAGAGGCTACGTCCCCTACGTTGACTTTTACTTTAACCACAACCCGGGCATGCTTTTGATAGCGGCTGCGCCGCATTTTCTCCTAGACCGGCCGTGGTTTCTGGTGCGGGTTGTGTCGTCGGCGGTGGACTCCGCGAGCGTGGTGTTGGTTTACCTGCTGGGTAGGAGGTTATACGGGGGGAGGGCTGGCTTGGCGGCGGCGGCAGTGTATCTCCTGCACCCACTTTCGGTTCTGGTTAACGCAACAACCATGTCGGAACAGTATATGCTGTTTTTCATGCTGGGGGGGGGTATTACCTCCTGACCAAGGAGGAGAACCATTTAATCCTGGGGGCTGTGGCGTTGGCGGCCGCGTTCTATGTGAAGTTCTGGTCCATGGTGATATGGCTTCCACCGCTACTATATCTAATATACAATAGGAGGGTGCCCACAAGGGTTTTAGTCTGCGTGGCCGTGTCATCGGCGCTCCTGTTCATGCCGTTCATGGGATTGGCGGGGGCGGTGAAGACTTCCGCCGCCACGTACCTCTACGGCAGAGGCACTGTTGGCCCGCAGACGTTGGTCGCAGCCACCCTCATAGTGGTGTTGGCTGTCCTGTATCAACCGTATGTGCTGCTGGCAGCCGACAGCTTCAGGAGCAGGGGTTCCATGAACTTCACCCACATATGGTATCTTACGAACATGCTGTTCCTGTTTTTCCCGTCGTTGTATGAACACCACTTCCTACTAACCCTCCCCGCAGGAGCACTAGTGGCTTCGAAGAAGCTGGCGGACCTGGTGCAGAAGGGGGTGAAGTATTTCAGACTGGATTCGCCCGCGGCTAAGGCGGTGGTCGCCTTGATGCTGGTGCTAGCCTACTCACAACTCCTGGTCCTGAAGACGTCGAGGGGGGTCGGCTACCTCCCATTCGACCGTGAGGCGGTGGAGGAGGTGTCGGATTACGTAAGAGACAACACTGGACCAGGGGACAGAATAGTGGCGGACTACAACTTCTACGAGTACTTCTCCGGCAGGGAGAACATTTTCAAGGGCGACTGGCATATCTGGAAGAGAGCCACTCCGCGGGAGTTCAGAGACGGCGTCGACGAAGCAGAGCTCGTGGTGGTAACCCAGTCAACACACTGGGACAGATCATACCTCTACCCCCCAGACTCCCTAACCTACCTGAACAACCGCCTATGCATCAGAAAACAGCAAAGAGTCTCCAAAACCCATAACGTAACGGTCTACGGAACATGCGACAACCAAACACAACCTCCAGAACAACAGATAGCCAAACCGTCTTCCAGTATTTAACACCCCCTAATCCAATATATAGATTGGCCGCCCAGCAATTGAAACACTAACAAAAAGAGGATTAAAATGGTTAAGATAGAGAAGTTGGAGTTCGACTTGAGCAAATTCAAGTGCAGAAGATGCGGTGAACCACTGGATATGGTTGTCACATTGGACATAGACGCCTACCTGAAACAAGTCAAAAAATCCGACCCATGAAGGTGCTGCAGGATAAGCAATGAATCCTAAACGCTATGAATAGACTTATCAAAAAAGCAAGAGAAAAAAAGAAACGGCTACTTAGCGTATGTCTAAGTATCCAGCAGCTGGTTTTGACCCTGAACATCTTAGCCCCTGGAGGGATTTGAACCCTCGGCCTACCGATTACAAGTCGGTCGCTCCGCCAGTCTGAGCTACAGAGGCGTATGTGTGTCTCCTGCTTCTGCTTTCTTTCCGCCAACGCTTTCTTTCTAAGAAAGGGCTGCTACGGGGGCGTTTTAGAGACGTCTATGTTTTTAGGGTTTTTTGGTATTAAAGTGGGTTTTATGTGCGGATGTCGTGTGTTATCCAGATGGTTGCTGTGCTGGTGTCGCTGCGGAGGAGGCCGAATTGTATGTCGTAGAATTCGGCGCTCTGCCAGCGGTCTATTCTGAGGCGGTCGTCGTATCCGTAGGGGTCTTTTACTGTGACGTAGGCTCCGTTGGTGCATTTCTCCTCCATCTCCAGTATGAGGCGATCAAGTTTCAGTTCGTAGCCCCGGTATGTTCGGGTGTCTGTTGCTGTTAGGTTTAGTGTGTCGTATTCTACGGGGCGGTAGGCGCAGGGCTGGCATGGTCCGCCGCAGTCTACGCGTAGTTCGCCCTGGTTTTGTATGCAGTCGTGGCAGTTGCCTGCGCCGGGGGGGCCCTCCATGCAGTCGTCCTGGCCTTCGATGCATATGCGGCCACGGCCGCAGACCTCCAGTATCTCGACGGTATCCCGCACAATACATGTTGCGTTGGGTTGGCCTGGGTTCAGGCAAACGTGGCGGGTGCAGTTGTTTGTGGGGTTGTTTGCGGTGTTGCAGTAGGGTGTGCCGCAGACGTCCACTCCGCAGTCGCTGTCGGCATTGCATACGGGGTCTGTGCTGTTGCACGACCTGCACGCTCCGCCGCAGTCTATCTTCACCTCGCCTTCTTCGTAGTCTCTTATTTTGTTGCGGCAGTGTTCGGGGTAGCATTCGCCGAGCCAGCAGTATTCGCTGTCTTTGCATGTTTCAACCAGCTTCGGCGCAGCCGCCGCTGCCACACAGTAGCTTTCCGGCGTCCCCGGGTGCATGCACCTGTATTGGACGACAGGAGCCTTCACGTATTTTCCGTCGCAGAAGAGGTTGGGTTCCGTGTCTTGTTCGCACATGCTGTTGTTCAAGCAGTTAACCTTCAACGTGGCGGTGGTGGTTGTCTGCGGGGGCAATGTTACGGGCGGTAGTGTGGCGGTGGTTGAAGTGGAGGCTGTGGTTGTGGTGGTTGTCGCCGGGCACAGGGTTGTGTCTTCCACCCAGCTGCCGTCCCAGCACTGGTACCTGGTCTGGGGTTGGATTAGCATCTGCGCCGCCATGAACGCGCCCGCTGCGACGACGGCCAATATTATGAGGAACACCATTTTGTTTAATATGGGAGTGCCGGGCGGCTTCCTTTTACCCCGAGGCCGGTCGGCCACGTCCTCCGGCTCCAGCGACGGCCGGGCCGTAGTCTCCGCAGTGGACGGAACCTCCTGTTTCGCAGGCTGACTCCACGTCAACGACTTATCCGGCTGCCTTGGCGCAGACGGTTTCTCATCTTGGGGTGGGGTCTGCGGCGTAGGTTTTTGAGGCTTCGGCGGGGGTTCAGGCGGTTGAGTTTCGGGGGGTTTCTCCTGATGGGGCGGGGTGGGTTGACTTGTCTGGGTTTCTGGTGCGGGCGGTTGAGGGGGTGGTTGGACGGTGGGGGTCCTGGTCTCCGGTTTAGGTTTTCCGGAAGCGGGTTTTTCCTGCGCAGTCTGAGGAGGAGCACCCCACTGTATCTGCGACTCCGCCGTTTCTGGTTGAACAGGTTTCTGCTGCTGAGGCTGATGGGGCGGTTCTTCGGGGCGAGGTTGGGGTGGTTTTTCGGGGTTGGGCTGCGGGGGGACAGGTTCTTCGGTGATGTGTTTCTCCCTCTCCTTCTTAAGCTCCTTACGCAGCGCCTCCAAGTCTTCGTCGCTGATGTCGTCGAGGTCTTCACCCATAGAAATGATTTAGAATATGGGATAAAAACCGGCGCATACAATGTATACCATGGACGAGTATTTGGCTGCCAGCATGGAGGAAGCCCGCATCGGATTGGATGAGGGCGGGATACCCATCGGGTCCGTGCTGGTGTTGGACGGTGAAATAGTGGGACGCGGCCACAACCGCCGCGCCCAACGGGGGAGCGCAGTACTGCATGCGGAGATAGACTGTTTGGAGAACGCGGGCCGGTTGAAGGCGTCGGATTACATGAAATCCACTTTGTATTCAACATTGAGTCCGTGCGACATGTGCAGCGGCGCCATTTTACTGTATAAGATCCCCAGGGTTGTTGTCGGCGAGAACGTTAACTTCCGCGGACCCGAGGAATACGTCAGATCCAGGGGTGTGGCAGTCACAGTATTGAACGACCCCGAATGCATCGCCTTGATGGGGGAGTTCATCAAACAACACCCCCTCCTCTGGAACGAAGACATAGGGGAATAAGCTATATGGGGTGTATTTTTATGCCAAGCTCTCTGACAGCCTCTCCGTGCACCCTATCTATTCTGTCCGGCCCATATGTTCTGGAATGCCAGCCCAAAAAAGCGGTGAGACTTCTGCGCCCCTCCTTGAGCACTTTTTCGGAGCTTCCGGAGGGGAATACATCATCCACTAAATCAACTTCCTCCACCGTCCTCTGATATTGGCCGTCAACCATTTTGAAGGAGTATTTACTGTGTTTCCCCAACCTGACTTTCAGGTTGTCAATGAAGCCTGTGTCGGCTTTGAAGAATGCGGAAACCATCTCACCTGCGTTGGACGGCGGTTCCATGTCGTCAACCGGTTTCGTGAGCGCATACAGTATGAACGCCTCCAGGGGGTAGGTGAATCTCTCACCTACTTTTTCAATGCCTAATGCCTTTGAGGTCATACGTGCAAGAAGCTCCGACAACCCCTCAACAAAAACCCTTCTACTGTTTAGGCTCGGGTGGGTGTAGCTGACGACGTGGGTATACTCGTGCAGGAGAGATGACGCAACCACGTCCGAACTGCCCCTCAACAACCGCTTATTCAAAAAAATACGCCCACCCTGAAAAAATGCGTTGGCAGCGGACTCAACACCCCTCCAACTCCATTCTGTATCTGAGACTACGTCAACGGGCACTTCAGACAGTTTATGTGACCTGAGCCGCACCTCATCCATTGTTTCCTTGAAATGCTTACTATCCCTGAGGGAGGGATCATAGGCCAGCAGCCCCTCCTCCAAGCCGGTTTGGAAACGCTTCGATAATCCCCTGTGAACAGAAGATGCAGAAGTCAGCATACCCTCCACGTCGTCACCCTCCCCCAGATACAACAGAAGGTTTGATGCGTTAGCTGGGACACCGGAGCCGGCGAAGAAATCCCCTACGCCGCCGAGCCTCTTCAACACGTCATCTTCCAACAGCATGCGGGGGTTTTCCCCGTGCAAGAGAACATCCAGTAGCTTCAGCTTCTCCCCCCCACCGATGAGGGATAAAACCGGCTTCAGCGAATCAAATGCCTCACGGGCGCGGCCGGCTTCGCCGCGGTCCTCCAAAGCCCTGAGCAGCTGGGGCAGCTGAGGTTGCCCCCCAACTCCGCCGCGTTGAGGATTCTGCTTCTGCATAAAAGAAACAGGGAGGACGAATAATAAAAAAGCTTTTGGGGCCGTCGGCGGTTTAAATGTTCTTGAGTCCGCGGCTACGGGGACGGTTCTTCAAGATTGCTGCAGCGGCCAATACGACCGCGGCGGCCAGCAGAAACAGCAAAGCTGCAGACCACATCGGCCAATCACCCGCCTGACTTACCGCCTCTAATGTTGTGGTCGTGTGCGTGGATGTGGTTGATGTTGTCGCTGTGGAGGATGTGGATGTTGAAGTGATTGTGGTGGCGGTAGTCGACATCGTTGTTGTGGATGATGTGGAGGTGGTTGATGTTGTTTCATGGGGCAACAAGTAAATTTTCAGTGAGGCCTCGTAGGCGTCTTTCCTCGAAGCCTTCACGACTATGTCGTCTGTTCCGTCTCCGTCCAAGTCCACTGGGGCTGGGACTCCATAGTATACGTCGATTGTCACCGGCTCGGACTCCACCTTAACCCGAACCCTGTTTGAGTACACGCGGACCACAGTCAGAGTATGACGCTGCCAGCCGAAGGTGAACTCCATGACAGTGTTCCTCCCCACCCTGACATATGAACCAGCGGAAACGTTAACCCAGACAGCCCCCCCCTGTATCACCCTTCTCCTCCCGCCCCCACCTGCAAGGGTTGTGGTTGTCACAGTCGTGGTTGTTGCTTCGACCGTGAAGGCCACGGAGGTGGTGTTGAGGTTTCCCGCAGGGTCTTCAGCCCAAGCCCAGAGGACGTGCCCTCCCTCAGAAAATCCTCCAGTGATTTCACCGGAGTATGTGTTGTTGACGGTGCCGTTACCCCACCACACCGTGTCAGCGCCGGAGTACGACAAATTCACTGACACGGTAGAGTCATAGTAGGTGCTGTTGCGGGGGGACTCTATCGTCAGCGAAGGAGCGACCGTATCCAATAGTATGGTAAAGGTCCACGAGCTGGTGTTGGCTCCGGAGGTGTTGTTTGCGATGGCGTTCAAATAGTATGTGCCGTCTGCCAGACCGGTAATGTTCCACAGGAACGGACTTTCAGTAGATGAATTGGAGGTCACCTGTGCTGTTTCATTGTATAAGTGGATTACTATTGTGTCCAGGCTGCTGTAATTCGAGGTAGTGTTGGCCAGAATCCATGTCTGAGAGTGGGAGCCTGCAGACGTGGTCTGGTTCTCGAGGAACACCGACCTGGGCGTGGTGTCAACGATAACATTCCTGCCGTCGGAGCCTGTGTGGTCTAAGGCGTCCACGGCCGTGACGTTGAAGCCGTATTCGCCGTCTGAGAGGTTTGACTCCTCCACCCACAGAGTCCATGAGCTGGCGTCGTGTTTAACGAGGTTTGAATTGTAGAGGAATAGAATCTCGTCCTCGGAAAGACTCCTATTGTAGACCTGCACCTCGTCCATGGACCCGTTAAAGTTCCTCGTGGTCATATGGTATTTCCTAGCGAACACCCAGGCGCCGGTAGATGCTGGCTGATCCCAGTTGGCTGCGAGGTTATCCGTTCCCAACGGAGCCTCCGACCCGTTCACGTATATCCTCGCATCCTTCGTGGAGTAATCCCAGGTGATTGCTATATGAGTCCATCCACCGGAGGGTATGGGGTCGGCAGTCATTATATAGTTTGACCACGACCCCACATCCACCCAGGGGTAGAAATATAGTTTCCCCGTATTCTGCTGCATAGCCGCCTCCATTTCCTCATTGGAGTCCTCGAACAGGTTCTGTCTATCAGGCAAGGAGGTGTCGGGGCAGTTCACCCACATCATGATGGTCCCCTGGGACTTGTTGAAGTCCATGGAGGGGCTTTCGTCAACGGCAAGCCAGCCGCCGCCGTTATCCGATGAAAACCAGTAGCCTCCAGAGTATCTTCCCGACGGCGTCCAGGCGGAGTTGTTGTAGACGGTACCATTGTTTCCATATCCCGAAACATCGGTGACGTGAGTGTCGTTTTCCCCCAACCCAGCCCTCTTATCCAGGTTGAACATCAGCACAAGGGAGTCGTCGTATACTGTATGGCCGGTTCCGTTCCAGTTGAACACCAGATTCTCCAAGTTATCCTCCGTCAGAGTCGCATTCACCTCTATGGAGCCGCTTGGGTTGAAAGATGCGTCTGCCGGCGTGGGAGGCACCAAATCCACGACGGGGGAGGTGACGTCCACGACGAACGTCGCCGACTCAGTATCCTCTACGTTACCTTTCGTGTCGTTGCACCAGAAATTGACCGTGTAGGTGCCGTCACCCAAGCCTGCTTCGGTGCGGTTGAAGCAGGTGTTGTTGAACCGGACCATCGTGTAGTTGGTGACCCAGCCGTCGAGGGTTAGTTTACAGTAGCTCAGCGTCTCGTCGGCGGCTACTTTAAAGTCCATGTCGGGGACGGAGTAGAACTGGTTCAGTGGGGCGAGCACCGTCAACCCCCGCACTGAGGTGTCCTCTCCCACACTGTAGCCTGTGAAGCCGGTGACATTAAAGCTGTAGTCCGGCCCCACGTTGTCGTTCCACACGCATATGGAGGTTGGGCACCCGACCCCATCTTTTTTTATCTCAGGCGCGTTCAATCCTGTAACGTTGTAAATCCATATTATGGCGGATGTGTTCAAGTCGGAGTAGTTCTCCGAATCCACTGCGGTTTCGTTGTAGGAGATGGAGATTGCTTCTTGGAAGTCTATTGAAGAGTTTACCGTCTGGCTTCGGTCACTGTACACCAGTCTACCGTAGACGTTGTTCCTCGCCACCATAACGGACGACGCGAACTCGGACCCGGAAACGTTTATGCTGTCAGAGAATTCAACAACCACGGTGCCGTTCTGGCCATATTCAGCACCTCTGGAGGTGTTCGCTTCCCCGTAGAGGCTTGACAGCCTCCCTGAAAATGAAATGTTTCCCACCCGTATGTGGATTCTGCCTCCGCCTCCTCCGCCGCCCGTCGCAGCCCAAGGGGGATTAAATCTATTTCCACCACGACCCGCGTCAACGGAGATATTCCCCGCCCCCGTCAGATTACCGGCAATCAAGCATATAGAACCCCCTGAACCACCCCCTCCTGCGGCAGCACCACCATCCCTTCCCGCAAGTCCCTCTGCCAACACCTGCCCCTGTATAACCATAACCGTTGCGTTTA
>CAZPLO010000012.1:37829-39137 GCA_964587725.1 uncultured archaeon
CCACACACTGGCTCCGTGGTTGCTCACCGACGTGGTGGTGTTGACTATGCTCCCGTTCTCTATGACGAGGTTGTTGGCTGATACGACTTCTCCGTCGGTGAAATTATAGGTGTGGTTCAAGTAGCAGGTGGTGGTGAAGTCTCCGCTGTCGCAGGACAACTCGGCTGAAGCAACCGAGGAAACACACAGTAGAACCAACGTAGCACACATTAACCTATGATATATTCCACCCACAAACATACGTTAGAGATTACATAGAAAAACTAAAAAATAGGTGTTTGGGGCCGTCGAGATTCGAACTCGAGTCACCAGCTCTCCGTTTCACCGCTGGAGAATACGATGGGTTCTCCTTGCTTGACGAAGCCCCGAGCTGGAAGTATGGCCAAGCTAACCCACGGCCCCGTGTGGGATTGAATATCTAGGTTTTCAGGGTTTATAATTGTTCCACCCTGTAGCAGGTGCCGTCGGGGGTGTACACGTGTTTTTCGGGGGCGGCGGCCAACACCGCCGCGGCGGCGAGGGACAGGTTCTTGGTTATCAACGCGGTTATCATGTCGGCTGATATGGGGTGGCTCACCCACGCATACCCGCGTGAGCCTTCGCCTTCATCCCAGTATTCACGGTACCCGTCCAACAGTTTCACTCCGTCGTCCAATACATACACTATACCCGCGCCGCTGAAGTAGCCTGCGTACTTCACCGCCGAGTTCTTCCGCGCCAGGTTCTTGTATAATGTGGTGTCGTCGTCGCTGCTCAACCCCAGACACACCTGCCACTGCCCGTCTATGGGGTTCTGCAGGGTCTTCTGCGGCACCAGCCCGTACCGGAGTATCGTCAAAGGGTCTTTCTCGCTCCCGTGCATGACCAGCCCCGGCTGATTAACATCCAACCCAGCCTCCACCTCCTTAATTCCTAGGATGTTCCGCTCCAACCCATACTCGCGGGCGTACATACTAACATCCAACACATCCGGCACAGACATAAAAAACAATAGGCTTTTCAGGTAGAAAAAGACGTAAACTCGTTGGGATCCCACTCCCTGTCGGTCGCTTACCCCGACGAGTACGCGATATTAGTTGGCTTCGACGTGAGACGAATTGGACTCGTCGGGATTTGAACCCGAGGCCTCCACCAGTTTGGAACCTTTTTCGCTGCGGAATATTTTCCGTGAACGTCCCGCTTTGCGGGAGGTTCTGCCAAGGTGGCGATCTACCGGACTGATCTACGAGCCCATGTATGAGTTTGAATATTATGTGCTGGGGGGTTAAATAAAATGTTTTTCAAATAATTTCGAATTTTTTATAAACT
>CAZPLO010000013.1:0-37420 GCA_964587725.1 uncultured archaeon
CAAGGAGGAATAAGATGAAAGTGGACAAGAACATGATGGTGCCGTTGGCGGTTCTGGTCATTGGGGCCGCAGCGATACTGTTGACGAACGGCAGTGGAGAACGAGAGGGACAGCAGGCGGCAGTGCAAGGGGATGTCGTATCCGACGCAGACGAACAGAACACCGTATCCGACCCGGGAACCATGGCGGAAGACGGAGTCGTCAGGATACCGCTCTCCACAGTGTCCGAAGAAATGAAAGTCCACTCATACGACGCCGGCGGCACAGAGGTAAGGTACCTGGTTGTTTTGGGCGGCGACGGCAGAGTCAGGACGGCCTTCGACGCCTGCGAGGTCTGCGGCGGAGCCAAGGGGTACGCGCAGTCCGGCGGCGACGTAGTATGCAGGAACTGCGGGAGACACTTCCTCATAGACGACCTCGGCACCGAAAACAGGGGCGGAGGCTGCTGGCCCGCCTACCTGCCGCACACCATAGAAGACGGCTACATAGTGGTCAGGGAATCGGGTTTGGAGTCTGGGAGACGGTTTTTTTAACTTAAATAGTCTTGTTCAAACGCTCTATACGATGAGGAAAAGCTATAGAATCAGGGGTATGCACTGCGCCAGCTGCGCCAAACTGATAGAGAAGGCTGTGAAGAAACTGGACGGCGTCGACGACGCCACGGTGAACTTCGCCGCGGAGAAGGCGTACGTGGACTACAACCCTGACGAAGTGGGGGAAGAGGATATTGTGGGTGAGATACGGGAGGCAGGCTATGACATAGAATCGGGCGGCAGGAAAACCGCCGTCAAGGTTTCCGGCATGCACTGCGCCAGCTGCGCGAAGGTGGTGGAGAAGGCATTGGAGAAGACGGAAGGCGTCAGCGAAGCCAACGTCAACTTCGCCTCCGAAAAAGCCTCCATAACCTACGACCCCGACACGGTGGACTTCATCAGCCTCCGGGGGATAGTTGAGGGTGTCGGCTACGGACTGGAGGATGAGGAGTCGTCGGCTGAACTTGATGAGGACAGCGACCTTCGGAGGCTGGAGGAGGCGAAGAAGATGGCGTATCTGGCGTGGGCGTTCACCATACCCATCATGGTGTGGATGATTCCGGAGATGTTCTTCGGCGTCGCCTGGCCCAGCATGACCGTGTTCAACCTCGGCATGGTGGTGTTGGCGACGCCGGTGCTGTTCTACGTGGGCAAGACGACATACAAGTCCGCGTTGAGTTCGCTGAAGGCGGGGAGCGGGAACATGGACGTGTTGATAGCCATGGGCACGCTGTCCTCGTATGCGACGGGCGTAGCCACATTCTTCACGCCCATACTCAACTACGCGGGCGTGTCGGCGATGATAATGAGCTTCCATTTGACCGGCAGGTACATCGAAGCCAGAGCCAAAGGCCGGGCTTCGGAGGCGATTAAGAAGCTGCTGCAGATGGAGGCCAAGACAGCCCGCATACTACGCGACGGAGAGGAAGTCGAAGTACATTTATCGGAGGTCAATGTGGGGGACGTCATGGTCGTGCGGCCCGGCGAAAAGATACCCACCGACGGAACAGTCGTGGAGGGTGAGTCCTCCGTGGATGAGAGCATGGCCACCGGCGAATCGCTGCCTGTGACGAAGAAGAAGGGTGACGAGGTGATAGGCGCAACCGTCAACCAAAACGGCCTGCTGAAGGTGGAGGCGACTAAGGTGGGGAAGGACACGTTCCTGTCTCAGGTTATACGGATGGTGGAGGAGGCGCAGGGCACGAAGGTGCCGATACAGGAGTTCGCCGACAAGGTAACGGGCGTGTTCGTGCCCACAGTTGTCGCGATAGCGGCGCTCACCTTCCTGCTGTGGATTATCGCACCGGACACGATGTCTGTGGTCGCAGGGTATGCGCAGCCGATTCTGCCGTGGGTGAACCTGAGCCATGGGAGACTAACGCTGGCGGTGTTCGCGACGGTTGCGGTGTTCGTGATAGCGTGCCCGTGCGCCTTGGGCCTCGCAACCCCCACCGCGTTGATGGTGGGCACGGGCATGGGCGCGGAAAACGGAGTCCTCATACGACAGGGAAGCGCCATACAGGTTCTGAAGGATGTTAAAACAATAGTGTTCGACAAGACGGGAACCATAACCAAGGGGAAGCCGGAGGTGACCGACGTCGTCGCAGCCGAAGGCTCCAATGAAGAGGACGTGCTGTCTCTCGCAGCCTCGGTGGAATCAGGCTCCGAACACCCCCTGGGGCAGGCGGTGGTGAACGCCGCCAAAGAACGGGACGTTGATGTTAAGGAAGCGTCCGATTTCAAGGCCGTCACCGGCCAGGGCGTGACGGCCTCTGTCGACGGCGAAACAGCCTACGTGGGCAGCCGCAGGCTCATGGAGGAGGCAGGAGTGGAATTGACGTTGGAGGAGCGGCTCCGCGGACTCGAGTATGAGGCTAAGACCGCCGTGTTAGTTGCCCACGCAGGCACAGTGGTGGGCGTGATAGGCATAGCCGACACCCTCAAGGAAGACTCCATGGAGGCATTGAAGAGGCTGAGGGATATGGGGCTGGAAACAGCGATGATAACTGGCGACAACCAGAGGACTGCGGAAGCCATCGCCGAGAAAGTCGGCATAACGAGGGTGCTGGCGGAGGTGATGCCGGACGGTAAAGTGGACGAGATAAAACGCCTCCAGCAGGAGGGTTCGGTGGCTATGGTGGGGGACGGCATAAACGACGCCCCCGCATTGACGCAGGCGGACGTAGGAATAGCCATCGGGACGGGAACGGACATAGCAATCGAGGCCGCGGACGTGACATTGGTGAGGGGGGACCTGGGTTCTGTTGTTACGGCGGTGAAACTCTCCAGGGCCACCTTCAACAAGATAAGGCAGAATTTGTTCTGGGCGTTCTTCTACAACGTCGTGGCTTTGCCTGCGGCGATACTGGGTCTGGCCCACCCCGTTATTGCGGAGATAGCGATGGCAACATCGTCCATCACGGTGGTGTCGAACGCGAACCTGCTGAAGAGGTCCAGGATACGGTAGTCAGCTTTCTTTTTCCGCCTGTTCCTGGCCTGTTCCGCGGGTGCAGTAGTACTCCCACCGCAGCGACAGTTTCTCGGTTATGGGGCAGCCGGCGCACATGCAGCCCTTCTCCTTTTTAATGATGTCGCTTTTGCCGGTGGCGCAGAACCCCAGCTCGGTCTCCCCTGTTCCCATGTAGGTGGGGCATTCGCCGCAGTAGTCTTTGCAGACCTTCTTGATCTCATCTATCTGCTTCTTCATCTCCTCGTCTGAGAGATCACTCATCTCCTTCATTTTTTCCTCGAATGCCCCGGCCATCACTCTTCACCTTCTTTGACGATGTGTATCACGTTCACCGGGCACGCCCCCATAGCGTCGGGGTTGCATCCCAGGCCGTCGTCCTTCAACTCTATCTCGTAGAGTCCGTCTTCCGCTTTTTTCGAGTTTTTCAGCGTCGTCTTGCCGTCGTCCGCCATCTGCCAGTACTCGGGGCATAGGCTCGCGCACGCACCGCATCCGATGCATCCTTCCCTGTTCAAACGTACCTTAGCCATGCTTTCACCGCCTATGCATTTTCTACATCATACCCGGCCTCCTGCCAGGCCTTCATGCCGCCTTCGAAGTCTACCACGTTGGTATACCCCATACCCCCCAGTTTCTTGGCGGCCGTGGGGGACGCCTGACAGTGGAAGCTAGCGCAATACACTACTACCTCCTGGCCCTTGTCCGGCAGCTGCTCCCTGGCGCGTTCCTCGAAGCCTTCTCCGCCGGGCACGCTTATGGAGCCGGGGATGTGGACCTGCCGGAACTGCTCCTCACTTAAAACGTTCACGACCTTGAAGCCGTCCCCTTCATCCATCTTCTTCTTCAGCTCTTCCGCCGTAATCGTCTCCGCCATCTCACTCACCTATTTCTTTCACCGCCTCCCATGTGCCGTGCATGTTGCAGTGTTCAACAGCCCGCAGCGGGTGCAGATGGTCGAGCGTCACACGAAAAACCGCCTTCGGCGCCGTCCTAACCGACGCGAAATCCACGCGGCCGAGGAAGGTGTGTCCGCTGTAGAGTTCTATGAACTGTATGAAGTGGTTGTGGTCGTTGGGGTGTTCCATGTACTCCCCCACCTTCACCGTCACCTCGAATTCTTCGCCCGCCTCCGGCGTCCCGGACACCCCTATCACGGGAGTGTGCTTCTTCTCCAAGTCGTCCATGTCATCCGGTTTCTTGTCGCCTGCGGAGTTGACTCCGCAGAACAAATCCTCATCGCATTTCGTCATCTCACTCACCCCTTACTTGCCCAATAACTGGCTCAGCTCCGAAACGTGCTCCTGCTCGTCTATGATGATGTGCCGTAGCATATGCTCCAGGGATTCGAACTCGTACTGGAGTTTGTCCTTGTTGTCCGCCGCCTTCTTGTAGATTTGCTTGTAGAAGTCGATGGCGTCCTTCTCGTCCTTCAGGTTAAGGTTGAGTATTCCTTCCACGCCGTCGGCGTCGTGAGCCTCCTTCATCGTCATCACCGGCACCCCACCCAGGTACGCCCCGATCATCTCTCGGAACATGTCCTCGTGCTCTTTCTCGTCCCCGGCTATCTCCTTGATTCGGGCTATGACGGGTTCGGACTTCAAGCCCGCAATCTTCTCCGCGTGGGCGAGGTACTGTATCCGCGCCCTGTGCTCCAGCTCCAATGCAGTGTTCATCACCTCCACAAGCTCCTGTTTCACGTCATCCATGTTCACTTCACCTTCTTTATCTTTTTAATCAATTCCCTGTTGAATGCGGGGAGGTCGCTGGGCTGCCTGGACGATAACCAGTTGCCGTCCACCACGACCTCCTCGTCTAATACCTTGGCGCCGGCTGCGCGCAAATCATCCTGTATGCCGCGCCACGCCGTGCCCTTCCTGCCTTCCACGACGCCCGCTGAAATCATGGTTTGGACGCCGTGGCAGATGCTCGCCACCGGCTTGTCGTTTTCCATGAAATACTTCACCGTCTTGACTGCCGCCTGGTTCTGCCTTACGGTCTCCGGGCCTTTGCCGCCCGGCAGCACCAGCACATCGTATTTCTCCGGCTTCACGTCCTCGAACGCGAGATGCACTTCAGTCGAGTACCCGTGCTTCCCGGTTATGGTGCCTTTCTCTGTTGAGGCGACATCCACTTCCACGCCTTCCTCGAGCAGACGGTACAGTGGACACAGCAGTTCCGTGTCCTCGAACTGGTCCGCACTCAACATCAACGCATTCACTGCTTGTACCTCTGGTCGAACCGCGTCCACGCCGAAGACGCCTTCGAACCCGCTTCGTCGAGGGCGGACAGCACCTTCTCCTTAATCTCCTTCGTGGTCACTTCGCCCGTCTTCTTCGCGGACTCGGTGACGTCCTTGACGGTCTTCTCAATCAGCTCCTTCTTCTCCTCAACGGACTCTCCGGCGTCGACCAACGCCTTCTTGATGGAATTCCTGATCTTATCTTCGCTGTATTCCTCCTGTTCCCCGCTTTCCTTCTTTACATTAAACATTTTTCATCACCTCATAGTTCCGTGTCGTTAACCAGTGTCGATCCTCCGCTGGAGCCCGCCAACTCCAACACCCTCTCCAGCGACACGACCTCTGGGTCGTATATGACCCAGTGGGTGTCCTGCGACAGGCTGAAGCTCTTGGTAATTATTCCGGGCTCGTTACTCAGCAGCTGCCCGACATTGTTTGCGCAGCTCCTGCCGAAAAAGCTTATGTTGATGTAGGCCAGGTGATATCCTTCGTCGGCGTACCGGTCGAAGTAGCCGGTCACACGCAGCGTCGTGGTGGTGGGCAGCCGCAACGTGGTCGTGTTGCTCACCGTGTCGCCTATGGGCTCCAGTACGCAGGTGTTGTCCCTGCACACCGCCCTGGAGAAACATGATATGTGGTTGGATGTCGCCGGCATGCACACTACGCCCCTGCACTCCTCCTCCAGCCGTCTCTTATACTCGTCCAAGTATTCCCTCGCTATTGCGGTGTTGGTGCCGCCGGCGGTGCAGCCGTTGCAGTCGCCCTTCGCCAGAACACAGTCGGAATCCAGTTCACAGTACTTCATCGGATCGAAGCCGAAGAACGTCGTGGTCGTCGCCTCCATCATCCCATACGTAGTGGAAGTAGGCTCCACACGAGGCTCAGATGCAGTCGTGGTGGTCTCCAATGGCGTTTCAGACGCTGGCATAGCCCATATAAGGTAGATTACAGCCAACCCAATCAGGAATACGGCAATATGCCAGGGTTTAACGCCCGTGGAGACAGAATCCTGTTTTCCAGTGTTTTCAGAGCCCTCAGATGGTGTTTCGTCCTGCGCCAAATGTCCTCCACTAATGTGTTATACATGAGGGTTTAAAAGCTTTCAGTACACCATCCTGTAGAGCAGTATAATGGCTATTAAGGCAGCCAGAAGCAGTATCCAGACCGCCACAGCCCTCCACACCGCCTTTCAACCGCATTCAACCCTCCTGTTCCCGTATCTCATCCAACGACCTGCCCGTCAGCGCCGAATCCGGTTCCGTGCTCACCGGATTCCTCCTCGCGTCGGCTTCATCGTCTTTCGTCTTCACCATAATCCAGTGCCGCTGTTTGGGCCGGGTGAGGGTCAACGCGTACCCTCCCTTCAGTTTCCTCCCGTCCAGCCACACCTTGATGTGGCCGTTCTCCAAACCTTTCGAAACGCTCTCTTCGTTGAGGTTTTTATATTCGCCGGTGTCCCACACCATCACCGTCCCCGCGCCGTACTCGCCCTCAGGGATAGTGCCCTCGAATCCGGCGTAGTCGAGGGGGTGGTCTTCCGTCATTATCGCAAGTCTTTTCACGCCGGGGTCGGTGGACGGACCCTTAGGAATCGCCCACGACTTCAGCACGCCGTCCACCGCCAACCGGAAGTCATAATGCAGGTGGCTGGCGTCGTGCTTCTGAATCACAAAAACGCCCCCCTTGTCTGTTCCGCCGGACGGCTCCGGCGTCTTCCGGAAATCCCGTTTCTCCTCGTAGTCTTTGAGTTTGTCGCTCACTCTAGCATCCCCTCCAATGTTCTCGCGTTCTCCACCGCGTAGGCGTTGGCGTCGTTGTTGAAGTACGCGTACACGCGGTCGCATCCCGCATCCCTTATTTTCTTGCCGTACTGTTTGAGTTCCTTATCGGAGTAGCTTTTATTATAGCTTCCGCCGTGGAACCGGAAGTACCCCACCCGGTGTGTGACTACGGTTTCCTCGGGCATGCCGAGACCGGACACGGTCACGAAAGCGGTTTTATGGTCCTCCAGCAGCCGGTATACTTCGTCATCCCACCAGCTGTGGTGTCGGAATTCGACCGCGTTGTCTCGGCGGCCGTCCAAAGAATGCAGAAAGTCTTTAAGCCGGCTCATGTTCTCTTCAGTTCTTTTGAAAGACGGCGGCAGCTGGAACAAATGACAGCCCTTTTTCCTGCCGAGCAGGCTGGTGAGTTCGTACAGGCCCTTCACCTTCACGCCGACGTCGTGCAATTTCTTCACGTGGGTTATGGTCCGCGGCGCCTTTATCGTGTACTTGAAGCCCTTGGGCGCCACCCACTCCCAGTTGCGGAGGGTCTTCTCCCTGGGCCAGTGGTAGAAGCTGTAGTTCACCTCCACGGTGTCGAACCGTTCGCTGTAGTATCCGAACCAGTGCTTCCTAGGCAGCCCCTCCGGGTAGAACCGCTTCATCCAGTGGCGGTAATTCCAGCCGGAAGCCCCCACCAGATACTCAACCATGGTATGCCTCCGCAAACTCTTTCACGTCCTTTTTGAACCGTTCCTCCATCTCAGGAAACCTCATAGCAGCAGCCGGGTGATAGGTTTCAACATACCGTATGCCGTCTAGTCGCGAGGTCTCCCACGCCACCCTACCCATCAACAGCACATGCTTCGGCGTTATCTCCTCAAGCTGCCTCCGTAGAAAAGGCATGCACGCTTTTATCTCGTCCTTCCTCTGCTTCCTATTATTCGGCGTCTTGTGCTTCACCACCGACGTGATGTAAAGTTCGCCCCGGTCCATGCCGTATTCCTCCAACACGGAGTCCAGGTACTCACCCGCCCTACCGACGAACGGCCGGCCCGTCTCATCCTCCTTCGAACAGGGGTTCTGCCCCACCAACATTGCGTCCGCGTCCACGGGACCCTCTCCCGGCACCGCCTCATGGGCTGTCTTCCACAATCTGCAGCGCCTGCACGCCCTTATTTCACGGTACAGTTCATCCATTCCTCCCATATGTGCAGGTCAGCTCCGCCGCGTCCACGAGGGTGTCGTGGAGGGGGATGTTCCACGCCAGCCAGTGAGTCCACGTGCCCTTCCTGGAGTCCACGTCCTCCATGTGGAGGGCGAGGGAGACGGCGCCGTCGGGTATGTCTTCTATGGTCAGCGACGGGTTCACGTCTTCTCCGTCGCACGTGTATCTCTCGGGTATCCTGCCTCCGCTGGGGAAGGCGCAGCTTATCAGTTTCATCGTTCGAACTCCGCGAACGGCGGAACAATGATTCGGCCGCCGTCGCCTATCGAGTCTATCCTCTCCATTTCATCCTCCGACAGTTCGAAGTCGAACACTTTCATGTCCTCCGACGCGTGCTCCACCGAACTGGACTTGGGGATTACCACAGTGTCCTTCTGCAGCAGCCACCGCAGTGAAACCTGCGCGGGGGATTTGCCGTGTTTCTCACCTATCTCCTTTAATGTGGGGTTGTCCATCACATCCCCCCTCGCCAGGGGACTGTATGATTCGACAACGACGTCTTTACCCACACAGTATTCGAGCAGCCTCCGCTGGTAGAGGCCGGGGTGGAACTCCACCTGATTCAATGTGACGTCGAGGCCCAGTTCCTCGCATGCAGGCAGATTCTGTTCCAGGTGCTTCACTGTGAAGTTGCTGACCCCCGCATACCGTATTCTGCCGCCGTCGACGAGCTCCTTGAATGCCTTGAAGGTGCCTTTCATGTCCATGGTGCTGTCCGGCCAGTGTATCATGTATAGGTCGAGGTAGTCGGTGCCCAGCCGCCTCAGGCTGCCTTCGCACGCCCTCAACGTTTTGTCGTAGCCGAGGTTGCTCTGCCACACCTTAGAGGCTATGAACAGTTCCCCCCGGTCGAAGCCTTCTATGCCGTCGCGTATCTCCTCCTCGTTCCCGTACATTTCCGCAGTGTCAAAATGGCGGTACCCCATCTCCAAAGCCTTCGAAACCATTTTGACGCACGCGTCGCCTGTCAACTGCCAAGTACCCAAGCCCAAGACGGGGATTTCAACCCCGTTGCTCAACTTCTTGCCGGGTATGTCCATTTCATTTCAGCCTCGCCTGCTTCTTCAACGCAGATATTATGTCGTCGAATACTTCGATGGGGTCCCATCCACTTTTGGCGGCGTGGAAGTTCCGGAGGTCGGTTATCATGTTCGCCTTCATCTCGTACAGGGTTTTCCTGCCTTCGTCGTTGGTGGATTTCACGGTCACCTTCAATTCCTTCAGCGTATCCAGCCCTATTCTCTTGTCGTAGAAGTCTGTGAATGACTTGAGGCTTTTCTCCATCTGCTTCCACGTGAACGGGTCGAACTCGTGCTTGGAGATGATGGCTATCTTCTGCTTGCTCAAGTCGGCGGCGGGCCGGAAGCCCTCGAGGAACCGGAGGACGTCCCTGAATGTGACTAGGGTGCCGTCGACTCCCGCGTACACTGTGTTGTAGTATCGCATGTCGTTCAGTATCTTGTGGAGGCTGTCGTCCCTGCTTCCGCGGACCACCAGGAGCTCTGTCGCGTTTTGGGCGTCGACGCCGAGGCGCTTGGTTTTTTCGCCGGAGCGCTCCCCCACCGTCGTGGTCTTCCGGGGGAGCCGGGATATTTTCTCGGCGTAGTCTTTCTCGCCTATGAGGCGGTTGGCTTCCGCCTCCCCCACCAGCATCTTGGTGAGCTCCTTGTCCCTCAAAGCCACTCTCGCCTTGTCGACTTCCTCGTGGACGCCTATTGTCGGATAGTCCATGGGGTCTATGTCGCCTGCCTTCATGTTCTTGAACTCGTCCTGTTGGATGCACCAGTCCAGTATCCTCTGGAGTGTGAGGAGGCGTGCGGGGTTGTCTTTCTCGCCCACGGGTATTGCGCGGAAGCTGTTGCTCCACATGTCGTGGAGTGCGTCGAATACGCTGGTGTCTTCCGGCAGCACCGGCGTGCGGGTGAGAGCCGACTTCACCTTGGCCTTGTCCGGCTGGTTTTTGGATGAGACTATGTCCCTCGCGGACAGCATGCCCTCGTATTTTTTGCCGTCGAACACTGGCAGCGCCTGCGTCCGGTGTTTTATCATCTTCCCTATGGCCGAACCCAATGTCTCGGACGGGGCCAGCCGCGCCTTCGGTTCCTCGCACAATTCCGTCAACGTTGTAGTGCCTAACTTTTCGTCTAACATCCTGATACCTCACACACGCAGAGTCCGTGCTGTTTGAGTAGAAAACAAAATCGCGTTTCTCCAGCCTGCTTTTTCCTCACGTGTTCCTCCGCAGACGAGAATGTGAACCACAGTTTATAAATCATACGGCCTGAAAACGAAATTCTCATAAATTAATGATTTTTCCTTGTAAATTCATGATTTTTCATTAATATTTAAGAATCCGTTACCACCACGCAGTCGCCGTCCTGGCAGTAGGTTGCTCCGCCCCTGCACGCGTCCACGGGGCTTAGACTGAGGCTGGAGTCCTCCACACAGTATGAGTCCGGCGTGGTGGGGTTCCTGCACACGGGAGTCACCGTCTTCAAGTACACGTCGCCGAGGTGGCAGACCCTCTCCCTGCTGGGCAGTCCGCAGTCCGTGTTCCTGCTGCACCGGATTTCCGGGGTGGTTGTTGTCGTCGACGTGGATGTGGTGGTCGGCACCAGAATGCATTCTCCGCCGACGCACGCGGGCCGCATGAAGCATGACGGGTGGTTGGACATCACCGCAGGGCACATGATGGCAGCACATTCCGGGGCTAGCATGTTCAGCCACTCCTCACGGTACGCCCGCGCCACCGCCGTCGCCTCACCGCCGGATGTGCAGCCGCAGCATCCCGCGTCGGCCGAAACGCAGTCGAAGTCGGAGTCGCAGATCATGAGGTAGGATAAGTCGGCGACGGTCGTGGAGGTGGACTCCGGGGTTTTGTAGGCTGTTGAAGTAGTGGTTGAAACTACGATTGACGCCCCAGTTACCGGGTGGTTGTCGTATCCGTCCCACGCGATCCACACAACAACCGCCACCAATACCGCGACCGCAGCCAGCAGAGGATATCTGGAGCCGTTATTCAACACCACACCACCCCCACGGGGTCGGCGATTACCGCGTAAGCGCCGGCCTTGGATGTGTCGCAGAAGCTGCCGTGTCCGTGTTCGAGGGGTGTGCCGCAGACGAGGCAGACGTCGTGTTTAACGTGCGATTCTTCCATCCGCACCAGCCTCTTCACCCAGTACGAAGACGTTGACCACCTGGAGGTCGCGGTCTTCTCCCACAGACATTGTGGTGTGATCCTGAATTACCAGCTTCTTCATCCCCGTTCACCTCAGATACCATTCAATGGTCTGCGCCTTCACCTGCGTCCAGTTCACCTGCTTGGTCAGGGGGAAGTGTACGTTACCCCCCCTCTCAACCGTATGTTCTTCTTCCATCTAAACCTCCATAAACTGTTTTCTTAAGGCCGCCCATCCTCTTGTCGCGGAGGTATCTTTCAACCTCCGAGCTGATGAACGACTTAAGCCTGGCTCTGCCGCGGCTCCTCTGCTCCGCGGACAGTGCAGCCCACCTGCCCACGTCCGCCGCATACGACGGCGGCATGGGCTCGCTCGCGTAGCTTATGTTCACCCGTTCCTCCGTTTAAAACCTCGTCCTCGGCACCCCGGTGGGGTTGCTCTCCCACTCCCGGCCGCCCCTGTTCTTCAACGCGAAGTACAGGAGCACCGCCAGCGGCAGGTATATGCCCGACCCGCCGGATGGTATGTGGACTAATGCGTTCCCCAGCACCGTGGTTATGGTGGACGACACGGTTATCTCGTGCTCGACTTCGTCTACGTCATCCAACTCCACCGTGAGGACATAGTCTCCCGTGTCCTCCACAGGGAACGTGAACCCCAGGGACTCCGTCTCGTCCGCGTCCACGTATACGTCCTGGGCCTGCGTCTCGAACCCCGACTCGCCCGTCAGCGTCGCGGATACGGGGTAGCTCATCCCTTTGGTGCCCGTATTCCGCACCTTCACGGCGACGTTCAAATCCTCTCCCTCCTCGGGTTCAGCGTATGCGACGTCGACTATGACGCCCTGCCGGTCGAACACACCCTCTGGATAGATTGTGACCTCGACTTCGTCGTAGACTTCCTTCCCCGCTGATTCCACAGTCACCTTGCCGGCGTATGTGCCGGGGGTTATGCCCTCGTTGTCGCATTCCACCGTGAACGTCGAAACCGTATTGGGCGCTGCGTCGCCGAGCCTCAAGTCGCATGTGCCCTGCACTTCATCGTCTTCGTCCACCACCTTCATGTGGAGCCACGGCTGCCGTTCCTTGTCGGCTGGGTTGTCGAATTTCACCGTAACGGGTATGAACCCTTCTTCCTCGCTCTCCCCTACGGACACGTCAAGGACGTGTCCGCAGTCGCCGTCGGCGTAGCAGCCTACGGGCCGGTTGGCCTCGTCCACTTTCACGCAGTAGTCGCGGCCGCCTTCGAACGGGAACCGGTCTCCGTTGTAGCACATCCGCGAGTTCAAGTCGCATTTCACCCGGTCTATGCCGTGCTCGTTCATCACGTTCCTGAGGTTCTCGCAGTACAGGTCCTTGTCCATCATCTTCAACGTCATGTCAATGGCTTCCACGGCGTAGTTGGTCCTCTCCAGCGACTCCTGGGTGCCGACTATTGCTTCGCTGTTGCCCCCTATTCTGCCGCTGTTGGAGTTGATTGCCTTGCGGTTGACGTTGACTTCGTCGCGGGTGTCCCCTATGATGCCGTAGACTTTAGTGAATTCAGGCCCTGTTATGTCTCTTACTTCGGCGCCGGTGAACGCCGCAAGCGACTCCAGTATCGAGTATTCCACGTACCCTATGCTCTTGGATTTCCCAGTCCTGTAGTCCGCCACCTCCTTGAGGGCGCGGTCCATCGCCCCGGTCGCCGACTGCTGGTCGGGCTCCAGTTTGTAGAGTTCCTCGTGGGTGTGCGTCGTAATCAGCGTGTTGTTAGGGAGGTCTTCCCAGTTGACGTCGTTGAAGTAGACTTCCACGCCTCCGTTGCTGCCGAAGTAGTTGTTAGCCACAATCTTCGAGCCTGACCCGGCTGACGCTATTCCCGCTCCTTCTCCGCTGGCGGACACCTGGTCGCTGGTGAGGTAGTAGTTGTTGGCTGTTATGCTGCCGCCGGCCACAACCTCGCTGTTGCTGTTCACGTTTCCGTCGGCGTTCGTCTCCACGTTCGTGTTCGCGTCCTGGTCCGTCTCCACCTTTATGTCGACGGTTACTTCAGCGGCCGCCGCGCCGCAGAGCACCGTCAACACCATCAAGACCGTCAGGTAAGCTGCTGCTTTCATTTTATCGTTTTCACCTCTTTTTCCTCTACCTTCATTTTTCGCCTTAAACTTGATTTGAGCCTGCCGCGGGACTCGAACCCGCCGGGGCAGACAAAAAAATGTGGGGGTGAGACCCCCGTGTTGTGTTTACTGCGTGCACTCGCCGTTCGGGCACTCGCAGAAGGGGCCTTCACACCCTGGCACTTCCGGTATCGGGCAGTCGTTGCAGATGCCGATGCCGACCAACTCCTCGTATATGAAGGGGTCGTCGGTCAAGATGCCCTTCTGGAACACACCAATGTTCGGGTTGTTGGAGCCTATCAGGCCAGGCCCATGCGCCGCGTCAGGGGTGTCCATCAGGAAGTACACGCTCTCCACGTCGTGCAAGGCTGCGGTGTTGAACATGGTGTCAATCCACGCCTCCGTTGGGTAAGCCAGTTCTCCGGGGGCACCGTTGGGGTTCCTCCACGGGTCCTGGGCGTTCTCCCAGAGTGTCGTGTCTTCCGTCCACACAGCCACTTCCTTCTCTATCAGGGTGTCGCCTGAGCCAGTTACATACTTGGCTTCCTGCATTACCCACGGAGCTGGGTTGTAGACCTGAGCCCCTATCAGTATGCTACCGTCGTTGTCGATGCACTCATCGATGTAGCCGGTAACCTGCCAGGTCTGCCCTTCGCTCCAGTCCATACCCCGGACCATTGAGGTCTGGGAGTACTTCGTCTTTCCTCCTGTGTTCTGGACCATAGCCTCTATGTTGCTCATCGCGGAAGCTGCTCCCGCAAGGAACACCAAGGCCATAACTCCAGCCAACAGTTTTTTCATTTTTTCTTCTTCACCTCTTGTTTTTTTAGTGTTGTCTATTTGATGTATAGACCGTGACATGATTCAGTACCTCCAGTCGACGTTGTACGCCGACTCGGCGATTACGTGATGAACTCTCTTCGGTTTTTTGTTTATGTAGAAATACTTTTTGACTTGGATTTGGGGTTCGGTGCAGGCCAGTGCAAAAGCAGTCTTGGCGTCAGAACAGTATGCTTCAGTCCCCGGCGTATCTCCAACGGTGGTTGGCTTGCAGCCTGCACCGGACCCCGTCCCACCCACCAGTCCATATGTGAGCTTACTCAACAAAACCTCCAGCAGATGTTGATGTTGAACCGGTTATTGAGAACAGATTACATAGGAAGTAGTGAGCGGATTTTGGGTGAGAAAAACTATGCTGCCACCCGCCCACGTGTTCGGATTTTTTTTGCTTAAGTTCTGCCAACAAATCCTCCGTTGTGGTATGTGAGTCCCTGTATAAAAACACACCGGTTTCAAATGTGAAGTAAGTATTCAATTTTTATTCGCATCCGCACAAACAGTTTCACCGTGGAATCCGAAACAGAAGACGGTGGCTACCGGCCCCTCCGCGACAAAGACCTGACGGTTTTGCTGGCGATGATGGTGTTTCTGGGACTGTACGCCGCCAGTTTAAGGAATTTCCTGTTCTTCCACGTGACCGCCGAGTTGTTCAGCATCGTCATAGCCGCGGGGGCGTTCATGTTCGTGTGGAACAGCCGCCGCTTCCTCGACAACAACTACCTCCTCCTGGTGGGCGTCGGCTTCCTGTTCATCGCAGGCATAGACTTGATACACACCCTCGCATACAGGGGAATGGATATTATCGGAGAAGGCAGCAACACGGCAACACAGCTGTGGCTTGCCGCAAGATACATGCAGGCGCTGACGTTTTTGGCCGCGCCGCTGCTGCTCAGCCGGAAACTCAACCCCTACCACATCGCCGCAGGCTACGCATTGGCGACCGCGTTCCTCCTCGCCTCCATCATGGTGTGGGACGTGTTCCCCACAGCCTACGTCGAGGGTGTGGGGTTGACCGCGTTCAAGGTGTACAGCGAATACTTTATAATAGTATTACTGGGTGCGGCGGCGTACCTCCTGCACAGAAGACGGAACCGTTTCAACCCCGGCGTACACCACCCCCTACTCTACAGCATCTATGCAACCATGCTGTCGGAGCTGGCGTTCACCTTCTACGTGGACGTGTACGGGTTCAGCAACTTCATAGGCCACGTGCTGAAGATAATAGCGTTCTACCTCGTCTACACAGCCGTTATCGAAACCGGATTGCTGAAGCCGTACAGCATACTCTTCAGAGAAATCAAGAACAGGGAGGAGGAGCTGGAGCGTAGCGAGGAACGATACCGGAGCGTGGTGCAGACGCAGACGGAGCTTATCGCTAGGGAGAAACCCGACGGCACCATAGTCTACGCGAACCCCGCATACTGCAGGTTCTTCGGTAAGTCTTTGGATAAGTTAGAGGGGACGAGCACCTACGACCACATCCCCGAGAAGGACTGGGAGATTGTGAAGAACACATACGAGTCGCTTAAACGCGGGGAGGAGGTTGTTGTTGAGAACCGGGACGTCCGCGCCGACGGGGAAGTGCGGTGGCTGCAGTGGAAGGACGCCGGCGTATTCAACGAACAGGGGGAGCTTATTGAGGTGCAGGCTGTGGGGCGGGACATAACCGACCGCAGACGGGCGGAGGAAGCGGTTCAGAGGGAGCGCGACAAGCTGTTGAACTTCCTGGAGTCCATGGAGGACGGAGTCTACATAGTCGGCGCAGACCATCAGGTGGAGTACGTGAACCCCGTGATAAAGGAGGAGTTCGGCGTCGTGGAGGGGAGGAATTGTTTCGAATACTTCAGCGGCCTGGACGAGCCGTGTCCGTGGTGCAGCCTCGGCAGGGTGTTGAAGGGGGAGACGTGCAGGACCGTGTGGACGTCGCCGAGGAATGCGAGAACATACGACATCATCGACACCCCCGTACACAACCCCGACGGCAGCGTCTCGAAGCTGAAGATTATGCGGGACATCACCGAACAGAGCATAATACAGGAGGAGCTCCGGAAGTCCGAGCAGAGATACAGGTTCCTCTACAACGAAAGCCCGTCCCTCAACGTGGTGTTGGACACCGACGGCGTCATAAGGAACGTGAACCAGACCGTGTTGGCGGAACTCGGATACGGACGCGGTGAAGTGGCGGGGAAGCACATGAGGGATTTCATCGCTGAAGAACAGCAGAAGGACGTGGACGCCGCAATCAGAAAACTCGTTTCAGGCGAATCCACCGGCGACATGGAGGTGGCCGTGAGGGCCAAAGACGGCGGCGAACACATCATACTGTTCTCTCCCGGAAAGGCCGGGGCATACGAGCACGGCAACTTCTCAGGCATACTGTTGACTGGCGTAGACATCACCGAGCAGAAAAGGGTGGAGGACGCCCTGCGGCAGTCCGAAGGCATGTACCGGTCGCTCGTCGACGCCTCCCCCGACGCCGTATTGCTGGGAGACATCGACGGCAACCTGACCTATGCGTCGCCGAGGGCTCTGAAGATGTTCGGGTACGGGGAGCTGGCAGGCAAAAACATATCCGAGCTGGTCGCCAAAGGAGGCAGAAACAGGATAAAGTCGGACATGGAGCGGATGAAGGCATCCCACGTGCTCCGCCGCATAGAATACACGATGGTGCGCGGAGACGACACCACCTTCGTCGGCGAACTCAGCTCCGCCGTGATAAAGGACGCGAACCGTCAGCCGAAATGGTTCATCACCATCGTCCGGGACGTGACCGAACGCCGCGAGCTGGAGGACCTGCGGAGCAGATTGCTGCGTGACTTAGCCCACCAGCTGAAGACGCCGTTGAGCGTGATAGAGATGGCCTCCGACGTGTTGAAAAAAGACATGGAGGACTACGACGAAGCCGAAACGGAGAGCCTGGACATGATATCGCGGAACACCGTGGAGATGCGTGACCTGGTGTCGAAGATACTGAAGCTCAGCTCCCTGGAAAGCGGCAGGATAAAGGTGAACAGGGAGAAGTTCGATTTGGTGGAGGCCGTGAAAGAGGTGACGGTGGATATGAGGCTGCTGGCGGACGAGAAGAAACTCAAACTGAAGGTGAAGACGCCAACGCACTTGACCGCATACTCCGACCCCAAGAAGATAGAGGACGCCGTCGGGAACCTGGTGGAGAACGCGATAAAATACACGGACAACGGCACGGTCACGGTGACCGTTGAAAAAGACAACGGAGACGCCGTGGTCACGGTTAAAGACACGGGCATCGGACTCACCAGACAGGATTTGAAGCAGGTGTTCACCCGCTTCTACAAGGCCGACGCCAGCGTACCCGGCACCGGCCTGGGGCTGAATATTGTGGCAGAGGACATGCGGCTGCTCGGCGGCTCGGTGGAGGCGGAATCCAGGGGCCCCGGAGAAGGAAGCGTTTTTAAGATAAGGTTCCCAATAGCGAAGGCGAAATGAAGAAGAACATACTTGTGGTGGAGGACAACAAAGACCTTCAGAGGCTGTATCACAGGATGCTGTCCGACAGATACAACCTCTACCAGGTCAGGGACACCAAGGAGGCGTGGAGGATAATCAGCCAGAAACCCGTGGACCTGGCCATACTCGACATCATACTGCCGAAAGGCAACACCGGCGACCAGTTCTACATGCAGCTGACCCAGGACCCCGAATACCAGCACATCCCCGTCATATTCGTGTCAGTCATAGACGACGTAGAGGAGGCGCGGGCGCTGGAGAACGTCAACCACGCAGCATACATAACCAAGCCGTTCAAGGAGGAGCAGCTGCTCGATAAAATAGAGGAGATGCTCGGAGATGGTTGAAGCGAACTGGGCGGTGGACTACACCGCACTCTACGGCTTCCTCATATCCTTGGGCGTGGGGGCGCTGGTGGGGATAGAGAGGGAACGCCGCCTGCAGAGGAAGGACGAGCGCCAGGTGGCGGGTGTTCGGACGTTCATATTGATTGCGTTATTGGGAACCACCGCAGCTTTAGTGGCTGAAGACAACCCGTACTTCTCCGCAGTGATTGTGGCAGGCGGAATACTGTTGATCGGCGCAGGATACTATCTGTCCAGCACCAGAACAAATGATATCGGGTTAACTACGGAGGTGGCTCAGCTGCTGGTTTTCGCCTTCGGATACCTCGCATACGATGAGGGCACCCGGAACGTGAGCGTGATGCTGGGCATAATAACCGCCGTACTGCTGGCCCTGAAGGAGCACCTGCACGAGTTCGCGAAAGACATACAGAAGTACGAGTTCATAGACACCTTGAAGTTCGCGGTCATCGCCTTCATCATACTGCCGCTGCTGCCGGACAGGACCATAGACCCGTGGGGCGTCGTCAACCCCCACCAGCTGTGGCTGCTGGTGGTGTTGATTTCAGGCATCAGCTACGTAGGATACATACTGGTTAAGGTGCTGGGCGTTGAACGCGGACTCGGCCTCACCGGCTTCCTCGGAGGCCTCAGCTCCTCCACCGCCGTGACCACCGCCATGGCGTCCAAAACAAGCAGGAACTCTTCGGTGGTTAAGCCGGCCGCGTTCGCGGCCGTGATAGCTTCGACGGTAATGTTCCCGCGCATCGTGTTCGAGGTCGCGGTGGTCGACCGCGGACTGCTCGCGGAGGTGGCGGTTCCGGTGGCGGTGATGTTCCTCGCCGGACTCGCGGCCGCACTGCTCCTGTGGAGGAGCAAGAAAGACATCAAGGCCGACCTGGATTTGAAGACCCCGTTCGCGCTGAAGCCTGCGCTCAAGTTCGGGGCGTTCTTCCTGATAGTCCTGCTGCTGCAGCACTTCGGAAAAACATACTTCGGCAGCGGCGGACTCTACGCGGTCAGCCTGGTGTCTGGGCTGGCGGACGTCGACGCCATAACACTGTCCACGGCGAGGATGGCTTCCACCGGCGACATAAACTCGCAGACGGCGGTGAACGCGATAGTGTTGGCTGCCATGGCCAACACGGTTATGAAGGCGGTGTACGCTTACGTGATCGGGAACCGGGGCTTCGGAAACCTCGTGGCAGCCGCTTCAGCGGCCATGATAGTGGCGGGCGCCGCCACCATACTCCTTCTATGAGACTACTTCAGTATCTTCCCCGTCTCCAGATACCACAGGTACAGATCCAGTTCCGCTAATGTTATGCCGAGTTCCCCAGCCATCTCCCTTAACTTCTCCTCAATCATCAGATACTTCTTCCTCGTCAGCGTCTTCGGCTTAGCTATGATTTTATGCTCCACCAGTGCGTCTATGATGTGGAAGTCGATTATTGCGACGTCCTTGAAACCTATGTTCCTCAAAAAGTGGCTGGCCTCCTTCAATCCCAGACCCTTCACGTTCTCCACCAGCCAGTCACGCAGCTCCCGTTCGTCATTGAACTTCAGCTTCTCCAGCGGATGCTCCCGCGCACACACGATGTATTTGGCGCGGACGTTCGGAAACCGGTACCCGAGCTCCTTCAGCCTGGAGGCGAGCTCCGGTTCGGACAGTTCCGCGAACCCGTCGCCGACCTCGTTCTGGATGGCTATTGCGCGTTCCGCGTTATAGTTCGCCGTAAGTATGCAGAAGCAGAGTTCATTGAACAGCGAGCACCGGGGCCGGCCCATCATCCCCCCGAACTCCCGTATCCTCGCCCTCACCCGTCCGCCGACCTCCCCACCCATAAGGGCGCGGACTCTATCCTGCAGGTTCATGACAGATTCAGCTGCTTCTCTCGCGGGGGTATCCTGCCCTGCGCCATGCCACGTACCCGTCGACCAGACGGTAGACGCTTTCGAAGTCGTTTTCGCTCATGAAGTCGCCTGCCATGATGCTTTCGCTGTTGCCGCCGCAGTAGAGGAGGTAGGTTCTGTCGCGCGGAAGCTCCAGGTATTCGTTGGTGTCCCTCGACGGGATGTTCACGGCGCCGGGTATGTGGCCCGCATCATAATAGGGGCTGGCCCGCACATCAACCACCATGACATCATCGATCCCGTTGATTATGGCGTTGGCTTCGTCGGCGTTCACTTCAGTGTACGGCTGCGAAGGCTGCAGTGGCGGGACCTCAGCCCGCACGTGCTCCAGAGTGTATTCGTCCAGCGCCCCGGAGTCGTTGAACATCATACCTCTGATGAGGTCTCCGACGCTCTGACGGAACATCAGGTGCGTCTGCTCCTTGCTGTATCCTGCGAGGACGATGACCTTCTGACCTTCAGCCCATTGGTCAGGCACTACGGCAATCAGCTTCGAATCCGGCTCGGACAGCAGATGCCGTTTCTCGCCGTCATTCAATATTCCGTCCACCACCTCGCCGGTGTAGGGGGCGCGGTGGCCGCCCAAGATGATAATCACGGAATCATTCCAGCGGTCCCGGAAGTCTTCGGGCGCAACAACCTCCACGTCCGCGCCCGCAGCCTCCAACACGTCAATGTTGCCCCGGTTCAAACCCAGGTCTACGGAGTTCGCAAACAACGTCACCTGCTGCGCCCCAACAGTGTGGGACAGCAGCAGAACCGTTAAAACAACCCACAGCTTCCTCATGGTTGATATGTGGTAATGGAGTTATTTAAGAACCAGCTATACACAAGGAAACCATGCAGCCGCCGCGCCAACGACCTTATTAACCTGGGATACGGTGTCTTAAACAGGATATGGCGAGGAAGATTGTCGCAGACCCCCGGCGGCTCAGGGACAGGATGCTGGAGCCGGAGAAACTGCGGCTGGGGGACGACTTCCAGCTGCTGGAGGAACGCGGTCAAGCCCCCCTGAAACGGGGCGCGGACCTGGAGATAGTCGATTTACGAGTCAGCTCAGACGAGCTGGAGAAGGCGGCTGAGACGCCGCCCGAGGAGGCTGTGAAAATCGGGAAGGCCCTCATATCCGACGGGGAGAGAAACGACGTCGCCCTTGTTTACACTGCACGCATCAAAGGCCGCGACGAAATACTCCGGGAAGTACACGACTCCATGGACAGAATGCACCACAGCCCCGACATCGTGGGCATGGTGTCCGCCGGCACAGACGCACTTAAGACGCTGGGCTTCAGCAACCCGAGAATATACCTGCCCAACGAAGACGGAGAAATAACGAGGGTGGGCGTATCCGGGGAAGCTGGCAGAAGAACATTGGTGTGGGGGGACATGAGCAAGCAGGAGGTTGCGCTGACTCTGGCCACCACGAAACAGGAGCTGGGAACAACAGTCTTCAACAACAGGGGGGAGGACCTGAGCAGACAGTTCATAACTGAAGGGGATATTTCGTCCCTGTTCGGGGAGGTGAAGCCGTTCGCCATAGTGCCGGTGAAATCCGACTCCAAGACGGAGGGACTCATAATCGTGGACTCCCGCGACGAGATAACCGGGTGGCAGACGGAACGCCTAAACGAGGTCGCGAAAGACCTGGCGTTCAACCGCAACCGCGTCATGCTATCCACAGCCAGCAACATCAAAGGCCTGGAACGGAAGGAGCAGTTCGCCGAATACGGTATAGAACTAGCCAGAAACGCGGTGGAAAAAAGTCTCCCGTTGTCCATGGCGTGGGCGGACGTCGACGGACTCCACGACCTCAACGAAACATTCGAAAGCAACGACGTCGGCAGCGCGTTCATGGACGCGGTCGGAACCCTGGTGAGGAGGACGCTGCGGCAGCTGAAAACCGGCGGCAGGATACGTGCGTTCAGCTGGAGCGGCACCGACGAAATACCCGTGATAGCCAACCTAGGCAAGGAGGAGATGGTCGAAGCCATGCGGGAGCTTAGGAAGACGGTGGCGGGGAAGAGGGAGACGGGCCCGCAGACGCGGGAGGAAAAGGAGCTCAACGACCTTCTCGCCCAGAGGATAAATGACCTGAACCTCGAGTTGAATCCTGAGGACGCGTTCAAGCAGTGGTGGAGGACCGTCACCATAGGCGTCGCATCGTACCCGGACGACACACCCCTGATGAAGGGGCTGGTGGAGGAGAAAGGCGCTGAAAACGTGACCCGGGACGACTTGATAGGCCTCCGGTCCAAGGTGCGGGAGAGGGCGAACGAAACATGCTTCGAAATGAAGAAATCAGGCGCCAGAAACACTGTGGGGGCGTTCGGCGAAGTAAGGATACAGAACAGCAAATAACGGGGAAACGCCGTAAGTTAATAAGTTCTCCTTCGAATAACCCACATATGGAAGGGGTTGGCTCCAGCACGGTCAGACAGCACGTCAAACAGCTCCGGCCCAGCGCATACCGCTCCTTCGTGCTGGGGGCGGACGTCGGAGGCACAAACACCAACATCGGCGTGTCCGGCGTCACCAAGAAAGGCCCCCGCCTCCTGCTTTCACTGCACTTCCAGAGCGGGAAACTGCGTTCCCTCGCGCCCGCGATACGTGAGACACTCGAATACTCCAATGAGGAACACTGCATCAAAGTCAAGAAAGCCTGCATCGCGGCAGCCGGCCCCGTCGACGCGGAACGGAACAGGGTCAGCCTCACCAACGTGAAATGGAACGTGGAGGCGGCCGAGATAAAGGAGAAGACGGGCCTGAAGTCGGTGAAGCTGATAAACGACTTCGAAGCCATCGGATACGGAATCAACTTCCTCGAATCAGAAGACGTTGCCGCTGTCAAATCGGGGACGCCGCAGGAGAAGGCGGCCAAGGCGGTGGTAGGCGCGGGCACGGGGCTGGGGAAGACCGCTCTCACATACGATGAACCGCTGAAGGCCTACGTTCCCGCCGCCAGCGAAGGCGGCCACTCCGACTTCCCTGTGCAGGACGACTTCGAGCTGGCGCTCGCAGACCACATCAGAAAGAGGAAAAAAATAAAGAGGGTAACCTACGAGGAGGTGGTCGGTGCACGGGGCATAGAATCCATCTACCTCTACCTTCGGAGCCTGGATAGACGGAGGGAGACGGGGTACACGAAACTCGTCGACGCGTCCGCGGACCGGGTGCCGCTGATATCACGCTACAGGACCAGGGACGAGACCTGCGGGGAGGCGTTCCGCCTGTACGGAAGATACTACGGGCGCTGTGCGAAAAACTACGTATTGGAGACTCTCGCCACCGGCGGCTTATACATAGCAGGCGGCGTCGCCCCCAAAAACAAGGGCATATTCCGTTCGAAGGAGTTCCTGGAGGAGTTCACCGCCTCCGACACCAGGGCTAAGTTATTAAGGAAAATTCCCATCTACGTTGTAACAAACTACGACGTCAGCCTCCGAGGGGCAGGCTACGCCGCAGCGTTAGATTAGGGGTAGACGATGAAGATTTTCATAGACAGCGCGGACCTGGAGGAGATACGGCACGCGTACGGGTGGGGCGTCGCAGACGGCGTCACCACCAACCCGTCGCTGCTAAAAAAAGCGGTGGAGAAACGCGTTAAGGCCGGGGAGAAACTGGATTTGAAGACGTACATAACCGAGATACTCGAGGTTGCTGGGGGGACGCCCGTCAGCCTCGAAGTCACGGAGACAGCAGCCGACGGGATGATAAAACAGGGGAAGCGCCTGCACAAAATGTTCAACCCCGTCGCCGACAACGTATACATCAAAATACCTGTGAACCCCGCATTCAAGGAAGAGGATGAAACGCACTTCGACGGGCTGAAAGCCATCCGCGAACTCTCATCCAGCGGGATACCAGTGAACTGCACCCTAGTCTTCACGCCAGAGCAGGCATTGCTTGCCGCAAAAGCGGGGGCGGCGTTCGTCAGCCCGTTCGCAGGCCGCATAGACGACTTCATCCGGAAAAACAACGGCGTCACCTTCGACAAAACAGACTACTATCAGGCCTTCGGCATGGAAAAAGACGGCGAACTCCTGGAGGACAACGGCGTAGTCTCAGGCATAGACCTGGTGGAACAGTGCGTGATAATACTGAAACAGTACGGCATGGAGACTGAAGTATTGGCTGCTTCATTGAGAAACACCCGGCAGGTCCGCGAGGCCGCCCTGGTGGGGGCGGACATAGCCACCATACCGTACTCTGTAATCAGGGACATGCTGAAACATTATAAAACCTACGAGGGCATGGAGAAGTTCACCGCCGACATAGTCCCAGAGTACGCGGAGCTGAAATGAGGGAGCCCACCGTAATACCAGCGATAATAGCGTCCACGCAGCAGGAGTTCAGCGAACGCGTCAACAAGGTGGCGGAGCACGCGGACATACTGCAGCTGGATTTCATGGACGGCGTGTTCGTCGACAACAGAAGCCTCGACTTCGACTTCAAAACCCCGGACGTCGACTGCAGCCTGGAAGCCCATCTGATGGTCGACGACCCCCTCGAATGGGTTAGCGAATACGCGGACCGAGTGGACCTCGTGCTAGCGCCCATAGAAACCACGGACGACCCCGTGGAGCTGATGGACGCGGTGAGGGACTCAGGAGCACTCGCAGGGTTCGTGCTGAACCCCAGCACCGGACTGGACACGGTGTCCGACTTCCTCGGCGACGTAGACCAGATACTGCTGATGACCGTCCACCCCGGCGCATACGGCGCGAAGTTCCTGCCGGAGGTGCTGCCGAAAATCACGGAGTTGCGGGAGATGATGTCCGACCTCGACGTCGAAGTCGACGGCGGCATAAAGCCGGACACCATACGGCAGACATATGATGCTGGCGCGAACATGTTCGTGTCCGGCAGCTACATCGTGAAGTCGGAGGACCCGGCAGAAGCAATCCGGCAGCTTCATTCAAATCTGGAGTAAATGCTTCAGGAAGGCGATGAAGTCATACACGGACGGGAGAGCATAGTATTGGTTGCCCCATCCAAGCGACGGCCCCAGCGACCACAGCACATAGAACAGTCCGAACACAATCAACGCAAACCCGCTGAACACCTCCAGTTTCCTCTTCACCACCTCAAACCGTTCGCTTATGTTCTCGACGCCAAACGCGGCCGCCACACCCAACAGGATGAAGACGACGTTCGCACCCAACCCGAAGAACACCGTTATCACCGCGGTCTCCAATACTTTCCCCATGGCGAACGGCAGCAGCAGGAACGTGAACACCGGCACACACGGAGTAATCGTTGAAACGAAGCCGAGGAGGCCGGCGCCCAGCAGGGGGCTGCCGTAGCCTCCAACCCGGTCAACATACATCTTGCACCTGCCGCGGCCGAGGAAGGTGAACCCAGACTTAGACAGCATCAGCACGCCGTACAGTACAGTCAGCAACCCGAACGCCAGCAACACAGTGGCCGAGATGCCGGGGAACGTGTATTGGAAGAAGTCTATGAACGCGGCACCCATCAACGCAGCCGCTACCCCTAGTATGAAGTAGCCGATGAACCTGCCGACTGCGAAACCCAGGGACAGCCGGAATCCTTTGCGGACGCTGTCCCCGTATCCGACGAGTATGGGCAGGTACACGGGCAGGCACGACGCGAAACACAGTGTCGTCGACGTGCTCAGGCCGTACGTGAACGCCCCCAACGCAGCGACCAGTGAAACCATGTTCAGAGGGCGTATACTCCGCCGCCGGCCACGTTCAACTCTATCACGGTCAACGGGGCGTTGGCCGGCCCCTTGGTGGCTTCGCCGGTCAGCGGGTCGAATGCGCTGCCGTGGCACGGGCACTCGAGAACGCCGCCGGCGAAACTGTTTTCGCACTGCCGGTGCGTGCACAAGTTGACGTATGCCTTGTAGGTTCCGCCTATGTTCACCAGTATCGCCGGCTCCCCGCCGTATGTGAAGTCGACGCTCGAACCCGGCGGAACATCAGCTGTATTAGCTATGAAGGTGCCTGACGGCAGGGTGGTTACAGTCTCCTGCACGGTATCCAAGGTCACGGGGTCCCGGGAGGTTGTGGCGGTAGCCTGTCCCGGAGAAACCGACGTGGTGGTTGTCTCCGTCATCGGAGGTTGAGCCCGCAGAGTCGTTGAAGTCGTCGTTCCGCCGCCGAGGCAGCCTGAGAACAGCACAAACACCGTGAAAAACGTCAGAGTCGAGTACTCCATCTTATCACAGAATATTATCCGTAACTTAAATAAGGCAGGGGTTACCTTCAGGGTAGCTGGTGTTTTTAACCTACACCTCATATGTTTGGTGTGAGGCGATTTTTATGCTGACGAAGAAGTGGACGTGCAGCCGCTGCGGGAAACCCACCGACAGCCCCCACAAAGTATGCGTGGTGTGCCGGAAAGGGCAGACCGCGGTGAAGAAGCACGTCGACAAAAAATAGGTGAAATATATGGAAGCAGACGGCATGTGCGACGCATTCAACAAGGCACTGGATTTGGAGATAGAAGGCTACTGGTTTTACATCGGCTGCTCACAGCACACCGACAACGAGGCCGGGCAGAAGCTGTTCAAACACCTCGCCGACGAGGAGAAAGTCCACTACGACAAAGTTGCGGAAATATACGGTGAAAACTTCGAAACCGAGTTCTGCGAATACGAGAAAAAGAAGAAGGAGCCCTCCGGAATTTTCGAGGAGAAGGTGCCGGGCGGCAGCATCAACGAGAAATCCGACGCCCTGGACGCGTTGAACATCGCCGTCCGCGCCGAAGAAAACAGCATCGACCTGTACAAGAAGATGAGCGGGATGGCCGACGACCACGGAGTGAAGGTGTTCTTCGAGAAGCTGGTGAAAGAGGAGGAAAAACACAGGAGCATACTGGAGGCGGAGCAGGAGTTCATCACCGAGACGGGGGAGTTCCGGGACTTCAGGACCGTCACCATGTGAAATACATGAAGAAACTGATACTGCTGGCGGCACTGCTGCTGGCGGGGTGCGTCCAACGGGACGTGGTCGAACTGGACGGCGTGGAAGTACGCGAATACCGCGGGGAACGCCTTTCGTCTGTGAACGACTTCCGCGAGAACAGCATCAGCGGACCACAGTACGTCACCGCAAGCCAGTACACACTCACCGTGGACGGGCTGGTGGACAGGACCCTCACCCTCACATACGATGAAGTGTTGGACCGGCAGCGGTACAGCAAGGTGGTGACGCTGTACTGCGTGGAGGGGTGGGATGTGACGGTACTGTGGGAGGGCGTGCTGGTTGAGGACCTCATAGACCAGGCGGGGGTGCAGGCGGAAGCGAACACCATAATATTCCACGCCTACGACGGATACACCACCTCCCTCCCCCTTGACTACGTGCTGGACAACGACCTGCTGCTGGCGTACGGCATGAACAACGTGACGCTGCCGCCGGAACGCGGCTTCCCCTTCCAGCTGGTGGCCGAAGACAAGTGGGGGTACAAGTGGATTAAATGGGTGACGCGCATCCAGCTGTCGGACGACCCGTCTTTCAGGGGGTTCTGGGAGACGCGCGGCTACAGCCAGAACGGGTCGGTGGAGGAACCCATATTCGAGAGATGATCGCCAGGAAGGAGGGGGTGTCTAAGGCCCTGGAGGACGCGATGAAACTGGAGGTGGAAGGATACGACCTCTACAATAAACTGGCTGAGGAAGCCGTGACGGAAGACGGCTCCCACATATTCAAGTACTTGTCGAACGAGGAGGCCCGCCACTACAGGACCATCGAACAACTGTACGAACAGGAGCTGTTCGAGGAGTACACGGAGTTCATCAGCAGGTACAAGGGCGACTACATGGAGAGCGGCGTGTTCACTGAGTTCAGGTTCAAGGAGATAAAAGAGGGCGAGGCTGAGGCCGCCCTCGACTACGCCATCGGCGTGGAGGAAAAATCCATCGGCCTGTACGAGTCCCTGGCGGAGCAGGAGTTCTACCCGGACGTAGCCTCCGTATTCAACATACTCGCGGACGAGGAGCGCAGCCACTACGACCTCCTCACCAAGAAAAAAGACGACCTGTTTTAACGCACTTATAAAGGGTGGCAACGATAAGGTACCCACTGTCATTAAGTAACCACGTGTTATTTAATAGGCGGGAGTTGTAAGACAGAACAGGTGAAAAATCATGGCCGACATTAAAGTGTACACCACGCCGACGTGCCCGTGGTGCAGGAAGACGAAGGAGTTTCTGAAGGAAAAAGGCGTAGAATACGACGAAATAGACGTTTCCAGCGACCGCGGCGCCGCGAAGGAGATGATTGAGCGGAGCGGCCAGATGGGCGTCCCCCAGATTGTGGTGGGCGAAAAAGTCATCGTGGGGTTCGACCCCGATGAGATAGAGTCCGCTGTATCCAGCTGAGATGCCTGAAATCCACGACACCGTCATAATAGGGGCGGGGATGGCCGGGCTGACGGCGGCCATATACGCGTCCCGGAAGCGGATGGACTACGTCATCGTAGCATCCGACTTCGGGGGTCAGTTCAGCGTGAGCGGCGAGATACTGAACTACCCGGGCGTGGTGGAAACCACAGGCGTCGACTTTCAGGACATGATGCAGGAGCAGATGGAGTTCAACGACGTCGAAGTCATGGAGGAAACCGTCGAAGGCGTCGAACATGAGGACGGGGTCTTCACGGTGAAAACCGACAAAAACAGTTACAGGACGCGCACATTAATCATAGCCACCGGCTCCCACCCGCGGAAACTCAAGGTCCCCGGGGAGGAGGAGTTCATGAACAAGGGCGTGACGTACTGCAGCATCTGCGACGGGCCGTTGTTCGCGGACAAGAAGGTTGCGATAATAGGGGGCGGGGACGCGGCGTTAGAGGCCGTGGACTTCATGAAAGACATCGCCTCCGAAATACACGTGTTCACCAACGAAAAACAGTTCAGGGCGCATGAGTACCTGCAGGAGAGGGTGGATGAGAACCCGAAAGTCACACCCCACTTCAACGTCGAAGTGGAGGAGATTGTGGGCGACGACTTCGTATCCGGAATCAGATTCAATGAGGACGGGGAAGAGAAGACACTGAAGGTTGAGGGCGTCATCATAGAAATCGGGCGGGTTCCGAACACGGAGCCGTTCAAGGATTTGGTTGAATTGGATGATGAAGGCCACATCAAGGTGGACTGCCGCGCCAACACCAGCGTCGACGGCGTGTTCGCTGCCGGGGACTGCACCGACGTGCACGAGTACCAGTACGTCATCGCCGGAGGCCAGGGCTGCATCGCGTTAATCAAGGCCGCCAGATATTTGAGCAAACATAGGATGTGACATGAGATACGTCGTACTGCTTCTATTGGCTTCCGACGCCGCAGGGCAGACTCCACAGTACGTGAAACAATACAACCTCCTGCCGATTTCAGCCGTGCTGCTGATACTTTATACGGCATCCTTCCTCCTGAGCAGGCGTAAAGTCATCGCCGTGGCCACCCACCGCATGATATGGAATCTGATGCTGACGGTGACGTTCCTGGCTGCCGCGGCAACGGGTGTGCTGCTGATACTGCGCATCAACTACGGATTCTACCTGCCGTTCCCTGACCTCCTGCACTGGCACGTGGAAGCGGGCATAGCCATGGCCGTAATCAGCGTATTCCACATAGTCTGGCACTGGCCCTACTACAAGTGCATAATCACCCGGTCAGCGAAGAAGTGCGACTAACCCAGGTATTTCACGTCCTTTTTGCCTTTAAAGTGTTTGTCGCCGGTGACCAGAAAGGCTTTGTGTTGTCTTGCGGCGGCAAGTATTATGGCGTCCGCCATCCCTAACCCTTCTTCAATGCTGGTGTCGGCGGCGTCCATGGCGAGTCTCTCATCAAATGGAACAACAGTGGTGTAGTGGGTTATGTAGGCGTGCGCCTCCACTGCCTTGTCCTTGCCGGCGGTTGACTTGATTTTCTTGTAGACTTCGTAGAGGATTATGGAGGGTGTGTAGTACTCTTTCCTGTTGGCCTTCTCTATGTAGACCGCGTACTCTTTCGCGCGACTACCACCGGAATAGTATTCTATCCAGCCGTAGCTGTCAACTAAAACGTTCACCTTCTTCCCTCAGGTCTTCGGTGGCAGTCTCCTTCAGGAATCCTTTCATGGACTTTACATCTCTAATCGGGACCAAATGTATAATCCCGTCTCTCTCAACGACAGAAAGCTTTTCTCCTGGCTTGATGTTCATGTGCTCACGCACTTCCTTTGGTATAACCATCTGGTATTTCGGCGACACCGTTACATACGTCATCTACACCACCGTAAAACGTATTAGGTATCGATAGTATAAATACTTTACGCTAGTAGTTTGTCTATTTTCGCCGCCATTATGAAGTCGTTCTCGAACAGTCCGTCTATGGCGTGCGTGTACAGCACCAGCTCCGCTTTGTTGTAGTATACGTGTATGTTGGGGTGGTGGCCTTCATCCCCCGCCAAATCCGCGACTTTGTTGATGAACACCATCGCCTCCTTGAAGTCCTTGAACTTGAACTCACGGCGTAACTTGTGCACTCCCTCCCGGTCCAGACTCCAGTCGGGCACCTCCCTGATGTACTCGTCTTCCTCATCGTCGGTCATCGGCGGTATCCCGCCCTCACAGGGCCTGCATTTTTTGTCGGTCAACTCCATTTTACAAACAATTTGAAGTTTTCTTTAAACTATTTAAACTTTTCTTTAAACTGTTTCAATTCCTCTTCGACTCCGCCAGCTTCTTCAGCTTTTTCCCGTCGACTTCACGCCGGTACAGGGGGCCGGATTCCACGCCCTCCTCGAACGTCTTACGGTCGCTTTTGTAGAATACGCCGAGCGGCAGCTTCTCCGTCTCCAGCGCCTTCTCCAACGCCGCCATCCGGTCCGACGGGTCGTGGTCTTCCAGGTAGTAGGTGTGTTCCCTGAACCATTCGAAGGTGTTGAGTCTGTTGAATGTGACGCACGGCTGGAACATGTCCACCAGCGAAAACCCCTTATGCCCTATCGCCTCCTCCAGTATGCCCTTCGCCTCCTCCACGTCCGCGCAGTATGCGCGGGCCACGAACGACGCGTCCAACGCAATCGCGACCGCCAGCGGGTTGAACGGCTCCTCGAAGACGCCGTCCACCTGCACCGGCGTCTTAAAGCCTTCGCGGCTGGTGGGAGACGCCTGGCCTTTGGTGAGTCCGTAGACCATGTTGTCGTGCACCACCGCCGTAATGTCGGGGTTCCTGCGTATGGCGTGTATGAAGTGGTTGCCGCCTTCCCCGTACATGTCCCCGTCGCCGCTCGTTACGATGACGGTGAGCTCGGGGTTGGCCGCCTTTATCGCCGTCGCCGGCGGCAGCGCCCGCCCGTGCAGGCCGTTGAACACGTTGCACCGCAAATAATGCGGGAGCTTCGCGGCCTGCCCTATCCCCGACACCAAAACGGTGTCCCTGGGCTTCAAGCCCATGTCGGCGAGCGCGGCCTTTACTATGTTGAGTATGCCGTAGTTTCCGCAGCCCGGGCACCAGGCGACGTCCGCCCCCAGGTTGTAGTCTTCCGGTTTCATGACATCCGCTCCACCACCCACCCGTATTTGTCGTGTATCATCTCCCGGTCGAATTCTGCCATCTCATCCAGCATCGCGTCCTGTTCTTGGCGGCTGAAGTATTCCATCGCCGGCAGGAAGAAGCGGTTGTCTTCCTTGTCTATGTGTTTCGGGTAGAATTCCGTGAGCTTGCCCATCAGTTCGACGATTTCATCCAGCGAGTCCCCGCCCTCATGGTATCTTCTCTTGGCCTCATCAAGTTTTCCGACGGTCTCCCGCCCCCACACGTGCTCCCGTATGAGCTCGTTCATAACCCGCTCATGCTCTTCAGTTATGTCCTTCATCTTCAGCTCGCGGAACAGTATGTCCTCTTCCTTGCCGTGGTGGCAGCGGTCGGCGTAGATGCGGATGAAGTCTATCGCCGTTTCGATGAAGTTCACGTCCGCCTTCCGGCCCGACTCAATCCGCCGTATCTCGTTGTCCATCAACGCAATCATCCTCTCTATCAGCCGGTGCTCCTTCATCAGCGGTCCCGCGGGCATCACTGCGCCGTCACCTCACGTATTTTTTCCACGACTTCTTCCACGCTGAATGGGAGGCCGTCGTATTTCAGTATCGTGTACACCACCTCATAGCCTGTCTGCATCTTCAGCTGTTTCGCGAACTGTGCTGTGGCGTTGTTCTCCAGGGAAACGACCTCCTCCGCCCGGTCCAGGTACTCGGTTGCGGCGTCGTGTACGGGGTGGACCTGCGTGAAATGCAGTGCGGATACGTCGTCGAATTCCTTCAACGCCTCTTCGACGACGTTGCGGGTGGTGCCCCAGCACACCACCAACGTTTTGTAGTCTTTCTGACCTATCAGCTCCGGCTTCAACACGTCCTCCATTATCCCGTTCAATTTCTTCAGCCTCTTGTCCACCATCTCCACCCGCAGACTAAGGTCTTCGGTTATGTGGCCGTTCATGTCGTGTTCGTCGCTGTCCACGCAAACAAGGCCTTCCCCGTAGCCGGGTATGCCGCGGGGGGAAACACCCGACGACGCGAGGTCGTATCGCCTGTAGCCTTCGCTGGTCTCCACAATATGCCGTTCCACCATCGGCTTCGCATCCAATGCGGGAATGTTGTAGTATGAGTCCATGTAGTATTGGTCCGTGAGCAGGAACACCGGCACCTGATGCTTGTCCGCCAGGTTGAAGGCCTTCCGCGCCAGCTTGAACCCCTGCTCCAGCGTCCCAGGCGCGAGTATTATGCGCGGGAACTCTCCGTGGCCGCTGTACAATACGAGTTCCAAATCCTCCTGCGCGGTCCTCGTCGGCAGCCCCGTCGCGGGCCCCGGCCGCTGCGCGACGTGTATCACGGCAGGCGACTCCAGCATGCCTGCGAGGCTTACTCCCTCCTCCATCAGCGCGAACCCTCCGCCGGAGGTGTTGGCCATCGCACGGGCGCCCGCATACCATGCGCCCACTACCATATTAATCGCGGCTATTTCATCCTCCGCCTGCTCCACCACTATTCCGAAGTCGTGCTGGTGCGCTGCCATGAAATTCAATACGGCCGTGGAAGGCGACATGGGGTACGCGGCTATGAAGTTGCATCCGCCTGCTACGGCGCCCAACGCCACCGCCTCAGATCCCTTGAGTAGCATGTCCTTAGCGGCCTTCGCCCTCTTCACACCGACTTTCACTTCACCCTCCTTCAGGAGTTTTTCGGCTATGTCGCAGCCTCTGTTAACCGCCTTCTTGTTTCCTTCCGCTATCTCATCTGATTTTGCCCGGAACCGTTCCTCTATCATTTCTTCCAGCAGCCTACGGTCCACCTGGAACAGGCCGGCGAGGACTCCTACGGCGACCATGTTGGTGTAGATTTCGTCGCCGACTTCACCTGCTATTTCACTGAACGGCACGTCCAGCACATCCTCCCCCAGTGATTCTTTGTCGCCTAGCATTACGGTGTCGTCTGTGAAACGGTGCTTCTGCCGGGGTATCACCTTCGGGTCCAACGGCACGAACAGGTCTATCCGGTCGACGTGGCAGTTCACCGGCCTGGATGAAACCCGTATTTCGGTGGTGTTGGCTCCGCCGCGGACCCGGCTCATGTACTCTTTCGTCGAGAAAACGTGGTAGCCTGAAAGCTTAAGCGCCTTTGTCAGAAACTGTTCGACGGTCTGTATGCCCTGCCCGGCTTCGCCGCCCAACACGATTGAATAATCAGCCTCCCCCATGCGTCCTCCGTATGAGGGTATTGTCCTGATGCTTTAAAAGTATGGCGTCGGCGAGGGCGTCCACTTCCTTGAGGTCTTGTTCATGGGGGAGGCCCTTCACCAATACCGGCTCCAGTATTTCGGCGTCCAACGCCTTCAGCTGCTCCTTCAGCACGTCCACTGTGCGGCCACCCCACCCGTAGGACCCCATAACCCCTATGTACTTGGTTTTGGGGCGGAGGGCGTTCACCAGGTAGGCTGCGTAGACGGCGCTGGGGTGCGGGCCCACCAGGAATGTGGGGCACGCTATGACCACTGTGGCTGCGTCAACCAACGCCATCGCCAGCTCCCCTACGTCGGCTGTGGTGAGGTTGAACACCTTCACCCCCACGCCCTTCCTCATCAGCTGCTCTATGAACCGGTCCGCCATCACCCGGGTGCTGCCGTGCATCGACACGTAGGCGAGGACTACTTCGTCTTCGCTTTCGTCGTCCACCCATTCTTTGTATGCGTCCACTATCACCTCGGGTTTGTCGTATACGGGTCCGTGGCTGGGGGCGATAATGTTCACGTCGTATTTCTCCAGCTTCAGGAGGTGGTTTTTGATGTTGTTGCGGAAGGGCATCATGATTTCCGCGTAGTATCGTTTCGCGGACTCCAGGACCCTGCACTCGTCCCGCGCATACAGTTCGCTTTGCGCTAGGTGCGAGCCGAAGAGGTCGCAGGTGAACAGTATCCTGTCCTCTCGGAGGTATGTTAGGATGGTTTCGGGCCAGTGCACCCACGCGGCGTATATGAACTCCAGTGTGCGGTCGCCGAGTGAGAGGGTGTCGCCGTCTTCTATGACATTGAATCGTTCATCCGGTATGTGCAGGAGGTCGACGAGGAAGTCCTTGCATTTCTGGTTGGTGACCACCTTCGCCTGCGGATACATTTCGAGCACGGCGGGTATTCCGCCGCTGTGGTCCTGTTCCGCGTGGTTCGCCACCACATAGTCTATTTTCACGCCGAGCTCCCGCAGGTTCTTCAGGAGTTCGTCTTCTTTCACGGGGTCGACGGCGTCTATCAACGCCGTCTTTTCGCTGCCTTTCACGACGTAGCTGTTGTATGTGGTGCCGTCGGGGAGGGGTATGATTTCGTCGAATAATTGGCGGCTCCAGTGTCTGGCGCCGACGTCATACACACCCTTCAGTAGTTCGCGGTTCATATCTTCCCCACCATGTCCGTGCTTTCCTCGATAACGTCTTCTCCGGGCTGCCAGCTGGCTGGACATACTTTCCCCTTGTGTTCGCGGACGAATTTGGCGGCCTGCAGACGCCTGATTATTTCTTTGATGCTGCGGCCGATGCTGTTGTCGTGCATGTCCACGCTCTTGACTACTCCGTCGGGGTCTATTATGTATGTCGCCCGGAGGCTGTGTCCCTCGTCTTCCGCGTATGTTCCGAATGTTCTGCAGAGTTTTCCGCCTGGGTCCGCCAGCATCGGATACTTTATTTTTTTGATGGCTTCTGAGTTGTCGTGCCAGGCTTTGTGGACGAATGCGGTGTCCGTGGACACGCTCAGTATTTCGGCGCCGAGTTTCCGTATTTCACTGTGGTGTTCGGCGGCCTCCTCGAGTTCGGTGGGGCATACGAAGGTGAAGTCGGCGGGGTAGAAGAGCATGATAAGCCATTTCCCCCGGTAGTCTGCGAGCTTCATGGTTTTGATGTCGTCGTCTGCGTACGCGTTCACTTCCGCCGCCGGTATTTCACCGCCCACCATAATCATTTTTATTCCACCTTCTTGAACTGGTCTTTGCCTACGCCGCAGACGGGGCACTTCCAGTCATCCGGTATTTTCTCGAACGGCGTTCCCGGCTCTACGCCGTGCTGTGGGTCGCCTTTCCCGGGGTCGTATACGTATCCGCACACCTTGCACTCGTATTTTGGTTCTGCCATGGTGGCATAGAATACGTACGATACCTTAAAAACAGTTGCTATCCGGTTGGGAACCTTAGCAGCAGCATGACCCGAGCCACACGTTCATGGGGTCGACGTGGAGTGCGTTGCGGCTGTGGTCGACTACGCGCACCCACTGCCCCTTCTTCACGTGGCTGTCGGCAGTGGCGGGGAAGTCACTCCCCCAGATACGGACTTTCCCGGCATTCTTCTTCTTGATGGGTTTGGTGACGCAGCATATCTCCCCCACCAGCTGCGGCAAAATCTTATAGAGGTTGCTCTTCGCCATACTCCAACACCTCCTGCACCATAAAATCCTCCATTGAAAGCGACGTCGTATCCCGGCCCAAAATCCACATGAACACCAGGAAATCAGTGAAGATAACACACCCCGCCAACACCGTCCAAAACATCCTTCCAACACCCCAAAACTTGACAAAATGATAATTTTAATTTATTTTTTTGACTTCTTGTTTATGTATAAGTTAATAGAGTTGACTAATATATAAATCTATCGATTTTTTTAAAAATTAGAAAAAAAATTAAAAAAATTACAATTTTTTTAAGAAAAAAATTTTAATTAAAAGAAATTTTTGTTATTTTTATAGATTAAGATAGATTATCAACCAGGATGAGGGGGGTGCAATTAGACACAACACAGGAGATAAGAGACTTCTGGAACAATAGATATCAGAATGAAGGATACCTCTGGGGGAAAGAACCTAGCGCTTTCCTCGGAGAAACCATAAGATTCCTTAAAACAAGGAAACACAAAAGTGTTTTAGACCTCGGATGTGGCTATGGCAGGGACGCAATACACCTCGCAAAGAAAGGTTTTAAAGCCACTGGAAGTGATATCGCAGAACTAGGGCTCGAACTAGGTAAAAAGTGGGCGGAGGAGGACGGAGTGGATGTAACTTTTCGCTACATGGATGCCATGGGGCTGAATTTCCCAAATGAGAGTTTCGACGCAGTAATCTCAAACCGTTTCCTACACCTACTTCTTCATTCTGGAGAACGTGAAAAAGTAGTCGAAGAGATACATAGGGTATTAAAAAAGGGGGGAGTTCTTAGCATAGCTATGCGGGGCTATAATGACCCCTGTAGGATGGACTCATCAAAAGACGAAAAGGACATTTGCGAACTTAATTTTAGGCCAGGACATAAAATCAAATTTCTCACACCGGAAGAATTGTATAGACTATTCGAAAATAAGTTCAAGATATATCACATAAATGAGATAATTGAAAAAGAATCTGCAGACCGTGACGGAAATACCATGCTGCTGCACCTTATCGCTGAAAAAATTTCCTGAACCATAATTCAAAATGACAAACGATATATTTACAGAAACTCTGGGAAAAGCATCTCGAGCGCGTGAATTTCTAGGAAAAGTCATCGAGGAGTATGGAGTAGAGAACGTTATAGTTGCGAACAGTTTTGGTAAAGACAGTATGGTTACTTATCACTTGGCAAGAAACGTTAATCCGAACATATCCTGTTTTTCTGTTATGACTAAATACAAACCTGCAGAAACATTTGAACTCATAGACAGGGTTATAAGAGAATGGAATTTATATAAGGTTCCTAAAGACAGAACCTTTCCAAAGGATATGATGGGAAAGAAACCTATGATTAAGATATTCAAGTATAGGGGCAGCATTCCTGAAAAGGAATACGCACAAGACCCTAAACGCTGCTGCAA